>CAZJDY010000023.1:0-42534 GCA_964544915.1 uncultured Methanomassiliicoccaceae archaeon | reverse complement strand
CTTGAGAACGTGTCTCATGATCCTGGTGAGAGACCTCACCTCGCCGGCATCAATGCTGACGAACGAGGGGGCGTGCTTCTTGGGCGCTATCAGGACCTCAAATGGAAACCGAGATGCATATGGACAATGGACTGAGAAGTGTTCCAGGTCAATGACCATTCTCAACCCGAGGTCTCCTTCGGTCCTCACAAGTTCCTCGTATGCGCAGGAGCCGCCGCCTTCCGCGCGATACTCCCTGCAGTCCTGCAGCTCGTGCAGCATCAGCTCAGGAACGAAGAGGATGGCAATGATCTGGGAGTGCGAATGATGCAGGGACACTCCAGCTTCCGGACCGTGGTTCTTGAATATCAAGATGAATTTGTAACGTCCGTCCGAGGCCAAATGAGCGTGTCTCTCCTTGCATTTGTTCAAGACCTTCACGATCTGACCCTCGTCCATCTCGACCAAGCTCAAATCATGATCGGGCGTGTCCACCACCACCTCGTGTGCCCCCGCACCTTCCATGCTACAAAAGATGTCGCCGCAATACAGCCTGTCGTTCGCCTTCGAGCGCACCTATGGGTACATGTTCGGGAAGACCCTAACGGACCATTGAGGACCATCCGGAATAGAACCGTCCCTTAACGCGAGTACCTCAGGGGGAGTCATGTGCTCGTGACCGGGACAGAAAGGGCATTCCGTCTGGTGAGGGGAATTTCCCTTTTCTTTCGAGAAGTCTGTCGGGCGCTGCGCTCTCTCCGATGAGACAATCACCCAATCGTTCCAGACCAGTCTCTTGCGAAGCTCGGAAGCTTACTTTGGATCAACGTAAGACCGCTTCACGCATATATCCCATTTCTCAGGGTTTTCCTCACGATAGATCGGACATCAGGGTTAAATAGATGGATTCGCCTTGGAACAGGTCGCCAGGAGAGGGAGGGCAGCCGACGGTAGGGTCGTAATGACCCAGCTGAGGAAGGTCCCCCCTCCATGAGACGGTGGTCCACGCAAGTGGATGGGCGAGAGCCCAGGCAAGGGCGCAGAAACGACACAGCTCCGATCCAGGATGATTCGCCAGGCGATGACGTTCTTCGGAGATTTGGTGAAACGGCGACTCCCCACCGGAGCAAACCCAAACAGCCAGAATGACTACTCAGGACTGGCGGGTAGGGCGCTTAGTTGAATGCTGCCTGAAACAGAAGGGGGCCTATTACCCTCACCTGGCACTTCTTCATTCCTTATCCTGCGATATGGACACCTATTTAATCGCGAGAGACGTTTCACCACTGGACTTGGAACCATGATATACGAGTACGACGAGGCCACCGAGGCGGAGCCCGTGCAGGGGGTCAAGAGAAGAATGCTGAGCTGCGGAGAGAACGTCCAGGTCATCGAGTTCTTTCTGCCGAAGGGCGTCAAGTTCCCCCTCCACAAACACCCCCATGAGCAGATCGGCTTCATAGAGAAGGGAGCGATGAGGATCTGGATCGACAAAGATGTGCACGATCTTCACGAGGGCGATGGATACTACGTGCCGCCGAACGTGGAGCATAGGACCGAGGCACTTGAGGACTGCACAGATATCGACGTCTTCTCCCCCGTCAGACAGGAGTACAAGGACCGTTCCGCGAGATAGACATCATGATTCATTCAGTTTCGCGCCGTGCGATTCGAAATCCAGATCCCTTGAAGAGAAGATCCTTTGACAAGGTTTTAATTCGAGAAACGACTTTAGCACACAACTTCAGGACCTAATTGACTTGGAGGCGTGACATTGAGGCCAGAGAGGTTCAGCGAGTTGCTCGAATTGGTGCGAAAGCTTCCGGACATGCCTAACGTCGAGCACCCTTCTCCCGAACAACTGAGGACGCTCAGCGAGAGCTTCGGGAACCTGACAGAGTTCGGGAATTACAACTTCTGCTCGACCGTGAGGAATAGGAGCGCAGGTCTCACCGTCTACATCGGTGACGAGAGCGTCCAGGAGAAGAAGCTCAGCAAGGCGAAGGAAGAGATCGTCAGAAACCTACCGAAGACCATGAGATCCGTGATTGACTATCTGCCGCGCGTTCCGTTGTATTCCTTGACCCTTACCATGGGCCAGAACGACAGCTTCTCGCCCCACTGCAACCTTTTCATCTCACGTTACAGGACAGACTACATACGTTTGGCCTACATGGTGAACCAGACGTTATTCCCGAGAGTCGACACCCCCGGGCCGGAAATGAACCTAATCGACCTACCGGAGTGGCAAGAGAAAGACCGCCAGATCCTGGTCTTTCCCGAGGAGCGCTTGACACTGGTATTGGGAAGCGATTACTACGGCGAAATCAAGAAGGGCTTCCTCAGAATGGGGATGTACGAGGCCAAGAAGCAGGGCATGCTCGGGCTCCATGCCGGCTCGAAGCTCATATGGGCCCGCACCCCGGATGGAAAGGTCCGGAAGATAGGGATGATTATCTTCGGACTGACGGCGACAGGCAAGACCACGCACTCGTGTCACAATCACGGACTGACCGCGCCCGGAGAGAAGGTGAGGATCGTACAGGACGACGTCGTATTCCTCAAGAAGAATGGAGAAGCGCTAGGAACGGAGAGAGGGTTCTATATCAAGACCGACGGATTGAACCCTGAGTCACAGCCGCTACTCTACAGCGCAGCCCGCAGCAAGGACGCAATCCTGGAGAACATCATGGTCGACTACAGAAGCAAGGTCTTCTTCCAGGACGAGGTGCTCACAGGGAACGGCAGAGGCATCATCCAGAGGAACGATCTGGGAGAGTTCAAGAGCGAGAGCCTGAATCTACCGGCCCTTTCTGAGCTAGACAAGCTTCTCATGGTGTTCATAACCAGGCGGAACACCGTGTTGCCCATAGCGTCGAGACTGACGCCTGCCCAGGCGGCGGGCGCATTCATGCTAGGCGAATCCGTCGAGTCCACTGGCGGAGACCCCAAGAAGGCGGGGGAGTCCGTCAGGGTCGTGGGGACGAACCCGTTCATCATCGGCAGCGAGGCGGAAGAAGGCAACTGGTTCTACGACTACCTCCTCAGCAACGCCGGTAAGGTGGAATGCTACCAGCTGAACACCGGAGGCGTCGGCGAGTTGGTCGAGATCGGGGAGAACGGTTCGAAGAAGGTCGTGAGGAAGGTCACCAGGGTTGAGATAAACGAGATGGGCGGGATAATCAGAGCGATATCCCGAAAGACGATAATGTGGAAGAAGGACCCCCATTTCGGAGCCACGATACCTGAGTCCGTCGAGGGCGTCGACCTCTCCAGGCTCGACCCGGCGAAGTTCTACTCGCAGGAGCAACTGAGCAAGCTGGTTGAGGGTCTCAAGAAGGAGAGACAGGAATATCTCTCGGCGTTCTCCGGTCTGAACCCCGACATAATAGCTGCGTACAAATCCTAACGACCTATGAAACGTCGCTCCGCGGAATCGTCAGTCGATGCATGATTGGCAAGGACGACTCTGACCGCAATCGCCGTAGTAGGCCTAGAAATCGAGGCTATTGCGAGGGATTCTGAAACAACATTCGCTCCTTCAACGGATATGCTGGCAATTGCTCATCGTTCTACGAACCTCGGAATCGCCGCTTCATTCGATATGGACTCGAGAATTCCGGTCAGGAAGAAGCGGGCAATCTGTTAGTACTCACGCAGTTGTAAGTGCCAGTCAAGAGGGGGAAGGAACCGCGAAAATATCTACTGGGAAGATGTATCTTTTCGTCGAAAGAGTGCCGCTGAGAACACATCAGGTGTTGCGGAGGGAATTGTCCGAGGGAAGGAAAGCGCTGTATATCTCGAAGAACTCGCCGTGTCTATTGCGGACACAACTGGACTTCGACTCCGAGACAATACAAATGAAGTGGCTGACCCCGCGTCCCGGCGAAGAGTGCATTCCCCCCATGAACTTGGCCGAATTCGAGAGATATGTCAGTCGATTTCTGATCGAGAACAAGAACGGGATCGTGGTCCTGAACGGCGTTGAAGTCCTGGAGATGTGGAACGGATTCAGACCTGTTCTCGACGTCATGAGAAGAACCCAGGAGAAGGTCAGCGCCAACGGCAACAACTTCCTGGTAAGCCTTGACCCCAAGACCCAGTTCTCGAAGAACCTAAGCGATCTCGAGAAGATCTCAGACGAAGTCATATCCAGCTATACATAGAGACGATTCTCCCCCTCCCCATCTTTCCTTCTTCCGAAAGATTCATTTGGAAGATGACCAGATATTATTCTGCCGAGGAGCCGAATGGATTTTGTGGAACGGGTGTGCAGGCAGACTGAGAACCTCAGGGAGATCGAGGGTGCTTGCGGCATCTGCCACGGGACTCTGGAAGCGATCATCGGTGAGGGAGGGAAAGCGAGGGCATTCGAAGAACCCGAAGGTGTGCTCGCCGTTATTAGGAACGACCAAGGCGACGTAATTGGAGAGGGTTTTGACATCGTCTGGTCCCCGGCGATACTGTCCGCGGAGATCGATGCCGGTCTGATCCCGGTGAGAATGAGCTCCAGGCTGGTCGAAGATTCGCTCAGCAAAGAGGACGACGTCGGCAGAGTTGCTTCCCTTTTCGGTTACGGACGGGTGTTGACCCCCTCTGTCCTAGCGCTCCAGTACGTCAATGAACGGGGTGGACGGACCCTGATAAGAAGGGAGGGACTAGGGGTCGCCGCCACCATGTGGGACGGAGGGGGGCGTATGCTGGCGAAATCGTCAGTCTCATATTGCCCCACTTGCGCAATAGCTAAGGCCGCGGCATATTCGGAGGAAATATCGGCACGGATAAGGGAGAGGCTGTCGAGCACGAAGAACACAGGGCGCGAGAAGTGCGAGAGGCACCTGGAGAACAGGTACGAGGCGAAGGGCGGGGCCGTCAGGGTCAGCATCGCCGAGGGCGACAAGGTCCTGGCGGACAGGGTTCTGGGCTGCTGCATCGCCTACGGGACGACGAAGGCGGAGATAGCGGCCGGTCTGATTCCAGCGGAGGGCTCGAAGAGATTCAAGGCGTACTGCAACCTTTGCCCCATGAAGCACTGTTGGATGGAGAAATCCATGGGAGCGATGGGAAACATCGTGCTGCATCGACTGACCGAGATAGGCACGGAGATCGAGGTCTCGGCGAACGGCCTCATAACCGCAAGGATACCTGGAAAAGAGACGATCCAGGGGCGAGGGACACTTTGTTCGCTCAGCGCGCTCACGAACATGTTGATAACTGCCGAGGGGAATCAAGTTCTGCAACCTTCGCCGGTAAGAAGGTTTCCAGACACGAAGGAATGAGAACCTGGTCTGTTCCCTCGCGTGGGAATCCCGATAGGATGTCGGTACGGACTGCGTCGATGGGGAAACGATAAGACATCGGCCACCGATGATACATCATCATGACCTGGTCCCCAGCTTATCTCTTGGATAAGGTCAGAACGGACTCGACCTCTGGAGCCTCGGAGATACTGATCTTCGTCTCAGAGAACCTCTTGGAACATGTCGACGATTCTGCAACAATGAACGGCGCGGATCTGAAACGTCTCGCATTCTCACTGCACCGTGCGAAGCCTGCGATGGCGCCGCTTTTCAACCTCTCGAACTCGATCCTTTGTCTCATCGAGGACTTTCCGTCCGGCAGTATCCCATCCGATCCGTTGCACGAATTACTCTCAAAGGTCCTTGACGAAGAGAAGGCCGCGAATCCCAAGATATCAATGCTCGCGAGAAAGGAGATCGAGGCGTCCAGGATTATCACTATGTCGTATTCGAGCACCGTGCTGAACGCGCTCAGAGCGATGGCAGAAGACAGGGAGCTGATGGTGATGGTCGCAGAATCCCAGCCAGGCGAAGAGGGCAGGTGCACCGCGAAGATCGTTTCTTCCTATGGGATAGAGACGGAACTCATCCCCGATTCCCTCGTGCTTAGCCGTATGAAGGACATCGAGGCCGCCGTGCTCGGTGCCGACGCAATCACGAGTGAGTGGGTCGTGAACAAGATCGGCACCCACGCCCTTGCGCTGGCCGCGATCAATCACGAAGTTCCCTCGTACGCGCTGTGCAGCTGGTCCAAGCTCTGCCCAGTGGAACCCGAGGACTTTGGGTGCGTCGAGAAACGCCTTGGGAAGAACCTGACAGAGTCGAGCCAGATGTTCGAGTCTACACCGATCGGCCGCTTCCATCGATTCGTGACCGACAGAGGAATCCTGAAACCCAGCGACGTGGGATCGGAGCTGAAGGATTACCGAAAGGCGCTCGCCTGGTGAGCTTTGCATCTCAGGCACAAGGTAGTTAGGTCGTTATCCTTATTGATACTCTGATGAAGCTGATGATACTCTGATGAAGCTGATAGCACTAAGAAAGCTGGGCGGTCAAGCCAGGGTGGAGTTCTTCGGTTGCCCCCTTCGTTGCGAGTACTGCACTCATGTCAAACAGGAGAAGAAGGACCATGAGGTCACGGAAGTACTGGACTTCTTGGCGGACCCCACCATCGAAGAGGTATACATAGGGGGAGCCGAGCCGACCCTGCAGAAGAAGGAGCTGCTCGATCTACTGCAGCGCCTGAAGCGCATGAACAAAAGGATCGTCCTCAAGACCAGCGGCAATGATTCCGAATTCTTGAAGAGCACGATCGGGATTGTCGGCAAGTACGTCATCGAGGTGAAGTGCCCCCTCGACGACATTCCCTGCTACTCTGAGCTCATCGGCCTCTCGCCCGAACGCACAAGGAAATACCTTGAGTCGCTCGATAGATCCCTTGAAAAACTGAAGGGACAGAAAGTAATGGTCTGGATAAGGGTAATCCCCGGATTCATAACCGCCGAGAAGATGGAGTCCATAGGCAGACAGATTTCCGGCAGGGCGAGTGAGGTCCTTCTGTACCAGTTCCTGAGCAACCCCGCAGATGACGCGCCATTTCGGAGTGTCACCGAACCGGGACCATCGGAGACGGAGATGGTCGCGTTCGCGCGGCAGCTGGTCAAGTACGTCCCCAGAGTGATCGTTCATGGCAGAGGATTCGAGAACGAGTTCTCCGGCAGCGCTCCGTGATCTCTCCGATGATTGGGTACAAATGGAGGATCGCGCGGCAGAAGACTGTCATGGAGAATGAAGAGAACAAGAATGAAAAGTGAGTTGACGAAGGATGGATGGCATCCTTCGAAGGCAAATATCCGTGACAGGTTGCCTATCTACTCCGCGACCTTCTCGGCGAAGGCGGCGCTGCGCACGACCTTGACAATGTTGACGTCCATCTCGTCGCCGACCTTTGCGCCCGGCACGAAAATGATGAGGCCGCTGATCCGGGCGATGCCGTCGCCCTGCCGGCCGATATCCTCGATCTTCACGTGGTATCTCTCGCCCTGCTTGACAGGGGATGACACTCCTGGCTTCGAATAGCTTACAGTCTCCAATATATCACTTCCTCTGTTGCAACCCAGCGTGCGGTGGACACCTTGTCTCTCCCGGACCCGGGATTCTGGTTTTGAACGGGGACTCCGTATTAATACTTTGGGTATGGCTCCAGTGTCAGGACGTTATGATCAACGCGAGAGTCGTCTGTCCCTCACGTGTCCAGGCATCGGTCTCATATCACCGGGCCGGTGACGTATATGTTCATGGAATGCTCGTAACCCAACAACTCCGCTTTCGTCTTGCTGCCGGATGCGACCGAAACCACAACGTTGAGAATCTCGCGGCCTGCCTCGTCGATTGTCTCGGCGCCGCTGAGTATCCCACTCACGTCCAAGTCTATGTGATCTTTCAGGCTCTTGGCGGTCTTCGGGTTGCCAGTGACCTTGATGACGGGCGCGAACGGGAAGCCCTGCGGGGCGCCACGACCGGTGGTGAAGACTGTGACTTGGGCGCCCGTGGCGGCGAGGCCCGTCAACACCTCTGGTTCTCTGCCGGGGGAATCGACCATGAACAGCCCCTTCGAAGTGATCCTGTTGCCATAAGTGAATACGCCGTCGATCTTCCTCGAGCCCGTTTTCACGGCCGCTCCCAGGGACTTCTCCTCTATGGTGGAAAGTCCGCCCTCGATATTACCCTGGGTCGGTTGACCGCCCCTCATGTCCACACCCATCCTCTTCGCCCGCTCTTCCATGTCCAATACGGTGCGGAGGACTTCTCTCTTGACCTTGGCGCTCCGCCCACGGGAAGAGAGGAGGTCCTCAGCGCCGATGCACTCGGTCGTCTCACCGAACACACAGCTAGCTCCTTCATCGATAAGCATGTCGACGGTCCTTCCGAGCGCCGGATTCGCGGTGATGCCCGAGGTCGTGTCGGACCCACCGCACTTCAGACCGATCAGCAGATTGGATATGTCGACTTCCTTCCTCTTTCCAGGTAGGAACTCCCTCTTGAGCTTCATGATCTTCGAAGTTGCGATCTCTCTTGCTCGCTTCGCTCCGCCGACCTCCTGTATCGTGATCTTCTCCACCGACTTTCCCGAGGTCGCTATCCCATCCGCAACCTCGTCGATGGACACGCTCTCGCAGCCAAGGCCGATGAGAACAACAGCGGCGACGTTCGGATGCTGGCCCAGCGAAATGAGAGTGCGGGTGACCGTCTCAAGGTCCGGAGAGGTCTGCGCGCACCCCTGCCCATGGCAGAACGCCTTCACGCCGCGCCCTGACGATGAAACCCATCTAGCAACATCATTCGCGCAAGCCACGATAGAAATGACACCGATCAAGTTTCTGGTCCCGACCGTTTCATCGGTTCTTTCGTATCCCTTGAACGTCAACTCATGCAACGCCATCACCCCGAGAAAAGCAGTCGATCAAGCCAGGTCAGCTGGCGATCCTTTGCATGAATTGCTTGACGTGATAGTCCCACTCGGATGTGACAATGTCCACATCGGTCTCGTCATTGGAGCACGCTGTGATGGTGACCTGACCTCCTCCGCCTTCCAGACACACCATCTTGTCGTCCTTTGCCGTGATCTTCAGACCGAGCTTCTCGAAATACTCGACCGCCTTCTCTATCACCTTGTCCGGTGGCAGCTTGGTGCTCACTCCATATCTCATGTGGCTCCTTCCTTCCGATAGGATACGTGATTGGATCCTACTTATATGCTGCGCGTGTCCAAACCTTCCTAGAACTGAACTCTCAGGATGGAAAACCAGGTGGATTTCGACCGCGTGGAAGATTATTTAAACAGTCGCCTGACTTAATCATCCCGATGCGCGAAGAGGGTTTTCCCGAGCTAAGCCACAACGCCATTCGAATCCTGGAGAGAAGGTATCTCAGAAAGAACGGAAGAGGAAAGGTAATCGAGACTCCGGATGAGATGTTCAGACGCGTTGCGGAAAATGTTGCGTCGGTCAATGCCCGGTACAAAGACGGACGCAGCGTCGAAAGGGAGTCAGCTGAATTCTACAGGATGATGAGACGCCTTGAATTCCTACCGAACTCACCTACGCTTATGAACGCAGGCACGGACATGCAGCAGTTGGCTGCATGTTTCGTCATACCTGTTGGGGACTCCATCGAGAGCATCTACGATGCCGTAAAATACGCAGCGATAATCCACCAGAGCGGGGGAGGGACGGGCTTCTCGTTCTCGAAGCTGAGACCAGAGGGCGACATCGTTAAGTCTACCGGCGGAGTCGCTTCGGGACCGGTTTCCTTCATGAAGGTCTTCGATGCGGCGACGGAGGCGATTAAGCAAGGGGGGAGAAGGCGAGGAGCTTCGATGGGAGTACTAAGGGTCGATCATCCAGACGTCAGAGAGTTCATACACTCGAAGGAGGACCTCTCCTCACTCTCGAACTTCAACATTTCAGTCAGCGTGACAGACGAGTTCATGAAGAGGGCGCAGGAGAGACTGGATTACGATCTTGTGAACCCCAGGTCTGGCGAAGCGGTCGGCAAGCTGAGCGCGACAGAAGTGCTTGACGATATCTGCCAGATGGCCTGGAAAACCGGCGACCCAGGTCTGATATTCATCGATACCGTTAACAGGGCCAACCCTACCCCGGGCCTTGGGGAAATTGAGGCTACAAATCCCTGCGGAGAAGTGCCACTTCTGCCTTTCGAGGCATGCAACCTGGGCTCTATCAATCTTGGCAGGATCACAATCAAGGGCGATGGAGGATATCGCTTTGATTGGGAGCGATTGAGGAAACTGGTCGATTCAGGCATCAGATTCCTCGACAATGTCATCGATGCGAGCAAGTACCCACTTCCCCAGATAATGGGCATTGTGAGCAGGAATCGCAAGATCGGCCTGGGAATAATGGGCTTTGCAGATTCTGTGATAAAGCTAGGAATAGCATATGGGTCTAACGAATCACTGGCTTTCGCCGAGGAAGTAATCGCATTCATCAAGGACGAAGCTGAGAGGACCACGAAGAGGATCGGGAAGGAGAGGGGAGACTTCCCGAGCATAGATAAGAGCGTTCATGAGTCCCCTCGAAGGAACGCCACGGTACTCAGCATTGCACCAACTGGAACACTAAGCATGATAGCGAACTGCTCGAGCGGAATAGAACCCTTGTACGCGATATCCTACGCGAAGCATGTTTTGGAGGGAGAACACCTTCTAGAGGTCAATCCCGAGTTCATCCGAGTCGCAAAGGAAAGGGGATTCTACAGCGAGGAGCTTGTGAGATCGCTTTCCGTTGTGCACTCAATCCAGAATGTCACCGATATCCCCGAGGACGTCAGGGATCTGTTCCTTACCGCATACGATGTCGTCCCCGAGAGGCAGGTGGAGATTCAGGCTGTCTTCCAGAAGCATGTGGACAACGCTGTGTCGAAAACGGTTAATCTGACCCAGGCAAGCACGCCGGACGACGTGAAAGCCATATACCTGAATGCTTTCAAGCTCGGATGCAAGGGAATCACTGTATACAGGGAGGGGTCGAAGGTCGGTCAGGTCCTGACGGCAATCGAGGACCAGACCACCTGTCCGGAGTGTGGCAATTATCTCAGGGTCGAGGAAGGCGCCTTCGTCTGCCAGGTCTGCGGATACTCGAGCAAGTGATATGATCAAGACGCCAATCTAACGGCCTGTAGATCTGTTTTACAGGAGAAATGCCCACGTTATCAAGCATGATAGCGGGGTCATCACCTTTATATTCGTAAAAGTGGAAAACCCCCTCCTGCGACAAAGAAGTCGCAGGTCGGAAGTTCATCGCCTTCACCGACGTGAACCTCACGACACGATAAATTGCCGTGGCTTCAACCATCATCGAACCTCTGCTCCCAAGAAATATCGCAGTGGTTTCCTCCCCCTAAGGATATGGATGGAGCCTCGGCACACTATTTTCATGCAATGGGCGGAGCCATCATGACGATTGAGGATCACATTCCAAATTAGTTGAGCGTGTGGGATTGCCGGTGGGCCACTCCAAAAATAATGTACTTTTACGTGCATCAATACACAGAAATGTTAAATAGTCACTGAATATTACACCTTTCCCATGACATCCGTTAACAATGACTTCAGAGTGCAGCTTGGGATTGAAGACATACCGAGGAAGTGGTACAACATCGCCCACGATCTTCCCGAACCGCTTCCGCCTCCTCTTAATGCACAGACAAACGAGCCCGCGACGCCGAAGGATCTGCCGTTCTTCCCGATGAGTCTTATCTTGCAGGAGGTTTCGACTGAGAAATATATTGACATACCTGAAGAGGTACGGGATGCGCTGATGTTAATCGGCCGGCCCTCTCCTCTCCAGCGAGCGAGGAGGCTTGAGGCCGCCCTTAAAACCCCAGCGAAGATATTCTTCAAGCGAGAGGACCTCAGCCCCGTCGGAAGCCATAAACCGAACACAGCGATAGCGCAGGCTTACTTCAACATGAAGGATGGCACGGAGAACTTGGCGACCGAGACTGGAGCGGGACAATGGGGTTCTGCGCTCGCCCTTGCCTGTTCGATATTTGACCTGGGCTGCACCGTGTTCATGGTCCGAGTTAGCTACGACCAGAAACCCTATAGAAGATACGTGATGGAGACCTATGGCGCCCGTGTCTTCCCTTCCCCAAGCAGCGAAACCGAGTTCGGCAGGAAGTTGCTCAAAGAGAGGCCCGACCATCCTGGGTCCTTGGGTGTGGCAATAAGTGAGGCGATAATGACGTCCTTGGCGAACGAGAACACGAAGTACTCCCTTGGCTCCGTCGCAAACCACGTCATGCTCCATCAGACCGTGGTTGGTCAAGAGGTCGTGAAACAGATGGAGATGTTGGACCTGACACCTGATTACATGATTGGATGTGTCGGTGGAGGAAGCAACTTCGCTGGCTTCTCGTTCCCGATGATCGGAATGAAGCTGAAGGGAAAGGTGGACACTGAGTTCATCGCGGTCGAACCGAAGTCGGTGCCCTCCCTGACGGGAGGCAAGTACGAATACGACTTCGGCGACACGGCTGGTATGACGCCGCTGTTCAAGATGTACACGCTCGGACACGATTTCATCCCCTCCCCAATCCACGCGGGAGGACTCAGGTACCATGGAATGGCACCGACGGTCAGTCTGCTCGCGAAAATAGGAGCGATAAAGCCGGTTGCGTACAATCAGAAAGACACATTCTCTGCCGGGGTCATGTTCGCCAAAGCCGAGGGAATCATACCCGCCCCCGAAACCAACCACGCAATCAAGGCCGCAATAGACCTGGCGCTGGAGGCGAAGAAGAACAAAGAAGAGAAAGTAATCGTGTTCAACCTGTCTGGCCACGGTCTGCTTGATATGAGTGGATACGCGTCCTACCTCAGCGGGAAGATGAATTCCTCTAGCTAATGTACAACGAAGCAGCGCAATCTGGGGAACCCGCGTAAGCGGGCAAGGCAACTTCTGCCCTCCCCCATTTTTCTTATTCTCTCTTTCATTACCAGGACCGTAGGTGGGGAATTCCGTCGCCGATCGGGGAGGCACCCATCTCTCGACCAAAGCGATTTTGACCTTGCAGAGCTGTACACCAATCGCTGCGAGGGGTGTGAAGCCGAGATGCCGCACGCGATCATAGTCCATGGAGGAGCATGGGACATCCCTGACAATATGCATGAAGCGCATAAGACTGGGTGCCTCAAAGCGGCAAACCTTGGACATCGCCTCCTGGGCGAGGGTGGCTCCGCACTTGACGCAGTCGAGGTCGCCGTGAGGTCGATGGAAGAGGATCCCACCTTCGATGCCGGCAAGGGGTCGTTCCTGAACAGCGAGGCCGAAGTGGAGATGGATGCGATGATAATGGAAGGAAAGAACCTCAACTTCGGCTCCGTTGCCGCGGTCCAGTCAATAAGCCATCCGATCACCCTCGCACGGAAGGTCATGGAACTCTCGCCCCATAGTATGCTCGTCGGAGAAGGAGCGTTGAAGTTCGCGAGATCCATCGGGATGGATACTGTGACGAGCGCTGCGCTCCTCACGGACCGCGAGCTCGAGCGTTGGAGGACAATCAAGGCAGGGCGCAAGTTCGAGCAAAGAAGGCTGTTTGAGGGTAACTTGAGATCCTCAGAAATGAGGGGGACTGTCGGGGCGGTCGCCCTGGACATGAACGGGCTCATCGCCGCCGCGACCTCGACAGGCGGTACCGCGAACAAGCTCCCTGGCAGGGTTGGAGACAGCCCAATCGTCGGGTGCGGGACGTATGCGGACAATTGCAGCGCCGGCGTCTCCGCGACTGGGTTGGGAGAATCGCTAATGAAGGTCATCCCGGCAATCCGGGTCTGCAAGAGCATCGAACACGGAGTGCATCCAATGGATGCGGCTTCGGAGGCGATCTCGTACCTTGCGAAGAGAGTCGATGGCCTGGGCGGGGTAGTAGTCCTCGATAGGAATGGAAGGATCGGACGCTCCTTCAACACACCGTACATGGCATGCGCGTACATCGACGTTGAGGGAAAGAAGACCGTGTTCGTGTGACGTGGATATGAGAAAGAACGCACTGTTGTCTGACTTGATATCAATAGGTTGGTTCTTTTCTTGGCTCTCGAATGGACCCCACTTCAAAAAGGGATTAATAGGGGAATGACTTTAGTCTATCAATCACAGAACGGGTGTGGGAAGAAAAGAAGGTGTGCGCCCTGATCGGAACAGACACCGTCGGAGAAGCCTACCAGAAGGTGAACTCTGTCAGCGTGAGCATTGGCGGGGAAACTCTCACCCTCGACTGCGGAAGGACCTATTTTGTCGTGGACCAACGGCTTGACAAGATGCTGGGCATCGCCCGCAATCTTGTCGGCGCCGGAAGCAGCGTTCTCTGCATATCCCGCTTCCATCCTGACCTGGTCAATGAGAGATGGTCGGAGAAAGGGATGCAGTCGATATGGCTCAGCGAAAGACCAGGGACGAGGAACGTGCCCCCCGGTCAGCTTTCCCGATTGACGCAGAACGCGGCTTCATTCGTCAGGAACAATCCGAGTTCCGTGATCCTGCTCGACGGCATCGAATACCTTTCTCTCTTCAATGACTTCCAGAGGCTTCAGATGTTCATCGAACAGATGAACGACATAGTCATGGAGTCGCATGCAATACTCTTGATTGCAGTAGACCCCCGACTGTTTGACCCCCGGTCTCTCGCAAGGCTTCAGAGGTTTGCTGAGATCGTGAGCTAGTCGCCGAAGCCAGCATCTCGTTCGCGTTGCACTTCGGGAATGCCTCGTACAGTCTATCAAGATCCCTCTGCTCGAGCGTCAATGGATCGATGCATATTAGCATCTCGGCATTCGTGTCCGCGAAGGTGTCATCGATTTCACCTAGAGCGTTCATGATCTTCCCCATGTCGTTCCATATCAGAAGATATTCGAGCCCGTCCAGGAACACCAGCATATCCTTGTCTGCTTTCGTTCCCGATTTCAGCTTTCTGACCATTTGGTTGAGGGACTTGGGTGACATGATGTTCTTCCCTTTGCAACCGCTCAACCAGTGACATTCGACGTCATGAAGACCGTGCTTTTGTATCACGTAATCTGGATGAAGTCGGGTGATGCAGACTCCCCTTCTTCCGCTATCCAGCAGTTTCGAGAGTACCTGGAAGCCACAGCGGGGGTATCCTTCGACCAGCAGGGAAATCTTGGACCTTCTCTTCACTTCAGTCATTCTACTCCACCAATTCCCTAATCGTGTCCGGCAAGTCTGCCATTCTATGTATATAAACCCAAGTTGAGCATGCTACTTTTTGCTTAGCGAATCTTTTTTTCCTTCAACGCGCAATCCCTCTCCCGTGAACCGGAGCGGTAGGAAATTCCTGCTGAGCATGGAGGAGAAGGTCATCCTCCAGATCCTTTCCCAACACAGATTCTATCAAGACGCTGACGCTCCGATCGCCCTTACCCAGGAAGGGATATCATCAGCGACTGGCATCGGCAGAAACAACGTATCACGGATCGTGAACAACCTCGCGAAGGAAGGGGACGTAGAGATCCAGAGCAAACATGTGAAAGGGCTTCCGAGCGTCCGCCGGGTGCACTTTCTCACGCCCAACGGTTTCCAGAAGGCCCTGAGACTCAAAGATGAAATCAAGAGTACGAGGGTCAAGGTGATTGACTTCGACGGAAAGGAGAAGGCAGACGAGGTCGGAAAGCTGAACATCTACCTGCCAAGACCCTACTCCCTTCTTGAGTTGGCCATAGCGGTCACGAGGGGGAGTTTCGATTGTGCCGCATTCCACGAGATGAAGATCAAGCAGGAGAGGAGGTTCGTTGACTTCACTGACCGGAAGCCGACCGTCAGGTCGTTCCTGGGCCGGGAGAAGGAACTGAACGAACTGTTAGAATTCCTGATGTCCGACAATGCGAGGATAATGGTTGTACACGGCATTCCAGGCATCGGAAAGACCACCCTGCTCGCCAAGTTCGCCCAGGACGTCAGGGACAGAATGAACATATTCTGGTACCGGGTCCACGAATGGATGACACTGAAGAGCTTGTTGACTCCGATGGCCGAGTTCCTTTCGCAGCTCGGCAGAAGGGGGCTCGAGAGATTCCTCGCACAGAACGAGAATCCGGGCATCGGAGACATCACGAACTTGATATCGATCGATCTGGTTGATCTGTCCGCGGTGATTATGCTTGACGACGTTCAGAAGGCTGATAGGTCTGTCTTGGAACTCCTCAGTGCGCTTGTTGGGATGCTCGAGAGTCTCCCAGGGATCAGAGTCATATGCGCAAGCAGGGAGGTGCCTTCATTCTACACAAGGAGCGCTATTTTCGGCGGAGCCGTGAGGGAGTTGGCCCTCGAAGGCCTTGACAAGAAAAGCAGCATACAGATAATGAAGCGGAGGGCGATACCGGAGAAATACTTCGACGGGCTATACAACGTCACAAAGGGACACCCACTCTTCCTCGAACTAATCGAAGAGCCCGGGAGAATGCTAGACAAGAACATACGGATGTTCATAGAGCAAGAGGTCCATTCGAGGCTGGAACTGGCTGAGTGCCGCATTCTCGAGATCGCCTCTGTCTTCAGGTACCCCGTGAACCTGGATGCATTCTTCGTCATGGAGGAAGAGATCGCCAAGGACGCAGGCGCGAGGACGAAGCAGATGAAGTACAAGGACTACTTCGTCGACTACGACACGATCGAAGGGTTGCTGACCAAATCACTTCTCCAGGAATCCTCAGGGCGAATGATTGGCATGCACGACCTCTTGAGGGACTTCTTCTATAACCGCACGCCACCCAGACAGAGAGCCTTGTATCATAGGGCGGCCTCCAATTACTACCTCCGTGATACCGCATCCCCCTCTCATGTAGAGGCAATGTATCATGCCCTCATGGCCGGGGACCACGACGTGGCGATTCAAATCGCTGCAGGGAATGGGAGGGAGATAATAACGGACGGTTACGCTTCGGCATTCGACCCGCTCCTCCGGACGTTGCTCGCGCGGTGCGAGGGCATCATGGGAAGAGAGAGGATGGAGATCCTGTTGCTACAAGGAGATATAAGTGACCTGCAGGGGGACTGGGACGAGGCCGTTGCACGATTCCGTGAGATCCTATCACTCGCGTTGGGAGTCGGGGACAGGAAACTCATGGCCGACGTGTATAGGAGAATCGGGGCGATAACCCTCAAAAGAGGGAGGTACGAGGAAGCGTTCGACCTCTTGAGCAAGAGCCTGTTCATCACCAAGGATCTCGGGGAAAGCCACACTCAAGTCGAGGTATACTACGACATGGGTGGCATATGCGAACGAAGGGGGAAGTTCCAGGAGGCACTGTCCTACTTCTCCACATCGATGGAGCTCGGGCGCTCCTTGGGCGACGACGTAGGACTCGGAAAAGCCTTGTACGGACTCGGAAGAGTGCACGGACAGCTACTAGAGCACGAGAGCGCGATTCAAGACAAGACAGAGGCACTGCAGGTGCTCGAGAAGACCGGCGACATAAAGGAAATAGCGAAGGTCTGCACCAGCCTGGGGAACGACCTGTGGATTGTCGGCCGCACAGAGGAATCACTGCAGATGCAGGATAGAGCCATAGAACTCGCGAGCTCGGCAGGCGACCTTTCGACCATCGGATATGCGATGTCGAACGCGGCAGCGGCCTACTTGGGGATGGAGAATCAGGAAAAGACGGAAGAAATGCTTGATGGTGCAATTCCAATCTTCGGGAAGCTGAACGACCCGATCATGATCGCGACAATGCACCTGTACAGAGGTTATCTCCACAACCTCAGGAAGGAGTGGGATTGGGCGAAGGAGAAATTCCGACAGAGCCTTGAACTACTCCGTCAAGTCGACGCGCCGCTCAGGCTTGGGCATTGGCTGTTCGAGATCAGCCAAGTGTACGCCGAGAACGAGGACTATGAAGAAGCGAGGCAGCTTCTGGATGAGGCTCTGGACTTGGCAGAACGAGGGGGCAATGAGAACCTCAGAAGAGAGGTTGAGGTGGCTCTAAACAGGTTGACCATCAGTGAGAAGTCATCGATGGTGAGAGAATCGACCTGAGTTCCCGTTTGCAGAAAGTTAGAAAAGAGAAAGAATGAAAGGAAGAAGAGGAATTCTGACCGAATGCAAGTCCCGGCTCAGTGCGGATCGCTCACGGGGATGTGAAGGACTGAAAGGTCAGCTAGCGGGGCTATGCAGTGCGGATCGCTCACGGGGATGTAGCTGACGGAGCTTTCCGAAATCACACCCAATCCGTTCGCCCACTTGTGTGGATCGCTGACCGGGATGTAATTCGCGTCGCCGCCGAGAATCCCGTGGGGATCGCTCACAGGTATTGTCATTGGAACGACCGATGACAGTACGAAGGCCCCAGCAACCGCAAAGAGCGCAAACGTTGCTACAACTGCTATCATTCTGCTTTTCATGTTGACACCTCGAATGACTCGTTGCGAACTGCTTCGCTAACAGAATATAAAAAGAGTAGTTGAGCATGCTACAGTTATCTTTAAATATAATAGTGAACCGATTCGCCAGCCAGATGCTCGGAAAAGTGTACACGGAACCCTCCTCGTTCGCGTCCAAAGCAACCACCCCGATGATCAGGCCTACGATGGGTTCTTAGCCCTCAGAGGGCTTACCGTCGACTCACATGACAAGCTTGGTGACGGGAGCGTCAGGTTTTCTCGGCGGACACGTCGTTGAGGCTCTTTGCAGGCGAGGGGAGAAGGTCGTGATCCTTGCCCGGAAGACAAGCGACATATCCGCCGTCAAGGACCTTCCGATCGAGGTGCGTTACGGGGATCTGAGAGATCTGGAATCGGTGAAGCAGGCTGGGAAGGGCGTTGATCACATATATCACTGTGCTGGCGCAGTCCGTTACGTCGTTCCGTACGATGAGCTCTACAAGACGAACGTTCTCAGCACGCAGAATGTGGTCATCGCGGGGGCGGAGGCTGGTGTGAGCAGGATCGTTCATGCGAGTTCCCTCGGTGTTTCTGGCCCCGAGGGGAAGGTATCTCTCGACTACGGAGGAGGGTATTCGGCGACTATCAAGGAGAAATACTGCAAGTCGAAGACCAAAGCAGAGACTATGTTCTTCCGGGAATGTGCTCAGAGGGGGGTGGAGGGGGTCGCCCTCAGGCCAGGCGTCATATACGGGCCAAGGGACTACACTGCTTCATACTTCTGGTTCAAGATCGTACAGTCAGGGAAGGTGGCTTACATCGGCGACGGGCGGGCACGGTTCCCGCTGATATACATCGATGACCTTGTCAGGACATTCCTTGTGGCAGGGGAAAAGGAGGGCATCGAGGGAAGCGCATACAACCTTGACGGTCCCGATGAGGTCAGCCTTCGGAGCCTCTACGATCTGATCTCAAAGGAACTGGGGAAGGACATAATCCCGGCGTTCGTTACTTACAGCTACGCTCACTTCGCGGCGAGTCTCAGCGAGTTACGCACCGCCCTGGGTGGATACAAGAGAGAAGGCGGCATGTCCAAGTTTGTGGTGGAACTCTTCGGCGTCGACCATGGCAAGATCGATTGCGCCAGAGCCCGGCAGGAACTTGAGTTCGATCCAACCACCAAGCTGGAGGAAGGGATAAGAAAGACGGCCGAATGGTATAGGTCGTTGAAGGAAGAATCGTGACCCCACCCTCCACCCAGACTCTGCTAATTCTCGCATTTCCACCACTTCGATAGTGCTAAATATTGTCAAGGCAGTATCATATGCCATCGGAGGCCGGTCATGGCGATAGCTTACGTGCTTATGATCTCAGCTCCCCAGAAGGACCACCAGATATACCTGGAACTGAAGAGGATCAAAGAGGTCATCGAAGTCTATCCTCTCTTCGGAGACTACGATCTCATCGCGAAAGTCGAGAACGACGACGTCGAGAGCATGGGCAGGCTCGTCCTGTACAAGATCGGGGCGATTCCGGGCGTCATACACACCGAGACTCTAACGGTCCTAGAGGATTTCTGAGCGCCTGGCCAGCTCTGACACCTGTTCGTTCTCTATCAGGATATGCTGGGCACAATTCTGTGAAACCAGAACCGCTCACGGCCGGGGTTTCCCGTGCAAGATTTATGTTCTGAATGGCATTCTACCTGGGACGGGCCGATGAGCGCTGAGAGGATCAAGGCGGTGATATTCGATCTCGACGGGACTATCATCAAGAGCACGATTGATTTCAGATTGATGAGTGAAGAGTTGGTCTCTTATCTCCTAGAAGAAGGGATACCGTCGGAGATCCTGAACGCGAACGATGCCATCTCGAACAACCTCACGCGATTCAGGGAGTTCATGAGGAAGAGGGGAAAGGATGCCATCCTCGAGAAGATGGAACTCGAAATGAACTCGTTATTCATCCAAGTGGAACTCATCAACGTAGACAGGACCACCCAGGTCAATGGGGCCGAGGACGTCATAAGGCATCTTAGGAGAGAAGGTTACCGCATTGGCCTATTGACCAGGGCCTCGAGGACCTACGCGATGAAGGCGCTTGAGATCTCCAGGCTTGGCGACCGATGCTTCGACGTCATCATATGCCGCGATGACTTCCCTGCATCAGAGGCGAAACCGAACGGCAGGGCGATGGAGCGGGCTGCTGAGTCACTCGGCGTGTCTACTGAAGAGTGCCTGATGCTCGGCGACCACCCGATAGATATGTATTGTGCCAATGCCGCTGGTTCGATCTTCGTCGGGGTCCTGTCGGGATGGTCTGATGCTCGGACATGGACAGAGAAGGAATGCGGTAGCTTCATTGAGAGCGTCGCAAGCTTGCCAGCCTGGCTTCGAGACCGTGAATACTAAGAACACCACGGGTGAAGCATTCATTAGAAGCCCCATCTTCGCGCCTTGTTTTAATACCCCTACGTAGATTGTAATACGTATGAACATTGGCATGAAAAAAGCCATTCTTACAGATGATGCCCCCAGGCCGATAGGTCCATACTCCCAAGCGATCGTGTCCGGTGGCTTCGTCTTCTGCTCTGGACAGGTCGGCATAGACCCGAAGACGAGTGAGCTGGTTAAGACGAGCGTAGCGGAGGAGACGAGGCAGTGCCTTGAGAACCTGAAAGCCGTGCTGAAAAAGGCGGGATCCTCCATGGACAAGGCGGTACGGGCCACCGTGTACCTCACCAACCTAGACTACTTCAATGAGATGAACGTGGTCTACAAGGACTACTTCCAAAGGGGCGCTCCGGCCAGGGCCACGGTCGAGGTTTCGAAGCTAGCGCTTGGAGCCAGAGTGGAGATCGACCTGATAGCAGCGCTGAAGTAGTGCGAGGTCTCAGGCTTTGGCCTTGAGCTTCTCGTATTTCTCCTGGAACGACTTGAGGCAGGTGGAACAGCAGAGGTAGTAGTCCTTCCCGTCAGCTTTGAGTTTCAGCGGATCGTCCCTGATCTCCTTCTTGCAGTAGGAGCACTGAAGGACGACCGATATGTTCGTTTCAACGAGCGCTCTCTGTTGCTCCTTGGCGACGTTTATAATGTTGGTTGTGTCATACTCGACTATCTCCGGCACGTCGCCAAGGCGGCTGACGAAGTCGTTAATCAAATGCGGCCCGCTGAACGTGCATATCATTAACAGCCTTCCATTGCTCAGTGTGAACAACTTCCGCACGTGCTCGTCCGCCTGGAATCGGTCAGCCACCAATTTCAGCTCTGACGGTTTCGCTTTGATGGTCAGTACGACGCTGAGCTCCCCCAGCCTCTCAGCGTCAAGATCTGTCTGATATCCGCGGATGATACCCATGTTCTCCATGTTCGATATCTTGCTGCTCACGGTTGGCACGCTGACCTTCACCCTCTCAGAGATCTGCCTGAAAGAGAGACGACCGTTGATCTGAAGAACCTTTAAAATGTTGACGTCCGTCTCGTCTAGGTCCATGAGAATAGCATTAACGGTCCGTGATTAAAGACTTTTCCACCTGTAAGGAGAGATGTCGATGCAAATGGCAGCATTCCTAAGAAGGACGCACTGTCAAAGCATGCACTAGTGTGGGAAACGACTCCGATTCTTACAAACATTCACGGGAAAGTAGATGAACATCGAGTTTTCATGTCAGCACGGACACATCATGGGAGAAGGGGACGAGGGTTCTGAAGTGCAGCCCGCTGAGGGCCTCCATAAGAGAAAGGCCACTTTCGGTGTCACGGGCATGACCTGCGCCACCTGCGCGCAGACAATAGAGACGGTGCTGATCGAGCTTGAAGGGATTGAGTCCGCATCAGTGAATTTCGCGGCTGAGAAAGCGACCGTTGTCTATGACCCCGAGAAGGTCAAGATGGATGTTATGAAGGCGGCGGTGGAAAAGGCTGGATACGGCGTCATCCTGAACGAGATCACCCTCTCGATAGAAGGGATGACCTGTGCCACCTGCGCACAGACGATCGAGAAAGCGCTTCTTTCGCTCGACGGTGTCCACACGGCCTTCGTGAACCTGGCGATTGAGAAGGCGAGGGTCCAATACGACCCTCAGAGGGTGAGAGTCTCCGAGATAAAGAAAGCGATAGTTGACGCTGGGTACGAGGTGATCGAAGCCCAGACGGTGGATGCCGAGAGGATTGCGAGGCAGAAGGAGATGAGGAGGCAGAAGTTCCTCCTCGCGTTCAGCCTTGCGTTCAGCATCCCCACCTTCGTCCTGACCATGCTGTTCGATTTCACCGGTATTGGAAGCGAGCCCGCGATAGCTGGCTGGAAGAACCTTCTGCTATTCATCCTAGCTACGCCGGTCCAGTTCGTCGCCGGATATCAGTTCTACATCGGCACTTACAGGGCGTCGAGGAACAGGACCACCAATATGGACACTCTCATCGCGATAGGGACCTCGGCAGCGTACTTCTACAGCACCGCAGTGGTCTTCTTCCCCTCGGCGGTCCCGTTCGAACACGTTTACTTCGACACGTCCGCGCTGATCATCTCCCTCATACTGCTGGGCAAGTTCCTCGAATCCAGGGCAAAGGGGAGGACCTCAGAGGCGATCCGGAAGCTCATGGACCTTAAAGCCAAGACGGCGAGGATCCTGAAGGACGGAGAGGAGGTGGAGATCCCGATAGAGGAGCTCGACGTAGGGGACGTGTTCGTCGTCAGACCTGGAGAGAACGTACCGACGGACGGAAAGGTCGTGGAAGGACATTCCTCCGTGGACGAGTCGATGATCACCGGGGAGAGCATCCCCGTCGAGAAGTCGGAGGGATCGGAGGTCATCGGAGGCACGACGAACAAGAACGGGCTTCTGAAGGGGAGAGCGACTAGAATAGGAAAGGACACTGCGCTGGCACAAATCGTCCGATTGGTCGAAGAAGCTCAAGGTTCAAGAGCCCCGATCCAAAGGGTGGCGGACCGCGTCTCGGCATACTTCGTGCCTTCGGTCATCACGATAGCTGTCGTCAGCTTCCTCGTTTGGTACTTCATTGGTTACGATTCGTTTTCCATCGTCACGCCGAGGTTCGTCTTCTCCCTTTCGATCTTCATCGCCGTGCTCGTTATCGCTTGCCCTTGCGCTCTGGGGCTCGCCACCCCGACTGCGATAATGGTTGGGACGGGAAAGGGCGCCGAAAACGGCATATTAATCAAGAGCGGCGAAGCTCTGGAGGTCGCTGGCAGAACCCAAGTAATAGTCTTCGACAAGACGGGAACGCTCACGAAGGGCAAACCGGAGGTCACGGGAATCGTCACGTTCGGACCGCTCGAAGTTGAAGTACTGAGGATAGCTGCGGTCGCCGAGAAGGGATCAGAGCATCCGCTTGGAGAGGCAATTGTCCGCAAGGCGAGGGATATGGACATCCACATCCCCGACGCGGAGGACTTCGAGACCCTACCAGGAAAGGGCATCAGGGCGAGATACGAGGGGAAGGAGATCTTGCTCGGGAACAGGAAGCTGATGGCGGAGAGCGACGTGGATGTCAGCGCCGTTGACGAGAAGATACGGGCGGTCGAGGACGAGGGAAGGACGACCATGATCGTCGTTTCCGACAAGAAGCCGATCGGTATCATTGGGGTGGCGGACGTCCCGAAGGACACGTCGGCGGACGCAATCGCTGAGCTCAAGGGCATGAACATTCAGGTCGCCATGCTGACCGGAGACAACTGGCGAACCGCGAACGTCATCGCAAAGCAGCTCGGCATAGACAAGGTCCTTGCGGAGGTCCTGCCGGAGGACAAGGCGAAAGAGATTCAGAAGCTCCAACAGGATGGCAAGATCGTCGCCATGGTCGGAGACGGGATAAACGATGCTCCTGCTCTCGCTCAGGCCGATATAGGGATAGCGATCGGGAGCGGGACGGACGTTGCCTTGGAGGCAGGGGGAATTGTTCTGATCAGGAACGATCTGAAGGACGTCGCTGCTGCGATTCAGCTCAGCAAGAAGACGATGTCCAAGATTCGCCAGAACCTTTTTTGGGCATTCGCGTACAATACCGCCGGCATCCCGATAGCTGCCGGCTTGCTCTATCCGTTCTTCGGCATACTGCTGGAGCCGGTGATCGCTGCAGCGGCGATGGCGATGAGCTCGGTCTCAGTCGTCTCAAATGCGTTGCTGTTGAAGAGATACACACCAGAGATCAAGAGGAAAGGAGGTGAGAAGTGATGGCGAAAGACCCTATCTGCGGCATGGACGTGGATGAGAAGACTTCGAAGTGGACGTCCGAGTACAAGGACAAGAAGTACTACTTCTGTGCGCCCGGTTGCAAGAAGAAGTTCGATCAGGACCCGTCGAAGTACGCGAAGTGACTTAGCTCGATCAGGACTGGACCCAATGAATCGCCTTTCTGAAGTCGCACAGAACAAAATGAGCCGCACTAGTGTCTGTGCTCGGTCTTCTCCTTTTTCTTTCTCTCTGCCTCGTAATCCTTCGCTCTGCGGTCAACCTCTTGGTCCCGGGGGAGCATTTTCTTACCGACGGAGAGAGCGTCCATGCCCAGATTGAAAAGGGCGGGGGGTATGAGAATTCCCTGGCGCGTCACTGTCTCCGTGAGCTTCCCGGGATTCATTATCTCCTTAGGGTCAAGCGCGCACCTCATGGTCTTCATGTATTTTGCCGCGTCCCCTCTGAGCATCTTGAGGTTCGACGCGAAGAATATGCCGAAACCGAGCGGCCTTCCGCCGTATTTCAATGCGACATCCCCGAACTTCTTGTTGAACGCCAGCGAAGCGATGCTCTTCAATAGGCTCTCCGAGTCGTAGAGGTAGTATGGCATGAACATCACGGTGTTCCTGTCGGCCATGATGCCTATGACGGCACCCTCCATCTTCATTTCGTCTATCAGGGCATAGGTACCTTCCGTCATCGTGTTGAATTGCGTCAGCGGGACGATGATCTCCCCGGGGATGTGCCCCAGCCCAATCTCCCTCGAACGGAACTCGTAGCACCTCTCGTCCCACTCGTGCTGCGCAGTGCTTTCCGGCATCTTCTTCCCGCCGTGCTTCTCCATTATCTTATCGATCACTTCCTCCTCATGCTGCACGGTCACCTTGTCTCCTTCCAGCATAAAGGAGAGCATGCTTCCGACCTCGGGAGCGTGCTTCCCTGCCTTTCTCAGGAGCTCATAGTGTCGCCCGTCCCCGAACGATATGTGGAGCGGGTCAACCCTCGATCTGCATACCTCCAAAAGGGGGGCCCCTATCGCCTCGAGATTGTCGAAAGCGTAGGACAGCGGCCTCATGGTCTCCGGGGCGGGTGTGAGCCTGAAGGTGACCTTCGTTATCACGCCAATCGTGCCCTCGGCCCCGACCATAAGCCAGTTTAGGTTGTATCCAGAGCTGTTGTCGCATACGGCGTCGAAACCCGTGTTTATGACGATGCCGTCAGCCATAACAACCTCCATGCTCCTCACGTTGTTGCCCGCGGACCCGTACTTGTAGTTCCCGATCCCGATGCCGCCGGTTGATATCCATCCGGCCACAGTCGCGCTCGGGAAGCTGCTCGGATACGAGCCCAGCAGAAGTCCCTGATCCAGGCAAGCCTCGTACACCTGCTTCCAGGTGACGCCAGCTTCGACGGTGACATAGAGGTTCTCCTTATCGATCTTGACAATCTTGTTCATCCCACCGGTCATATCGATGAGAATGCCGCCGAAAACCGGTATGCTCCCTCCCAGTCCCCATGAGGAACTTCCACGAGGCGTGATCGGGATTCGATCCTCCGCGGCGATCTTGACTATGTTCTGAACATCCTCTGTTGAGCGAGGTCTGACGACAACGTCCGGTATGTTCTTGAAAGCCAACTGTGCCTCTTTCGGAAGAGGCGCAAGGTCATGACTATAGAGCAGTCTCTCGAACTTGCTCGTCTTCACATTCTCTTTGCCTATGGCAGCCTCCAGCTTCTTCACGTATGATGACGGGGCATCTTGAGAAGTGTTCTCGGTAGTCTCCATCGGAAATCCTCCGGTCAAAACCTTGAATTGGACGGTCAGCGAATAGCCCATCGTCCTATTTTAAACCTCTTCTCGGAGACACAATCAGGACGCTCCATCCATCAATCATTTTAGTCATAATCAGAACGGAATGAATATCGGATTTGTCTCTCCGAAGGCTATATCGCAGGATAAGAGGGGAGAATTATCTCCATAAAGTAAGAAGCCCGGAGCTTACGGTGCCACTGGGCGTCGCACGAACCGATGGAACCAAGGCCATTCCGCAAACTGGCTCTTGGCTTTGGGTTGTGCGTCCGTTCTCACTCGGATCCTGGTCCGTTTCCCGAAGGAAGCGGTAGGTGTCGCGAGCAAGCCCGTGCCCCCCGCCAGAGATTCATGAATCTCAACGCAGGGAACGGACTGCGGTCTTCGACCACGAACGGATTCCGAGCAAACAAATCACCATCCAAAGATGACGATTGGAGTTGCCCGTCTCTCCCAGTTGCATTCCGCCTCCGGGCAATCTATCCTATGCACCCAGACTTATATATAGATTGACTAAATGGCCTCGTGTTCTTTCTATTGACGAAGGTCTAGCAACCCCCTGATAGATGAACATATATGTAGAAGATAGGGGACTTACCTACAACAATATCCCCCTTTCCGAAGTATCCGTATCGGTTTCGATATTCTCCGGTCGCTCAAAGAAGCACAGGCGAACTGGCTAGTCACTCTGTGCACGTTCGTAACGTCCTGTCAGAGATAGAATCCTGCGCGCAAGATGCGTCGATCCAAAGACACATTGACTTCGAGAAATGCCCGGGGATTGCAGGGCAAAAGGGGTCAACGACGGCGGCCTTTGGTTGGGCCATTCCGCAAAATGACCCTCGACGCTGGCGGCCGACGCTCCATCCGACTCGGGCCCTTGGCGGCGTCGAAGTACGCCTCCAGACTCGCGAGAGAGCTCGCCCCATAGTCGAGATGCTCGACAGTCTGTTTGGGAGGCGAGCTGTGGCCTTCGTACCACGGATGGAATCCAGAGAGTGCGACGATCGCTTTCGCGACATCACAGTCGATCTGGCTTCTCCAGTTGCATTCTGCCCCCGGGCAAATTATGACTATGTTCACGGCAATATTTAAGGGTTCGGTGAGAGAGGCCAGCATGGCATCCATTGCTCCTGGCAAGATCGGTTCTCTCACGCTCAAGAACAGAGCCGTCGAAGGACAGAAAGCCACCGCAGATTGAGCACGAAACCAGTATCTACTGTCCTCGGGGGAGATCGTTCTCGCCCGATCCGGACTCCGAGCGGATGCGTATCTCTATCTCGCGCGGCTCCCCCACCTCTTTGAGCGACTTGACTAGTCCAGTGACCGTGCTTGCGACCATATCTGAGACGAACCTTCCCAGTGGGACCAGTCTTCCGTCGACGATGATCGTGGTACATCCATCGGACCTGTTCACGCAGTCCAACTCCTTGGCAACCCCGCTTGCGATTGACTCGGCCAACTCCCGACAGCTCGAGAAGCCGCACTTTCTGCAGTCAACGCCGGGAAGACGACGGAGGACCCGCTCAATCTCGACCTCGAGCACTATGATATCAACCGCCTTCTGGGCACAATCGGAAGTGTTGGAACAGCGAAGCAGCACCTCGCCCCCAACATCTGCATCACCGACCACGATCTTCGGGAGGGACGAATGCTTGAAGCCCTCCACGATTACGACGTCTGGTAAAGATATCTTCTTCAGAAAGTCGATCGCGAAATCCAGGTCGCGTTCCCCCGACAGGTACATTACGGTCTCGTTGGACGACAATCCGATCACGGGAGAGCTCCCGGCCCTCAGGAGTCTCGAAGTATCCTTTCCCTCGGGAATGAGAACATCGGGGCCGTGGACGTGTTTCACCGACGCCACCGATATTCCGCGGTCGGAAAGCTTCCTTATGATCTGCTCGATTAGCATGGTCTTACCAACGCCAGAAGTTCCCGATACGGCGATGATCATCTTATCATCTCCAGTAAGGTTCTCTCGACCCGACCGCGCTCCGGAAAAGCGCCACTAGCTGCGAATCGGACGCACCTTTCCTAATCGGGGTGAGGACGTCAATCATCCCGCTGCTGGTCAGGAGGCAGGGCTTCAGATGACCGTCGGATGTGATCCTAAGCCGGTGACAGTTGGCGCAGAAGACGCTGTTGTGCATCGGACGCACGACCTCCACCTCCTCGGGAAGGAAGTACTTCATCCTTCTGTGCAAATCGCGGGGAACGACCTTCACGGCTCTCGATGCCAATGATCTCTCCAATTCGTCGAGGTCGTAATGATACTTCGCGTAGTATCCGTCGTTAACGTTCTCCCTAGGCGCCTCGAGCTCGATGAGCTGGAGCACGGCGCCGACATCCCTGGAGAACCGTATCATATCGTCGATTTCAGAGGAGTTTGTCCCCTTCATCACGACCATGTTCAATTTCACAGGCGAAAGACCTACCGAGATAGCCTTGCGAATGCCATTGATGACCCTATCGAGGACGTCGATACCAGAAATCATCTTGTACGTCCCAGGGTCCAAGGTATCAAGGCTCACATTGACCCTTCTCAGCCCGGCTTCCTTCAGTCCCGACGATAGGTCGGAGAGCAACGTCCCGTTCGTCGTCATCGATACATCTCCGGTGAGTCTTGCGGTCAGCCGAACGATGTCCAGGATGTCATCGCGCAGAAGCGGTTCTCCGCCTGTAATCTTCAGCTTTCTCATGCCCATCGATGAACCAATCGCGACAAGCCTCTCGATCTCCTCAGGGGTCATCTCATCGCCTGGGGCGACCTCACCCTCCCTGTGACAGTAAAGGCACCTCAGATCGCATCTCTGGGTGATCGAGATCCTGAGGTTTGTCATCTCCCGGCCGTATGAATCCTTCACGCTCTCAACGACCCCTTGCAGAAAGCGTTATGCTAATCCGGATATAACGATAAATAGGTTTTGCAGAACACACCGTCCAGCAAGCACGGAATGGGCCGGGTGTCAGGAAGATGAGTCTGCCGCAGACCGTCAGAGAACCAATCCGTTTGGTCCATCTGCCAGAAGCAGGTGACCCATCCAACGACGGTCAATGAACGAGAACACTCATTCTTCTCTGATCCCGTGTATCTGCGTTCTCAGGTCCCTGATCTTCTCACTAAGGCGCTCCATTCTCTCTTCGTTTCTAAGCCGGATCCTATCGAACTCCTCTTTGGCGATCTTCTTGTCCTTCAGTCGTCGGAGGGCGTCGTCCACTTCGCTTCGATAGCCTCCCTTGATAGCATTCAGCTCCTTGATCTTCCTCTCAAGTCGCTCCACCTTCGGAACGAGCATTGCCGCTCAACTCCCGATTGCCTGCTTTCCCCTCTCTCATAAGGCATTCTCGTGCGGAATATTAATCATAGCGCACGATGGCGAGGAGATGACCCCTCGATTCCAGTCTAACCACCACTGTACCGTCGACCGTGGGTCCATCGATTCGACTGCCTCCCGACTATCTGTGTTCTCAAATCCAGAGTTGCGACGCGAAGAGAGCCTCAAGGAATCTCATCGAACTCGATCGGATGATATGCAGATGCGAATGGCAGTCGCAGTCGGACGATCCGAACCCCTTCACGATGACTCTCGACCCAGGCAGTCCGTCCACGAGTCTGTTGAGGGTGCACTCTATCTTGTTCTCTCCGGGCACCAGTATCGCTTGTATTGCATCGCCCACGTCGAGAAGGTAGTCGATGTGCCAGTGTATCCTTTTCTCTCTCGAAAAGTGTCTCCGAATCCTTGGCTCCAGACCATTCATCGCCGAGCCTGCGTATGCATAGATGCCCCTGGGGAAGGAATGGGTACCCAGTCTCCCGATCCGGACGCTCCTCCGCTCGGGCATTCGCAGGAGAAGGATGTAGGCACCCTTGAGGTTGGAGGACATCGGGGAGACCCGCCGGAGTCGATTATCACCCGACTGGCTCGGAACACATGTCGAGCATCTTCTTTGCGAGGTCTGTGGTCCGATATATGATCCAGTTGCCTTCCTGCTTGCCAGTTATCAGCCCTGCCTCTTTCAGGATGCTCAGGTGATATGACAGCTTCGAATCTGGCACCGAGGTGATTTCTTTTATCAAGCACACGCAAAGGGGATGGCGCTTAAGGATGTAGAGGACGCGTACCCTCAGAGGATCAGAAAGGGCCTGGAACAGCTTTCCCATCTTCTCGATCTTCTCTTCAGGGGGCAGGGACGTCGCGATGCTCTCTATGCCACCGATATCCTCCAGCGACTTCCTTATCGGATCTGGAATCTCCACTCGTCCACCTCCGGTCTGAGTATCATGCCTTGAAGAAAGCTATGACGGTCATCTATGCTGCACTCCGATAATTAGCCTTTCGGGACAGCGTCGTTCCCGTGGCGGCAGATCACGCAGTTGCAGCACCTTTCCTTGCTTCCCTTGCCTCGACCTCGCTCTTAGTGAGAATCTTCATGATAGTGCTGCCGCCAATCCTCGCACTGGAGATCGCGGTGACTTCCCCCAGCTTGTGACCGAAGATGTCGATGTTCGCGAGCTGGTCCTTCCACTCCTCGTAGGGTATCTTCACCCTGAGGCCGTCGAGGTGCAGAACGATTGGCGCGGGCCTGAGGCTCCTCTGCACTACTTCAAGAGACTCGATTCGTTGCTTCACCTCGGCCGGATGAATGAAGAGGGGGTCCTCATCGATCTCACGCCTCCTCGCCTCGATGACCTTCCCGAGCGCTGCAGCGGTCTCTTCAAGCTTCGCGATCTCCTCCGCCCGCCTCATCCTCTCGACCTTTCTGCATACACCGGTCACAAGGGCCTCGCAGCTCGGCAGATTCTTGATCTCTGGACCGCAGACCACGGTCACAGGAATCTCGATGTTCTCGAAAAGACGGACCTTTTCCTTCAAGATGCAATCCTCGAAGTTCCCGAGGACGAACACTGCCGCGTCGTACTCCTCGATCGTGGCCCTCTCATCAGCCGAAATCTGAGCCGTCTGCCTTCCCTTGCCACGGGCCAATCCCATCACGACGGTGATGGCTCCATATCGGCGTAGGTGTTCTGCGATGTCGCACACCGGGTGGGGCATGTGATGCCTTCCGAGAGTGGGCGCGACAACGGCGATCTCGGTCCCTGCCAATGGAACGTCAGTCAGCTTCCCGCCCAGCTCCTGTGTCTTCTTCTCTATGACCGGGACGTCCTCTTCCGGGACAGCCAAAGTGACGACGATCTGGACCTGGACCTGGGTCTTCTGGATGACGAAACCCCCGAGGTCCTCCACCAGTTCGTAGAGCTCGCTGATCCTGTAGACACCGCCGTCGAACATGAGCACCTTGTACATCAGCCGACCCCCATCTCGGCATGGACCTTCTCCGCGAGCTCGATCCATTCCTTCTTCATGTCGTGCTCGGTCGCGGCGACTGTCATGACGTTCTCCGATGAGATGTTGTGTCTGATCTTGAAGCCCTCTGGTAGGAGTCGCCAGACTGCATCCAGGACCTTGCTCTTCAGCTCCTCGCCGGGGTCCAGGTCGAGATCGGATATCTCCTCTTCACGAGTCCTTCTGCAGAACAGTTCGAGTCTGGTCAGCTGATCGATCCTTTCCCGACCGTACTTACGCCAGAGGAGGGATATCAGTGTTGGGGCGTAGGTCTCGTCCCTTATCGTCACCATCGTCCCGCCCTCCGTGCCGGACACGTCCGCAATGTCGGACACCTTGACCAGCCCGACAGGTTTCCTGGTTCGAATGGATATCAGGAACAGAGGATCGGAGGGCCTGACGACGAACTTGACAGCCTCCATCATCCTCGTCAGTCCGACGTCGAGGAGTATGCCATTGAAAAGCTCCACGTAGCTGTCCGTTCCGTACTTCTCGGTGCCTTCCACCTCGACCTTCATCTTCCACCCTCTAGGAATCCCGATGCGAGCAGCGCGGCGCCGACCGCCCCGATGTATTGGGACTTGTCCGGGACGATCGGCCTCAGACCGAGCACGTCGGACAGCGCCGTTACCATTCCACTTATGAGGGAAGTTCCTCCGACCTGGATCACAGGCTGCCTGATGTCAATCTCTTGTAGCTGCTGCTCGAATACCTGCTCGGCGACGCTATGGCACGCAGCCGACGCGACATCCTCGACCGATATCCCCTCCGCAAGAGATGTGACGAGATCCTGAATGCCGAATATCGAACAGTAGGAGTTCATGTTGACCTTCTTGTAATTGCCTCTGTCAGCAAGCTGACCGAGCTCGGTTATCTCAATCTTGAGCCTCTTCGCGACCAGCTCGAGGAATCGACCGGATGCACCAGCGCATATGCCGCCCATCGTGAAGTTATCCGGTATCCCGTCCCTGACCGTTATCGCCTTGTTGTCCATTCCCCCGATGTCGATGATTGTCGCCTCGCCCTTTTGCCGGTTCGCGAGCCACACCGCCCCCTTCGAGTTGACAGTCAGTTCCTCTTGGATGAGCTTCGCGCCCATCTTCTTCCCGATGAAGTATCTGCCGTAGCCGGTTACCCCGATGCCCTCGATCTCCTGCAGCCTCACCCCTGCCTCATCCAGTGCCTTCCGGACCGCCTCATCCGCGGATTCCAGGACCTCTCCGGTCGGCAGCCAATACTCCCCGATGATCCGGTTGTCCCTCATCACCATGGCCTTCGTCGTCGATGACCCGGAATCGATACCAAGGGTCAGGCCTACCTGCCGTTCCCTCGCGAGAAGCTCCTTGCGTGACACTATGGTCACCAGGGCCTCCATCCTCGTCAGCATCTGGCCCGCCTTCGTTCGTTCGGTGAAGGAGTAGGTGACAACTGGTAATCGAGAATGATTCTGAATGTACCTTCGTATCTCGTTCCTGACCAGAGCACCCTCCGCACACCTGAAACAGCTGGCGATGAAGACGGCATCGGCATCGTACCTGCCCTCGGCGAGCGCGACGCCTCTGGCGATGAGCATCCTGAGCTGGGGGCTCGCGGGGGAGAAACCGAACTTATCCACTGCCTTGTCCACCTCCTCCAGGTCTATGTCGGGGGAGACCATCTTCGCGCCGACGGTGTTCGCCGCCCTTTCGATTTCCACCTGCACCCCGCTGTATTCCGTGCCGCAGGAGAGCTGTGCTATCTTGATCATTTCAGACCCCTCAGGAACTCTTTGATCTTCGCGACCATCCGCTTGGCGTCCTCCTCATCCTCCGGATATTCCACCTCAAGAATCGGAATGCCCTTTTTCCTGAGAAGGTACTTCACCATCTCGTTCGTCCTCTGACACCCCACGCACCCGAACGAGTATGGAGGGTCCTCCATCACGATCGCGGCCTCGGCCTGATCGATCAGCGGCCCCCAGAGCGCCAACCTGCCCCTTATGCCGGAAGGGACCTCGACGCCTGCGTACTTGAGCCCTTTCTTCACGTCCTCGGGAGTGACGTTCAACGGGGGGGAGTCGATCTCCAGGTCCGTAACCCTTTCCCTTATAGCCTTCATAACGCTCAGCGGCTCATGCCCAAAGCGCTCCACTAGATCGTACAGTATGAGGCTGTTGGGTGGAACGATGAAAACCTTCATTTCATCACCTCGTCCACGATTCTCTTCAGCTTGCTGACAGGGATCCTTCCTTTCTTCCTCGGTTCCTTCGCCTTCTCCCCTCTCTCCAACGCCGAGAGGCCCCTCTCCACCAGGGACAGGTCCTTCCACTCCTTCTCGAGCTGGGTGAAGCCGGGACGTGAACCGTGGTGGGCGCGGCATCTCCTAGTGTCACCGATGGGGAAGCCCCTGATCTTCGAGTAGATTCCATTGGGGTCGAGCTTCCTGACCTCTTTCAAAGCAGCCCGAACGTCCTCCTTGCTACCTTCGATCATCGCGCCGTAGCAGGTCTCCTTGATAGTCAGCGGGCGTCCGAGAGAATGCACGAACCGTACCACGCGGTCAGGCGTGACATCGGATGTCGGCGCTATGACTATCATCCTCGTCTCACTTTCGCTTTCCACGTCTGGCCCCCTTTGCCTTCCTCACCTGCTTGACCTCTCGGATGTAGACGACGTCGCCGTCCTTCAGGTCCTTAATGACCAGGTCTAAGTCGCTCACGACCTCCCCCACGATGTTGGTGCCGTACCTCTCCTCCCCGGTCGGGCCGAACTCCTCGCTGGTCTGCAACCTGAAACCGATCAGACCTCTGTTCGGCCGAGACATGTTTGTCACGGCCACGTCCCCTCGTTCTGACTCCTTGTCGAACGTGCCTTCGGGGACAAGATCGAGGGCTTCCTTCGGATTGCCCTCGAATGTAACGAGCGGCATGTCCGGATATGTGAAATGCACCTTCATCGTCCCGATCGGTTTGTGATCTAGACCGGTCATCTTCCTAATGTAATGGGCCGTCCTCGGCGCCCGGCCATCATCAAGCGTCCACTCGTTCACTCTCCCAGGCGCTACTCCGAAGGTCTCGACCTCTTTCGTCGCTAGGGCCTCGACGGTAGGCTCGGGTTCCTGTTCGACGACGACCGCGTCGTCACCAGTCTCCCCCTTCCTCACCTGGACAAGACCCCTTCCCGCAAGAGACTCCTGCGCGGCGCTCTGCGTCATGCCGATGGACATGACCCTGGCAGGGTCGGGGACCAGAGTGACGTTCTTGCCGGCCGGGACCAGCCTCAGGAGTTCCCTGCCGGTGTTGACCATCCCAACATTGCTGTGGGTTGAGGCGACCTGCCTCCGGACCTTGTAGAGGTAGATACGACCCATGCCTCCCCCCTCGTGCCGGACCGTGACCATGTCCTCCTCTCTCACTGATATGGCCTCTGGAATGAGAGAGACGTCCATGTTCGCAGAACACGCGACGAATGTTTCAGTCACGTCCGTCACGGGGAGCACCCCGCCCTCCGTGACGACGAGCAAGTGCTCGCAGTTGACTGGAGAATACTTGTTGAGCTTCACGCCGATGTAGCTCTCGATGGACATTCCATCCTCGAGCTTCGTTTTCATATCGTCAGTGACGTATGCGTCCTTCGCGCTCATCTCGAGGACCACTGGCTTGATACCGAGTATCTTGTCCCCTTCATCCAGGTCCATGAGCACGTGTCTGCCGATCGTGATCCTGCCGAAGACCCCGTCTTCGACCCCGTACTCGCTGTCGTGATTTATCCTCCCAATCATGACGTAGGTGGTGCGGTTGTCGAATCCCCCAAGGGCGAAGAAACAGTCGTACCTGGCATAGTGCTGTGTCCCTCGGCTAACCTCAATGTCGGTGGGGAAAGCTCCCACAGCAAGGACCTTCGAAGTTCGCCATCGAACGCCTTTGCCTGCGATCTGCTCCATCACCTTCCTGAACGCACCCGCGAAAGAGGAGTCGTTCAGTCGAAGGACCATCGGACCCTTCGAGGTCGAAATCTCGAACTCGCTGGTCTCCTTCTGGATGAGCTCGGTCGACCGTATGACCGCAACTAGCGAGCCCTTCTGATAGAGTCGACCTTTCAGGACATCCCCGAGCGAAGAGCCCTCTTCCGCCTCGAGGGTTTCTCCGTTGACTTTGATGATCATCTGGTCATCGATTGTCATCACAAGCGGCGTTAAATACTTTTTCACAACTGCCAGAGGTTTGTGCGTGGATGTCCCCAGGGATCGAGCGGGCTAAGCTTATGAAGACACAGAGAAGCACTCTCCTTCAGGCCCGACCCATCAGAGCGCATCGGGAGCATCAAATTATTAATAGGCACTCACCAGTTGAGAGTGGCGAATGGACAGGAACGATGTCATAAGGAACGTGGACGAGAGAGTGAGGAGCATCGCCGGCGTCGTGGATATTAAGTACCTCGACGAGGACCTGAAAGAGAAGGTCGTCTGTCTCGAACGCCGGACCGAGGAGAACGGGGCGGTCGGAGGACTCATGCCCTTCGTGAACAAAGGCGTCTGGGAGACTTTGAAGAGGGAGAACTGTTTCGTCATGATCCTCGGCTCGCAGGATGTGCCTTTCGCCGTGCCGGACCACGTGATATACCTCCTCGATCAGAAAGGGCAGATTGTCGGAGAGTTCCTGAACGAGGATAAGCGGCGAGAGATGAGGTCAAGGGACGATGTCTACTTCCTAAGCGACGACTTCGTACTCTACCACGGTCTGGAGATACACGGAGAACCTTACTTCCTCGTCCCGGAGATCGAGTTCCATGGGCTTGACGACGTGGAGGGTGTGACGAGGGTGACCTCTGCGAGCATATCCACACCCTCCGACCATCTAATCAGAAGCCTCATGGGCCTGACGACGAAGAGACTCTGGACCCATTTGGTGGGTTTCGATATCGCGAATGACGATGCAGATGGGACGGAGCGCGACAGCACAACCTAGTATCTTTGGAATGCAGCAGAGCTGTGGGATCCCCTGCTAGTCCCCTGACCTTCACAGATACCTCTTTACTTTCGAGAGAATCTCGTCAAGCTTCGTCTGGGGGCAGGTGACCCCTCTTATGACGCCTGTAACTATGTCGACGATTTTGCCTTTGGTCGCCACGTTCTCTTTCCTCGGCATCACCAAGCGCGTCTTCGTGCCTATCCGTGCGAAATCCTCGAAGTCCACCGGCGCCTGGCATACAATTATCGCCGAAAGGTCGACGTTCCTCAGGATCAATCGGGCCTTATAGATTATGTGGTTCCTGACGTTCCCCAGGTGGATCAGGGCAAGCCCGAACTGCTGGATTCGGTCGATCTCGATTTGATCGAGCCCGAATATCGATCCGGTGCTCACATCAGGTGCGTCGGCGGGGACACCTGACCCCGCATTGATGACGATGACGCTCGTGTCTATTTCCTCTTCTCTGAGGGCGTAAGTGATCTCGCACACCGGCTTCGTAATGTGTCTCTTGCCCGGTCCCATCGCTATTGCGACGACGTCCCTTCCGCTCTCGGATATCGTCGCCCTCTGGGCCAGACCTCCTCCGACCCCGAGTCCTCTCGATTCGCGACACTCAACAAAACGCGTGTGCCTGCCGATTCGTTCTTTCAAGCCTCGACCCCGCCACGGAGCATGACTTCCTCTTCTGTCCCGCTCAAACTGGCCACGATCTCCTTCGGGTCGCCGAGGGCCACGATCTTGCCGTTCTTCATCATGGCCGCCCTGTCGCAACAGTTCACGACGAAGTCCATGTCGTGGCTCACGATGAGGAACGTCTCGCCGAGCTCCTTGCGCGCGCTGAGGACCGATTTCGCAACGGACAGCTTTGTGATCGGGTCCATCGTCCCGGTCGGCTCGTCGAGTATGACAAGCCTCGGCTCCTTGATGAGAACCTGGGCGAGAGCGATGCGCTGCTTCTCCCCGACGCTCAACGACTCAGGAAAGGCGTACATAAGGCGGTCTATCTCCCGGCTGTCGAAGCCAACGCCTGAAAGGACCTGCATCGCTTTCATTTTCGCCAGCTCCGCTGGCATCTTCATGCCGATGCAGACCGTCAGGTTCTGCAAGACCGTGTCGAAAGGATAGAGGCAATACTCCTGATGAAGCATTCCGATATAGGGCGTTGCTCTTCCTCGACCGGCCTGTCCCATCTCGGCCATGTCTACCCACTCGTCCCCGATCCGGATCGACACCTTGCCGTCGGTGGCCGGCGTTATCCCCGAGATCATCCTGGACAACGTGGTCTTGCCGGCGCCGCTTAGACCGACCAATCCGAAGATCTCCTTCTCTCCGACCTCGAAGGAGACGTCATCGACGGCCCTGACGACGCCCCTGACTATCGAGTAGAAGTACTTCTTGGCGTTCTCGACCTTTATCACAGGCTGGCCGATTGGAACCTCCTCCACCTCCCTCGGTCCGTAGCCTATCATGAACTCCTTCGTGACCTCCTCTGGTGGGCCCCTCTTCATCATCTCCCCGGCCTCGAGCCAAATAGCCTTGTCGGCGAGCCGGTTTATCGCCTTAGGCCAGTGTGAGGTGACGACCATGGTCATGCCGTTGTTCTTGATTGCTTGAATCAACGACTTGTGTACGATCTCTGCCGTCTGTGGATCCAATGTTCCGGTCGGTTCATCCGCCAGGAGAAGCATCGGGTCCCTCGCAAGCTGTCTTGCCAGAACGCACCTTTGCTTCTCACCGCCCGAAAGGTCGCGAGCTATGTGGGTGATTCTGTGCAGGAGATTCACCATCGTAAGGAGCTCAATCGCCCTCTCGACCTTCTTCTTCTCGTCGTACTTGTCCCCGAGCGCCTCGAATACGTTCTCGATGACCGTCAGATCTCCGAACAGCGCGAAGGTCCTCTGGAGCATGATTGCGATCCTCTCCCTCATCGCTTTCCTGAGAGGATCGCGTTCATTCAGTTTCCAGAAATCAACGTCCTGGATTCTGGCCTCCGAACCGCATATCCTGCACTTCTCGCCGTGAATAGGACGGTCTATCCATCCACAGGATTGACAGCGATTGACCCTGTAGACCACACTGCCAGAATCTGGCTTGTAGTCGGGGCTCCCCCTTAGCATGTTAATGAGGACGGACTTACCAGACCCGCTGCGCCCGATCAGTCCAAGAACCTCGCCGGGATATATTACGGCGCTCACATCTCTCAGAACCGGAGCCCCGTTGAACTTCTTCGTTACATTGTCAATCAATACAAATGGCTCTGACTGCTCGGGCATATGAGGTTGCGAACAGTCGTACGCATTATAAATGTTTTCCCAGACGATTACGATTGTTTATACCAGAACTCAAAAAGTATAATAGGATGGATGGTATATCCATCCCTCAATGGGAGCCAAGTTCTATTCGTACAGCGCAGGAGGGCCCACTCCCAAGTTCTCGCCGTACCATGTTTGGAAGGCGTACCAAATAGTCGATGAAGAGGGACCAATTGGTAGGAAGGCCCTATCCACCGCACTGAAGATTGGAGAGGGCAGCACCCGGACGATTCTCGACAGGATGATAAAAGAAGGAAGCGCCGAGAACACGAACAGAGGCGCGGTCCTGACCGAGCGTGGGAAGGAGAAGCTCAACGATTCGGGGATGCTCGTAGAGGAGGTCAATCTGGACGGACTGACGGTCAGCAAGTATGACTGTGCTGTCCTGCTCAAGGGAGTGGCCCACAAGGTAAGGCTCGGTTGCGAACAGAGGGACGAGGCCGTGAGGGGCGGGGCCATGGGGGCGACGACTCTCGTGTGCGGAAATGGGAAGCTCCTATTCGCCGGGGATGACAAGTACCCGGACCAGAAACTCGTGGCTCCTCTAAGGGGGGTTTTCGCCGTCGAAGAAGATGACGTTGTGATAGTTGGATCTGCGTTCACGAGGGAAGCCGCGGAGAAGGGAGCGGTCTCGGCCGCGTTGGCTATGAACGAACAGTCAGGAGTTCCCTGGCAGGAAGGAACTGGCCTGATCTCTCAGGATACGGAGGCAGAGGAGCTGAGGTGTCTCGCCCTTGCGATCCATGAGCTCGTCGGGAGGCTTCCGCTCACGATGAGGAGCAGTAACCAGTATGGCGTCAGATGCGAGGACGGCGAAATCATCGATGCGAACTATACAGGGCCTGTGCTCGAGGAGTCGCTTCGGAAGAGTCAAATCATTCGCAAGATCGCCCCGACCGGACCTTACAGGGGCGTACCAATCGTCGTGGTGCCGATACTAAGGAATAAGGAGGCAGTGGCGGTCATCGGCGTCGTGGACATAAGCAAGGGCGCGGTCTTCGAGATACTTAACAGGATCCGGAAGGAGCGGCTCTGAGCGTCTGTTCCAAGGGTGCCATGCTGTCACGGGAAAGTGTTAAGTTGGCGGCCACTGTTCATCGGTCACGATGTCGGAAAAGGGGCAAGAGGACCTGGGATCGTGCGATGTCGTCGTGAATGTCGATTCTGGCGTCTGCAGATTCAAGAGCAGAATCGTCGGCAGTCCTGGCGGCACCACCGTTCACTTGAGAATCGAAAGCGACTGCCCTTGCGTCCAGGAGTTAGCAGAGGAATTGAAGAGCGTCGAGCCTTTTGGAGCGCTGAAGATGCCTTACAGCAGCAACCCCATCTACTTGAGATCAGGGAAGGTTCTGAACCACTCGACATGTCCCGTCCCGATGGCGATCTTGAAATGCATCGAGGCAGCGGCAGGGCTCGCCCTCAAGAGGAATGCAAAAATGGAATTCGAGAAGTGAGGGCTGCGTCGGAGGATGAGCTGAACATCACCGAAATATCCGCGCGCCTACTTGATGATCTCGTCTATCTTGGGAGTCCATATCACGGCGCTCGGTCCTGCCATATACATCGCGACATTCAGCGCCTCGCGCAGCTCTTCCTTCGTGGCGCCGGCATCCTTCGCCCTTTGAGCATGAACCTCTAGACAGATGTCGCACTTGAGCAGACACGACATTGCCATGGCGATGAGCTCCTTCTCCTTCGTGCTGAGCGCGCCGTCCTTGAAGACCTCGTTCTTCAACTTGTACAAGGCTTGGATAACCTTCGGCTCCTGCTTGGCCAAAAGCTCAAGGCTCATGCGAAAGGAATGGGACGCCATCTATATTATATGGTAGGTCATTTCCCAACGCGTGCCAACCGAGGAATTGGACGAGGTTCTGAAGGTGCTCAAAGGTCTCGACGGCGTCATCGAGGCGTTCGCTCTAGGACCTGAGACGAGAAGGCAGCTGAGGGAAATCGAGACCGGCGTGAAAGCGACATTGAATATCGAGGTCAAGAACACCGGTTTGGACGAATGCCTTCGCAGAGAGCACGTCGTCGGCATCATAAAGGACAAGAGGTTCCGCCCCCCGCCTGAGCCGACCATCCTCCTTATGGGAGACAATGGCGCGGTCCTAGGCGAAGAAATCCTTCCCGGCCAGAGGGGCAGGTTCGAGGATAGGCAGGATCTGATATTCCTCTCGGAAGAATTTGTCATCTACACGGACAGAAAGGCCGCGAAGCAGGAATATTTCCTCATGCCCCCGGTCAGTTTCCCGGAGATCGAGAAGGTCCATGGCGTCAAGAACGTCGTGTCCTGCAGTCCGACGGCACTGGGGGACGTACTCGTAAGAACCTCTCACGAACTCGAGGACGATTCAAAGCTCGCGAGCGTCCTGATAGGCTTCGACATAGAACGAAAGAAGAAGACCGCTCGATGATCACATCTTGGCCAATGGCTTTCTGTGAAAAATAAGAGAAAATAGGAAAATGGTTTAGGTCCCGGAGGGCGTAATACGACCTATCGTATTCTCCGCTTCCTCCAGGGATTCCTTCATGCGCTCTACATCCTCGAGGCTCTCTTCCAGAGTCTTCTCCCTAAAGGCGACTTGGTGGTACTGCTCCGGTCTGGCAGGTTCAAGCGTGGACGCTTCGTAGTAGAGGTCGTACGTGTCAAGGAGAACCCACGTCTCTTTCTCTTCCACTGTCACGTCCATGACCTTACCTACTGTCCCGGTGTTCCTGTACCTCGCGTAGTCGCCGACTTGCAAGATATCACTCCGGTGGGATTATCAAGGTTCTCTCACCAGCAGGCCTGAACTCTCTCAGACCGCCGCGGCCGAACTCTCTCGTGATGTTCGCGAAGTCGAACGGCAGGTTCTTGTCCGCGAAGGCAACCTTGATCAGCGGGTTGCAGGCGAATGCATCGCCACGCGCAACGTGCGCGGCGTTCGCTATGCCCGTATATCCGCTCAGGTGACCGACGTTCATCGCGTAGTTCGGGTAGTTCGGACCTCTCAGCTCGAAGGGCAGTCCCTCGTCGCTTCTGTACGCGAAGCTGTTCGAGGCACCGCACTGGTCCTGCAGGTCGTATCCGTAGAAGCCCAGCCTTCCGAGGCGCTCCTTGTGCTGGATCATCGACAGGTACCATCCGTTGACACCGCAGTCCGCGTTACCAGTTGCCATGGCAACTGCGATACCGCTCGCGGCGGCAGCAACCGTAGCCCTCTGGGAGCCACCAAAGTGAGCTTCCATCGCGGCCGGGTACCTCTCATACATCTCCAGCGCATATGAGTTGACCTCGTTCACGAGCTGCTCGATGTTCGCCATCGAGGGCTTCATCTTGACGAAGCCGCCATACTTGCTCTTGATTCTGTCGACTGCCCAGTATGTGTAGTCCTCGAGTATGTTGTCGGTGTAGGCAGCTGTCGAATACTGCGTGAAGCCGACACCGCCGGACATGTACGATCCGAGATAAATCTGGTCGAGGATCACAGCACCGAGCGCTACTGATTCAAGGGCCGCTCTGGCCGGGTCGTCAGGATACTTGCGGAACGACTGTGTCATGTCTGCCAGGAAACCGAATGGGATACCTCCCGGTTCGTTCGGACCACGGGCCCTCCTGGCGGGCATCATCGTTCCCATCTCGATGACCGACGCATGCTTCGCAGCGTATGCAAAGTCAGCGATCGCGGCCTCACCGGCAGCCAGCTTGTAGGAGCTGATGAACGCCATGCTGATCTGCATCGCG
>CAZJDY010000022.1:0-17434 GCA_964544915.1 uncultured Methanomassiliicoccaceae archaeon | reverse complement strand
TTTTCCGAGAAATGGGATATCCATATCGAGTGCAGCCTTGAGGCCACCGCCTGATTTGAAGAGATCTATTTTATGAGAACAGTGGGGGCAGGTGAAGCCACTCATGTTCTCAATTATGCCAATCACAGGCAGATTCAGGGCCTTCGCAAATCCTATCGATTTTCTCACGCTGAGGAGTGCGACGTCCTGAGGCGTTGTGACAATCACTGCGCCGTCTATGTTGGGAATGAGCTGCGCAGTGCTCAAAGGCTCATCACCGGTGCCAGGGGGCAGGTCAACGATCAAATAGTCGAGGTCACCCCAGCGCATCTCCTCCAGTAACATTCTGATGACCCCCATTTTTACAGGGCCGCGCCAGATAACAGGTGTGTCACTATCGGGAAGAAGAAATCCAATAGACATCACTTTCAGGTGAGACGAGACAATCACCGGCTCCATGCCTGAAGCTGGCGCAGATGGTCTCATATCCTCAATCCCAAGCATTTTCGGAATTGTAGGCCCGTGAATGTCGCAATCCAACAGACCGACATCTGAGCCCTGCATTGAGAGAGCGAAGGCAAGATTCGCCGCAACAGTACTCTTGCCAACGCCACCCTTGCCGCTCATCACAAGTATCTTGTGTTTGACGTGTTGCAGGTTGCGGGCCAACTTGGCTCCGTGATCTATCTGTGACCTCTCTTTTCCGGTTGCTGCGCAATTCTCAGTGGTCATGCAATCATCCTATGGTGTTTCCTCCACACCGCGAAAACATCTGCCCCTGCCACCTCGCACTGGTCGAGAATAGCCTCTGTCATCGGGGTGTCTGTGAATGTTCATGCAGCCACACTCGGGACACTTCTGTGGTCTCCCTGTTCCATAGGGTTCTTCCCACTCGTTCTGACAATCGTAGCACCTGAATTTTCTCTTCGCCTCTACCATGTAACTGCCTCCTTTGATCTCAATGGCTTTTCCACCAACCAATGCTTCGACTATTTTCCTTCTAGCACCCTGGAGATCCTCCCAAAACGCACGTCTGGAGATCCCCATCTTCTGGGACGCTTGCTCTTGTTCCATTCCTTCCAAGTCTATCAATCGAACGGCCTCGAGTTCTTCCAGTGAGAGAATGACGACGTCAAGTCCATCGAGGGGGACCCCCCTAGGCTTGAAGTAGGTGACGTCTGGTTCATTCTCAATTCTTCTTGGGCATCGTGGCCGTCCGGGTCGCATCGATTCCCTCAAGTGAGTTAAAATATAAATAACTTGCTCATTGAAATACTACCTACATGCGTTCCATTCCAAGTGTGTGACTTCGTCGCAGGTGGAGCTATCATAGTCACTTTGAATCAAGCTGTCAATGTTGAGAATATCGATTTCTTTGGCTCCACTCTGTCCGACACTCCTGACAGTCCTGACGAATGTGCCGTGGAGAGAAAAGAAAAAGAAGTGAAGGGTTTCATGAGCTGGCCTTGCTCTTGGGTGCGAGAATTGAATTCTGGTTTCGACTGTCTGGCCAGACCGATGCTCGGTCTCGGGTGAGCCCACTTTGCTTTCCTCATTTCACCGTCCCCGTCGGACAAACTAGATGTCTGATTATCGGTCATCGTCCCACCAGAATCCTACGACAAAACTATTGAATCGCAACTTCATTACGACATGTTCAGGTGCAGTTCAATGGTCCGATTTCGTCCTTTCAATGCTTATCTGCCTAGGCTCAAAGAGGGGGATAGCATCCTTGACCGCGTGTCGCCACCCTTCGACGTGATCGAAGAACCGGAGCTGACCAGACTCAGGAACAAACCCTACAATGTCACGAGGATTTCACTTGGCGGACTCAACGGAAACTACGAGAAGGCCTCCAAAGAACTTGCGGACTGGATATTGAAACGAATCCTCGTGAAGGACGAGAAAGAATCCTACTATCTTTATCGCCAGTCCTTCACGGTCGGTGAAAAGAGATGTTCCAGGACCGGACTGATAGGATTGCTGGGTCTCGAGGAATACGGAGAAGGAAGGGTCATTCCGCACGAGGAGACCAATCCAAAGGTGAAAGAGGATAGGCTCAATTTGCTGAGGGCAACTTCCACCCATACGGAATCGATCTTCGGATTGATTGATGATTGGGGTGAATGCGCACCCGACACAATAGAGAAATCGACTCAGAAACTGTTCGAACTCAAGGACGACACAGACACTATGCACAGCATTTCCAGAGTATCGGACCCAGATGTCACGAGCGACATAGCCAACACGCTGATGAAAATGAGGCTCCTAATCGCGGACGGACACCACAGGTACGAGACTGCCCTTGAATACTCTAAGGAGACCCCTGAGATCGAAAGCAGAAGATGGGTGCTGGCGACGCTTGTTAGCTCCAATGACCCCGGCGTCGTTGTATTCCCTACTCACAGGCTCCTGAAGGTCCCGAAGATGAGGGAGGATCATGCCGTCGAAACCATGCGGAGCTGCTTTCTCGTCGAACGCATCGGTGATTTCGATGCCCTCGAGCCCTCGCTCCGAAGGACTAACGGACCCTCACTCGGCGTCATATTCAGGAGCGGAAATGTTTACAAGGCGGAGCTTGCTTCTTACGACAGAAATGATCCTATGTGGCAAATCGATTCACACGTCTTCCAGGAGGTGATGTTGAGGAAGGTCCTCCATTCGATCGCGCGACCGGGTGATTTGGAAATCGAGTATGACCACGACAGCTCATCCGTAAGTCGGAAAATGGAGAGCGGCGCCTACGACATGTCTGTCTTCCTAAGACCGCCAAATCTGGAGACCATCTGGCGACTCGCGGTCGCCGGCCGACGAATGCCCAAGAAGACGACGTACTTCTGGCCGAAGATCTGGTCGGGATTTGTGTTTCACAGAATGACATGAAGGCTTCGCCTCTTCGCGATATCCGCTTACATACGATACAATCATCCAGACATCAATCGTCAACAACGGATCGAGGGAAGTGGAGCCACTGGAGGGAATCGAACCCTCGACCTACGCCTTACCAAGGCGTCGCTATTTAGCGGTGCGGTCGTACGCACTACCGCTAAGCCACAGTGGCAGCGCTCTCCTCCAATTCGATGGGGCTTCATAAACCTTTCTGACGCGATGACCAGAACAGATATTGATTTATGAGACGTACTCCCCTAAGTGGATGCGATGAAAACGGAGATGAGCGCCTTCGACATCCTTGTAATCGCAAGAGAGATGCAGGGCCTGATCGGAGGGCATCTCGACAAGATCTTCCAATGGGATCGAAAGAACATGCTCTTTAGGATCAACGTTCCGGGGGCGGGAAAGAAGGAGCTCCTCTTCCAGGACATGAAATGGTTGTACATCTCCGGAGAGAGGCCCGAGACACCGGATACCCCCACGCAGTTCGCCGTCCATCTCAGGAAGCACCTATCGAACGGTCGGATCGTTTCCGTTCTCCAGAAGGACTTCGACAGGATTGTCGTCATAGAGGTCCAGAAGGAGAAAACGTTCCAGATCGTTCTCGAGATCTTCGGAGAAGGCAACTTGATAGTCACTTCGGATGGAATGATACTAGACTGTGTTGTATCCAGGCAATGGAAGCATCGCGACATCCGCCCCGGCGCCGAGTACAAGTTCCCGCCTCCCCGCTTCAATCCCATCACCGCGGACCTGGATGGGTTCAGGAAGACCGTCCACGGTTCCACCTCGGACGCTGTCAGGACGCTCGCAACCTCCAGCAACCTGGGAGGGCAGTACGCCGAGGAGATCTGCCTCCGCGCGGGGATCGACAAATCAGTCAAGGCGAAGGACCTTACGGATGACGACATCGCGAGGCTGTTCAAAGCCCTCAGAGAGGTCATAGAAGCAGCATCCAACTCCCCACGACCGTGCGTAGTTGTCAAGGAGGGCGTTCCGGACGACATCACCCCCTTCCAGCTCATCCAGTACACCGACGCGACGCAGGAAGAGTATCCCACATTATCAGAGACCCTCCAATCATTCCTTAGCAGGCGGGAGGGGGAAACCGAGGAAAAGGAGAACGAGGAGATCCTGCGCCTCAGGCGACAACTGGACAAGCAAAAGGAGACAATGGAGCAGATGAGGGCTGAGATTAGGTCGCTATCGACAAATGCGGAGACGTCGTATACCAACTATACTGCGGTGGATGGGATCCTCTCAAAGATGAGACAGGCGGCCGAAGGCTCTACATGGGAGAAGATCAGGGATAGGGGACTCGCGTTTGCCGGCGTCAAGGACGTGAATCCGTCGAAGCACCAGCTCACCGTCGAGATCGAAGGACATTCCATCCAGCTCGACTACCTCAAGGGCGTCGAAGAGAACGCGAACGCGATCTACGGAAAGACCAGGGAGTTGAAGGAGAAGCTCAATGGAGCTCTCCGGGCGGTTAAGGAGACGGAATCCAAGATCAGGCAGGAGGAGAAGGGCCTGAAGAAAGAGCCGACTCTGACCAGGGCCAAGAAAACGAAGGAGTTCTGGTTCGAGAGCTACAAGTGGTTCATCACTTCCGGGGGGAAGCTGGTCATAGCCGGCAGGGACGCGAGGACGAACGACAAGGTGGTGAAGAAACACATGGTCCCCGCCGACCGGTTCGCCCACGCGGACGTCCATGGAGCGCCGAGCGTCGTCGTAAAGGATGGGGCGACGGCGACGGAGGAAGAGATGAGGGAGGCATGCGCCTTCGCCCTCGCACATTCGAAGGCGTGGAATGTGGGGGCCATGGAAGGAAGCTCCTACTGGGTCATGCCGGACCAGGTCTCGAAAACCCCGGAGCCCGGGGAGTTCATTCCGAGAGGCGCCTTCATCATCAGGGGCAAGCGCAACTACCTCTACCACCTCCCGGTCGAGCTGGCAGTGGGGGAGATCGACCATCAAGGCGAAAGGAAGATCATGTGCGGACCAAGGTCCAGCATCGAACACATTTCGACGAAGTTCGTTGTGCTCGCGCCCGGGAAAACGAATCGCAACAAGACGTCGGCGCTCCTGGCAAAGGTCTTCGGGGTTCCCGAGGAGGAGATATCGAGGATACTTCCACCCGGGGATGTCGAGATCAGGGAGAACATGGGCGTAAGCCTCGAAGGACAGTGAGCGCCCGAGCCGGAATTCGAATCCGGGTCTGGAGGTCCGCAACCTCCCAGGATATCCAAGCTACCCCACTCGGGCTTCTGCCCTGTATGAGCCCTTCTCTTTAATTCACTTTCTGCCTAATAAGTTGTGCTCATATCCAGCTTGCCTTTCTTGCGGGCCAGATGATCGGCGTATCTGAAGATGCCGACGGATATGATCAGGAACATGATCCCGGAGACGATGAGCAGCAGGAAGATCTCGAGCTCGGAGTACGCGGCCAAGCCGCTCACCGCGCTGATCCCCGTTCCAGGCTGTATCGCCCTTCTAACGACCTCGAGCCAATATGTTATCGGGAGGGAGAGGGCGATATACTGGCCCCAGGAGGGCAAGGCCGTTATGGGGAACACGACGCCGCAGAAGAGATAGAAGACCCCGGCGACCCCTTCGTTTATCCCGGCGCCATGCTTCGCCGTCAGGAACGAGACCCCCGCGAGGGCGATCCCTATGACAAGGATGCAGAAGAGGCCGATAACCATGGAAGCCGCAAGGAGTCCCCAGTCGATCTTGATCAGATCTATCGGCAGTCCGAGGGCCAGAACGCCGAACGCAAGGGTTACGAGAATCGCCACAGTGGTGATAGCGATCTTGCTGACCGCCCTTCCGATTATGTATACATAGAAGCTCATCGGCGCCATGTACACCTGCTTGAGAGTCTGATAGTGCTCCCTATCCTCGTGTATGACCCATGTGACCCCGAAAAGCACCTGCGCGACGTACATGTAGAATGCGTTGCCGACGAACATGTAGGAGAAGAAGACCGGGTCGTTCGCGATTCCTCCGAGAATGACGAGGTACATGAAGACAAGCACGAGCGTTCCGGCGATCGGCTTCGCGACCGAATAAATGAGGAAGAGCCAAGGACTGGTCCAGTTCGCCTCCATCTGCCAGCCGAGCCAGGTGGCGTACTTGAGGGTTCTGAGGTGGTCCTTCACTGCCATCTGAGCGTCAACCTCCCCTCCCGCTTCCCTAGATACTCCATGTACCGAAGCGCGTACCGTGCGCCAATCAAGAACACGATGGCGAGAACGATAATGACCGCCAGTTCCACATCCACAGAAAGAAAGCCCATCGCCTTGGCGGGTCCGAAGAGCAGCTGGCGCATCGCATCCAGGCCCAATGTGATGGGCACGATCGAGGCGAACGCCGCCACCCAGAACCCGAGGGCGCGAACAGGGAAGTAGAACCCGGAGAGGAAGTAGATCGGCTCCTGCAGCAGATTGGATGTATGCCAGGCCCCCCTGCCATAGAGCAGGTAGAGCGAGGAGAACATCATCCCCATTCCGTAAAGAGCGATGAGCGTGAAGAGGAAGACCAGAATCAACATCACAGGCGAATAGACCGTCATGTTCACCTGGAATATGACGATTCCGAGGAGCAGCGTGGAGACCGCCCGGACGGTCGTGAAGAACATGCCTCCGAGGGCCATGCCGGCAAGAACGGACATCCTGGACATCGGGGCTATTAGATACAGCTGGAGATTACCGACCTCCTTTTCCCAGTAGAACTGGGCCGCCATGCTCCACAGGACGTTCAGCCAGTATGCCGTCATGGTACCGCCGACGATGACGAAACCGGCAAAGACCTCCGGAGCGTGCATCGCCTTATAGTAGTATACGAAGGCAGCGATACCGAGGAGGGGGAGCAGGATATCGAAGATGAGCCAGCTCGGTTCCCTGAACCCTCCTACGATTCTTGGGTACGCCCTTCCGACCGCCGCCCTGAAGTTGAGGCGCCAGTCAATCATACCAATCCTCTTCCCACGAGCTGGATGAAGACATCCTCGAGCGTAGGCTCGCTCTTCGCCAGCGAAAGAATCTTCGCACCGGCGGAGATGATCTGGGAGACCAAGTCTGAAATGATTGACTCCTCGTCCACCACGACCCTGATCACGATGCGGTCCTCGACCGCCTCGGTGGTCAAGCCCTGCACCCCAGCAATCTTCTTCAGAAGGTCGATCCTTTCGATCGGCGTCGTCTCAATGGTGAAAGTGGCCGCCTTCCTCGCCCTCCTCTTCAGGTTCTGGGGCGAGTCGCAGGCGAGGATCCTGCCCCTGTCTATGACCGCCACCCTGTCGCAGAGCTCGTCGGCCTCCATCATATAGTGGGTCGTCAGCAGCACCGTCTTGCCCTTCCTATTCTTGACCCAGTTCCTTATGTACTCCCGTATGACGCGACTGGAATTGACGTCGAGCCCAAGCGTCGGTTCGTCAAGGAAGATCAGCTCAGGGTCGGTCACGAACCCGCGGACGACGTTCATCCTCTGCCTCTGGCCCGTGGATATCGTTCTGACCTTCGCGTTCGCCTTATCGGAAAGCGAGAATGTCTCGAGGAGGTCCCTTATCTTCCTCTTCGCCACCTCGCTAGGGATTCCATAGAACTGCGAGAACATCCAGAGGTTCTCCTTGACCGTCAGAAGACCGTATCCGGATACCTCCCCTCCCGATACCATATTGATGCGGGGGCGTATCTTCTGCGCATCCTTCTCGACGTCGTATCCCAGGACCGAGACGCGGCCCGATGTAGGCAATAGTAGAGTTGCCAGGATCTTGATCAATGTGGTCTTTCCGGCCCCGTTCGGACCGAGAAGACCGAAGAGCTCCCCCTCCTTGACCTCGAGTTCTATGTCGTCAAGTGCGACTATGGGCTCCTTCTTCTTGTTCCCCCCGAATGTTCTCGTGAGGGCTTCGCACTCGATGGCATTCCCCATACGCGTCGGGGGAATTAGGAAAAGCAGACAAAAACCTATCGCCTACTGCTCTTGGCGCTGCACACACCGCACGATATAGCCCGCGATCTGGTTTCTCATGGCGGTCGAGTATACGTCGGTGAGTTTCTCCACGAGGATCTTGTTGTTCTCGAAGTCTGCGCTGAATGCCCTGGGATACTTCCTGACCAGTTCGAGTGCGACACGCTTGATGTAGGTTGGTCTGATATTTCCCATTGATTTACACCAGATAGGCAGGGTTAAGCCCTGGGGCTATTTATACCTTTTTCAGTTCCATCCTTCTAGGCTTCCCGCAGCTCATCTTGCCCTCTGGGCACTTGCCGCGTACGCATGGAGGCCCCGCCTCTTGGAATATCGAAGGGGACACGATCCTGACGACCTTCAGCATCTCGTCGGCAACTGCCCTTATCTCCCACTGGGCCCTGTTGCAGCACCTCAACGAGAAGAAATGCAGGAGCTCCCTAGCATTCATCGTTATCGTGATATTGGTGGAACAGGCGTTCGGAAGCACGTATCGGGCGTCCTCCACCTCCACCTTATCGGACAGGTAACGGTACACCTCCCAGACTCTATCCATTAGCTGCCGGAACTCCCTCTCGGTCCCTGCATTGCCTGTGATACTCGGCGGGATAACGTATTCGGTGCGATCCAAAGATACATACCGCTGGCTCTGCTGCGAATAGGATGCGATTCGGTGACGTACGAGCTGATGCGTAAGGGCGCGTGAAACGCCCTCGACGCTGTAGGTGTAGGTCGCATGCTCGATGACCGAGTGATGCCCCATCCCGACGATATTCTCGAGCACCTTGGCTGGGCGTTTGCCTTTCATCTCCTTCAAGAGCTCGCCAGCGGGCTTCTCGGAATAGCAGGACTGTGCGGCGGCTGCGCAGAGCTCCACGGCGTCTTTGGTGTACGAGAGCAGTCGGACCTTCATCTCCGCAACGCTACCACAATCGGCGAGAGAGGATAAATTGTTTTCATGGGATTTGCTCGAAGGTATATCTGATGTGCACGTCCGCGACAGCGTTGCTTCCTGGACTCCCCGAGGTCCCGGAGCTTGCCATCTCTATCAATTCCCGCAGACGATAGATCTGGAGATCGGCGCCGGAAAGCAGCTTCGATATGCCCTCGATGTGGCCCTCCCCCACAACTGCCAGGACGTCGACGTATCGCTGCGCCGCGTTCTCGATGTGCGTCGCCATCAGTCGATTCCTGTCGTCGATGAGTACCTTCTTCAGCGTGGGGAACTGTTCGCCGATCTGCTGGAGATATCTCTCCTCGTTCTCCTCGAATCTCTCCAACTCCTTCTCGACCCGGCTCCTGCTGATGAAGAACCCCGTCATCGCGGAGAACATCAGAGAGATCCTCTCCTTTGCAGGCATCTCCCTCCAAAGCTGCGAGAAAAGCGCAGACGCGTTGGCGTCTATGAGCAGCACGTCCGCTCCAATCTCCCTGGCGGTCTCGGCGGCGGACAGCATCTCCTTGCCGACCTCCGCCCCGAACTCCCGCGCCATCCTCTTCTGGAACTGGGCAAGGAGTCTGTACGTTACCGGCGCTTTCCGCTCCTTGTCTGGATGGAGGAGGGCGTCGTATCTGCCTGGGTCCAGCTCGATGCAGACGGCGCGGGGCATGTGTTTCACTACGATCGCTCTGACCTGATCCGAGATGTTGAAAACATGGCCCACGCCGACGAGCACGATCATCGCCCTTCCAAGATACTAAGCTTTTAATAATCTTTTCTTCCTGCGTGATGCGATGCGAGAATCCAGGAGACGGAAATATGACCTCGTGGCGTTCGACATGGACGGAGTCTTGGTGGAATACCCGAGCTCCTGGACGTGGGTGCACCATCATTTCGGTGTTACGAACGAGACTGCCCTGGAAGAGTACATTGATGGAAGGATAGACGACAGGGAGTTCATGAGGCGGGATATCTCGCTATGGATCGCAAGGAAGTCGGACCTGTGCAAGACCGACATTGACTCGATCCTGAAAGGGCTCCCGACCGTGAAAGGCATCGGCGACACTATCTCGAAACTGAAGTCCGAGGGCATGAAGACCGTCATCATAAGCGGCGGTCTCGATTCGGTTGCGAAGGGCATCTCCGATCTCTACGGCTTCGATGGCTGGATCGCTAACGGCCTGGAGTGCGATCCTGCAGGCAGACTGACCGGTGAAGGGATACTGAGGGTTGAACTGACGAACAAGCGGATCGCCCTCGATTCCTTTCTGAGGAGATGGGACATCTCCAGAAACCGAACCGTTTGTGTAGGGAACAGTTTCGTGGACGTTTCGATGTTAAAGGGCTGCGGGCTCAAGATAGCGTTCAACCCTATCGACGACGTCGTCACGACGGCAGCGGATGTTGTTCTGAACGACTCCGACCTGAGGTACATCCTGCCGTTCATACTGGATAAGGCACCGATTGGAAAGGACGAACAGAAGATATAGTGTCACTCCTTGTAGCCGTACTCACCGACCAGAGGGACGAAGACGCATCCCCCGAGATTCTCCTGCGTGAACTCATTGCCCTTCCTGACGACAGACACCAGGTCCTGATACCATCTGCCTCCGACTGGCACTAAAAGCTTCCCACCGTCCGCTAGCTGCCGCTTCAAAGGCTCTGGGACGGAGGGAGCGGCCGCCGCAACGGATATCCTGTCGTAAGGTGCATAGTCTGGTAGGCCTTTCGATCCATCCGCGACGATCAAGGTCACGAGGTCGGAGTATCCCGCGTCCTGCAGATTCCTCCTCGCCTTGGCTGCGAGGGTCTCGATCCTCTCGACGGTGTAAACATGCCCGTTCGGGCGGATCATCTCGGCCATGACGGCGGCGTGATACCCTGACCCACCGCCTATCTCCAACACTTTGTGTCCCTTTTTCAAATCGAAATTCTCGACCATCATGCCCACCATGTGCGGGGCCGAAATCGTCTGCCCTTCTCCTATGTAAAGGGGAACATCCTGGTAGGAGCTGCTCTGAAGCTCCTGTGGCACGAACAGATGCCGGGGAACCTTCTCCATGGCGAGGCTCACCTCCGGGCTGGAAATGTATCCATGCTCCAGAAGGCGCTTGACCAGCCTCGACCTCTGCTCCTCGAAGCTCATTTTCCATGCCTCAAGCGTATGTCGTGCGAACGGACTTCGCGTATATCCTCACTATGTCCCTTGCCTGGGCGCCGCCCTCTCGGACGGTCCCAGTCCGGGTCCTTATGTTGTGGACCACGACATTGTGCTTACCCACTGTCATCAGGTCCCCCACGTAGAACTCCTCCTCCGGAAGGGCGAAGACCTCCGCGGGGATGGTCTTGTTCACCTTGTTTATCGATATCTTCACTTTCACCTTATCGAACTTCTTCGCCCAGATCGTCCCGATCTTCCCGACCGGGCAATTGTCCACCCTCTTATCTTCACATTCGATTGAGGTGACGACCACTTGCGCATCACCGACCAGGAGCTCCTCTCCGACGCCGAGGACCTCGTCCGACTCGAGCTCGATCTCGGATCTCTTCGACTTCCCAAACTCGCTGACGATTATCGGAACCTTGACCGGTTTTGGCTCGCTGACGACCTCGGAATGGACATGGCCGCAGCTCTGACACTTGACTGTCGTCTCCATGACATCCTTCTTCCCGCTTATCCTGCCCCTGAGGACCTCGTGCAGGCAGCGTTCTCCGCATGACGGGCATTCCAAAAAGAGTGCGTTGGGTACTGTCATCTCCATCCTCCGAGTTCCATTCACGATACTCGAAGTTATACTTATCGGTCGATTCTGAAGGGGCCGCCATGGCCAGGCACTATGACGTCAGCGAAGGCAACGATCTCCTTCATGCTGGCGAGGGCCAGGTCCGGATCGTAGTTGAGCCCCGGCGGGACCCACTTCAAGTAGTTGTCACGGGTCGGGAGAGCATCGCCAGCGATAACGTAGCGGAGACCGGTCTCGACGAACACGCTTATACTGCCAGGAGTGTGACCGGGCGTATGAATCAGATACACCCCCGGACAGACCTCCAGATCATTCTCGATCTTCCGATATCCGCTGCCAGGTCCCTCTCTTGAATGCGCCATCAGAGCGGCATTCCGGAACAGGTCGTTATTAGAACAATGGTCGTGATGCAGATGTGTGTTGACGACGATGTCCACATCGGCCGGATCGAGTCCCATGCGGCCCAAGGCAGCCAACATCCTATCTCGGTATTCGAGGCTGCTGGTGTCGACTACGATGTTCCATGTATCGGAGCGGATCAACGAGGAACTGGAATGCGCTTCAAGCACAACGTCTCCCTCTTTCCTTATCGACCCGCTGCAAAGGACCTCGACAACGTTGCTGCTCATTTCATCTCCACCTCGTAACCGCAGGTGCACCTGAGTTTGTCTCCCTTCAACGTCATCGTCGATTCGCACTTAGGACACTTCGCCTTCTTCACGAAGTATTCGAGCCATGCTCTCCGCACATCCTCCTCTTTTTCGTCGAGCATCATCCGCAGGGCGTTTCTCAGCTGCGGGGTCGTTGCAAGTGCCTCGAGCGAATCGACGTTGATGCTCGACGCCTCTGCCCTCTCCTTCCTGACAGGTGTCAATTGGGCCACGACCATCCCCGCCAAGAACCCGCCGATATGGGCGGAGTATGCGACCGGGCCGGAATCGAGGAATACCATCGCCACCTGGATGACGAACCAGCTGCCGACCGACATCCACACCGGGACTCGGGGCAGGAACAACGGGCCGAGGAACATCGGCATCTCGTCGCGGGGATAGAGGAGCAGCATCGCCCCCATGGCCCCGGATATCGCGCCCGAGGCCCCGATGATGAGCACGCCAGATTCCCACTGGACCAGGGACTCGAGCAGGACGCCAGCAAGGCCCGCTATGACGTAAATGGCGGCGAACCTCCCCTTCCCTATCCTGATCTCGAGCTGAGCCCCTACAAGGAACAGGAAGAGCATGTTGACGATGACATGCAGTATCGTCGAGTGGACGAACATGTATGTGAAGAGAGTGTAGATGTTGTCCCCGGAGATCAGGTAGACCGGCCTGAACCCCAGGTCGAGCTGGACAGGGGAGATCATGAAGAATCCGGTGAACGAAAGGATGGTGAAGAAGTAGATGACCAAGTTCCCCATGATAAGAAGATACGTGAGAGTGAAGCGCTTCATCGCTCCAAGGACGAGCGCCACGGCAATGACCAGTATCGAAACTATCGAAAAGGTGTCCATTTGCCCACTCTGACGGGGACCGATAATCGGTTCGCATGTTAAGTTTATTTCGGACAGGCTAGGGACGGGGCGAGATTTGATAAGGAACGCGATACTACGAGAGACTCCGAGCTGGTAATCTGCGGTACGATCCCAATCTCGCGATAGAGGTATACCCAGGTGTGTATCCGCCGAGCGATGACACTTTACTCTTGCTCGGCTCTCTCCAGGTTGCGGAAGAAGAGGAGATCCTAGAGATGGGTTGCGGGTCCGGGATTGTCAGCGTCCATTGCGCGGCCGCAGGCGCGAAAGTCACCGCTGTCGACGTCAATGCGGACGCGGTCAGATGCACCATGGAGAATGCAAAGAGAAACAACTTGGAGGTCAAGAGCATCTTGTCAGACCTGTTCTCCTGTGTGTCGGGAACCTACGATCAGATGGTTTTCAACCCCCCTTACCTGCCCACAAGCGAAAAGGATCCACTTGCCCTTGCTTGGTCCGGAGGAAAGGGAGGGGTTGAAGTGCTTGACAAGTTCCTGAGGCACGCACCTGATTTTCTGAAGCCCGAAGGCCACGTGACAATAGTCGTGTCGTCCAGAATGAACTGCGACCTGCTACGAACCTCAATGCTCCGGTACGAGACAAAGAGCATGGCGAGAAAGCGCTTGTTCTTCGAGGAACTTGAGGTCCTGTCGCTGAGTGTCCGCTAGGACTCCAGGACCTTCTTGACCTCTTTCTTCAGAAGCTCGCTGGCGGCCTTCCCGTCGATCCTGCCTTTCAGCTGCTCCATGACCGTACCCATCAGCGGACCGACAGCGTTCATGCCCTTCTCCTTGACGAACGCAGCCCTCTCCCCGACTATGCGGGAGATTATCTCTGCCGCCTCCTCTGACCCGACGGCGCTTATCCCAAGCTCCCTGACCGCATCCTCTACCTTCTTGCCCTTAGCTACAAGGCGCAGGACATCAGGCATGGCCTCCTTCGCGAAGATCCCCTCGGACAGGGATCGGAAGACCTCTTTCATCGTGACCTCATCGAGTGCATATGGGTCCAGTCCCTCCCTATCGAGCTCGGGGAATGTGTTCAGAAAGGTCTTGGAAGCGACGGCTCCCAATCCGTACGATCTAGCGATCTCCTCGAAGAGATCGTCGAAGCCCTCCTTGACCAGCTGGTTCGCTTGCTGCTCGTGAATCCCATATTCCCTGACGAGCCGCCTAACCCTTTCATCCGGGAACTCGGGCAGATTCCCGCGCAAGGCCGCTAGCTTCTCATCCGTGACGGTTATCGGCCGGACGTCCGTCTCAGGATACATCCTGCTCGCACCGGGCAGCGGTCTGCTGTAGGAAGTCGTTCCGTCAGGCAGCGGGTCACGCGTCTCCTCCGGCACCCCGATCATCGCCTGATTCGCCCTGGCAACGACCGCCCTCATAACGGATTCGGCCTTGGACCGGATGTCTGCGCAAAGCACAAATGCATCCGTGTCGCCGAGATCCATCGACATCCTGAGGGTGTCGACGGCCTCCTGCTCGATCCCGTATCCAGGCAGCTCGTCCGTATGGAATATGCCCGCCACGCCCTTCGTCCTCGCGTACTGTGCCAGTTCGGAGCCCAGCCTCAACTTGCCATCCTTGCTCTTCAGCACGCCGTCGAACCCCTTCAACGGACACGCCAGGACCTTACCGCCCTTCGACATCGCAGACTGGATGACCTTGGACTTCGTCTTGTCGAAGACGTCGGAAACGTCCCGAACTTCCAAGTCAAGCTCTGACACGTCCCTCTCGGAGAGAGTATCCCTCACCTTCAGCAGCATCCTCTGCCTCTCGGTCTCCTTCTCGACGTATAAGGGCAGCATGCGGAGCTGCTGCACTCCCTTGATCTCGACCCTCGCACCACCAGGGATAGAGATGTTCAGGTCCTCCCTTATCGTTCCAAGGCCCCTCTTCACCCGTTTCGTCGCCCTCATCATCGAACCGAGGCGCTGGGCTACGTCCCTGACCTCCTCCGGAGACCTCATATCGGGTCCGGTCGCGACCTCGACCAACGGGATCCCCAGTCTGTCGAGCTTATACGTGACCTCTCCCCCTTTCGTCTCGACCTTTCTGGCCGCGTCCTCTTCCAGGCAGATCGTCGGGATCGATATCTTCTTGCCGTCGACCTCGAGATGACCGTTGAGAGCGATCAGAGCAGTTCTCTGGAAGCCCGTCGTGTTCGAGCCATCGATGACGATCTTCCTCATGAAATGTATCTCGTCCACTGGGTTTGCGCCCAATAGACACGCCATGACCAGCACGGCATCTATCGCATCGAGGTTGGCGTCATGCGGCGGCTCCTCGTCCGCCTCCACCAGGCATGAGACCTTCTTCGGCGCTTGATATCTGAATCTCATGTGCTTCTCCGCCTCAGCGAGAGCGGCCCTGTCGACCTCGCCAAGCTCGCTCTGCGTCGGCCTCAGACGGCGGAGCAGGACCGAACCTTCCTCCTCGACAAGTTCAGAATCGCAGGAGCAGAAGAGCTTCTTCGTATCCAGCTGCTGGTGCAGCTCCAGACCAACGATTACCTCGTCAGCCATCGAGCTCCCTCCTTTCGGATAGCTCTCCCCGCATGTCCTTCTTCATCATCTCCCTGACCTCGCTGTCGGACTTGGCCTGGGCGAGCACCCACATCAACTTGACGTAGGCGGTCTCCGGCAACATGTCCCCTCCGGGAATGACCCCGGCCGACAGCAAGTCCCTTCCGGTGTCGTAGACATTCAGATTGACGCTCCCGCTGAGGCACTGAGAGGTCATGACGATGTTTGTCCCTCCCTCGATCGCTTTCTCGATCGACCTGACCATCTCCGCGGACACGTGCCCGAGACCAGAGCCCGCTATCACGACGCCCTTGTGCTTGAGCATGACCTCTCCGAACACCTCAGCACGCATGCCGGGATAGAAGCTTAGGAACGCGACGTTCTCCTCCATCTCGGTCCTGAGCCTCAATCTGCAGCCGGACTTCCTTCGATATGGGGCGAGGTATTCGATCCCGCCCTCGAAATGAATCTTTGCCACCGGCGGCGCGTTCACGCTCTTGAACGCGTCCCTTCTGCTCATGTGCATCTTCCTAGCCCTTGTCCCCCGGTGCACGAGAGCCGTGAGGTCAGACGGCCCCTCGTGCATCAGCAGGAACGTCTCGGCGGCATCTGACTCAACGATGAATCTCGCCGCCGACAGCAGATTCGTGTATGCGTCCGAGGATGGCCTGTCCGAAGAGCGCTGTGCCCCGACCACGACGACCGGCCTCGGAAGATCTTCGAGCATGAATGAAAGGGCGGCAGAGGTGTAGCCCATCGTGTCGGTCCCATGGGGTACTACGCAGCCCTCCACCCCCTCATCGATCATGTCCGCGATCCTAGTGGCCAACCTCTGCCAGCTCTCCACCTTCATGTTCTCGCTGAAGACCGAGAACAGCACCTCCGCCCTGACGTTGCATATGTCCGCGATCTCAGGGACCGCGATGACAAGGGCCCCTGCGGACAGAGCAGGATGCACCGCGCCAGTACGGTAATCGACGTAGCTAGCGATGGTGCCGCCCGTCCCTATGACGGCCACGTCCTTCTTCGACTCGTCCTCGGCTCGCAGAGTGCGCGAGTCCTTCTCCTTCTTGACGGCCTTCTTGACGACATCAGCAGTGACGGATTCGGATACCCTAATCCCGACGTTGTAGCCGTTCCTCAGCTTGATGACGAGGATGTCCGGATGGCTGAACCCATGATGCGGCATCAGAATCCCGGAATACTCCATATCGCCGGACTTCACGCGAAGAAGGTCGCCCTCACCGGCACCTATCCGCTTTAGCAACGAAAGGACGCTCGAAGAATAGCTCATCAAAGGCCACCATCGAGAAATGCCCTTCTCCGTTTAACTCTTTTTGCCTGGGTACGGGCAGGCGAGAAGCCAATGACAGGCGACCTGTCCGCCGAGCGAAATAGCATCCGCTCCTTCCAGAGGAATATCAAAAGAATAGAAAAGGAAAAGGTTTAGGTTCTGTGTCTAAGGTCTGCCCCTGATCGTCAGCAGCAGCATTACCATCAGTACGATGGCTAGCAATGTCACTGCAACAATCGGTGCCATCTCGATCGGCTTGACTTTCTCGACCGGTATCTGCACTGTCACTTCTGTCGGGCCGTCCACTGTGACGCTCTTCAAGACGGATCCCTGGTCGAAGGATGCGTTCACGAGGTACGGGTTCATCGCAGCGCTCTTTCCTGCGCTCGTCTGAACATATCCAACGACGTAAGTGACGAACATGCCGTCGTCGCCAGTCGCGCCCTCAGCAACTACCTCTCCGGCAGCGTCCCTGATGACAATCCAGACTCCACCAACCGGCTGGCCGTCCTGGTCCACCGCAATTACGGTGAGCTTGTAGTTCACCGTCAGC
>CAZJDY010000021.1:0-26805 GCA_964544915.1 uncultured Methanomassiliicoccaceae archaeon | reverse complement strand
GTGGGGCTGCCCGGATTTGAACCGGAATCTATAGCTCCCGAAGCTACAAGGATGGCCAAGTTACCCCACAGCCCCGTGCCGGTCTTGGCGGTTGTCGAAATGGATACCCCCATTAAATACCTATTGGCGAGCCTTCATCCCGATTGCTTCGTAAATTGTCGTATAGAATATTCGACACATTTATATACGGATATTTTTTACCTTCCAGTCATGAAAGAGCAGCTCAGGGAGAAGATTGCTGGGGAAATCACTCTTTCTACGGATGCCGGCAAGACGATAAGGAAGTGGCGCGAGGAGTTCGTCATATCTCAGCAGGATCTTGCGCGACAGCTTGCGGTGTCGCCCTCCGTAATCAGCGATTACGAGTCTGGGAGGAGGAAATCGCCAGGCATCGTCATCGTGCGCAGGATGGTTGACGGTTTGATCAACATCGACGAGACGAGGGGCGGCAAGACCCTCAAGAAGTACGACCTCGGCAAGAAGAGTGAGTGCGTCATCAGTATGAAGGAGTTCAAGACCTCGATGTCCGCCTCGGACTTCATCGACGCGATCGAAGGGGAGAACATGACGAGATCTGTCTCCTTGGACAGGGACATACACGGGTACACCGTCATCGACTCCGTTACTGCCATAACCTCCCTAAGCTCGTTCGATTATCTTCAGATATATGGTTGGAGCAGCGAAAGGGCGCTGATATTCACCGGGGTCAAGTACGGGCGGTCACCGATGATCGCCATCAGAGCGCATCCCTTGAAGCCGGCGATGGTCGGGTATCACAAGCCGGAGCACGTAGACGAGCTCGCTATCAGGCTCGCTACGCTGGAAGGCATTCCGCTCATAAAGACTGGTCTGCCAATGCAGGCACTAGTCGAGAGACTGGAGCGATTGGGTTAGGAGGTGGGAAACTGGAAGTTGGAATAGTCAGTCATGGGGCTTACGTTCCGAAGTACAGGATAACCCCCCAGGAGATTGGAAGGGTCTGGGGGACGGACGGGGAAATGATGAGCAGGGGCTTGCTCATTTTCAGCAAGTCCGTGCCCTCTCCAGACGAAGACACGATCACAATATCGGTCGAGGCCGCGAGGAACATGATGAAGCGAGTATCGATCGATCCCTGCGACATCGGGGCCATTTACGTCGGTTCGGAGTCGCACCCTTACGCCGTGAAGCCGACCGGGACCATCGTGGCGGAGGCGATCGAGGCGTCGCCAAACCTAACCGTCGCGGACTTCGAGTTCGCGTGCAAGGCCGGGACCGCCGCTATCCAGACCTGTATGGGCCTCGTCGGGGCGGGGATGATAAAGTACGGCGTGGCGATAGGGGCTGACACTTCTCAGGGAGCGCCGGGCGACCCGCTGGAGTATGCTGCGTCGGCCGGTGGGGCCGCATTCCTCATCGGAAGCAAGAAGATAATCGCTAGAATCAATCAGACCTTCTCCTACACGACCGACACCCCAGACTTCTGGAGGAGGGAAGGGCAGTCGTATCCCAGCCACGGGGGAAGGTTCACCGGCGAGCCGGCGTACTTCAAGCATGTGATAGGTTGCGGGAAGGGTTTGATGCAGATCGTGAAGACGAAACCCGAGGATTACAATTACGCTGTCTTCCACCAGCCGAACGGCAAGTTCCCGGTCCGGGTGGCGAAGCAGCTCGGATTCACTGAGGACCAGATCGAGACCGGTCTATTGACGCCGTTCATCGGCAACACATACAGCGGTTCGGTGCCACTCGGACTGGCCGCGATATTGGACGTGGCTAAGCCCGGCGAGAGGATATTCGCCGTGGCGTACGGGTCAGGAGCTGGAAGCGACGGGTTCGATATCACCGTCCGTCCGGAGATACAGCAGTACCGCAGGGACGCTGCACCAACGGTCCGGCAGTATGTCGAGAACAAGAAGTTGATTGATTATGCCACGTACGCGAAATTCAAGGGCATTTTCAGGCTGGCTGAGGTGATCTCGTGAGGAAAGTTGCCGTCATAGGTATCGGGGACACAAAGTTTGGAGAGCTGTGGGATCTTTCGTTCAGGGAGATAGGCATTCAGGCCGGGTTGACGGCCGTCGGGGACGCAAATCTATCCGGGGACGCGATCGATGCGCTCTACGTCGGGAACATGTCGGGTGGAAGATTCATCGAGCAGGAGCACATCGGGGCGGTCATCGCCGACTACTCCGGAATGGCAAGGGATCACATTCCCGCGACGAGGGTCGAGGCCGCGGGGGCATCTGGAGGTCTTGCGGTCAGGCAGGGATACATGGCGGTCGCCTCCGGCATCCACGATATCGTGGTAGTCGGCGGCGCGGAGAAGATGACGGACGTCCCGGACGCTATGTCCATCGCCATCCAGGCTTCTGCCGAGGACCAGCAATGGGAGGCGATATTCGGTGCGACATTCGCCTCGCTGCACGCGATGATCGCGAGGAGGCACATGCACGAATACGGGACGACGAGGGAACAGATCGCTCAGGTCGCTGTCAAGAACCACAAGCACGGAGCTCTGAACCCGAAGGCGCAGTTCCAGAGAGAGGTCTCGCTCGAGACGGTCCTGAGATCTCCTCCGGTCGCCGAGCCGCTGGGCGTGTTCGACTGCGCGCCTAACTCCGACGGCGCCGCTGCGGTGGTGCTCTGCGCAATGGAGAAGGCGAAGAAATACACTGACACTCCGATCAAAATCACCGCATCGGCCCAAGCGTCGGACACTCTGGCTTTGCACCACAGGACCGATATTTGCACTTTCGATGCGAACAAGTTCGCCGCCGCAAGGGCGTTCGAACAGGCAAAGATGAAGCCGAAGGACGTGGACGTGGCCGAGATAAACGACAACTTCACGATTAGTGAGATACTGGCGATAGAGGATATCGGATTCTTTAAGAAGGGCGAGGGCGGGAAAGCGACCGAGGAAGGTCAGACGACGTACGGCGGAAAGGTCGTGGTGAATTCGTCCGGCGGTCTGAAGGCAAGGGGTGACCCAATCGGAGCGACCGGCGTCGCACAGATCGTCGAGATCGTCACCCAGTTGAGGGGCGAGGCCGGGAAGAGACAGGTGAAGGGAGCCGAGATCGGTCTCGCGCACAACGTCGGCGGGGCCGGCGGGACCGTCGTCGTTCATATACTGGAGGCGGTCTAGATGCCGACCGCGAGATTCTGGAGGGAGAACCCGAGCAGATACAATCTCAAGGGCTGCAGGTGCGGCGTATGCGGCAAGGTCATCTTCCCTCCGAGGAGCATATGCCCGATCTGCCACCGTAAGAGCATGGGGAAGATGGAGGAGATCAAGCTTAGGGGAGAGGGGGAGGTGTACTCCTTCTCTGTCGTTCACGACGCGCCGAGCCAGTTCGAGTTGCTCAAACCCTATGTGATCGCGATTATCAGGATGGACGAAGGCGTAATGCTGACGAGCCAAGTCATCGACTGCGATCCGGCCGAGGTCAAGATAGGAATGAAGGTGCGGAGCACGATGCGGAAGCTCGGCGAGGATGGAGCGGCCGGCGTGATATACTACGGTTACAAGTTCGTCCCGATTCAGTAAGCCATAGATCCTTTGAGGACCCCAATGATTCCCCGTAAGGTCCCAAGGACCGCTGAGCCAGGTCCTATTGAACGACCAGCTCGAACGTCGAGTCGAAGCCGCATTGCTCGTCCGAGAGACTGGGCTTGCACACGAGATTGAGCGTTACCGTCAAAGTGCCCTTTGACTTCGGCATTATTTCGAGATCGATCGATGTCTTCTCCCCGGCTTTGAGCTCATGTATCTGCTTCAATCCCCTCACGTCGACGTCTCCGGATATCGAGACGGTCAAGTCTCTGGCGGCTCCGGACCCCTCGTTCTGCAGTCGGGCCCTCATCCTCATCCACTTGCCGGCGGTCGGCTCGTCCAGGAAATCAAGGTCAACCGAAACTTCTGGCATCTGCGACGAGACTTCCTTCTCGACGAGCGAAAGTGTCTTCTCCATCTTCTGTATCGCGCGGTCGTAGTCGGCGGTCCTTTCTTTCTCCGCCTCGTTGAACAGGGCGGATACCTCGTCGACATTCATCCCCTTTCGCTTCGCGCTCTCCAGGAAGCTCTCGCACCTTAACCTCAGTTCCATGTATCTCTTCCGCTTCTCGACCGCGTCGGTGATGCCGCTGTCCGCCTTGGTCATGGCGTCCAATGCCTCTTCGAACTTCTTCGCCCCGATCAACTCTCTGGCCCTGGAGAGCAGGACCTTGCTCCTCCCCACATCAGCCCCCGTGCCCTTAGCGGCCTCGATCTTCCCATGGAGTTCGAGTTCCCTCTTAGTCAGTTTGTCCATGGTGAGCAGCCGGAGCGTCTCCATTCCGTCCTTTATCTTCGCGAGGTCCGCCAGACGGATCTCCTCTTTGCGGGTCGTCACAAGCTTCCGCAGGTACGAGGGCATCGACTTCTCTTCGATCTTCAGCTTCAGTGCGGTCTTGTGCATCGCCTGCATGTCCTTCAGGCGGTCCCTTGCCATAGATTCAATGACTGTGTCCGTGGCTGCTCTCGCCCTCTGGAGATTGAGTGTTGCCTTCTCGAACTCCAGGGCTTTCAGGGCTTCCTCCGACTTCTTCACGAACTCGGAGGCCTCTTCCAAGAAATACCCCTCGGCCTCAAGTCCAGACATCTCCTTCTTGAGACCATCGAGATCCACCCTTCTCTTATCGAACATCTCGGCTAGCGTGCGCAGATCCTCTCCGCATCTGATCGTGATGGCAAAGGACTCCGAGAACGCTCCTGTCCTCAACTTCTCGTCCGCCTTTGCGAACAACGCGTCGACCTTGTCGGCATGTAATCCGCGCTTGCGTGCTTCATCCATCTTCCTGCGGAGCTCCTGCAGTGCCTTCGAGCTCTGCTTCTTCTGTGCCTGGACGCGCTCTACCTCGCTGGCCATCGTCCTGATCAGGGCTCCGGTTTCCTTGAACCTGCGTTGGTCCAGCAATTGGAAAACATCGTCCCTTATCCTGAGCGCCGCGTTCAGGTCCGGCCCTTCCAGATGCAGCGATTTGTAGTTCATCTCGACCTTGTTGAGCTGTTCCTGAACGGTCGATCCCGCAACCTGCGCCGCCTGCTCCGCGGCCTTCTTGGCCAACTCCACGACGATGCCGTGCCTTCCCAGTCTGTAGTATGTCCCGGCTTGTCTGAGTATCTCCATGGCCGGAGCGGTGTCGACGCCGAATGCCTTCACGTCCGCTATGATCGATTGCGCCTTGTCGAGTTGTTCGTTCGCCTTCCTCTCCATTACTATGCTCTGGTCGAGCTCGCTCCTCGCAAGCTCTATCGCTCTCAGCGCGTCAAAGTACCTCTTCTCGCTCAATAGGTTCTCGACCTTCGCGATTATCGCTTCGGCGCTGCGCACGTCCACGCCTGACGCCTTCGCCCTTGAAAGCAATGACCTGGAATTGGAGATCTCGCCGGAGATGCCCTTCATCAGCATCTCTTGTACGAGGCGCTCGGCCTCCTTCGCATATCCTAAGGCGTCGACGTAGTTCCCCGCGTCCATCTGCGACTCGGCGTTGGCCAGGATGCTCTCGACCGGGGTCACGTCGAGCTTGGTCCTCTTTGAAATTGCCATCATGTCTCTGATTTGTGGGATTCTCCTTGAAGCGATGAACGGCGCCACGATCTTCTCGGTCTCTTCGTGGCATGCGATCGAGATTCCCTTGGCCTCCTCGTACTTTCCAGACTCGAAGAGCCTCTTCGTCTTCGTGAGGAGCGTCAATGCCGCGCTCGTGTCCCGTCCGTGGGTCGCGGCCTCCTCCAGCAGGTCGGAGATCTCGACGACGCGGTCGTAGATCTCCGTATGGAGGGAGACCGTCGTCTCGAGGTTCTTCCGCGCATCCTCGATGATCCCGTGCGCCTGTTCCAGCTGATCTTTGTCTATCTTGTTCGAAGCCTCCTCAGCGAGGTGCTCTGCCTTCATCACCTCTACGTCACTCTTCCTCGCGGACGCGATCGATCGCGTTAGCTGGGTGAGGCTCCTTGTCAACTCGTCTTTGACTATTGACTTCGCGAAGTGGACGACCTCGGTGATGATCTTGAAGGCCTCGAGGTCGCCGGACTGCGACCTCAACTCCTCAGCCTTGGCCAGTTTGTCCTTGAGGGTGATGCTCTCCGATCCGAGGCTCCTTGCGAGCTCTAGCAGCCTGCCGGCCTCTCCGATCCTATCAGTTAGAGCCGCCGCCTCCTCTTTCTTGAGGTCGTCCAGCGCGGCCAGCCCCAGTTCGTGAGCCTTCTCGTACTCATCTGATTTCAGTGCCGAGATCGCCTCGTCCAGCTGCGACCTGGCGGAGGCCACGTCCATCGACCCGCCGTAGTCCTCAATGAACATCCTTGCCGTTTTCACGACCTCTTCAGCGATCGTTCTTGTCTTGCCCTCTATCATGCTCGAACATCGTTGGATGATGTCCGAGACCGCGACATAATTCCCTTCCTTGACGGTCTTGATGACGTCATCGAGCAGAGCGCTCTCCTCCGCCACATCCGCCCCCATTTTCATGGCCGTGGCGCTCTTCATCTCGATCTCCATGATATGCTTGGCGAGGTTCGCCTGGATTGAGCTATGCAGCTCCCTCTGCGCGACCTTCAACTGGCCCGCAGAGCCCTTATAATCCCTCACCATCAAGAGCTCTCTGGACGATCGCATCAGCTGCTTGACCTTCTTAACATCGACCGAGTACGCTCTCCCTTCCAGTACGAGTTTCTTCGTCCTCACCAGTTCCCTTTCGACCTCCCTATATCCCTCGAGGGACTTCTCGAGGAGCGCATCGGCCTCATCTACGGTAGCCACCGCCTTCTTGAAGTCCCCCTGGCGGAGCGCGACCTTTGAGGAATCGAGGACCTCCAAAGGCGCCTTCATATCGACGGTGAGCTTCTTTGCGATAAGCATCTTCGGACGTAGGTTGGACACATGGATGAGGAACTGTTCCTCCTCGGTCTTTGCGATCGTCTTTGAGATGTCTTTCCAGATTTCCATGGCCTGCGCGAGGTTTGTCGTCCTGGCAAAGTCCTTCCCGTTCTCTATCCGGGCAGTGATGGAGGAGACATCGACATCGTGATCCTTCAGGATCTGCGTTCTCTGGGCCATGGATTCGAAGGTCGATAGCAGGCCTTTCGACAGGACGTTCTTAGATTCGGTGTCGACGACCTTCAGACGGGCGAGCGCCTCCTCATAATCCTCCTCCTGCAGGACGTCCTCGGTCTTCCGGAGCAGTTCATCTGGTCTTGAGAAGTCCACGCCCGTCTCGACAGCCCATTCTCGGAGGGCTGCAATGCCGTTCACAGCAGTATCTATCCAGTCTCGCAATGAAACGACGACTGCCTCGAGACAGTTCTTCAGCTGCTTCATCGATGACCCATACTGCGATTCGTCCAGAGATCGCCTGGCCTCGGACAGGAGCTGTCTCTCGCTGTCCACCTTCAGGCCGACACCCTCAGCCAATAACATCAGCGATTGCGCGCGGCCGAAGGAATCAGCAATCTTCCTGTTGACAAACTGGTCGGTCCTGTTGAGTGTAGCGTTCGCCAGTGAGAACGCGTCCGAGACCTTCCCTTCCGCCATAAGGGATTTCGTTTTTTCGACCGATGCCAGTATGTCCTCCGCATCTCTGTCCTTGACCTGAATGAGCTCGACCAGGTCCTCGGTGGAAGCGATTATGGAGTTGACTTTGTCCTTCTTTTTCAGCTCCGAGGATTCGACGCTCTTCGCTGCCAGTCCGAGCGCTCCTTTGTAATCCTTGTTCGAGTAGGAATTGGTACTTTCGACGAGAAGCCTCTCCGCCTCTGTCGTCTCCGCGGCGAACTCCTTAGCGGAGGCCAAAGCTTTCTCTGCCTCAGCTATCTTCTCTTCCGCCGCCTTGCGGTTCAGTCCAGCTTCTCTTGCTCGCTGTTCAAGCTGCTTTGTGAGTTGAAGCTGTTTTATATAGTCCCCAGTCACGGTCGTTCAGCCCCATACATGCACACCGTGCAGATACTGGATGGATTCAAACTTACGATCAATGAGGGTACTGTTCATTAACCTTCTGTCCTGATTATCCTGCGGCCGAATCGCAATGATGGACTTCCGGTATATTCATCCTATCGCTTCTGGAGCTCGACGAATGCGACGCGCTCCAGCACAAGGTCCGGCAGGGTCTCCTCCGGGACCGCCGCCATTTCCTGCTCCATTATGCCAAAGCTGATGACCTTCTCTGTCGAGGGTCCGATCACAGAATCGTCCCTCGTGAGCCCTAGAGAACGGAGCGTTACGTCGATGTTCTCGACATCGAAGAGGACCATCGCGATTCGCTCAGCTCCTTCTCCCACGCCGATCTTGTCCATCGCCCTGGAGATCTGTCTCTCTCCGGAAGCATACAGCATCGTTTCCGTGGCGAGAGTGGACGAGACATTCCTCCCCCGTTCGAAGGCGCGCTTGGCGTGAGCGATCGCCGACCTCAGGTGATCGATGCCACACACGAGGTCGGCATTCAGCACCAGACCCCGACCGGCACCGAGGTTCTGCAAGGCCTCCACGAGGACCCTGGGATCCAAGTTCTTCCCTCTCGCTCCGACGATGTCTACCCTCGGCATACTTGTTGCGAATCCATCTGCGACACATATCAATCTTTTGCGACCCCGATTGAGGAGCGAACTGCGGAGGAACCGCGCTTAGATAAGGACCAGGAAAACCCAGTATACCAGAAAGTTGACGATGGTGAACGGGATTCCAACCTTCGCGAACTCTAGGAATGTCAGCGTCTCCCCTTTTTTCTCCGCGTTCTGGATGATGATGACGTTGCTCGCCGCCCCCAGTATCAGAAGGTTACCGGCGATGGTGCTTCCCGCGGCAAGTGCCATCATGCTGGCTGTGGTCGCCCCCGCCTGGCTCATCAGGGGGAGATACAGGGCGACAAAGGGTACGTTTGATATCAATTGGCTGAGCGAGACACTTATCGCGAGGACGATCGGGACTGATGATACGTCGACATCCGATCGTGCCATTATGGATTGGAAGAAACCGGTCTGCCACACGCTCTCCATGAGCACGAACATCGCCGCGAAGAAGACCAGTGTGAACCAGTCTATGTTCTTCACCACCTTGACTCTCTCTCTGCTGATGATGACTATCGGCAGGGCGGCTATCAGCGCGATGTAGGTCAGCCTCAGATCGAAGTCCAAGCCGAGAAATACGATGGCGATTTTGACGACGATCAAAGAGATGATGAGAAGCAAGGAGACCTTGCAGGCGGAGGCGAGCTTCGGGTCCTTGATCCCCTCGTCGGTATGATTCAAGGTCGCCCCCCGGAACTGGTTGCGGTAGAACAACTTGAGGAAGACATAGGCGACGAGGAGGTTGATCACTGTCGGGATGAGGAGGTGCGCGAAGAAGGTGACGAATGGATTCTCGATGTTGCCGTTTATCGCGATCAGGAGGTTCTGCGGGTTCCCGATTGGGCTCATGACGCTGCCGGTGGTGACGGCGAAGGCCAGGGAGAGGAGCAGCAGCTTCGGGGATATCTCGAACTTCCTGGCGAAGTAGATCACAAGCGGCGTGCCGATGATGGCAAGGGTGTCGTTCATCAGGAATGCGGAGAAGACGCCGAAGGTGATCAAGATCAGAAGAACAAGCTGGTCCACGTTCCTTGCCCTTTTGAAGAACCTGTGAGCGAGGTGGAAAAGAAGGCCACTCTCGTACAGGGCTTCCCCGACGATGAACATTCCGAAGAGGAACAGCATGACGTCGACGTTTATCGCCGAGAGTGCGTCACCAGGCGATATCTGGCCGGTAACCAGGACCGCCGCGGCGCCGAACAGCATTATCTGCCATATCTTCAGCCGGATCTTTCCAACGTTCCTTACCGCGATCAGGATGAAGACGGCGAATAGTATGATGACTGGTATGCTCAGCAGGGCAGCCATGCGATTTTCAAGGTAGCTTCTAGCCCCCTCTTAAATCCATCCAAAATGTCCTAAGGACCATTCTGTGCGCGGGATTTCACCTGAACGGCCCCCGTTCGGACTCCACTGCGCTTATCGGTCGTCATCCTGCGAAATCTGTTGACAGCATTCCGAGATTCATTCGGAGACTCGCGCACCTTCCCGACAGAACGTCGCTCCAATGACCAAGTCCTCGAAAGCTTTATGATTGAGCACATGGCTTGACACCGAACTGAGCGGCAGAGTCAGTGCGGCTTGGGGACAGGTGAGCAGATGTCCGAGGAGAGAGCTGTGGTTAGAGCCCCTTCCAGTCTTTCGAACCTGGGTCCGGGCTTCGACGTCTTCGGTCTCGCACTGATGGAACCGTTCGATCAGATAGAGATACGGAAGGTCTCAACGCCAGGGGTCATCATCGAAGCGGTCGAGGGGTTGGGCGCGGACAAGATTCCCACAGATTTCAGATGGAATTCTGCGGGCGTTTCCTCGGCGAGAGTGCTTGAGGTGGGAAAGGCCGATTTCGGGGTTGCGATAAGGATCAAGAAGGGCGTCAGGCCCTGCAGCGGCATCGGATCCTCCGGTGCTTCGGCTGCGGGCGGTGCTTATGCCGCGAATCTGCTGCTGGACAAACCCCTCACGATGGAGCAGCTCGTCGTGTGTGCGGCTAAGGCCGAGGAGATGATTTCCGGCAGCTTCCATGCGGACAACGTCGCTCCGGCCTTGATGGGCGGGTTCACCGTGATAAGCTCATACGATCCGTTCGAGGTACTGAGGGTCGATCCCCCGAGGAACCTGGGGATCGTGATAGCGATGCCCGACGTCATGGTATCCACGAAGGAGGCTAGGAAGGTCTTGCCGAAGAGCATAGATCTGGATCAGATGGTTTTCGAGGTCGGCCACGCCTCCGGATTGGCACTCGGCATTAGGAACGGGGACGTCGGCCTCATTGGACGGAGCATGAAGGACGTCGTGATTGAGCCGGCGAGAGCTCACCTGATCCCTCATTTGGAGGAGGCGAAGGCGCTCGCAATAAAGAGTGGAGCCACTGGCTCGTTCCTTGCTGGATCCGGGCCGTGCATTGCCGCGGTCTTCAACAAGCAATCCACAGATGGAAAGGAGATCGCGGAATCGCTCCGCAGACTGTACGAGGACAATGGCATAGGGTGCAAGTCATGGGTGACGGCACCGGGTGACGGATGCCGGAGGATAGCCTAGATGTCATACGAGGTGAGGTGCTGGGAATGCGGCAAGGTCGTTGAGGACCCCTACCTGGACAGCTGTCCCGATTGTGGGGGCCTGTTGGACCTGGTCTCGGATCTGTCAGGGATCAAAGACCTCACTCCATATGAGCTGAGGAAGAGACCCATAGGGGTCTGGAGGTACGCTCCATTCCTTCCGGTCATGGAGGAGAAAGCCGTGACCCTCAAGGAAGGCGGCACGCCGTTGTACGACTGTCGCTCTATCGCCAACATTGTTGGTCTCAAGAGAATCTGGGTGAAGTATGAGGGTGCGAACCCGACCGGTTCTTTCAAGGACCGCGGGATGACGGTCGGCGTGACGAGGGCTCTCGAGATAGGCGCGAAGGTCGTCGGCTGCGCGTCCACCGGGAACACCTCCGCGTCCCTTGCGGCGTACGCGGCGAAGGCAGGGCTCGACTGCGCGGTCGTACTCCCAGCCGGCAACGTGGCCGCGGGAAAGCTTGCCCAGGCAGTGTTCTTCGGAGCGAAGGTCATCGCGATCGACGGCAATTTCGACGACGCCTTCAGAATCGTGAGGGAGCTCGCGACCAAGGGATACCTCTACTTGCTGAACTCGATAAACCCGTTCCGACCGGAAGGTCAGAAGACCGTAGCCTTCGAGATAGTTGACCAGCTCGACTTTCAGGTGCCAGATAGGATAGTCCTGCCGGTCGGGAACGCGGGGAACATATGGTCCGTCTACAAGGCCTTGACTGAGCTGATGAAGATTGGCTGGATCAACAGGATGCCTAAGCTCGTCGGAGTGCAAGCCAGCGGATCCAAGCCGATAGTCGACGCGTTCAGGGCGGGCAAGATCGACTTTTCCCCGGTCGACAAGCCGGAGACCGTTGCGACGGCGATAAGGATAGGGAATCCGGTCAGCGGGAAGAAGGCGCTGAAGGCTATCTACGATACTGGAGGCATCGCCGTGGAGGTCTCGGACGAGGAGATACTCGATGCCCAGAAAATCTTGGGCAGGGCAGAGGGCATCGGAGTCGAGCCAGCTAGCGCCGCTTCTATCGCCGGGATGATAAAGCTAGCGCAGACAGGCATGATCAGTAGGGACGAGAGGGTCGTGTGCATCTGCACCGGTAACCTTCTCAAGGACCCAGACATCGTTCTGAAGTCCTTCGGAAAGATGCGCCCGATTCCTGCGGACTTCGAATCGGTGAAGAAGGTCGTCGCTCCCTACGCCTGATAGCCACGGGGCAAATGATATTTATTCGACCCGACTATATTCAGGCGGGAATTCATCGATGAGCTCCGGGGATAGCAGGACGAAGTACAAGACCTACGTCCAGGGTTTTGACGAGAACATGGGGGGCGGCATACCTCAGGGTCATATCGTCCTGTTAGCGGGGGAAGCGGGGACGATGAAATCCTCGCTCGCGTACTACATTCTGTTCATGAACGCGAAGAAGGACGGCGTCAACGGCCTTTACATATCACTGGAGCAGAGCAAGCGCAGCCTTCTTCGCCAGGTGGAGAACATGGGCTTTAGAGGCGAATCGCTCGGAAGGGTGGAGATACTGGATGTCGGGGAGATGAGGAAGAACGCCGAAGGACCCGGATGGCTCGACACTTTCAGGTTCGCCGTCTCCGAGACGAAGAGGAGGATGAACTACGAGCTGCTGGTCATCGACTCGCTCGGAGCCCTCGAGCTGATATCGAACTTCAACAGGCCGAGGGAGGACATGTTCCGGCTGTTCGAATGGCTCCGATCCCTTGACATAACCACCTTGATAATCTCCGAGATGCCGGTCGGGCCGTACACCTCCTATGGCTCCCATGATGCCGATTTCCTCGCGGATGGGATCATACACCTCCGGATGGTCGAAGACGGTGAGAGCGAAGTGCACCGCAGGATCCGTTGCGTGAAGATGAGGGAGACGGACCACGCCACATGCTACTTCTCGTTCTTCAAGAAGGACAGCAGCTTCCAAGTGACCAGGGCGATAACCGACTTCTAGAAGTCCGTCAGCCGGCGTTGGCCGGTCTCCGTTGCATCAGTTGTCTCGACCTCTCTTTCCATCTTCGTGATCCGCGTCGGCGCGTCTCCGACCTGCACCTTCATGTTCTTCGCCAGCGCTTCCCCGATCTTCGGGAGCCTCGCAAGCGCGGTCACCTCCGCCTCCCTGATATCGTTCAGGGTTTTCAACCCCCGGTCGAACAGGACCCTTGCCCGGACCCTTCCTACGCCCCTCAATTTGACCAATTCCAGGAGTTCCCTCCTGGCCCCATACCTCACCCTCATCATGAGCTCGGTCAGATGCGGGTACGCGTTCTTGTTGAAGATGTTCGACAACTCCCTCATCGAGTATAGGAGCCACTCCCCTACCTCGACCTTGTTCTTCAGGTCTCCCGGCCCCATGTTGTACCTCTTGAGGATATCGTCCTCCTCGAACTCCCCTGCCCACTCCTCCAACGCGCACGCCGTCTTGAGCTCCGAGAGGAAGAACTCGTACTCAGTCAGGTCCTCTGGCGCGGGAAGCAGCAGCTCCCCGCTCCTTCGCATGAATATCTCCTCCATGACCTCGTACTCCCCCCTGCGCAGGTACATGTTCAGCATGTCTGGCGTCGAGCAGATGGCATGCAGCAGCCCGAACGATGAGGATTCCTCCTTGTATGCGTTCAGCGCGTCCCTGAGGCGGATCGCCGACAGGGGGTCGATGTAAAGATCCGATACCCGCTTCCCGAAGAAGGTGGCCCTCAACCCTTCATTCGAGACAACCATCCTTTCCTTCTCCAGGAAATCAAGGACGCTGTCAGTGGCGCCCTCCAGGCCGATCGTGCTCGTCTGGTGCGCGAAGAACGTCGAGTCGAAGAAGTCCATCAGCGATTCCCTCGAGTTCGCCGTGCCTGTCGCGATGGTGGCCAGGACATGGCTCCTGAGCACCGGCTCGCTCCCAAGCTTCGAGAAGATCTCCTCGGTCTCGTTCAGAAGGTAGTTCTCCATGAGGAACTGCCTCTCGTCCTCGTTCTTGGCGACGAGCACGGCCTCCCCGAACTTGTCGTATCTCGGTCTCCCCGCCCGACCGCACATCTGCTTGATCTCGAGGACAGGGATCGTCATATGCCCGACGTTCGCCTCGTACCTGTAGACGTCCCTGACGATGACGCGTCTCGCCGGCAGGTTGATCCCCGCTGCCAGGGTGGGAGTGGCGATGATGCACCTTATGTCCCCCTTCTTGAAGGCGTTCTCGACGAGCCTCCGCTGCTCGTTCGTCAGCCCCGCGTTGTGGAACGCTATGCCTTTCTTGATGCAGGTCCTCAGTCTCTTCCCTACCGAGGTCGGTTCAGACTCTTCCTCCAGCACCCTTTCTGCATCCTTCTCAAGCTCGATTCTCTCCTTGATGAAGTCCTTCATGAGCGAAGCGTACTTCGCAGCGAGCGATTCGGTGGACTTCCTGGTGTTTACGAAGACAAGGCACTGCCCCCCCTCCTGCAGCGAGTCCCGGATCAAGCTCCAGACCGCGTCCCCCTTGTCCTCCACCTTCCTGGTCGTATTGTCGGTGAACCTTATGGCTCCGTCGAGGAAGACGCCTTCCTTCAGCGGCACAGGCCTCCACTCGCTCGATACGTGCTCCGCCTCCAGCCAGCTCGCCAGCTCCTTCGAGTTCTTGATCGTTGCCGAGAGAGCGATGACTTGGAGGTCGGGATTGAACTTCCTGAGCTTCGTTAGCGTAATCTCCAGGGTCGGCCCCCTCTCAGGCTCGTGTATGAGATGGACCTCGTCCGCGACGACGAGTGATATGCTCTCCAGCCACTTGCTCCGATGCCTCAGGAGGGAGTCGGCCTTCTCCGATGTGGCCACGATGATATCGAAGCTCTCCAGGTGCGGGTCCGGGGTGTCGAAGTCCCCCACGGAGATGTCAACCCTGACGCCGAGTTCCTCGAACTTCTTGAGATCCTCGAACTTCTCCGAAGCCAGAGCCCTAAGTGGAACGATGTAGAGGACCTTCCCGCTCCTCTCCATGACGTGCTTCAAAGCGGCCAGGTAGGCGATAAGGGACTTGCCGCTCGCCGTGGGTATCGCAATCACTAGGTTCTTGCCAGCAAGCGCCAAAGGAAGGGCCGTGGCTTGGGGCGGGTAGAGTTCCTCTATCCCATCTCGTCGCAGTACTTCGACCACTCCCTTTGGAAGCTCGAGATCCTCAACTCGCATCTCTTTTTCTTCTCCTGAACGTCGTCGGGCCATACTGAGCAATGGCGACACCAGCTATAACGAGGGAGGCGAATAATACGGTTTCCACCGTGATGGTCTCTCCCAGCACCGCAATTGAGATGATGGTCGAGAAGACGGGAATGAGGTATATGCAGAATGAGACGGAGCTGAGCTCCTTCCTCCGTAGGACATAGTTATATAACAGAAATGCCAGGCAGCCGGGGAAGATCGCCAACAGTAGGAGGATGAGGATCATGTCTGGGGGAAAGGCTATCGATTTCCCGAACTCGATTGGGCTGAAGAGATAGAGGAAGAGAGATCCTATCGCGATGATCCAGCCAGTGATCACCAGGGGATGATGGCGCTCGAGCGCTCTCTTCGTGACTACGCCGGAGATGGAGTAGAACACGGCGGAGATGATGACGAACATGTTGCCGATGAAGGTGCTGTTCCCGAGGTCGATGCCATCCTGGCCGATGAGCAGCACGGTCCCTATGATCGCCAGTATCGTGCCCGCAATCTTGGCCCCGCCGAGTCGCTCTTTGAGGAACATGACCGCCAGCGCGACCGTGAATACCGGTCCTGATGCCTGGAGAATCGAGGACACGCTTGCAGTGGTGAACTGGAGCCCGATGTTCAGAGTAGCGTTCGGGAGCGCTATCCCGACAAGGCCCAGAATGACGAGCATCTTCCAGTCCCCCTTCAGCTCCCTGAGCGACTCCTTCGTCCCGAACTTCGCGAAGATGATTACGACCAGAATCAATCCCGCTATCGAGTACCTTACCGCAGCGAGGGTCACCGGCGGCATGTAGGCGAGGCCGAGCTTCAGCATCGGAAAGGACGCGCCCCACATGATGACCGCAAGAAGGAGCGCGGTGATTGCCAGCGGACTGTATCTCTCGTCCGGCATTGCGACCCAAAAGCGTTGCCCGGTACTTAATTACGATGCCTTTCGCCGACTCTGGAAACCGACGCATCACAGCATCCTTCGGTGGCGGCAGGGTTGCTCTGTTTCGAAATCTGGCTAGTATCACCGGTGCGTAAGTTTGGGGAAACCCTTAACTAGTGGTACTATTATGAGTCGAACACGAGAACGTAGGCTATGGTCGACGATAGGTCACAGTCCGAAGAGGCCCTCCCTGATGTCGACGAATGGATGAAGACTCAGAATTTTGGGACCACTGCGGACATAAAGATTCCAGAGAAGCTTGCTGACCAGGTCATCGGTCAGGACTCCGCCGTCGTCGTCATCAAGAAGGCGGCCGAGCAGAAGCGCCACGTCATGCTCATCGGGGACCCGGGAACGGGCAAGAGCATGCTCGCGCGCTCAATGACCGAGTACCTTCCGAAGGGAGAGCTCCAGGACGTCATAGCCTATCACAACGCCGAGGACACAAACGAGCCGAAGATACGTATCGTGCCTGCGGGAAAGGGTAAAGAGATCGTTGCAGCCCAGAAACGTGAGGCGATGCAGCGCAAGCAGCAGAAGGCGTCACTGGTCACCGGCATAGTTTTCATGATCATCATACTCACTATCGCGCTCTACATACAGTCGGGGATGAAAGACCCCACCATCATACTTGTCGGGATAGTCGCGTCCGCACTACTCTTCTTCGCCATGAGGTACAGTGGAACCAGGCAGGAGAACATCATGGTGCCGAAACTGCTGATCTCGCACGACGACAGTGAGATGCCGCCGTTCATCGACGCCACTGGCGCTCACGCCGGTGCCCTGCTCGGGGACGTGAAGCACGATCCGTTCCAAAGCGGAGGCCTCGAGACCCCAGCTCATGAAAGGCTCGAGGTCGGTGCGATCCACAAGGCGTCGAAGGGCGTCCTTTTCGTCGACGAGATAAACATGCTCAGAATCGAGTCGCAGCAGTGCCTGCTGACAGCCCTCCAGGAGGGCGAGTTCGCGATCACCGGCCAGAGCGAGCGCAGCTCCGGGGCCATGGTGAAGAGCGAGGCAGTGCCGTGCGACTTCGTGCTCGTTTGCGCCGGCAACCTGGATGCGGTGCAGGGGATGCACCCTGCTCTGAGATCGAGGATTAGAGGTTACGGCTACGAGGTTTACATGAAGTCGACCATGGATGATACTCATTCTAACAGGGAGAAGCTCGTCCGGTTCGTGGCCCAGGAAGTCGCCAAGGACAAGAAGATCCCCCACTTCGACATGAGCGGCGTTGGCGAGATAGTCAAGGAAGCGCAGCGCCGTGCGGGAAGGCGCGGTCAGTTGACGCTGAGGCTCAGAGAGCTCGGCGGTCTGATAAGGGTCGCCGGGGATATCGCCAGGGAGGAATCCAAGCCAGTCGTCACCGCGGAGCATGTCCAGGCGGCGAAGAAGATCGCGAGGAGCCTTGAGCAGCAGGTCGCAGACCGCTACATCGAGGCAAGGAAGGCGTACAAGACCTTCCTTACAGAGGGGTCGGCTGTGGGCGTCGTGAACGGCCTGGCAGCATTGAATGCCGAGTCCAACATGGCGGAGTTCTCCGGAGTCGTACTTCCGATCGTAGCCGAGGTCACCCCCGCTCAGACGAAGAGCGGCGGGAGGGTCATAGCGACCGGGAGGCTGGGGGAGATCGCGAAGGAAGCGGTCCAGAACGTCTCCGCGCTGATCAAGAAGTACACCGGCGAGGACATCAGCAACCACGACGTTCACGTTCAGTTCGTCGGTGCGTACGAGGGCGTCGAGGGGGACAGCGCTTCGATATCTGTCGCCACGGCCGTCATATCCGCCTTCGAGGATGCGCCGGTGGACCAGACGGTTGCGATGACTGGCAGCCTGAGCGTCAGGGGCAAGGTGCTTCCGGTCGGAGGAGTGACGGCCAAGATAGAGGCCGCCGCAGAGTCCGGGCTGAAGAAGGTCCTGATCCCGAAGGAGAACATGAAGGACGTCGTGCTCGAGGAGAAGTACGTCGGCAATATCGAGATCATCCCTGTCGAGAACCTCAACGACGTGCTTAGCCACGCGCTCGTAGGCGGGACGAAGAAAGAAGGCCTGCTGAGGAAGCTGACCGCGGCCGTCGAAAGCGCCGCGATACCGGCGACCGTCAGTCCCGTGGCCAGATAGATCGGTGAGATCCTCCTTTCCGTTTTCAAGCAAAACATTTCAATAGCGAGACGATATTTTACTCCAATGCCGTGTCGATGGTGTGTCCTGTGAACAGCGACGACTTCAACGCGCTTCTCATCGGTCGTTTCCAGCCGTTCCACAAGGGACACGTGGAGGTCATCCGCACAATTCTGAAGGACTGCGACTACCTGACCCTCGGCATCGGGAGCGCTCAGTACTCTCACACTTTCGAGAACCCCTTCACCGCAGGGGAGAGGCATCTCATGATCTCCCGCGCCCTGAAAGAGGAGGGGGTTCAGAACTACTTCCTCGTTCCCATTGTAGACATCAACCGATATGCTGTCTGGGTGGCGCATGTCTCTTCCCTCGTCCCTCCGTTCAAGGCGATCGACAGCAACAACCCGCTGACGAAGAGGCTGTTCTCCGAGGCGGGCTACGAGGTCCGCGCATCTCCGTTGTTCAACATCGATCTGTATTCCGGCACCGAGATAAGGAACAGGATGCTGGCCGGGAAGGATTGGAGGCACCTCGTTCCGAAGGCGGTGGCGGACGTGATTGACGAAATCAAGGGCGAGGAGCGGATAAAAGAGCTCATGAAGGGCATCATCTGAGGTGGCTGGATGCGGCCTGAGGAGGAGCTTGGCAGGATTCTCAGGGAGACGGGGAAGACCCTCGGCGTGGCGGAGTCCATGACTGGAGGGCTCGTCTCGGACCTGATAACGAACGTTCCTCGGAGCTCGCACTACTTCATTGCTGGAATTGTGACATACAGCGACGAATCGAAGGTCAGGTTGCTGGGCGTGAGCAGATCGACCCTCGAGAGTCATGGGGCAGTAAGCGAGCAGACCGCAAGGGAAATGGCGAGGGGTGTCAGGGAGCGGATTGGGACGGACATAGGGGCAGCCGTCACCGGGATAGCTGGCCCCGGCGGAGGGACGCCAGAGAAACCTGTCGGACTGGTGTGCTTCTCCGTGGACGATGGGCAGAAGGTCATCGCAAGTAGGGCGATTTTCGAGGGAGACAGGCTGCAGTTGAAGAGGTCCTCGGCAGAACACCTGATCCGAATGATCGTCGCATCGTTGGAAGAGATCGACTCAGCATAGATGATCCATTATGTTTTCTCTCCCTGTTTGCGCGAGAATCGATGGTGTCTGACCGTCAGGCCGATCTCACTCTCATCATCATTTGGAGAGGAAGCAGAGTTATGGTGCGGCGATGGATATTGAAGCAGGCATGCTACGATGAGGATCGCGTTCGTGACCTACGAATACCCCCCGCGGGTCATCGGAGGGGCGGGGGTCTATGCGGACAACCTTGTCAGAAATGTGGTCGGAATGGGACATGAAGTGACGGTCTTCACGCCTGCCTTCCATGATCGAGGGGACAGATTGAGTCAAGGTCCTGCGAAAGTCGTGGAGGTCGATGTCAAAGACCGGATGATCATTACCATGACCCCTCCTCTGCTGAAGATAGGCAGGGAGATCAGCGGCAAGGCAGGCAAGAAGAGGTTCGATGTCATCCATGTGAACGGGGCGGCGAACTTCGGACTCTTGGACAGGAAGAACGGTCCACCGGTCGTTGCGACGGTCCATCACTTGGCCCGGGAGGATCTCAGTGATGGCAAGCTTCGCTTCGCCGACCGCATTCGCGCCTTCAACAGCGAAGTAGGCTTTGTGATACCATGGCTCGAATGGTTCGGCATCCACTTGTTTGACAGGTTCATCGCCGTTAGCTCTCGCACCAAGGCGAGTCTCTTGGGCCTTTACGGCATCGACCCGGAGCGGATCGACGTCATCTGGAATGGAATTAGCGCCGACGCGTCTCCACGGACAAGGATGAGCAGGGCCGCCCTGAGGAAGGAGTTCGCGTTGCCGGATGTTCCCATCCTGCTGTTCGTCGGTCGGATCGATGACCGAAGGAAGAGATTGGATCTAATGATCAAGACTCTGGCGGAGGTCGACAAGCAGCTTGACGCGCACCTTCTTGTCGTTGGAAGAGGAAGCACGATGTTCGCAGAACAGCTTGCAATCTCTCTTGGTATACTCGACAAGATCCACTTCGCCGGTTTCCTGACCGACGAGGCCCTTTGGAAGGCCTATGCCCTTTGCGACGCGCATGTCTGCGTCTCTAGCTTGGAAGGGTTTGGATTGACCATCGGAGAGGCTATCTGCGCCAGAAGGCCGGTCATCACGACCGACGTAGGAATCGCACGTGAGATGAAGCATCCATTGCTGACTGTCGTCGAGAAATCCGATGCCCACGCACTTGCTGTGGCGATCATCAACGTACTGGGTGAATCAGAAGAATCGTCGGACGTAGTCGAGCCCGTCGCAGTATGCAATGAGTTCTCCTGGGCAAGAAGCGCCCGGGAGACAGTGGCCTCGTACGAACGTGCCATCGCTGGACGGAACAGATGACCTTGCCCGATCTGGCTATCCTATGATCTCGAAATCAGTGTCGCCGAGGAATACTAGAGATGCTTCGACTACCATGGACGGAGCCTCGCAGACCATAGATACAGTCATGAACTTCGAGATGCTGGCGATGCGAAGAGTCCTTTATTGTCAGAGAGAAAGGTCTTTATCTCCGTACTGAAATAATGACCGCTGTCGGGTGTGAGGGATGGGTGCACCAGTTAGAAGGATTCCTACAGGCGTAGCTGACTTTGATTCGATAATCAAGGGCGGCCTGCCAACCGGGTCGGTCGTGCTTCTTCTCGGAGAACTAGGCGCGGGGCAGGTCGAGTTCGCTCTAACCTCGGCCGCGAAGCTTTCCTTGGTCAAGGAGCATCCTGAATCGTCCGATTATTTCCTCGGAGGGAGTACAGAAGGGTACTACCTTCCCGAGAGGATCTGTTATGTGACCTTCTCTCGATCGAGGGAGGATATCCTCCAGGAGATATCCGTCTCCTTCAACACGGACTTCTACAAGGCGTTCGAGAAGAACGTCGTCTTCAAGGACTTCTCCGGCCTGTACTTCAAGCACTCTGTGGTGCCGAGCAGCTGGGTGGGGGAGAGGACATCGATGTTCGCGCAGGAGGGGGACGGGAACCTCCTTGAGTCGCTAGTGACATTCTTGGATGAGAACGCTCCCGATAGCGTCGTGATAATCGATTCGATAACCGATCTCGCCGTGAACGCGAAAATCGACATCTACGATCTTGTCTCGGTCCTCAGGGGGATGCAGAGGATCGCGAAGAAATGGGGAGGCATCATATATCTCGTTCTGACGCGCGACATCCTCGACGAGATGAAGCAGCGCATGATAATGGACAGCGTGGACGGAGCGCTGGTATTCGAATGGAGCAAGTTCAGCCACTCCTCGAAGAGACAGAGGTACCTTTACGTTGAGAAATTCATGAGCATCCTTCCTCACCTTGACAAGGAGAGGATCGCGAGGTTCGCCACGGTAGTGACGGCCCAGAGCGGGCTGGTAGTGATCGACACCGAGAGGGTTGGGTGATTTATATGGACAGGGTGAAAACCGGCATAGCTGGATTGGACGAGATGCTTGAGGGCGGTCTCCCGAAGTCTCACACGGTCGTGGTGATGGGGTCCTTCGGTACCGGTAAGACGACATTCGGGCTTCAGTTCTTATCCGAGGGTCTGAGACAGGGGGAGAAGGGCATTTACATAACGCTCGAAGAAGATGAGCGATCCATCATCGACGATGCGAAGTCGTTCGGATGGGATCTGAAGCCGGCGGTCGACGCGAAGAAGCTCGTGATCGTGAAGCTCGAACCGACCGACGCGAAGACGACCATCTCCCGCATCAAGAGCGATCTTCCTGATTTCGTCAAGTCCTTCGGGGCTGCGAGAATAGTCATCGATTCGATATCTCTGCTAAACATGATGTTCGAGACCGACCACGACAAGCGGACCAACTTGTTCAACCTGGCCCAGATGATCAAGAAGACCGGTGCGACCTGCCTCATGACCGCGGAGGTCAAGGACACTAATCCTCTTGCCTCGAGGGACGGCCTGATCGAGTACACCGCTGACGGCGTGATTTCCCTCAGGTACGAGGAACCGGAGGGGAAGAGCGAGATCCAGCTAACTCTGAGGATAGTCAAGATGAGAAGGATCAATCACTCGAGAAGGGTCAAGCCCTACTCCATCACGAACAAGGGCATCGAGGTCCACTCAGGAGCAGAGGTCTTCTGAGTTCGGCTACTGATACACCTTCTTCAGCGTGGCTTTCTTGGCTCCGGTCTTCTCCACAATGCTCTTAAGACCGGGGACCGAAGCGAGCTTCGACATCATCCTTACAGACCCTCGCCTAGCATGTATCCCGATGAGGAATCTGTCCTTCCCCCCGATTCTGTACTTGAACTCCTCGGCACCTTTCCCGAAGTCGAGGATGAGAAACCCCCTCCTCCGCGCCTCCTGCATGGCATAGTACGCTACAAGGATCCCTGGTGTGTAGTCGAGGTACTGATCGTTGATTCCAATGCGGTAAGCCCGGATGCAGTCCTTCTCACAGAGGCAGAACAGCTGCGAGGCGACGTTGCCGTCTATCAGGGTCTCGTAGACGTTCGCGCTACCCTGCTCGGCGCTCTTTCCGGCGGCCCTGACGATGAACTCGGCCAGGTGTCTGTCATCGAATATGCTTCCGCCTTTTGCCCTCCACCTTGCCCTGTGCTGGTGGACGTAGGTCCTCATCGCTTCTTTCGTGTCCTCGGCCGACTCATTGGCTCTGAAGGATACCCTGCCCTCATCCTCTAGCTTAGAGATGTTCCTCCGTATGGTTCTCCTCATGCCGGCGCCGATGACCGCGATGACGTCGCCCGTCTTAGGGAGCTCGACAAAGGGGCAGGGCATCTTCGGAAGCTCCTCCGCGTGCCACTCCTCCGCAATCCTCTTGCAGAGGACTTGAGATCGAGAGTTGTCTTCGATATCGAGGATGTTGAGAACGTTCCAGTTCATTCCCTTCATCGTCCTGATAACTGCGTCGGTGACCTCTTCGACCCCGTCATCGCAGAGGATTCCCAGATCGTAATACTCTGCGGCACCCGCTTCCGTCCCGATGAGCGAGAGCCTTCTCACCTTGATTCCCATTGCGGAACGCTCCGACACCGCGAAGGGAGCTATCCCTCTGATGTTCCCATCTTCCTCAGCTATGACAATCCTGGGAGATGCGATGTGACCAAAGTGCTGAAGCCACAGCAACGTCCAGTCGAACGATGAGAAGATCGAACCTGAGCACCTTGCCCTCAGTTCCTCCCAAGGGTCTCGGAGCGGGTCAAGCTCTTCAATTCTTGAAACGACTCGGCATCTCAGCAATCGGAAATACCCGGTAATGGAGGCCGATGGTTGCTAAAATAACTATCGAACGTCAGGCGTTCCAGCCCCCCGTCATGATGAGACGATGATTCAGGAGGTTCCTTTGGTTGCAGGTCCCACGTTGCGAGGACGGACAAAGTGTCTCAATGCCCTCAGAGGGGCGGTCAGGGGATTCTTCTTGAACTCCCGCCAGTAGATCCGTCGTCGTTCTCTTCTCTCTAAGCTCCGTATGAATGTCTGAATCTTCTCCCAGGGCAGCTCCGACAGGTTCCTGTCCTTGATGTAGGTCCTGTACACCTCTGAGCTCGTCGCCCATTCCTGCAGGGAGCGCGGCTCCTTGAACCCGTGCCCCTTCGCTATGTTCAACATCTCCGTGCCTGGGTACGGCATGTAGACCTTTATCTCGTGGCGGTCCGCCTTGATCGACTTCAACAGCTTCTTCGTCAGTTTGAAATCCTCTTCGGTTTCACCAGGTAGCCCAATCATGATGAAAGCGAGACTCTCCACGCGAACTCTGTGCGTGATATCAAAAGCCCGTTTGATATCCTCGACGTCGGTACGTTTCATCATGATGTCCAGCATCCTCTGGGAGCCAGATTCCACGCCGAGTAGCACCATCCTGCAACCCGCCTTCTTCATGAGTGTCAGGAGGTCCTCATCAATCTGGTCCACCCTCATCTCGCATGTCCAAGGCAGGTCCATATTCCTCTCGATCATGATCTCGCACAGCCTTCGAATCCTGCCAGGGTCGCATGAGAACAAGTCGTCGTCGAAGAAGACGGCGCTCACTCTCGGCTCGATGTGCCTTATGAGCTCTATCTCCTCGACGATCTTCTCTGGACTGCGCGGCGCCCACTTGTATCCCCACACCTTCTTCGTGTAGCAGAAGTTGCAGGTGCCAGGGCATCCCCTGCTCGTCAACATTGGAATGGCCATCCTATCATGGAACTGAATGAGAAACGGGCCCAGGTCCCCGATCGAGTCCCAAAGCGGCATCGGAAGCAAGTCCAGGTCCGCGATCCTCTGTCGCGGAGGCGTAATGACCACCTGCCCGCTTCTCACAAAGGCGATGCCATTCACCTCGTCAAGGGGGGATTTCCTCTCCCAGGCGGCACAGATGTCGAGCATAGTCTGCTCGCCCTCCCCTATGATCGCGACGTCGACCGGCGCTTCCCTCAACACCATATCGGTGAGCGTCGTCGTGCCCGGTCCCCCCCAAACGACAGTGGCCTCGATCTCCTTCGCCCATTTACTGGCCGTCGTGGCCCGGGTTATCGAGGAGCTGACGAGGACCGTGAATCCGACGACGTCCGGCCCGAAATCCTTCAGCTCTTTCTTCCTTTCTTCGCCCAGCACCTGTCCGCTCCAATCGTAAAGCCGGACCGGGATCGAGTTCTCGCGGAGGAACGCTCCGACGCACATGATCCCGAAGGGAGGACTTCTCTGCACGACTGGCTCGCCGGGCTCGAATCCAACGTTGATAAGGGCGACCTTAGGATGCACGGGCCATGACCTCCTCGGCAGCCTTCATGTAGGCATCTATGTAGCGTTCAGGGGTGTGATGTCTCTCGTACCGCTGTAGCGCGTTCCTGGAGAACGAGAGTCTCAGGTCTCGATCCCCTTCGATGCGCCTCAGAGCTCTGGCGATCCCCTCAGCCGAGGTCTCCGATGAGATGCCGCACTCAGGGTCTCTTACCAGCTCAGGAAGGCCGCCGTTCTTCGAAACGACCAGGGGCCTGCCGAGCGAGAGAGCTTCGATGCACGAAAGGGGAGAGTTCTCGTTGCAGGTCGACGGCGAGACCAGGCATATCGCGGAGCTCAACTCCTCGATTAGCTCGGTTCTGTTCAAGAACCCCTTGTATCTGACACGGCCTTTCGTCTCTTTCTCGAAGCGCTTGACCAGCGGCTCCAGCGTACCCGTCCCGGCGATGTGAAGATTCGAAGCGAGGTCCGCTTTAACGTACGCATCCAAGAGCAGATGGAGGCCCTTGTACCTCTCCAGTGCGGAAGCGAAAATGAAGTACGGGTCCGCATCGCCCCTCGCCGGGGGCATCGGGATCCTTGGGGCGAAGTTAGGAATGACGAGAGGTTCCGTTCGCAGGTGCGATGTCATGATCGACGACATGAATTCGGAGGGGGCGATGATCCGGTCGATGCCGTCGATGCTCCTTTCGAATCTCTTACCCCTCCAGAACTGGTACGGCCTGCATGATCGCAAGGAGCATCCGAAACATCTCCTGTCCCCGCAGAGTTCCTTCCCGTTCTTCAGGAAGTCGTTCCTTTGGCACAGGAGCCAGTAATCGTGGGCGGTGTAGATTTTCGGCAGCGCACCGATGCCGAGCAACCTCCCCCCGAGCAGCGAGATGTTGTGATGGTGGATGAAATCGGGCCTCTCGACTTTTATCAGTCTCTCAAGCAGCCTCTCCGCCCTCTTGTTGGAGCCGGTGATGTAAGTGAGCGCGGGCGAGGTTCTCCCCAGTGTGCTCTCTATCGTATGAACGTGCACGCCCGTCCCGTTCCCGCGCGGACGTCCGCCGCCCCTCTTGAGGCGATACGCGTCGACGCTGTGGATGACGTGGACCTCATGTCCTCTGCCCGTCAGCTCCTCGGCGAGGTACTTGACGTGAACCGCGTCCCCTCCTATGTGGAATGGAGGGTAGAATGTTGAAGTCATGACTATGGTCTTCGTCTCCGTCGTCATCACCATCGGGTATCAATGCGCATGTTTCATTCCATGGAATAGGAAGTTGTCCGTAATCTTGATTGCGTATCGCAGTGCTAGGTCGAAGTCCTCGGGATTCCTCATGACGTGTCTCAGATTTGATGTCCACCACCGCGGGTTCATGTATAAAGAGCGATAGGCCACCTGCCTTGCGCGGTTCAGGTCCTCGGGCGTTAGCGATTCCGTTCCGACGATCGCATCATCCTGGAACAGCCTCCTGAAGTCGACGTCCTCGGTGCCGTTCACCCCACAGACCTCCTCATAGAGCTTCGTGCCAGGGTACGGGACAGCGACGTTGAACTGAGCGCTCGTCGGCAAGGTCTCCTTGACGAAGCGTATCGTCTCCTGGACAGTCCCCCAGTCCTCTCCCGGTAAGCCGAGGATGAAGCTGCAGAATGTCTTGATGCCCGCCTCTTTA
>CAZJDY010000020.1:0-276101 GCA_964544915.1 uncultured Methanomassiliicoccaceae archaeon | reverse complement strand
TTGAAATCGGAAAATAGAAATCTAGATATGCCTGGTGGTGCGGGGGGAGGGATTTGAACCCTCGGACCCCTTCGGGACAGAATCTCTTACGAAAGCTCATCGCCAAACGCATCCGCCTTAAGTCCTGCGCTTTTGGCCAAGCTTAGCTACCCCCGCACAGATGCTGGGTGACGATTGATAGAAGACTATATCATGCTTTTGAGCCGAACGTCCCCTATGGGGCGCAACTGGACCCAGAGAGGGTTCAGATCGTCTTCAGCTTGCTGCCCAGCTTGTCCACGATCAGTTCTTCAAGCGTCGGATGACCTATCTCACATAACTCGTATCTGACCCTGACGATCGGCTTGTTGATCTTGATGACCCGCTGCAGATCCACAGGTGTCCCAGAAACAACCACATCGCAATCCGACCTGTTTATTGTGTCCTCAAGCTCTTTCACCTGGTCATTTCCATAACCCATTGCTGGAAGGAGCTTACCTATGTGCCCGTATTTCCTGAAGGTCTCCGCGATCGACCCGATGGCAAAGGGACGGGGGTCGACTATATCGGCTGCGCCATAGTCCTCAGCGGCTATCGTTCCGGCGCCGTAGGTCATGCCGCCGTGCGTCACGGTTGGACCGTCCTCCACGACCAGCACCCTCTTTCCCTTTATGTCATCCGGGCGGTCGACGATTATCGGCGAAGCTGCCTCGATGATCGTCGCTTCAGGATTAATCCTCTTGACGTTGTCCCTGACCGTGAGAATGTCCTGCCTATCGGCAGTCTGGACCTTGTTTATGATGACCACGCTGGCCATCCTGACGTTCGTCTCACCAGGGTGATATGTCACCTCATGACCCGGCCGATGGGGGTCCGCCACGACGATATGTAGGTCAGAACGATAGAACGGCACGTCGTTGTTCCCTCCATCCCACACGATGACGTCCGCCTCCTTCTCCGCTTCCCTTAGTATGCGTTCGTAGTCCACGCCAGCGTAGACGACTATACCTTTGTCGATGAGCGGCTCGTACTCCTCCCGCTCCTCTATCGTGCATTCGTTCCTGGCGAAATCGTCATAGGTGGCGAAGCGCTGGACAACCTGTTTCTTTAGATCGCCGTAGGGCATGGGGTGGCGTACGGCGACGACGTCCAGACCCCTGTTCCTGAGAATAGCGCAGATCTTCCTCGTTGTCTGGCTCTTCCCCGAACCGGTTCTGACAGCCCCGACGCTGATGACCGGAACGCTTGACCGCAGAACAATCTTCGAGTTGCCCATCAGTCTGAAGTCGGCGCCAGAGGCCAGTACCGTAGACGCCTCGTGCATAACGTCCATGTGCGGGATGTCGCTGTACGCGAAGACGACCTGCTCGACAGCGTTCTCCTTGATAAGACCGGCAAGTTCCGCTTCTGGGTATATCGGGATACCTTCGGGATAAAGCCTCCCGGCGAGTTCAGGAGGGTATCTCCTGCCCTCGATGTTCGGGATTTGCGTGGCGGTGAAGGCGACAACCTCGTAGGCTGGGTTATCCCTGAAATATGTGTTGAAGTTGTGGAAGTCGCGTCCCGCGGCTCCCATTATTATGACTCTCATCCTATTCACTTGTCCTGCCTCCCTGTCAATTGTAGGGGATTGTATTTCTGTTTTCTGTGACGCTTGCTGGCAGTTGTCATTCGCAAGAATGGCATATGCCATTGCCTTCAGGCGGAGCGCAATCGCCCGAAGGGTACCAGTCGAGCTGCGAGCAAAGATATGTGTACCTTCACTTCCATTCAAGACGCGATGAGCTACCGGATCCCTCCAGCAGACATTTTGGCAGAGGCGATCACGGAGGCTTTGAGTGGCCGTCCAATGGTTGTTTCCCAGCAGAAACTGACCGCGATGGTGCTCAAGAAGCTGAAGGAGAAGGATCCGGAATATACGGCGACAGAGGAACGTGTTAGGAAACTTGCGATTGACCGCAATCTAGCGAAGATAGAGATCCGCACCAGAGAAGCGGACGAGAGAAGTCGGCACGGTCGGTGCCCCGTCTGTTCCTCGAAGATGAGGAGAATCCAGAACGAGACTATATTCGGCGGCACCGTAACTCTCGGGCATAAGTGCACGAAGTGCCCGTATTGGACCGGCATGAACCGGAGAATACCCATCTGCTACGTGTTCTACGGGGATGACTACCGACGTCCGTCGCACAAGGAGCTATGACGGGACGCAACTGGGCCGATGACAGGTCTGAATACCTTGAGCCGCACTTCCTGCCTAACGCTCCCAACGATTATATACCGAGATCATTCATTTTACGAGACATGTGCGAGTCTTCGGTCTTTCTGGAAGAGCGCGGAGAGATCCGTGAGATCATGAAAGATGTCAGTAGGATAATCGTAGAGGGAAACGACGCGACCTGTATTGACGTCGTTGGGGAGCAGATGATACTTCAGAACGTCAAGCTGAAGGAAGCGAACCTGCTCAGTCATGGAATCGTCCTTGCAAGGATCTGAACGGCCCTCAATATCACGGTCTCGGACCTCGCCAGACTCTCACCGAGGAACTTCAAAGAATCCAAGAAGTCATCGAAGACGTCAAAGTGATAAGGAGAGGATTGGGAGAATGAGATGTCAGTCGCCCGTGAATTTCGGATCCCTCTTCTCCAGGAAAGCCTTCATGCCTTCCTTCTGATCGTTGGTCGCAAAGCAGACGGCGAAGCCCTTCGATTCCAAGGCCAAGCCCGTCTCGAGGTCCACGTTCACGCCTTCGTTAATAAGCTGTTTCGCCATCATCACGGCTACCTGAGCTCTCGAAGCGATCGTCCTTGCCATCGCCTTCGCTTCCTCCATGAGCTTGTCCGCCGGCACGACCTTGTTAACGAGGCCGACCCTGAGGGCCTCCTCAGCCGTTATCATGTCACCGGTCATAATCAGTTCCTTCGCCTTCATCTTTCCAAGGAGTCGCACCATCCTCTGAGTGCCCCCGAAACCGGGCGGTATGCCAATCTTCACCTCAGGCTGCCCGATCTTCGCCTTCTCGGACGCGATCACGATGTCGCAGGACATGATCATCTCACAGCCGCCACCGAGCGCATATCCATTCAGCGCTGCGATGACTGGCTTCGGGAACTTATCGATGCCGAGGAAAACGGAGTTGCCATACTCCGAGAACTCCTTGGCCTTCTTCGGGTCAAGAAAGGCCATCTCGCTGATGTCCGCACCAGCGACGAATGCCTTGTCCCCAGCCCCGGTTATGATGACGACCTTGATGCTACTATCGCACTCAATTTCCTTGAAACAGACAGCCAACTCCCTGAGGACGTCCGTTCTCAGAGCATTCAGGACCTTTGGTCTGTTGATCGTGACTACCGCAATCTCCCCATCTCTATCCAGCAGAATGTGCTCATACGCCATCTTCTGTCCTCCGTGCCGCAAATCCGCTTTCGAACATAAAACCTTTTTCCGATTCACCGCCGCGCAAATCACGCTTAAGAGATTCCCGAATCCAATTCCCCGGTCGGCCTTCAATACCGTAACGATTTTGTCACCACGGCAATCGCCTTGAACTTCTTTGAACGCCGCCGAAAGACAAGATTCAAAGCAAGGAAACTACGGAAGATGATTGGAAAGTCGTATATAGTAGCCCGCTATGTAGTACCGCAAAACCTATTGAACTCTGACTAAGAGAATAGAGCTTGGACGGGGACAGATGGTCGGAAAAAGCCAATCCTACAAGGGCAACCGGATCAGCCCGTTGCAGTTCGTAATGCTGCTCATGTTACGCGAGAAGCCGATGTACGGATACGAGTTGCTCAAGACCCTTAGGGAGGAGTTCGAGGGAGTGTGGACGCCGCAGACAGGTTCTGTGTATCCTGCGCTCAAGCGCCTGGAGGACCATGGTCTGGTTCATTCCACAGTCAAGGACGGCACAGAGTACTATGCCCTTACTCGTGAGGGGGAGGACTTCGTGGCAGAAGGCACAACGGAGATCCCCGGCGACATGCAGTTCATGATTCGTTATTTCCAGATTCTTGACCGTGCCGCCTCGGGTCAACGTGGGCGGAGTTCGGAGAGACCAGAGCACGCCTTCTCGCGCATGTTCGACCAAGAGAGAGTGAGCACGGAGGACAGGCTGAAGATGCTACATTCGGCCAGGGAAACGCTGATGTCCAGGCTGGCTATCGTTCAGACGGAGTTGGAGGAGTTGGAAAAGAAAGTGAGAGCAGAGAAAGGTGATCAGTAATGGGAGCGATAATCGAAGTAAACAACCTGGAGAAGGTCTTCAACGGGACGATCCGGGCGGTGGACGGTGTGACTTTCCAGGTGGAGGAAGGCGAGATATTCGGATTCCTCGGACCGAACGGAGCAGGGAAGACCACGACAATCTCCATACTTACGACCTTGCTGAAGCCCACAGGCGGATCAGCGACGGTCATGGGGCTGGACGTCGTCAAGGATGCTAACAAGGTGAGGAAGGTCATCGGCCTTGTACCGCAAGAACTGACGGTCGACGACGACCTTACTGGACGAGAGAACATGATGCTTCAGGCTATCTTGTACAATGTACCTAAGAAAGATGCTATAGAGCGCATCGAAGAGTTGATCGGGCTCGTCAAGTTGGAGGACGCTGCGGACAGGATGGTCAAGACCTACTCAGGAGGCATGAGGAAGCGTTTGGAACTCGCGGAGGGGCTGATACATCGTCCGCACGTCCTCTTCCTCGATGAACCGACGCTAGGATTGGATGTGCAAACACGCGCGGTTATGTGGGACCACATAAAGAATCTGAAACAGAAGCACAACATGACGGTTTTCATGACGACGCACTACTTGGAAGAAGCAGACTCGCTGTGTGACCGCATAGGCCTCATTGACTATGGAAAAATCATGGCCCTTGACACTCCCTCCACGCTGAAACGATCGCTGGGAGGTGACGTTCTGCAGATCAAGGTGGACGGGGAGAGGGACTTCATTACTGTCATCCAGGACGTTCAGGGCGTTGTAGAAATCAAAAGAGAAGGTCCTGAATACCGTGTCAAGGTGGTCAAGGGCGAAACAGCCATGCCCTTGGTCCTCAAAGCGCTAGCGGATAACGGAGGGACGGTGACTAGCGTCAGCCTGGAGCGACCGAACATGGACCAAGTCTTCCTTGAGTACACTGGAAGGTCGTTGAGGGACGCGGAGCAATCTGGATCGATGAGCAAGTCCCAGGCGAGGGCCGCGGCCATCCAGGCGAGAAGGAGGCAGTGAGATGATAAAGGAGACATGGGCTCTAACAGTGCGAGAATTGAAGCACTGGTACCGCATCAAAATCCAGATATTCATGACATTAATCCAGCCGATAGTATGGCTGGCTCTTTTCGGTCAGGCGTTCAATCTGAACAAGCTGCTGCCTCCCGGCACGCCGACGAGCGTATTCCAGTCGTTCTTCGGGGGCGCATCTGACTACTTCTCGTACATGGCCGTCGGAATGCTGGCGGTCATGGCCCTGTTCACGACCATGTTCGGGGGCATGTCGATAGTCTGGGACAGGCGGTTCGGATTCCTCAACAAGCTCCGCGTTGCGCCAATACCGAGGGGAGCGATTCCTATCTCGAGGATAGCTGCGTCGGTCGTCCGCTCAATGGTCCAGGTGGTGATAATACTCATCATCGCACTGCTGTTCACCTACATCCCCGGCCTAACGGGTCTGACGGTCAGCCCCGCCTTCAACGTGGTCGACCTCATCGGGCTGTTCGTCGTGATGCTGCTGCTGTCGGTGGCGTTCGCCTCGCTGTTCACGACGATTGCGCTGGCCGTCCAGAATCAGGAGACGCTCTTTGGCGTGATCAACTTACTGAACCTGCCGCTTATGTTCGCATCGGCGGCGCTCTTCCCGACCAGTATGATGCCGGATTGGTTGAAGACCGTGGCGAACTACAACCCGCTAACGCTTGCGGTGGACGCGGCCAGGACGTTCATATTCCACAATCCGAATCCACTGTATGACGTCTGGGTCGACATTGCAGGCCTATCCATTCTCGCGGTATTCCTGCTCGCGCTCAGCATCGTGATTTCGAGAAAGCTCATGAGCGCGAGGTAAGCAGAAAACCTAGAAAAAAGGAGGCGCAAGCCTCCTATCCTTTTCCCACTTTTCTTCTCCTGATCGATCAGCGCGAATGGAATCGATCTGGCCCTGTTGGGACGAAACCGATACCCCGGCGGGAAGCAACCTTTATCAATCGCGTTCGCATTAAGCCCGGCTGAGAATGAGACTCTGGGATTTCGGGAGGCTGCACAATTCCAAGGTTAGGATAGGCGAGAGAATCGGCAAACCACTTGGCCTGGTTGACGGCAGCCAGGTCTTCAGCACGATGTTCCGTTACGATTACAACGGACGTCACAGCTACGAAATCGTGCTCTCGACATTCGGACCTGAGAACTACAGGCAGATATGCTCGGCAACATTCTACATGCTCGATGTGCCCGGTGCTTGCGCGCAGATCGCGAAGTTTCTGGGAGAGAGGAACATCGATATCCTGAACTCGGTCTCACTGAGCATGATCTCGAATGTCTGCATGATGTGGAAGATGCTCATAGACCTCAGTTATTACGGAGACACAAACACCCTTAAGGATGAGTTCGAGCGCCTGAAGAGGGACCAATCGCCGGCCATCGAGAAAGTGGAGGCGATGGAGATCGAGCCCTCCCACATCAGCGACAGATACACAAAGGGCGTTGTGGCGGCGACCTCGGGTGGGAGAACACGGACCACCAGGAAGATGCACAGGACGCCTTCGATAATCAAGAACGGCGAGTTCGAGATACCATCGGACTACATGAACATGATCGAGGGCATCGGAGAGGGACAGATGGTGATGATGGTCGGGGACACGGACTCCTGGATTCTTTCGATTACGTTCCTTAACCCCAACACCCAATTGATGGAAATAGACTTCACGATACCTGACAGACCGGGTGCGATCTTCGAGGTCACCAACGCCTTGTCGAAGCACAACATCAACCTGATATCGGTGTACACAAAGGTCCTCGTTTATTACGACACGATGACATTGGAACTTGTCGCGGACGTGAGCAATTCCGACCTGGACGTCGAGGGCCTGAGAACGAAGCTGAACGAGATCCTCGCCAGTCTGAGAGGGAAGTACAGCTTGACCGCCTGCAAGCCCATAGAGGTTTAGTCTCCTTGGCACCCGCGATTTGAAAGCGTTCGCTGATCGATGAAAAACGTTCAGAGCGGTTTTTCTAGATTGGATTTCGACCTTCTAGAATATCCTTCGATTCCTGTAAAAGCGATTGGTCCAGACGACGGAATCTGACAAAGACTTAAATACCGTCGGGATTGTGAATCAGTCAACCCTCCCGGAGCGGAAATGATTAACGAGCAGGAAGTTCATCCCGGCAGACGGAGGATTCCACCGCATCGCATGGGTAGTAAGGGGCTGATGAAATGGACTGTCAAGGTGGACCGCTCAGCTTTGAAGATGCCGGACTTATCGGCCTAGACGCACACGAGGAGTAATCGGAATGGGAGAAGTGCCAATCTCCAGAGAGAAGTGGACAGGGAAGATCGGAACCACAGCACTGGGAGCGATCTCTCAAGAAGGGGGGACCAGAGGGAAGAAGATCCTGATCGGTGGTCAGACCGGAATGCCTTTCTTGTCTTACGACGGGGCAACCCCGAATAGACCCGTGATCGCGGGAGAGGTCCTGGACACCATCAAGGATTACCCAGAGCTTGCAAAGAAGCCCTTCGGGGACGCGATAGACTACCCTATGAAATGGGCAAAGGTCTGGGTTGAGCAGTTCGGTGCGGATATGATTTGCCTCAGGCTCCTCTCCATAAACCCGGAAGAGGAGAACAGGTCGCCCGAGGAAGCCGCTGAGACGGTCAGACAGGTGCTAGAGGCCGTTAGTGTGCCTTTGATGGTCTACGGCTGCGGAAATGAGGACAAAGACGCAAAGGTGATGGAGGCGGTCAGCAGCATCGGAGCGAGGGAGAGACTGCTATTGGCCCAAGCCGAGGAGACCGCGTACAAATCAGTCTCGAAGGCAGCGATAACGAGCAACCACGCCATCGTTGCGTTCTCGAACCTCGACATCAATCTGGCCAAGCAGATGAACATACTTCTGACGGACTTCGGAGTGAAGAAGGAAGACATCGTGATGGACCCCCTTCAGGCGAGCCTCGGGACCGGTCTGGAGTACTCATACTCGGTCAACGAGCGGATCAGGCTGGCCGCCCTGACGGGGGACTCGATGCTCCAGGTCCCAATGGTCTGTGATATCACTACGGCCTGGAAGACGAGGGAAGCCACCGAAGAGAACGAGATGTACGGGAACGTGGAAGAGAGGGCTGTGTGGTGGGAGGCGACCACCGGACTCGCAGCCCTTATCTCCGGCGCAGCTATGCTCGTCGTTAGGAGCCCGGAGGCCGCAAGAATCCTCAACGACGCACTGGATGATCTCATGGGGGGCAGATGAGATGCCGACCGCGATCGAGGTCTTCAAGCTGCTACCGAAGAAGAACTGCGGGGAGTGCAAGTTCCCGACATGTCTTGCGTTCGCGATGCATCTGGCGAATCAGAAAGCGAAGTTGGAGGACTGCCCGCACGTCTCCGAGCAAGTCAAGGCGACCCTCGCAACATCTGCGACACCACCAATCAGATTGGTGAGAATCGGCGCAGGCGGGAACAAGGTTGAGATTGGAGATGAAACGGAACTCTATCGACACGAAAAGAGATTCTTCCATCCGACATGCTACGCGTTAGTGATCTCCGACAAATCGAGCGAACAGGAACTGAAGGAAAAAGCTAGAAAGGCGAACACACTCAGATTCGAGCGCGTCGGGCAGATCATGAAGATGGACATGGTTGGAGTGAGAAATGATTCCGGAGATGCAAGCATTTTCGCCGCCGCGGCCGAACAGATTCGAGACGTCACAGACCTGCCCTTGATACTGTTCACCGGTGATCCCCAGGCGATGAAAGCTGCTGTCACGCGAACAGATGGAAAGGTTCCGCTACTGCATGCTGCCACAGCATCGAACGCCGATGCGATGGCCGCCGTCGCGAAGGAAACAAAGTGCCCCCTGGTAGTCCGGGAGGATGGTGGTCTGGACAGGCTTGTGGACCTCGTACAGAAGGTAAGGGCTATCGGTGTCGAGGACATCGTTGTCGACTTTGGACCGAGGTCCCTCAAGGATCTCCTAGAGAAGAGCACCATAATCAGGAAGGTTTCCGTGAAGAAGACATTTAGAGGATTGGGCTACCCTATCATGATCAATGCGGGCAGCGGAGAGAAAGCCATCCTCATGGCTATGATTTCCACAATGAAGTACGGAAGCATCATTGCGTTCGATGACATCGATCCCGCGGAAGCACTGCCGCTCTATGTCTTGAGACAGAATATCTTTACAGACCCGCAGGTTCCGATCCAAGTGAAGCCAGATCTCTACCCGGTAAACAATCCGAATGAGAGTTCCCCCTTGCTGTTTACGACGAACTTCTCCCTTACTTATTTCACGGTCGTTGGCGACATAGAGAAGAGCAGGATGCCCGCCTGGCTGCAGGTCGTGGACACGGAGGGACTGTCCGTGATGACCGCCTTCGCCGCAGGGAAGCTTACACCTGAGATTGTTGCGAAAACTCTGGAGGCGTCAGGCGCAAAGGAGAAGTCGAAGAGGGGGGACATCATCGTCCCCGGGACGCTGGCAAGAATGAGCGGAAGATTACGTGAGATCACTGGACTGAAGGTGATCATCGGACCGAAGGAGTCGAGCGGATTGCCGAAGTTCATGAAGAATCTCTAGATTCATATTCTACCCAAGTCTTGACAAGCGTGAAGTCATCTTTCTCAAACCCTGACTCCGAACAGCTCTTCATGTGAAGCCCATGGTCATCCTATGAAGGACGAAGGGGGCGATGATGAACACAGGGAGTGAGAAGATTCTGAGCCAGAGGCTCATATGACCGGCGAACTTCAATCCCTGCTTTCTCACGTTTCCACAAGTGAGAACAATCGATATCGACAGCAGTGTCACTGCTAGGAACCAGAGTAAGAGCCACAGTAAAACCAATAACCCGATGACACCATCGGGACTGTTTGCGGACCATGCGTATTAGATCAAGAACAGATAGGTCGATATAGTGAGTATGAAGGGTATTCCGGCGCTCAGAAACGACCAGGTCGATCGAGAGCGCTCCAATTGGACCACCTTCTTGAGAATCGAAGTAGTGATACTTCTCGCTTGCGTTTATCAAGCGAAGGACGCAAGCACCCTTTCCACCCAGAACTTCGTCCGTTCTTCGGAGAATCGCAAAGGGATCACCCCAGGCATTGGTATCCCCAATAATGCGGCCGAGGGGACTTCAACCGCTTCTCACGAGACCTGTTGTTCGTGAAGGTCACGGGTCACTTTCCAGTCCATGCTTCTCCTTCAGACCGCGAGAGACGGCAACCAGGGTTTCAAGAATCCTAGCGCTGAGAGGCTCATCGACACCACCGAGCCCGCATTCTGGTGTGATGATCGAATTCCGCAGCAGAACTTCTTTGTCTACTCCTTTCTCGATCAGCATCTCGAACGATGAATCGGCCCGTCCTATCAGTGAACTCACAGTCTCGTCTCTCATCTCGTCCTCGTTGTTGGGAACGATTCCCCAGGCGAGAGAACCTCCACTTCTCATGAACCGCTCCACCTCGTCTGGGTAAAGCGCAATCGTGTAGGCGTAGTTGTACGCGTCGAAGGAGAGGATGTCGATGTCGGTCGTCATGAGCCTCGGCCAATCAGTGTTCCCGCAACAATGGATCGCCTTCCAGCTTTTCAGCCCGGAAAGGACCTCGTCGATCCACTTGGTCGCGTCATCCCAAGATATGCTGGCGAATGGCGTTCCCAACAGGGAAAGGCTCGGCTCGTCGATGAACATGATCGTGTTGGAGCATCTGGACCTCAGGATGTTCTCCTGCCAGCGGGCCATCATGTTGAGGTTCTTGCGGATTATCTCGCCATAGGCCTCATCGTATATTGCAGGCCTTCCGTCAGTGTCGAATATCTGCAATCCTGTACTGATCGGTCCTGTCACCTGGCCCTTCAAGGCCTTGACCCAAGCTGGGATGTCTCGCGAAACGAATTCGTAGAACCCGCTGAAGCTGTCCTTGGGGTATGAGAAGTCATCGACATTCTCGGAAATCACGCTAGTGTAGAATCTCTCCGGATCGTAGTCCCGCAGATCGACCGAGATCCTCTTCTTCACCACATCCATTCTTATCCCGGGGAGGTGCGTGGAGTACTGCGCGTACATGTTCTCGTTGAAGCCCCTCGCGGGCAGTTGCGGCCAGAAGGGCACGAGACCATTCTGTCGCAGTATGAGGTCCACGGCTTCCTTCGGATCCGAGTGTGGAAGAGACCCTATGCAGGTTGGTAGGCAATTCCAGGCCATCGCCTCCCAGATTTTCACTTGAACATAATAAACCTTCCCCACCGTCGAGGATGAAAAACGGGGGTCGCCTACAAAATGAAGGCACGGCCGACGAGTCTCGAAGAGACTTCAGCCGCGAAGAAGTTCCTGAACGGTGGGAAACTGGTCCACGTCGGTGTGCGGCAGGAAGAGGGATGAGGAGAACTCGTCGAAGAATGCCTGTGTCGTGCTCAGTTCGAAGTACGTCATCGAGTCGTATACTGCCCTGGCCTCGTTCCTCTTTTTCGCCGAAAGCAAGGCGAGACGAGCCCCCGCGAGCGCTCCATTCCCGAGGAAGATGAAGCGCTCGAACGGAAGGTCGGGAAGCAACCCGATGATGATTGCCCTCTCCGTGTCGATGTAATTCCCGAATCCTCCGGCGACGTATATGCTCTGGACGTCCAGGAAGTTGAGTTTCAGACTCTTCAGTAAGACATTGCAGGCAGAATATACCGCCCCCTTTGTCCTAATGATGTTGGCGATATCGTCATCGGTGACGACAATGTCCCTCGCCCCCTCTGCACCAGAAGCGGTCTCTCCGGCCCAGGCGATGACGAACTCTAGGCCTTGCTCTCCCTTCCTCACTCTCGGGGTCGTAGTCTCCTGAATGCGCCCCTTCCTGTCCACGATCCCTCGTAGGAACATCTCTGCTAGAATATCGATGAGGCCTGACCCGCAAATCCCCCTCGGCTTCACGCCGCCGATCGTTGCGTACTTCACCTCATGGTCGTCGAGTATCCTGACGCGCTCGATCGCACCGGTCATCGCCCTCATCCCGGCTGCTACCTCGCCACCTTCGAAAGCAGGACCGGCCGAACACGAACAGGAGACCATCCATTCCGCGTTCCCGAGCACGATCTCCCCATTCGTACCGACATCGATGAGAAGCGCGAGCTCCGATCGCTTGTTCATCTCCGAGGCGATGACGCCCGCGGTTATGTCCCCGCCGACGTAGCTAGCCCTGCCGGGAACGCAGTATGTTGGTGCATCTGGATGAATGTCGATGCCCACATCCTTCGCCCTGAAGACAGGAGGGACGTTCACTGTGGAGATGTATGGCTCATACCTGATGCTGCGAGGGTCGAGTCTGAGGAATAGATGTATCATCGTGGTGTTGCCGGCAACGGACATGCTGGTTATCTCTTCCCTGATCACCCTGTTCCCTGATCCAAGACTCTTCTCTGACTCCTTACACGCCTGGGAAATGAGCTCATTGATCGTCCCGATGATCATATTGTTCAGTCTCTCCAGGCCGCCCTCCTCCGCATACGTTATGCGGGATAGAACGTCCTCGCCACATGCTATCTGCTTGTTGTAATCGGAAGTCTTAGCAATGTCCCGACCATCGGCTAGATCTATCAGAGCAAGGACCACCGTAGTGGTCCCGATGTCAACTGCTATCCCGAAGTTCCTGGCCGATCCGTCCCCGGGCTTCAAGTCGATGAGCACTCTCGGTCTGGAGCTTTCATCCAGAACCGCAGTGACCTTCCAGCCGCTCTCTCTGAGAACGTTCGGCAGCGCCTTCAGCGACATCAGGGAGCCTTTCAATTCACGGGCGCTCGCTCCCAACGCCCGGCCTATCCTCTCCATGTCACCGATGCTATCCGCGAGCGTGGGTGGCGACAACTCCAAGCAGCGGGCGGTAGAGAGGGGGGTGAGCTCGTCAATCTCACCAGCAAAGTAGGCTGTTAGGATTTGATGAGAGGCGATCTCAGCTTCCTCCGGGATGATGACCTCCGCATTCCCGGTGATCCTAGTCTCGCAGGCGAGACGGTAGCCACTCTCCCAGTCCCTCTCACATATGGAGTGACTGCGCGGTGAGTCGAACGAACCACTGATCAAGACGCGGCACTTGCCACATGTCCCCTTCCCTCCGCAGATGCTGTTCATCAAAATACCAGCACTGAACGCCGCCTCCAGAACCGTTGTGCCTTTTTCGACAGAAACGGTCAATGATTTCGGAAGAAAGGTGACGGAGTGCTTCATTGAGCGCATCAAATCCGTCTATGCTTATTTAATCATCGTCATATGTGCAAAGGCACTGACTGGACAATCGTCAGGGCGCACCGCGTCCATATTCCGGAACAGTAGGACATTGCTGGGCGACATAGAGGCTCGACAACTCTCCATTCCTCTAGCGGTATTATATACCAGCGTATCCAATCAATTCTCAAATCAATTTCTCAAGATGAGGGTATAGAACACAGTAATGGGGGGGGCCGCATGGAGCAGGGGAACCCATATCAAATGGCTGTAAAGCAGGTCCAGACCGTTGGCAGGCTTCTGGAATTGAGTGAAGAGACAATCGATGGTTTGAGCAAACCTCGAAGAGAACTGACAGTGAATTTTCCGGTAAGGATGGACGACGGCCACGTCCGTACGTTCACAGGCTTCAGGGTGCAACACAGTCACGCCCGGGGTCCTTGCAAGGGAGGCATAAGATATCATCCGAACGTGTCGCTCGACGAGGTCCGGGCGCTTTCAATGTGGATGACCTGGAAGTGTGCGGTTATGGGATTGCCCTACGGAGGCGCGAAGGGAGGCATAATATGCAATCCCAAGGAGATGAGCAAGGGCGAACTCGAAAGGATGACTAGACGTTTCACAAGCGAGATAATGATTATCATAGGCCCCCACAAAGACATCCCTGCCCCAGATGTCTACACCGATTCCCAGACCATGGCTTGGATAATGGACACGTACAGCATGTGCGTGGGTTATCCTGTTCCCGGAGTCGTGACAGGCAAACCCCTTGAGATCGGAGGGTCCAAGGGAAGGGACGAGGCGACCTCTCGGGGCCTCATGTATGTCGTGCAGGATGCAGCGAGGATTAGGAAGATGGATCTCAAAAAATCGACCGTCGCCGTTCAGGGTTTTGGGAACGTCGGCTGGCACGCGGCGAGACTGCTCGCGAAGGAAGCTGGCTGCAAAGTCATCGCGGTCAGCGATTCCTCCGGCGGCATCTTGAACAAGAATGGGCTGGACCCGTTGGAGGTCTACGAACACAAGAGAGAGACCGGGTCGGTCAAGGATTTCAAAGGTTCCGAGAACATCACGCAGGAAGAGCTTCTTGAGACTGACTGCACAATTCTAGTCCCCGCTGCACTAGAGAACGTCATCCGCAAGGACAACGCGGACCGCATAAGGGCCAAGATCGTTGCAGAGGGTGCGAACGGCCCCACGACGCCGGAGGCGGACAGGATACTCAACGAAAAGGGAAAGATGGTCATTCCCGACATCCTCGCCAATGCCGGGGGAGTGACCGTCAGCTACTTCGAGTGGGTCCAAGACCTGCAATTCTTCTTCTGGTCAATAGAGGAGATCAAGAAGAGGCTAAAGGACCTTATGACCAGTTCCTTCGCGGCGGTGCACGGGATCTCCAAGACGCAGAAGGTTGACATGAGAACTGCGGCGTACATGCTAGCATTGAAAGAAGTGGTTCGCGCCGCTGACGCGAGAGGTATGTTCCCGTAGGGGCTTGGTTCAAATGATGGAAGCGGTCGTGTCGCTCAAGATGCCGGACAAGTGGATAAAAGAGTCACTTCTGGAATACCCATCCATCGTCAAGATAATCAGCTCCAAACCCGTCGATAAGAAGTCCGTCAGAGATCTGGTCGAGATCGAAGTCGAGAAGGAAGAGGATCTCAACAAGGTTATGGAATCGATAAAGACAAGCCCGAATGTATTCAATGTCGACATCACTCCTATCGAGAGGGGGAAGGCTTTGGCCGTTTTCACGACCACCAAATGCATCGTGTGCAGATTACTCGCAAACACCGACTGCTTCCTGACATCCTCGACCTCAACGAAGGACGGCAGGATGCAATGGACACTCCTCATAAGCGAGAAGGTACCGCTGCAGCAGCTAATGGCGAATCTGGAGAGGCACGGCGCGGAGCCGAAGCTCGTGAGCCTCACAGAGATCGGTGACAAGGATGCGCTGACAGCGAGACAGGAGCAGATCACCCGGATGGCCTTCGAGAGAGGGTACTTCGATTTCCCTAGGAGCATCGGTCTCAGACAGCTCGCCAAGATCTTCGGAGTATCGACTTCCACCTTGTCCGAAATCCTCAGAAAGGGCCAGCGCAGGATAATGACCAGGTACTTCAAGGAGCACCGTCATCTCTGAGAATCTGTAACTCAACGTCTCTTGGCTGTTCGGGGAACTCTATTTGGTGTTTCAATTGCACAAAAGAGCAGAAGACGGAATGTAGATCCTCCGAAGAATACCTACGGAAGGCGGGAGAGTCCGCTGATCAGGAGGGGATATACGATGCCGCCAAAAGTTGATGAAGGCCGGTGCACTGGATGTAGCAAATGCGAAGGAGTGTGCCCTGCGGGAGTGTACAAGATAGTCGACAACTTGTCGAAGGTCGAGAACCCGGAGGAGTACACTGAATGCGGTGCGTGCGTGGACGAATGTCCGTCCGAGGCAATCGAACTGGAGTGGGCAAGGAACAATAGAACGGATGGGAATCTTGCTTCCGAGAAATCTGCTCTGAGGCACCATCACCGTCCTTACCCCGCGTCGATCATCATGGATACTGACGCCTACAAAACAACTCCTGCATGCACTTCGATATTTGCAGCTTTTTCTTGTAACGGTAGCGGTGGCAGCATGAGCCAGATGTTCGAACCGCCGACGACAATTTCGAAAGATATAAATAGCGTCTGACCTGTCAATTGCATACCGTTGCAAGGGGGCCTGTCATTGGCGGACGAAAACACAGTATACATTGGAAAGAAACCGACAATGAACTATGTGCTTGCCGTCGTTACGCAGTTCAACAGCGGGTCGAACGACGTTATCATTAAAGCCAGAGGGAGAGCGATAAGCAAAGCGGTCGATGTTGCTGAGATTGTCAGGCACAGATTCATTCGCGACGCAGTGGTGAAGGAAATCAAGATCGAGACAGAGACTCTAACGGGAGAGAGCGGCAACACTGCCAATGTCTCTTCGATCGAGATATGCATAAGCAAGCAAGGGGCACAGGAAGGATAGACCGATTGTCCACCAGCCTCTGTTGCGCATCGTTCCAGCCATCCCTAGGCGACGAATACTCTTGACGAGTACTAGGTCTGGTCGCCTGTCTCTCTTTCGAGGAGCTTAAGGTCCTTCTCATCGAGAGCGGAAGGATCGAGCGGCATCAACAAGATCGACTCGGCGAGCGTCACCTGGTCCTTGAGCATCTGCAGAAATCTCAGAACAGACTTGAAGTCATTCTGCGTGATCATATACTCCAACCCCTCGAGGACCACGACCGTGTCCTTGTTCTCGGTCAAGAAGTTCTTGATGAGCGTCGCCAAACGCGGGAGCTCGGTGGGGGACAGGAATTCCCCGACGAACTTGCCCTCCCTGTCCGGAGAGGATGACACCTCCGCCTTCGTCAGCCAGACCATCACACAATCGATTCCATACTTCTTCCTTATCGTCGAAGGATGTGTTCTCAATATGCAGAGCCCCTTTGACCCTTTCTGGACCAACGAGCCGAATAGCGCAAACGTCTTGTCAAGTCCTCCGTCCCTTATCAAGTAAGTGGCGCCTCTGGACAATCTCGAGGGAACCGATGCGGTCGCCTCCTCTTCTTTAGCTGTAAGGTCCAATCCGAGCTCTCCAGATATTCTCCGTTTCTTCGCCTGCACCTTCGATTCTATAGAGCTCTTATTGCTCTTTGCCAGGACCTGGATCTCCCGCGCAGTATAGCCTTTGAGTGTCAATGCGATGAGCTCTTCCCATGCCTCTTTAAGGCCCTCCTCGTAACCCTTCAGGTAGCCCTTCGCATAAGACTCCTCTTCTGACACCGCATCCCTCTAGGTGAAATGAACCACATACCTGGTTAAATTCTTTTGCAGGCATGCGAGCACGGAATCCAAACCTTTTTATCGATACCGAGTTCCTAAGGTGCGTTATGCGACCCCGTCTGAGGATGAGGGGATCGAAAATCACGCCGAAGAACCTCGAGAAGGATCTGCTCGAGAAGGCGCGGAGGCTAGCCGAGAATCCTAAGATCCTCATGCCCGTCTGTCAGGAGCCGTGCAAGAAGTGCGATTTCGACGGTCTTCTCAGGAAGATGGAAAGCATCGCGAGGTTCAAGGACGAACCAGAGAAGCTCATCTCATTGGCGAACTGGGGGGACCAACTGGTCAGAGCCTACGCCGCGACCATATCTCTGGCAGCGGCGGGAAAGATTCCGTATCTTGCTGTCATCAATCTGCCAATCGGGGAGGTCTCATATGCGGTCCGCGGCAAGGTCGACAAAGAGAAGCTCATAGGAATCGAATACTTCGACGATCCTGACCTGAGACTGCTGGCCTTTTGGGAAATCGCGGAGAAAAGGGGCCTACATCTATACTCCTCTTCTGAGAAGTTCTCGTGTTCCTCGGAGTCAAACGCTCCTTCCGAGTACGTCAGGGAAATGATCTCAACCGCACCTTACAAGCTCGATCGCCAGAACAACTGCCTCCATCCCGATTCGGCCGTATGCCTGAAAGTGATCTGGAAGTCTCCGAGTGTGACGATTTCCGTCTGCCAAGAATGCCTTTCGGATGTCAATCTCCTACATCACCTTGCAAGCAGAATCGCGACTAGGGAGCCCACGGATGACTTTGACGTTGAGGTGAGATACGACCTCGAGTGCAGATCGAACTGCTCAAGATGCCTTGTGAAGGAGCCGCATCAGATGAGCTCCGGCCTCAGAGATGAATACTTCGAGGGTGAGATCGACGACAGAACCCTGGTGGAGAAGTTCGTGAAGGAGAAGCTCGTCGGGCTCAAGGGATCTGGAGAGGAAATATTCGTGGCTGGGAGCAAGTGCTTCGGAGCCGACAAGAAGGCGTTCATCGAGCAAATCCGGGGGAGCGAAGCGGAGAAGGCCGCCCTCTCGGGCCTGATTTCCTCGACCAGAATGTCGATAATATCGACCACCGACCAGGCCGGAAGGATCATCTCTGACCTATGGGAGGAGCATGGCGAGAAACTGCTCTCTCAGATTGCTTCACCCGCCGTGGTCGAAAGTCTCAGGCGAGAGAGCTCTGCTCTAAGCCCCTCTCAGCTCATCCAAGAAGCCAGAAGGCTGGAGATGGCAAGAGGCATTCATTCCTCACTGCCAGAATATGCAAAGTTGGGAGAAGTTGGGAGATACGTTGACAGGCTTGCGAGATTATGCAAGACAGAGGGGAAGAGCGCAGTAGCGAGGCTGATAGAGAAAGAGAGGCACCGGGAGCACAGGCTCAGGGCGATCTCCTACGGCTTCCTCGTCGCAATCGGTGAGTCGGAAGGGAAGGCATGGCAATTCACGAAAGAGGAGATGGACTTCGGTTCCTACCTGTCGATCTTCGCATCCAAGCTCTTGCAGAGTGATGGAGACGAGTACCACGATGCGCTTCAACTTATTGTACAAGCAAGCGGATCGATCGAGCAGATCGAGAGGAAGCAATAGAAGAGATCAATCGAGTATCCTGAACTCCACAACGACGTGGGATGTCGAGGGGGCACAGGACTTGACCTCCCTCATCCCGAGTATCTCATGTCTCCTTCCTGCGGCGGCCTCGGACACCCTGCTCAAAGGCCTGTCTGGAAGAAGGTCTATGGGACAGGTCTCATGATAGTAGATCATGCAATCTGGACGCCCAAGACTTATGGCCTTCTTTAGGAACTGATCGGTCGTTCCAAAGTACCCCATTATCACCCGGTCCGCGAACCTTTCTCCGGGGAGGTCCCGATTGTCTCCAAGGAACGGGACAACCCTGCCCTCCGCGTGGTTGATCACTATGTTGTCCTTAAGGTAGCCATAGGCAAGGGGATTCATCTCGCAGGCGACGACCTTCTCTGCCCTGGAGTGGACCGCCAGAGGCAGCGTGAAGTATCCGATGCCAGCGAACATGTCGACGACGGTCTGCCCCCTGCAATCGAGCTCACCCATTCTCCTCCGCTCATCAACGTTGCCGGAAGAGAACATTATCCTAGCCACGTCGAACTTGTAATAGATCTCATTCTCCAGATGTACGGTCTCCGTATCCTTCCCGTGAAGGACGCACAGGTTCGGAGTGCGGTACGTTCCAGTGATAATGCCAACTTCCTCGCATACCGTCTTCGCCCTGAGCACCTCGGCGTACTTCCCAGCAACTTCGTACTTCACGCTCTCGAGCTCGCTGGGGATCCGCAGGACCAAGACGTCCCCTAACATCTCCCACTTCCCAGGCAGAAGAGGTTTCAATGAGTCGTCGATCCCAATCTCATCGACGATGCGTTGGTACGGCGGGATGTGACACGTTTGTTCCTCGGTCGAGCCGTTGACGATCTCGAAGCCGATCTCATTAGCTAGAATCTCGGTCACTTTCTCCCCAACTGGAATGAACACGTCGTCGCCGTTCTCGAATATGCTGAGGTCCTTCCTAGCGACCCTAATCGAGAAGAGCTTCTTCCTTACGGTCTCGGCTCTGCACTTCGGGACCTTTGCCAGCTTCATTCAAGAATCTCAGATAGTTGCGCATATTTCATGCTTTTCATGCAGTCGAAGGCTATTTCCCCAGCAGCGAGCCTAGGATTTGCGGGGAGAACTTGAGCAGGGACGGTATGGACCTGAGGATGCTCGGCGCCAACCTGCTGGGATAGTCTATGTCACCTTGTGACAGGATCTCGAGGACGTCCCTCCTGTTCATCAATCTACCGACCTCGTCGATCTTCCGGTCGTTCAACCTGACGAAGACCTTCCGTATTCTGTAGCCCTTGTCGAGCTCCTTGCCAATCTCGGACCTCCATCTCTCCTGGTATCTCGACATCATGCGAGATGAGAAATCATTCCCCTCGAGAGACTCGATCGCGGTCCTCGATGCGCACTCCGCGGCTACCATTCCAGTGTACAACCCTCCGCCGCTGAGAGGCTTCGCCTGGGCCGCCGCATCGCCTACGACCATGACTCGGTCGGCGTATGTGCTCTGTGGCGGTCCGATGGGAATTATGCCGGAGATCGAATTCAATCGCTCCGCATCGCCCAATCCCACGGTCTTGAGGAAGGAGGACAAGAAGCTGCTCGGGGCGCCGTGTCCCTTACTAACGCAAAGCCCAACTCGCGTGAATTCCCCGCATGGTATCATCCAGGCGAAGAATCCCGGGGCGATCTCCTGCCCTAGATAGACTTGGATGCAATTCTGATCGTCAAGCTTGCGATCGATGTCGGCCTGTATCCCCCTGACCATGTCTCTGGATTGGCCTATGCCAGCCGCCCTGCCGACACACGACTTGTAGCCATCGGTCCCAACAAGGAGATTGGCACGGAGGGTTCTCTTCTCGCCTCCGGACACTGCTTCCACGTTCAGAGAGTCTTGATCCCGGAAGAATGACGTGAACCTGGTGCCGGTGATGAATTCCGCACCTGCGTCGAGCGCCATCTCTTGAGAGGCGATGTCGAATGTCCTCCTGTCGACCACGACCGCCTTTGTCTCCTTTCCGTCGAGCTTGATCGAGATCCCGCCCGGAAAATGTACGACCCCGCCGTTGATCCTATTCAAGACCGTCCCCTCGGCGCCGGCCATCTCCACGACCCTAGGGGTCACAAGGCCCGCACACTGGACCGGCGTCCCGACCTTCTCATGCTCCTCCAGAACGAGCGTCCGCATCGACTTTGCGGTAAGAGCCGCGACCCTGCTCCCAACCGGGCCTCCTCCGACGACTACAAGATCCGAATCCATCCATGCGAAGGAACCATTTGGGGCTATTTGTTGTTTTGGATTTCTCGGATGACTCGATTGAGCCAGGTACGCGTGTTCTTGCAGAAACCATATGGCAGATGAGTCTTCGACGATGAAGGACCCGGCACAGCTCAACGCCCCTCGGGCGCGGCAATCCTGTCCTTCATCTTGAACTGGCTCTCATATAGCGCTCTCAAGGTCTCGATGGTGTCCGAGTCTCTGGGATCCTTGTCCTCGCGGATGTTCCTTATTCTTGCGAAGCGCAATGCCAGACCTGACTGATAAGTGGGGCTCTCCTGGATCTCGTCGAACGCCACCTCGACCACCAGCGTCGGCCTCACCTCCACCACATGCTCCGACTTCCTCGTGGCGGTGGCGAGCAGTCGCTCCGTCATCCACTTGAACTCCTCGTCTGTCAGCCCCTTGAAGGTCTTTCCCACCATCGCGTAGCCGTCCCCGGAGACCGCAGCCAGGTGATAGTCACTCAGCCATCCTTCCCTCCTTCCGTATCCCCATTCCGCCGCTATAATCACAAGGTCGAGGGTCTGGCTCCTCTTGATCTTCAACCACTTCTTCCCCCTTCTCCCGACGGCGTAGACGCTCTCGAGATTCTTCGCCATCAGGCCCTCGTGCCCCTCGCTGAGTGCGCGATTCAGGAACTCCGTGGCAACTTTCGGATCGGCAGTGACTATGCGGGGCACGAGCAGATCGCTCGGAACGGTCTTCTCGAGGACGCTCCAACGATCTCCGCAAGCAGCGTTGACCAGCGATTCCCCGTTCTTCATGAGCATGTCGAAGACATACAGCCTCACCGGGACGGTCTCCTGAAGACCTTTTATGCCGTGGACCCTCATAATCCTCCTCATGACATGCTGGAACGGAAGAGGACGCTCGCGGAACGCGATCACTTCCCCCTCGAGAATCGCGGTCTCATCCTTCACAGAATGCCCGACCAGATCAACGATCTCCGGCAGACTGTCCGTGAGATCCGTCAGCCTGCGACTGTAGATCCTCACCTCGTTGCCTTTCTTGTGGATTTGGACCCGCGCACCGTCGAGCTTGAACTCGAAGGCCGCCTCCTTCAAAATCGTGAGGGCGCCTTCGACCGACCCGACCGATTCTGCAAGCATCGGTTTGATCGGGACGAAAGGCTCGGGACCTAGCATCTCCAATGCAGCAGGTCCTTGGAGTATTGCAGTCTCTGCTATTCTCGCGATATCGCCGGATAGCATGTAGGCATTCCTTATCTCTTCGATGTCTTGTGCCCCAGAGGCGAGGGCGATGGAATCGAGAACGATGCCCTCATTCACCCCGGTTCGCATCTCCCTGAAGAGGCTCCTGGCCAGGTACTCACGTTCCTTGGCGGACACACGCCCGAACAGATTCTGGAGGAGATGTTCCTTCATCTTCCTTGATCCGGGGCCTTGCGCCTCCGCGATTTTGCTCAGGACCGAGACGACCCCACCGAGCGTCAGGTCCTCTGCGAAGAGAACGCTCTGTTTGTTGCTCGACCAGGCCTTGCTTATCGTAGCGTATCCGATGCCCAGCGTCCTTGAATCGGACTCGGGAAAGGCGCGTCCTAGCGTTAACAGCACGGCGGATCCGATTTCGTCCCGGTCCACCGAACGGAAGTAACTGGCAAGTAACTCGGTCTTCTTCTTGCGGCTGCTGGTCGACTCGAGCCCCTCACACAGGTCAGCGAACGTGCGGATCGATGTAGGCAATGATGAAAAGGAACACTCGAAAGACTATTGTAACTTTCCCCGACAGAAGTGAATGTTCCTGTGGGAACTCAGTGCTTCGCAACCTTCTGCCAGTCCTGAAGGAACTTCTCAATGCCCACGTCCGTGAGGGGATGCTTGAACATCTTCTTCAGGACATCGTATGGGACCGTGGCGATGTGTGCCCCCATCCCCGCAGCCTCGACCACGTGGCCGGGATGCCGGACGCTGGCAACGATTATCTCGGCGTCGAAGTCATAGTTGTCCATGATGTCAAGGATCTGCGCCACCACGTCCATGCCATCATGGCCGACGTCGTCCAAGCGTCCCACGAAAGGTGAGATGTACTTAGCGCCTGCCTTGCATGCCAACAACGCCTGAGCCGGAGAGAAGACGAGCGTCATGTTGACCTTGATGCCTTCTTTCGACAGAACCTTCGCCGCCTTGAGGCCTTCCTCCGTTATCGGTATCTTGACAACGATATTCTTGTGTATGACGGCGAGCTTCCTCGCTTCTTTGACTATGTCGTCGGCCTTCGTGCTGATGGCCTCGGCGCTTATCGGGCCGTCGACTATCTCGCAGATCTGCCTCACGAGCGTGTCGAAGTCCGTCTTCTCCTTCGCCACGAGGGTCGGGTTGGTCGTTACACCGTCCAGAATCCCCCAGCTGTTCACTTCCCTTATCTGCTCGATGTTGGCGCTGTCGATGAAAATCTTCATCTACTTCTTCCTCCGGACAACTTCCTCCGCGGACTCGAATATCCTAGCGCTCGTTAGACCGTATCTGACCATCAATTCTTCGCTCTCGCCCGATTCGCCGAAAGCGTCGGGGATGCCGACCCTCCGCATAAGGCAACCCCCATGCTCCGCTATGAAGGTCCCGACGGCGCTGCCCAGCCCCGTCAAGACATTGTGCTCCTCCGCGGTGATGATGCCCCCGGTCCTCTTTGCTGCCCTAGCGAGCGCCTCCTCGTCGAGGGGCTTGATCGTGCTCATGTTCAGGACCTGCGCCGATATGCCCTTTTTCTGGAGCTCGTCGGCGGCGTCCAGGCACAGAGCCACCATCTGCCCCGTGCCAACAAGGGATACGTCCTCTCCTTCCCTCATCGTTGTCGCCTTGCCTATCGTGAACGGAGAATCGGCCGTTGTGACGACCGGGAAGTCGACCCTGCCCAGGCGGATGTAGCACGGTCCGGGGCAATCGATCACGGCCTTGACGGCCTTGTAGGTTTCCATTGCGTCCGCGGGAACGATGATGGTCATGTTCGGAAGCGTCCGCATGAGGGCGACGTCCTCCGCGGTCTGATGGGACGCGCCGTCCCCGCCGACGGTAATCCCGGCATGAGACGCGACTATCTTGACGTTGAACTTCGGATAGCATATCGACTGTCTGATCTGGTCCCAGCATCTGCCGGTCGCGAAGACCGCGAAAGAGGACGCAAATACAATCTTGCCGCTCGCCGCCAGCCCGGCGGCCGTGCCAATCATATCCTGTTCTGCGATGCCGCAGTTGAAGAACCGGCCAGGAAACTTCTTCCCGAAATCGGCCGTCCTGGTCGAGCTCGAGAGATCAGCATCCAAGACCACAACATCGTCATGGGACTGTCCGATCTCCACGAGGGCCCTACCGTACTCCTTCCTCTGGCTGGCGAGGGGCCACTTCATATCTCCTCACCCAGCTCCCTCAGACCGCGCCTGAGCTCATCCTCGGTTGGGGCCTTTCCGTGGAACGGGACCGAGTTCTCCATGAAGGAGACACCTTTCCCCTTGACCGTGTGTGCGATGATCATCGTCGGCTTTCCCTTGATCTCCTTCGTCATATCACAGGCGTCGAGGATCTGCCTCATGTCGTGCCCGTCAATCTCGATGACGTTCCAGCCGAACGCGTCCCACTTCTTCGCTATCGGCTCAATCGACATGATCGTCTCCGTCGGGCCGTCGATCTGCAATCTGTTCCTGTCGAGGAAAGCGGTGACATTGTCGAGCTTGTAGTGGGCGCCGAGCATCGCGGCCTCCCAAATCTGGCCGCTCTGCATCTCGCCGTCCCCGCACAGACAGAAGATGCGGTACGATCTCTTGTCCAGCTTGGCGGCGAGCGCCATACCGTTCGCGACGCTCAACCCCTGACCCAAAGACCCAGTGGACATCTCGACCCCGGGCGTCTTGTTTCGGGAGGGATGTCCCTGCAGCCGACTGCCCAGCTTCCGGAGCGTTATGAGCTCCGATATTGGGAAATAGCCACTCTCCGCCAGGGCCGCGTAATACGCTGGAGCGGCATGACCTTTGGAAAGCACCAATCGATCCCTGTCCTCCCATTGAGGGTCCTGGGACCTGTGATTCATAATCTTGAAATAGAGCGCAGCAAGAATGTCCGCATAGGAAAGCGACCCACCCGGATGTCCCGAACCGGCGGCGAAGATCATCCGAAGAACGTGCCGGCGGATGAGATTCGCTTTCTGTCGCAAGAGACCGATATCTTCGTCGCTGTAATTGGCCAAAGCCGCGCACCTCACTGCGCTAGCGTGGAGAGTTGGACAATGCCATGGTGCGATTAATAACCTTCTGTGCCAACGAACCCGTCGCTTCGAAAACGCTCACCAGGAACAGTTAGCATTTAAGTGGCACAGTCCGATATATCACGCGATGACGGTCCCCTTCGGAGTTCCGTACGGTGGCAACAAGACCCTTGCGAAGGTCGTTGAGAGGATAAACGAAGACCAGGAGACAATGGCCCTCTGGCGGGCTTCCAACATCACAGCGATAGACAGGATGGGTTTCAACGACCACGGTCCGACGCATGTAAGGATCGTCGCGAAGATCGCACTGAACATGCTCCGGATCCTCACAGAGAGCGGGGAGAAGCCGAACGTCGTCACGGACCACAAGATGAGGGACGAGGACGCCGAAGTGGTCGTCGTGCTTGCGTGCGCGCTGCACGACATCGGCCACTCGATACACCGGCTCAAGCACGAGGAGCTCTCGCTAATCCTGGCCCCTCCGATCATAAGGCGGTTGCTTGCCGACATATATCAGGAGCCCGCCCTCACTACGCTGATAGTCGAGACAATGCACGCGATGATCGCTCACCACGCGGAGTTCACGCCCCTCACGCTCGAGGCAGCGGTCACGAGAGTTGCGGACGCGCTTGATATGGAGAAGGGGAGGGCGAGGATACCGTTCAGGGCTGGAAGTGTCAACATACACTCGGTCTCGGCCCTGGCGATCGACAAGGTCCGGGTCATGAAAGGCGAAGAGAGACCAGTCAAGATAGAGATAAAGATGAACAACTCGGCGGGCATCTACCAGATAGACGAACTTCTGAGGGACAAGATAGAGAAGTGCGGAATCAGGGACAAGATCATGATCAGTATCCAAGCGCCCGATCAAGAGATGAAGATAATCGAGGACCTTAGGCTCTAGTCGCTTTCGATTCTCGGCGCAAGAAGATAGTCCACCGTCCCCTTTCCGTTTGCCATCGTGAATTCGAGCTTGACGGGATAATCACTTCCGATGCTGAGCGTCACAACCGTTCCGGCAGGGATCGCCTTCACCATGTTCGAGAAGTAATCGAGCGGGAACAGGCTGCGGACTTTCTCCTTGCACTCCAGCGATACCAGGAGGTCCTTAGGCAGCTTCAGACTGACCGAGTCGGTTTCACCCTCGGAGAACATCTCAAAGCCGTCTGGCGAAGCGGTCAAGGCTATGTGGTCCGAAACGCTCTCTGCCGCCTTTATTCCCTTCTGGAGCTCGTCCGAGTTCACCGCTATCTTCGCCGGGAGGTTGATGTTCGGGACCTTTGGGTCAGACATGCCGGTTGTGTCGACGAGGTTCATCCTGCGCGTTATGTTACCGACACTAATCACGAGGCGATTGCGCTCTTCGTCTTGCTCGAGCTCCATGATCTCCCCCGCCTTAGAAAGTCTCAGGACTTCCTTCATCTTGTCCAAATCCACTCCGAGCTCAGTCTCGTCCGCCGAGTACTCTTCAAACGCGTCCTTCTGGACCGTCATATTGACCATCGCGACGTGCGCGGGATCGACGGCTTTCAGCGTGAGCTTGTCAGCGGCGACATTGAATTTTGCCTCGTCAACAAGGGTGGAGACGATATCAACTATTCCTTTAAGAGTCTCAGATTTCACCTTAGCATGAAGCATCAGTTTCCCCCCAAACAGTCCTGTAAACGCATGTACGATAATAAATCTTCCTTAATAAGGGAAGATACTGGAATCAGTATTCCCGCCAGGAATGACCGCACTTCGTGCACCGATAAATCCGGGTCTCCGGCTCATCCGCGGCCCTCGTCTGCCGAAGCACCCAAAAGGCCTCATTGTGTCCGCACTTAGAGCACTCGACCTGTGTCTTAGGAAGCGTAGGGGCGTTCGAGTCGATAATCGCCATTTCCTTCTCCCTGAGCTTCGTCGTGAACTTCTCGTTCTCCCCATTCATCTTTTGCTCCTTTCCACACTTGCTGCACTTGAACACACCATTCTGGGGGAACATCAATGACCTGCATTCCGAACAGAACATTTCTCTATCGCCGATTTGCTGGGAAAAGGGTAGACGTATAAAAATCCTTCTGTACCCCAACCGACTATCAGAAGACCGTAGCCGTGAAGGATGCGACAAGAGAGCAAAACCGCAGAGGAACGCCCCGGTAGATACGGAACCGATTCATGAAAGAAAGATAGGGGGAGAATCCCCCTGGAGCGTTACCTGGATGCTTATACGAATTCCCAATCCCCCGATTCGGTCTGCGTCCTCTCGAGGACATGTCTGCCCTTTGGAACGCTCGACTTCGAGGCTCTGGAGACTAATCCCTGAGAGGATCCGTTGCTCCTCCTCTGGACCGTCTTCTCGACATGCTTCTGGTGTTGCACCATCGCGTGTGCGCGCTGCTCGATCTGCTTTCTCTCTCTCGGGGTGAGGGAGTGTCTTGTCTCCTCCTGGTCGATCATTCTGCGGGCCGACCTGAGCGGTCTCAGCTCTTCTTCCTCCGCTTCGGTGCTTGCTCCGAGAGATCTCATCTCTCCGAAATTCGCGCGTTGCGCCTGTGAATTACTGGCTGAGTGCCGGCGGAGTAGTGACCAGGAGGGGCGAGGGGAGACTTTTTCTCGCGGAGAGGTGTTGCCTTCCACCACGACCGTCGTGTTCGGACTGCCGTGGTGAGAAACATATTCCAATTCCCTCCTGGTCTGGTCGGAAAGAATTCCGCCAATGTATGCGAAGGCAACCGTGATCAAGTAGCTGTCCAGCCTCAGAGAGGCGGTGGACTGCATGAGCGACACGAATTCATTCAAGTACGAAGCAGCGAAGTTCATGTAAGGAGCGACGATTGGTATCTGACCGGCTATCGAGCCGAAGACCGCGCCGGGAGCGATGTTGACCCCGAATATCACCGTAGGGATGAACCCGATGCTCATGGCCCCGGTGATGGCGAATATGATCGCAAGCGGGATTAATGCTGCGATGACGCCTCTCCAAGGCGTTCCCGCCCGTCTGCCGCCGACGTACCCTGCGATCATCTGACCGATGATGGGTAGCCACCACAAGAGGAATGAAAGAATCAGTGTGTATTTGACTGCGCTCCAGAAGCTGTACGTCACCTTCTGCTTCTTGAATATCGCAGCCTCTTTGTCGTCGTACGTCTCGGCTAAGCGATAGACGTTCCTGTGCACGAGATCGTCGGTGACTTCGTCCTTTTCTCGAGGCTTCCTCCTAAATAGCAATCCCATCCCCTCGGTCGGACATACGTCCGACGTGGGTATCTTATGAAGATTGTAGTATTTATCTCTTTTGGAAGAAGGGCATCCACAGTGCCAGTATATGAACAATCTCAAGGGAACGCAGCACAATAAGCGGCAACTAGGCGCAATCTGAGCAGACTGACGCATTGTCCGACTTCTACCTCGGGATATAATACCATAGCCCGTACTGTCGAAGCGCCTTTCGAGTGCTCTCGGTCGTGACCCTTTCGGGCTTTGCCTGATATCTGAGCACATCCTCCATAGAGTAGCCCAAGTACTTGGCGAGAGCGTGGAGGCGATCGTACGGGAAGGCTTGCTTGCCCAAAAGTATCTGCCGAACGCTCCATCCGGGATGCACCTTTGACCGATAGCCAAGCTCCCGACCGAGTTTGTTGATGCTCCCCGCCTTGTCTATCCCTTTCTTAATGAGCAGGACCCTGAAACCAGATCGCAGCCATACTCGGTCGTTCGGAAGGACATTCCTATGAAGAGCCAACCGAATATCCGAAGCGAACTCGGACACGGTCTACATTATTCGAGCCCGGAATATTAATCCTTTTCTCGAATGCGTCGATACGAAGCCTGGTGAATTGTCGATTCTGCCTTCACTTGAAACAGGGGTCATGCCGTCACCCAGTAGGGAAAGCCCATCCATCTGGATGTGGGAGAGGAGGGTCGGTGTGGCACCCTGTTACGTTCACGTGGCTTACCGCAAAAGGTTTATATCCATCACAAAGTAGCGATTCCGGTAAAACATGGAGACCTTCAGGAAGACCATCACCGTTAGGACGGCAAAGGAGGGTGAAATGGTCGACATCACCGACGAGCTTCGGGGGGTGATAAGCGCCTCGAAGATGTCCAACGGCTTTGCGTGCGTGTTCGTTCCGCACTCGACCGCTGCCCTGATCACGATTGAATATGAACCCGGTCTCCAAAGCGACATCAAGAAAGCCATCGATCGCTTGATCCCGAAGGACATGGAGTACGACCATCACCTCATGTGGGGCGACGGGAACGGCCACTCCCATGTCCGATCGTCCTTCCTGGGCGCGTCATTGACGGTGCCGTTCCATGACAAATCGGCAGATCTCGGGACATGGCAGCAGGTCGTGCTCGTCGAATTGGACATCAAAGGAAGGAGCAGGAAGGTCATCATCCAGGTCATTGGAGAATAGTCTAGGGTAAAGAGGCTGAAAACAATGAAAATCAAGTTTCTAGGAGGGGCGGACGTCGTCGGAAGAATGGGGATGCTCCTCTCTCACAAGAATGCGAATCTGCTATTCGAATACGGTATGAGACCATCGAAGCCTCCGGCTTATCCTATGCCGAGTCCACCGGTGGACTACGCCTTTCTGACCCACTGCCATCTCGATCACAGCGGCATGGTGCCGTGGCTCTGCGGCAAATATGACACTGAGGTCGTGGCGACTCCCTCGACCGTCAGCGTCACGCAGGTCCTTCTGCAAGACAGCCTGAAGGTGGCTGACGCGGAAGGATATCCTCGTCCGTTCGATCCCATGGATATCAGGACGTCGATGAGGAACTTCATACCGATGGAGTTCGGCGAGAAGATGGACGTCGCAGGATTCGAAGTGCAGTTGCACAGCGCTGGACACGTACCGGGCGCGACGATGTATGAGATAAGGGGGGAAGAGGTAACCCTTTTCACCGGGGACTTGCACACGCTGAACACACAACTCGTTTGGGGAGCGCACGCGGTGAAATGCGACAACCTCGTCATCGAGGCGACATACGCGGGAAGACTTCACCCTAACCGCATGAAGACAGAGTACCAATTGCTGCAGAAGATCAGGGAAGTAGTCGGGAGAGGAGGGAAAGCCATCATCCCCTGCTTCGCTGTCGGAAGGACCCAGGAGGTCATGCTGATCCTGAGGGACGCGAAGTATGACTTGTGGGTTGATGGGATGGGCAAGACCGTAACGAGCATTTACCTCGGACAGCCGGAGTATCTGAGGTCCGAGAAGAACCTGAAGAGGGCACGAAGCCGCTTCAACGAAGTGCGGACTCCCGCAGCGAGACAGAGGGCAAAGAAGGGGGAGGTCATCGTCACGACCGGTGGCATGCTCGACGGCGGACCGGTGATTAGTTACCTCCAGGAGCTGAAGGACGATCCGAGGAACGCCATCCTACTGACGGGGTACCAAGTGGAAGGCTCGAACGGACGGATGCTCCTCGACGAGGGCGCGATCAACATCCTGGGTGTCAAGGAAAAGATTAAGTGCGAGGTGCAACAGTTCGACCTTTCAGCCCACGCGGACCACAACGAGCTGCTCGACTTCATAAACGGATGCGATCCGGAGAAGATCGTCCTGTGCCACAGCGATAACAGAGAGGCACTTGCGAAGGATCTCGAAGGGGATCACAAGGTCTTCCTTCCGAAGCCGGGCGAGGAATTCGAACTGTGAGCAGACTCTCCTGCTTTCGTGGCGCTCAGGCCCAGAGACCGAACTTGCCCCTCATGTAAGTGTAAGCCGCTTCGCCCTTCTTCGTGTTGAAGGCAACTTGCCACTGCCATTTCGGCTTGGCATTGCTTTGGAGGGCGTTCGTGAGAGTGATCTCAGTTGTGTGTATCGTGACGTCGGGGGTCTTGCTATCAGTGCCAGAGAGGATGACATTGCCTTCATTGTCCATAACGATCGTAAGAACCTCGTTCTCGGTCTTGAAGACCCAGGTCTGAGGAAGGTACCTGCTCATGTAGCCTCCAGTGTAGAACCTTCCGAGCTCAGTCTTCAGCCTCTTCATCATCTCCTCGCAGAATCTCTGAAACAGACCGGTGAGAGAGCTCATTGTTGCCATATAACGCCAAGTCACCTTATTTTCTTTTTCAATGACCCGACAACGATACGCCATTAGGACCATTCGGTCATCATCCGCGTCTCTAATCAACCCCACATACAATGCCAGCATTCGAAGGAACTGCTTAAGTATGCCTGCCTCACATTACTGTCTGGAGGTATGAGATTGGTCCAGAAGATCATTGAAGTAGTGGGAATCTCGAACGAGAGCTTCGCGAAGGCGGCGCAGAACGCGGTCGACGTCGCGTCAAAGAGCCTTCGAGGGATGAGGTGGGCCAGAGTGGGGGAGATGGAGTGCAAGATCGAGGGAAGCAAAATCATCGAATATCGAGCCACGCTGAGAATATACTTCGACGTCGAGCGTTAGAGCGGCGACTGGAGAACAGACCGCAGACCGGCCTTGACTATTCCCACAAAGGATGAGCTGGTAGCATTGATATCTAGCCAGATAACAAATACATTTATATTGACATAGCAACATTTCACGCTTGATGACCAAGATGGAGGAGTATCTTCAGGAGGACGTGGGGTTCGGAGACATCACCAGCGACATCCTGATCAAGGACGAACTGGGGAACGCCCGCATCACCGCGAACGAGGAGGGCATCCTCGCGGGCCTCGAGGAGGCGACCGAGATCTTCAGAGAGCTCGGCGTGAAGACATTCCCGATGACCAGGGACGGGGAGAAGGTATCGAAGGGAATGGACGTCCTCGTCGTCGAAGGGGCGTTGAAGAAGATACTCCTGGGCGAACGCCTAGCACTGAATTTCTTGATGAAGATGAGCGGCATAGCCACGACCACTGGCGCGATCGTCAGGGAGTGCAGAAAGTTCAATCCCAACGTGAGAATCGCCGCTACCCGAAAGACCACGCCGGGCTTCAGGGTCTACGAGAAGAAGGCTGTGGTTATGGGGGGCGGGGACCCGCACAGGTATCGTCTGGACGACGCTATTCTGATTAAGGACAACCACTTGAAGGTCGTCGGGAGCATCAATCAGGCGGTCGCGAAAGCGAAGAGCGTGTCTTTTACGAAGAAGATCGAGGTCGAGGTCGTGACGATAGAGCAGGCGGTCGAAGCCGCGAAGGCCGGGGCCGACATCATCATGCTTGACAACATGAGCCCCGAGAAAGTGGAGGTCGCTTTCCTCGCGGTCAAGAGGCTGAACGACAGACTGCTCGTCGAGGTGTCCGGAGGCCTGACCCCGGAGAACGCGCATAAGTTTGCGAGGCACGCGGACATCCTGTCTATCGGTTGGATAACGCATTCCGCTAGAGCGATAGACTTCAATTTAGAGATCACATCGATAAAAGCGGCTGAGACCGCCGAGTAGTAAAGCGCCTAGAACACGACCTTCGTTCTGTGATATTTCATCCCGATGCTTTCGGGGGATGCTCCGAAGGAGAGTGCCAGCAGCTCTGAGAGGTACAAGACTGGAAGGCCTTCCTTCTGCTTGAGGTCGAACTGCGCGAAGCAGAAGGGGCACGGGGTGAGGATGCTGTTCGCGCCTGCGTTCCTGAAATAGCTGACCGAGTCTTCCAGCACGCGAGCCGATATCTCCTCGTTAATCCCCGAGATGCCGCCACCGCAGCACTTCGGCCAATCTTCCGAGTATGCGACCTCCGAACCGACCCACTTGGCGATGTCAGAGAGGACATGCGGTGAGAAACGCGAATCGATTCCCGTCACAGCGCTTGGTCTGACTATATGACACCCCGGATGAACCGCCACTCTGAAGTCTTGCTGAGGGCGGACGACGCAAGAACGGACCCTGCTTTCCATGTCCTTCACGATCCCGCATAGGTGATGCGCGTCTGCCTTCCCTTTGTACTCCATTCCGAGTTCGGCCAAAATCGAATTGACCCGATCCCTCTCCTCCCTGGATTCGAGTGAGTGACGGGCCTCCTTCAACGAAACATAGCAGCCGTTGCAGAGCGTTAGGATGTCCTTTCCACCACTCTCCGCAATCGAAAGCATGCGCGCGGCCACCACGAGCCAGGTATCCAAAGCAAGGGACCTCAGGCCAATCGGTTCGACGCAACAGGTAGCGCCGGGGAGGAGTTCATGTCTTATTCCTAGTCTATCCAGAACAAGTAAAGAAGAACGCTCGAGGAACGGCAGTCTCGTCGGGATGAGGCAGCCCCTGAAGAGATAGAACTCATCGTTCAAGCTTCACCCTCCCGAGCCTCGTTATCCCAACGATGACCTTCAGATCCTCGAGAGACGAGGGATCCACCTCCAATTCGTCTAGACCCATCTCCTTCCTGAGCTTCTTCGTCAGTCCGGTCTTCGGAAACGACAAACCAGTATCTATGAAGAGCCTAGCTTCCTCGGCGAAATGGTCCGGTCGATTGCCGACCTCAGCAGCGAGATTCCTTATGAGTGTGATGACCGTCGCCGGGTCGACACCGAGTTGACATCTCTCGGTACAACCCTGGCACATCATGCAAAGCCATATTGAGGGTTCCTTAGAAAGCTCAAGAGCGCCGACGGAGGCCCGTTCGATGATCTCCCTGGTGCGGATCCCTCCGTGCTGGAAGCTCGGACAGACGCCAGAACACTGCCCGCACTGATGGCACTTCCACAGGTCCATCTCCGGAAGGACTTTCCGGAGCGCGTCTGGAAGGGACGGGTCCATCACCGAGATCTTCACAAGAAGAACCGATGGCGCCCAGTATTTATACCGTTTTCCTTTCGAGGTTCATTGACTTGCGCAATGCTCAAGATAGACAGGCTCGATAGACCCGCTCGATGGAGATCGAAGAACAGACCTGTCAATTCTGCGGCAAGCCGGCCAAGCACTTCCTCTTCGCCGCTTTTGTATGCAACGACGAAGAATGCATAGAGAAAGCGAGATTGGAAAGAGGAGGACCGGGGGGGCACATCAAGAAGAAGCTCCAGGAAAAGAGCATTATCTGGAGCCTAGACGAGAAGTGACGATCAGCTGCTTTCTGCCGTGCCCTGAACGCCCTCCGAACTGAGCTCCCTTCTGGCCTTCTTCGCCTTTCTCGCGATGTCCCTCGTCGAGACCATGTGCGTGTGCACCCCGAGGACCTTGTCCTTCACGCCGAAGGACAGCCCGATCAGCTGGTTTAGATGGAGCACAGGCACCTCATACCTTGTCTTCAGCCTCTTCTGCCCCTGGTCCAGCTGAAGGTGGCAGAATGGGCAGATGTCAAGGATGCAATCCGCGCCGGACTCCTTGATAAACTTCATCTTTCTGTCTAGGATTCCAAGCGAGACCTGCTCGTCACCGCTCCAGACACCGCCGCCGGCCCCGCAGCAGCTCAGCTTCTCAGGGAACTCGATGCTCTCGCATCCCAAGGCTTCCACGATCCGCTCGAGGATCTCTGGGCTTTCGGGATTCGAGCCCGATTCCTCGGAAGGCTTGAGGTAGTGACATCCATAATGAATGGCGATCTTGAGGCCCAACTCCACTTTCACCTTCTCTTTGATCTGTGGAATCATGTCCTCCAGGACATCAACGAAATGTACAACATTGGTATTACCAGAGTACGTCATTCCGACGAGCGATAGCTTTCCGTTGACAATGCCCAACGCTTCTGGAAGTTCCTTCAGATGCTTGTTGGCGGCATTGAGCGTCCCGTAGCATCCGTTGCAGATTGTCAAGAGGTCTGCGCCGCTCCTCTCGGCGGTTGCGATGTTCCTGGCCGCGATCACGAGCCAAGAATCGAAATCGTAGCTCCTTATGACACCAGGTGCGGGGCAGCAGGTGTAGGCATCCTCGACGATCTCGATGCCGAGCTCTTTGAAGACTATCCCCGTCGACTTCTCGATAGATGGATACATATTCTTGGCTATGCATCCGGGGAAGAGCGAATATCTCATTTTGGCGCCTCCTTCACCAGCTTCAGGAGCTGAAGCGATTCGAGCAGCGCCTTGAACCTCTTCAGCTCCTCCTCATTGTGCGCTATGTCATGAGGTTCGATGGACAGCCCGAGCAGAGACCTTATCTTCGACACCTCAGGCGTCAGAGGGAACCCATTGGATGTGTCCCTAATCGCATTGATAGCGGTGACGTGGATTTTCGGAAAGTTGCCACGCTTCACAGCGAGATTTCTCAAATGGATGATGGCATCGGTGACCTTCACGTTCTTGGGGCAGCGCTCCTGACAAGTATAGCACGTCGTGCAGCACCACAGTTCCTTCATATCCAGCACGTCCGCACCAGACTTCGCGAGATAGATGACAAGACGAGTGCGGAGGTTCGACTCCAAGCCCGAGGGGCAAGATGCGGTGCACTTGCCGCACTGAATGCACTTCTTCAGATCGAACTCCTTAATGATATCCGGCAGATCGGTGGTCATGCAGAATCACCCCTTAACGATCTGGCGAGGATCTCCACGACGTCGAGCACGGGCATGCTCCCGTTCTCCTCGAGATTCAGCTCGCAGAACGGACAAGATGTCGCAACAATCTGGACCTCGAGCTCATTAGCCTCCTCCATCCTCTCTTTTCCAAGCTTATTCGCGAGCTCCCTTTTGCCAGACTTGACCCCGCCACCTCCGCCGCAGCAGACCGCATCCTCCCCCGATTCCGGAAACTCCACGACCTCGATGCCAGGCACATGTCTCAGAACCTCCCTCGGTTCATCATAGATTCCCATCTTCCTCCCCAGGTGGCACGGGTCGTGATATGCCGCTCTGACCAATACTGGGTTCAGCCTCAGGCCATCAATTCGGCCCTTCAAGAACTGGGAAATGTGGACGACGTCGACATCGCCATAATCCCTCGCCAATGTAGAGTAGCAACCCGCGCAGGAAGCGATCACCTTCCTGCCGGCGATGATCTTTCGATTCTGTTCCATGAGGAACGATGAATCGTAACCAGTGCGTTTCAGAACGCTGCCGCAACAGACGAGTCCCTTGGGGATCTCGTAGTCGACGCCGAGCGCATCGAAAACAGTGATTGTATCGTCCATGAGGCTGTGTCTTCTAGAGATGGCGACGCATCCAGGGAAGTATACATACTCGGCTGAATCCTTCGGCTTCGCTACTCTCCTCTCGTCGCCGAACGCATTGCCGGTCTGCCTCAGCTTCTCGACGATCTTCTTGTGTGGTTCTGGATTCGAGCCGTTCGCAACGAATGTTTGCCTGAAGTACTCCACCACCTCCACCGGATTGAAATCGAAGTCGCACACTTCCTTGCATCTCTCACATGTGGTGCAGCTGAAGACGTTATCGATGGAGCCCGGTAGGAGCTGTCTATCCAGATCGTCCAGGGCCTCGAACGATGACAACCTCTTCCCCTTGCACTGCTGTGCAATCACTGAACCCGGGACCTTGATCCCAAGCGCATCCGCCATGTGCTCCTGGAAGTCGGTGATCCTTATTTTCGGGGGGTCGCCCTTGTACTGCTCCTCATGGAAAACGCAATCAAGATGTATCCTACATTTGCAGCAGGAGGTGACGAGCGCGTCGGCGCCGGTCGCGACGGCTTCCTTCAGCCTCCTGACCCTGTTCTCCTTGGAAACGCTGTTGCAGTTGAGCCAAGCGGACACGCCGCAGCAGAGAGCGTTCTCCCTCGAACCCTCCATTTCCTTCAGTGACGAGACCGACATGAGCGCGTTTCTCGGGGCATCGTAGATGTTGTGATAGCGTCCCAGGCGGCAAGGATCGTGATAGGTGACCGAAGAGAATGACTTCTGAGAACCTGCGAGTTTGTCTTTCAAGAACTCGGAAATGTGTACGACGTCTAGGCCATGCAATTCCTTGAAAGAATGGTAGCACTCCGCGCATCCGACGATGACCCTTCCTTTGATCTCCCCCTTCAATCTCTCCCTCAGGAGGTTGAAGTAATCCAGGTTCCCAGAGTAATATAGGTCGTGACCGCAGCAGCCGTAGACGACCTTCGGAGAAACACCGAAGTGGTTCAGAATCGCGACGCCCGCGCTCGCAGCCCTAGCGTAATCGGTCTCCCAACCGAGAAGGTCGTCGAACAATGGGAGGCAGCCAGGGAAGTAGTAGATGTCGTCTCTGCCTGTGTTCAGAGAAGGCGATAGCCACGGCTCCGTGTCGCTCCGCGCCATCATCTTCTGCGCCAGGAGGAAGAGATCGCGGTGGGATCCCTTCGGCAACTCTCCGTATCTGTACAATCGAATGAGGTCGGAAATGCTGAGCTCCGCCGGACAGGTCGACGTGCACTTCCTGCACGTCGTGCATTCTACAGGACCCTCGACGCCGCCGCAGGGCAGTTCCGTCTCAATCGACCTCCGTGTCCGCATGGATCTTCCTGACCGCCTGGACGAACTTGTCGCCCTCGGCGGACGAGATGTTGAAGAACTGAAGACGATGACTGCCGACGCCCATCATATCCAAGGCCCTCTTGGCTAATTCGACCCTCTTCTTCGCATCCTTGTTGCCGTCGACGAAATGACACTGGTCTTCGAGACAAGCGGCTATCATGACCCCCTTGGCGCCCAGATCGAAAGGAGCGAGCATTTGGGCGAGCGACACCCTCCCGCTGCAGGGGACCTTGACGATCTTGATCTCTGTCGAGTAGTAGTTCTTCGCCGTTCCTGCCAAGTCAGCCGCGTTATAACCGCATTGCTCGCATGCGTAGGCAATAATCGAATCCTTATCTACCTGCATTATTCCGCGAGCGGAGTCTTCCAACTGGATGTCGTTGTTCAGCCGGAGGTCGATCGCGTTGGTCGGGCAGTCCGCCGCGCACTTGCCGCAGGCCCGGCAGGAGATGTCGACGACCTCGAACTCACCGTCAGTCTCCTTGATCGCGTCGTACACGCAGATATCGGCGCACTTGCCGCACTTCATGCACCTGTCCTGGTCGATGTATGCCGTCACGAGGTCGACCGTAATCACATCATATCTAAGGAACGAAGCGACCCTGGATGCGGCCGCACCAGCATCGGTGATACACTCCTGAATCGGTTTCGGCGCCTCGGCGGTACCGCTTATGAATATTCCGGCAGTCGTCGTGTCGACTGGGGCTATCTTGACATGCATTGGAGCAATGAACCCGTCCTTTCCGGGGACGAGCGGGATCAGCTTCTCGATCTCGACCGTGCCCTCCGACGGCTCCATCGCAGTGGAAAGAACGACGAGGTCCGACTCAATTTCAACGGGCCTGCTCAGGAACGTGTCCTCACATTTGACGATGAGTCTGTCACCGTGTGGGACGACCTCTCCGACGTTGCCCCTGATGTACTCGATGCCCATCTCCCTGGCCCTGTCGATGTACTCCTCGTAACCTCTACCGGCCGCGCGCAGGTCGGTGTAGCAGACCTTGACGTCGATCTCCGGATTGTCGGTCTTGATCAGCCTAGCATTCTTAGTCGCGTACATGCAACATATCTTCGAGCAGTACTCCTTCCTGTCAATGTCCCTCGAGCCAGCACATTGAATGAAAGTCACGGTCTTGGGCGTCTTTCCGTCGCTCGGCCTCAGGAGCTTCCCTCCGGTCGGACCTGCAGGGCTCAGAAGACGCTCGAGCTGAAGCCCCGTTATGACGTTCGGATTCTCGACGTGGTACTCCGTGCCCTTAAGGTCATACTGCTGGTATCCCGTCGCCACGACTACGGCACCGACCGAGATATCAAAGACCCGCTCTGCATCCATAACCAGGATCGCGCCGGGACCGCACACGCCCTTGCAGCCCTGACAGTCCATCGTGTGGTTGAGAAGCAAGCAATGAACGGGGTCTCTTACGTACTTCAGCGGGACCGCCTGTGAGTTCGGAATGTAGATCGCCTTGCGGTAGCCGAGACCCATATCGAACTCGCTCGGGACGACGACCGGACACACGTTGACAACGTCGAGCGCATCGAACTTGCAGACCTCCTTGCACTTCCAGCAGCCAATGCATTTCATCCTGTCGTAAGCTGGAACGACATTCTTCTCGGTCTGCGTGATGGCTCCGTATACGCATGCTTTGACGCACGCACCGCAGATCTTGCACCTCTCCTGTGATATCCTTATCCGATCTACCATGATGGGGGCGGCCAGCATCGGAGTGGCGAGCTGTACTTCGCTCTTCGCGCAAGCCCCGCAACCTATACATTTGTCATAGTCGACGAATCGGGGGCGCTTCTTCAGGATGAGGCGATATTCCCCTGGCCTGCCCTCGAACTTCTCCACCTTGGTCATCGTGTGCACGGTGATCTTCCAGTTCATCATCACCTCGTTCAGAATCGGGGAGATCGTGCACATGGCGCAGTCATCAGTAGGGAAGGTCCTGTCCAACTTGACCATATTCCCACCGATGTTCGGTTCCTTCTCGATCAGGACGACCTCGAAACCCTTGTCTGCGAGCTCCAGGGCGGCATGCATGCCGGAAATGCCACCACCGATGACCGCGACCTTCTTCAACACCGGGAAGTCGATGCTCTCGATCGGTCGGTGATGCTCCACACGCCTGATAGCGCCAGAGATCAGCGCCTTAGCCTTCTGCGTGGCTTTCCCTCTGTCAGAGGTCGTCCAGGCGCACTGCTCCCGGATGTTAGCCATCTCCCACATATAGGAGTTGATCACCTCGCCGACGCACTCCTTGAAAATCCCGCCATGGTGCTTGGGGGAGCAAGAGGCGATGACCACCCTATCCAGACCTTTCTCCTTGACCGCGCTCTTGATCATTTCCTGACCGACCTGAGAGCAAAGGAACAGGTGATCCTCGACATGATATCCCAGCTTCGAGAAGTGATCGCGGAGAGTCACAATATCCACAACCCCGGCGATGTTCGTGCCGCAGTGACAAAGGAAGACGCCTATCATTCGGGACCTCCGGCGGACACCGCAGGAATCAGGTTGCGGTTATTTAACATTGCGAGCCTACCGACTGTTGGCACGTCAGGCGGGTATCAAAGAGCTTTCGGGAGATAAGTGTAAGAATGTGGAAGCTCTTGAACACCAGTATGCATGACATGGGTGGACTTACTCTCCGGTTGTCCAGGGATTCCGAAAACCGCCCAAAGCGAGAACATGGATGTCAGAAATCGAGATCATGCTTCCCAGGTTCTGAGATGAATGCTCATACAATGCGCAGCTGAAATGAATGAGGCACTTGGGACATGCGGTGACCAGACAGTCGGCACCTGTATCTTCCGCCTCTTTCAGTCTGTCCATTTGCCATTCCTTTGTGGAAGCACTGCAGTTGACCCAGCACGATGTCCCGCAGCATGCGCTCATTACGCCAGACCTCGGCATATCAATCAGCCTCCCAATGCCCCTAAGGATATCTCTGGGTTCCTGGACAATACCAGAGTGCCTAGATAATCGACAGGGATCTTGGTATGTGAGAGTCCTGCCCGAATCGCACAGGGATATCTTGTCATCCTTGACCGCTTCTCCGACCATCGCCGTAAGACTCTTGACCTCGAAATCCAGGTGACCGAAATAACGCGGATATAGATCCTTCAGTGCGGTGTAGCATTCTGGACAGAACGCTACGACCTCATTCGCTCCGGTCGCCTCGATCGCCCTGAGGTTCGCTTCGGCCAGCTTCCTGAAAGCGTCCTCATCTCCGAGCCAGTATGCATCGTGCCCGCAGCATCTCTCGTGTTCGAGCAAGCGGGGATTGATCCCCATATTGTTCAGCAAACGGATGGAGGATCTCGGTATCTCGAGAAGATCGTTCCTCATGTGCTTGAAGACCACGTCGAAGTAAGGCGTGCACCCGACGAACAGAAGCGTCGAAGAATCCGGATCGATCCTCAAATCCGGGGTCATCCAGGTGTTCGTGCGTGGCTTGATGTAGCTTAGCGATGACACGTTCTGAATTATTCTGAAGACGTCGCTATGCGTGGTCTCAGGGACAAGAGTGTTCCTGAGCGAGGGACGTGCCTCTCTGACGAACTCGTGGAACTTCACGCCCGAACTGCAAAGCTCTGTGCACATGCCGCAGGTCATACACTCCCATAACCCCTTGTCCCTCGGCAGATTTCCCGAGCCGAGGTACTCCTCGACCACCTTCCTCGGCGAGAACTCCCCGATCTTGTGGGACACTGGACAGCCCCAAGTGCACTTACCGCAGTTGATGCAACTCGAGACCCTGCGTTTTGCCGCGCTCGCATCAACCGTCACGTGATTCACCTCTGAGAGGCCCAAGCCCACTGACATTGAAGACGAACTCATCCACGGTCCGAGCGAACCTCTCCCCCTCTGAGGCGGAGATCCATTCCAGCATCAATCTGCGCGAGTCGATGCCGAGGAGTCCGAGCAGTCCCTTCGTACTCTCGATCCTCCTCTGGGCCTCCTCGTTCCCCGTCAAGTAGTGGCAATCGCCCGGGTGACAGCCCAACACCATCACCCCGTCGGCACCATCCTCAAAGCACTTCAATATCAATGCCGGATCGACCCTTCCAGAACACATGACTCTTAGGATGCGTATGTCTGGTGAATACTGCCTCCTCGATATGCCAGCGAGGTCCGCGCCTGCGTAGGCGCACCAGTTGCAGCAGAACGCAACTATCCTCGGTTTCCAGCTCATGTCTCTCCTCCGAGCAGGGCGTTGATAGCCTCCGTCAGCTGGCTGTTCGTGAACCCCTTCGCCTCGATAGCGTTCGAAGGGCAAGAGACGGCGCACAGGCCGCATCCCTTGCAGAGTACTGGATTGATCTCTGAGACTTTTCGATTCCCAACGATGATGATTCGGGCAGCGCCGAATTTGCATAGCGCCTCGCAGTCTCCGCAACCCCTGCACCTGCCGCTGTCCACCGTGCAAACGATCGGCGATGACAGAAGCGACTTCTTGCTCAGGACCGACGAGGCCTTCGCTGCCGCAGCTGAACCTTGGATCATCGACTCATTCACAGTCATGGGATACTGAGCACAGCCCGCGACGTATATGCCATCAACGGCAAACTCAACGGGGGCCAGTTTGGGATGCTTCTCGAGGAAGAACCCCTCGCGCGAGACCGGAACCTTCAGTATCTTACTGAGTTCCGCTATCGAAGCGGATGGAACCATTCCGACACCCAGAACGACAAAATCCGTCGGGACGGACAGGTGGCCATCAACAGGGGAAAGGAATTCCAATCTCCCTGCGTTCATTCTAGGGTTTTCTTCGTACTGGAAGAATCTGACGCCTGCCTCGCATGCTTCCCTGTAGAGCTCTTCCGCTCCCCTCTGGAAGAACATCAGGTCCTTGTACAGCACGTTCACTTCCTTTCCCCCGCGTCGGAGCGCGAGGGCCTGCTCCAATGTCTTCAAGCAACAGAATCGCGAGCATCCGAAACGTTCGTTCCTCACACCAACACACTGAATGAAAGACAACCTAGCTGGGATCTCAGCATCGCTCCCGAGCATCCTGTCGAGGGCGACGCTGGTCACCGCGCCGGAGATGCCGAAGTCGCCAACCGGAGCGGGTTCGCCGCCTGGAGCGAGGATTATGACCCCCACTGTCAGCTCCGTCCCATCGGACATGTCGATCCTGAAGTCTCCGACGGAACCTTCAACACTGCTAATCTGAACAGCAGTTTTCACTCGGACTCCCTGATCCCGAATGGAGTCCGCCAGCTTCCTCGTCATTGGGGCAGATTCGACAACGTCATCGATCTCGTCGATCGATGCCGCGAGACCCCCGAGTCTGTCCGATTTCTCTACAAGAGTGACTTCGTAGCCCTGAGCCGCCAGGTCCTTCGCGGCGACCATTCCGGCCAATCCACCCCCCACGACCAGAGCACTCCTCTTCAACGAGACTGGAACGGACTGCAGCGGCTCGAGAAGGGCGGCCTTGGCCACTCCCATCCGCACAAGCTCAATCGCTTTCCTTGTCGCCTCCTCCGGCTCCCGCCTGTGCACCCAGGAGCACTGGTCCCGGATATTGACCATCTCAAGAACGTATGGACTGAGACCTGCTTTCGCCAGTGTGTCGCGGAATACTGGCTCGTGCGTTCGCGGTGAACAAGAAGCGACGACGACCCTGTTGAGCCGTTCGACCTCAATCTTCCTCGCAATCTCGCTTAACGCGCTCTCGGAACATGAGAAAAGATTCTCTTCCGTGTACGTCACACCATGAAGCTTCCTAGCTGACTCCACAACCTCTGGAACGTCGACGACCGATGCGATGTTCGTCCCGCACCTGCACACGAACACACCTACACGGAGGTCTTCGTGAGAAGTGTCCCTATACGTTCTGACACTGACGTCGGTCGGCTCCCTGTCCGGGAACAGCGAGAGGGCCTGAGCTGCCGCAGCTGAGGCTTCACAGACAGTATCTGGGATATCCTTCGGTCCTGTTGAGCATCCGGCAGCGAAGACACCGCTCTTCGTTGTCCGCACTGGTTCCCCTTCAAAGGCGATGACCTTGATGAACCCGTCCTCGCCTACCTCGATACCAAGGGTGTCTGCCAACTCCATCACTCCTCTGGAAGGAACGGCGGCCATCGCGAGAACGACGATGTCTGCGTCGATTATCTCGATCTCTCCTGAAGCAATATCCTCGACCTTGACCTCGAGACTCGTGTCATCTCCAGACACCTCGGCCACCCTGCCCTTGAGTAGCTTCACCCCTTCCTCTCTAGCCCTGTCCCGATATCGGTCGAAGTCCTTTCCGTAGGTCCGCAGATCGATGTAGCAAATGTGGATGCTCTCTATCGACGGTTCGTGCTCCAGAGCCACGAGCGCCTGCTTGATCGAGGCCATACAGCAGAACCTCGAGCAGTGAGCACAGAAACGCGAATCCCGTGAACCGATGCACTGCGCGAAGACGACCGAACGTGGAGGTCTCTCCGTCCCAGGCACCACGAGCCTTCCGCGGGTAGGTCCGGAGGGGTTCAGGAGGCGCTCGAACTCCAACCCAGTTAGAACGCCTGGATGCATTCCATGACCGTAGTTCGCCAGCAGGCTAGGGTCCAGCTGGTCGTACCCTGTGGCGACGATGACCGCCCCAACCTCGATCTTCTCTGTGGTTTCGGACATCTCGAAGTCCACCGCACCAGCAGGGCAGACCTTCTTGCAGATGCCACAACGACCCTTCGTCAGGAACAGGCAGTGTTCCGGGTCAATGGCGTACTTGAGAGGGACCGCCTGCGCGAACGGGATGTATATAGATTTTCTGTCCCCGAGTCCCATGTCAAACTCGCTCGACACCCTCGTCGGACACTTCTCCGCACAGATCCCGCACCCGACGCACTTCTCCTCCCTCACATAACGAGGTCGGTGACACACGGTCAGAACGAAGTCCGGGCTATCGCCATCCAGTCCAATGACCTCAGAGAGCGTCATGATCTTGATGAGCGGATGCCTAGCTGCCTCGACAAGCTTGGGAGAAAGGATGCAAGTGGAGCAGTCGTTCGTCGGGAAGGTCTTATCCAGTTGCGCCATTCGACCGCCGAGGCTCGGGCCGCGCTCGATTAAGTAGGCCTGAATGCCGGCGTTCGCAAGATCCAACGCGGCCTGAACGCCCGCTATCCCTCCCCCGATGACCGCGACAGCTGCTGGCATCAGATTCTGCTCCAGAACTTGGTCTTGGTAGGCATCGCAGTCCAAAAAACCTTTTGCTGCTAGTTGAGGCGATGTCGTTCAGACCACGGTCGCCCTCAATGCCGAGAAGTACCTGTCAAAGAACGCCGAGGAGGTCTCGGCCAGGTCCCTGAAGAGACCATCCGCCTGCCTTGTCGTATCGATCCCGTCCCTCATCATCGACCTGATGTCCCTCATCCTGAAGACACATTTCGAGAACCCCTCCTCAACGCTGTGTGGCAGCCCCAATTCCATCCCTGCTGCCTCGGTCCTAAGGATCCTTTCCCATATCGCATTTATGAAATACCCGATCTTCTCGTGATCCCAGGTCTTCTGCCCGATCCTCCAGCTCGCTCCCTCCAACCCCCGGTACATGATTCGGGCGTTCGACATGATGCCTTTCAGCTCCTTGATACGAACGGCATCGGGAACGTGGCCGTCTTCTTCACGTGAAGTCGCGCTTTCGAATGGCCGATCCTGGGAGTTCATGAGGACCGAGCCTATCACTCCGTTGCTCGCAGGATACTCAGGATGCTCGAAGTGCGGCCCGAAGAGATAGAGGACTCCATTGCCAGACTCCTTCCTCAGCGCGGCAGGTCTTCCTATCATCGTGTCCTGGGCGACTTTTTCCTCCGTGAGGAACAGAGTATCATCAGTGAATGAGCTGTAGGTCGCCAGACACTCGGCATCCCCGCGATCCTCCCAGCTCGGCCCTCCATAGAGCGGGGCTGTGAGAGGATGTCCTCCAAAGTCGACCAGCAGCGATCCTCTGATCGGATGAAATACGTATGAACAACCATACGGGACTGAGAACTTCTCCTCCATCGCGTTTGCATGGGGCAGATTCCTTGAGAGATTGCGTATCCTGCTCTTCACGAGGTTGAAGCTGTCGAGCGGAGGAAGGGATGATGACAATGGAAGGTAAGCTCCCGCGCAGATCCCGACGTACTTGCCGCCGTCCACGATCCATTGCCTAAGTGCCCTGAGACGTGAGGGACCGATCGACCCCGCAAGACGGAACGTGTCGCCGCCTGGAATGAACAATGCATTTGCTGGCATCTCCGCTCCAACCTGAGTCTCATCTACAAACCATATGTCGTAGAATGCCATCCTCTCGAGTGCTTCCACCAACCATATCCATGAGTGAGACGATCCCGGTCCGGTGTAAATCGCGACCCGGATGACCTTGGACCGCTGAGACTTTAAGGCCTCCAAGTTCGACTCTCGGCATTGCGCGGCGGAAACGAGCTTCATCGTGTCACTGACACGTGTGAATGATGAGTAGCACAAAAAGGTTTTCAACAACCCTCGGATAAAGGCTAAGAAGACATCTGCGTTCTAGGGAATGGAATCAATGAAGATCGTCGGATTCGCCAAAACGTCGCTCCTTGATTGGGACGGGTGCGTAGCCGCCACGATGTACCTCGCAGGCTGCAACTTCCGCTGCCCATTCTGCCACAACAGGGACCTCGTGTTAAGTCCCGAGACCCTTGACGAGATCCCCATGGCTCAGATCCAGGAGTACTTGAGATCGAATAAGGATTTCATTGATGGAGTCGTGATCACCGGTGGAGAGCCGACGATACACGCGGAGCTGCCCGACCTCGTGAAGCAAGTGAGAGACGAGGACATAGGGATCAAGCTCGACACTAACGGCAGCAATCCTGAGATGATCTCCGACCTTCTGGATGCGGGGATGCTCGATTACATCGCAATGGACCTGAAGGGCCCGGTGAACTCGAAGTACTCCGACTTGACAGGAGTGAGCGCCCCGATCGAGAAGATCAAGGAATCGATATCGCTGATAATGGACTCTTCGATTGACTACGAGTTTAGGACGACGATCGTTCCCGTGCTGCTTACGGAAGCGGATATCGAGGCGATGGCGGCGTACATCGGGGGCGCGAGGAAATACGCGCTGCAGCAGTTCAGGCCGAAGAACACTATAGATACGAATCTCACCGTCATCGACCCTTATCCGACCGAGAGGCTGCAAGGGATGGCGGAGATTGCCAGACAGTATGTGAGGAAGGTCTTCGTCAGAGGGGAGATTTGACCGAAGCTCTGAGCGATATTATCGGATTCGAGAACGTGGTCCGATGTTTTTAGTACCCCCCTTTCTCTTAATTCAAGCCAAGTATGAAATAATACTCATCCGAATCTATGGATTGGAGGGGGTCCGATTGACATCGAACGAACGGTTCAAGACGTATGTTGAGGGTTTCGACAAGATACTGGAAGGCGGTGTTCCAGGCGGACACATTGTTCTCGTTTCCGGAACGCCCGGTACGATGAAGTCGTCCCTGACATACTACATGTTGTACCACCATGCGCTAGAGAACGGCAAGACCGGCGTCTACGTAACCCTGGAACAGTCGAGGGAGAGTCTGGTCCGCCAGATGGAGAAGATGGGGATGAAAGCGAAGGACGTCGGAGACAAGCTGAACGTACTTGACCTGAGCATCATCAGGAAGAAGCTGAAGCAGATCTCCGGCGGCGGCTCATGGATGCAGGTCTTCAAGTCCTATCTCGAGAATCTGAAGGAGAACCTGAAGTACGAGTTAATCGCGATAGATTCACTAGACGTCCTCGAGACGATGGCAGACATACATGACCGCAGGACGGAGTTGTTCTACCTGTTCGAGTGGCTGAGGGAACTCGATGCAACGGTGCTCCTCATTTCTGAGGCATCCCCGGAACGAATACTGGAGGGCAGTTACGACGAAGCATACCTCTCGGACGGCATCATTTCGCTCAAGATGCAGGTCGTGAGGGATGTCGAGACCCAGAGGCGCATAAGGTGCGTGAAGATGAGGGAAACGAATCATGATCCTTCGTACTATTCTCTACTTTTCAGCGGGGGCAAGTTCCAGGTCACGAAAGTGATCAGTGAATGACGCCTGGTGTCTGAATGGCAAAGAGATTCGAATGTCCGAGATGCGGCGCCGGCGTGAGACCGAACGATAGCCAGTGCGGACGCTGCGGAGAGATTTTTGCCGAGAAGGGAAACGCCGAGACCGAATCCGTCCACCTCCCCTCGACTTTGACCGTGGAGAGGGTCATCAGCGAGGGACAGACCCCCCTACATCTCGGACAGTCCGATTACCTTTCGATCTCAAGGCAAAAGAAGCTTCTCGAAGAGAAAGAGCACGAGCTCGCGAAACAAGGCAAGGAGCTCGCCGACAGGGAAAGCCATATCCTAACTTCGATCGAGAATCTCGAGAAGGACACGAAATCGCTGGAAGAGTCCGTGAAGAGGTTCGAGGACGACGAGGCGGAACTGAGAGAAAGGGAGAAGGCCCTGAAAGAGAGAGAAGCAGAATTGGAGGTGCTCGCGGCGAAGCTCGACAAGGGCATGAAGAAACTGAAGAACTACAGACAGACCGCCGGGGACAAGCCGCTCGCGTCGGATCAGTTCGAGGGACTGTTCGCATTTCGAGAAGATTACGAGAGGACGCTCAGGGAGGACAGGGAGCGACTCCGGAAACAGGTCGAGGAGGAGCTGAAGGCTCGCCTCGAGAGGATGGACCAGAGGGAGCAGCAGCTCAAGATCGCCCAGACGAGCTTGGCCGAGAAAGATATCGAGGAGGAGAAAGCTCCCGCATTTGCTCTCGATATGAAATTCGGGGGAGGGATTATCGACGATGCGACCGTGAGGAAACTGATCCGCGATATTGACAAGGAGCTCGGTGAACAGATCGCATCAGCACCGAAGGGGACGAAAGAAAGGAAGCTCAAGACCTATATCGAGAAACTGGACGCAATCCTCGACGGCGGGATACCATCGCGTCACATCGTTCTATTGAATGGCATGGCCGGATCCATGAAGTCCACGATTGCTTACCACATGCTGCACCACATTGCAGCGAAGAATGGGATCAGGGGAATGTACTTCTCCCTTGAGCAGACGAGAGACTCTCTGATACGCCAGATGGAACGCCTCGGAATGCCGAGAGAAGAGTCGAAAGAGAACATGATGGTCGTCGACATGGTCGATCTCAGGAAGTCGATGAAAGAGGAAGAGGGTGACTGGCGCGACATTCTCATGCGATACGTGAAGAACGTCTACGCCGAGAAGAGCTTCGACCTGTTCGTACTCGATTCACTGGAATCATTCAAAGCGCTGACGAAATTCGAGCTCACCCGTTCGGACCTAAAAGATCTCTTCGACTGGTTCAATTCAATGAACCTAACCACGATCATAATCTCTGAGAGGACCATGGACTCGCTCCTTGAGAACGTCGAGGACGAGCTATATCTAGCCGACGGGACCGTCGAGCTCGTCATGAAAGAGGTCGAGCACGGCAAGGTCCAGAGGTGGCTAAGGTGCATGAAGATGAGGGGCGCGAACATCGACACGCGGTACTACGCTTTCTATCACGACGGAAAGAAGTTCAACCTCTCGGTGCCCCTGGTCGGGATATCCTGAAGCACGTGGAAATCATATTTGCGAGACAGCGACGAAAAATTAAATAGCCTAAGACCACTTAACCGCTATCCGGTAGGATAATGACAGTGCAGATTGAACGGGTGCGAACGTTCATTCATAATTTTGACGAGAACCTGCAAGGGGGAATACCGAAAGGCCAGGTTGTTCTGATCACTGGCACCCCGGGCACGATGAAATCCTCCCTCGGATACAGCATCCTGTACAGGAACGCGCTCGAGAACAAGATCAAGAGCGTCTACATGACCCTCGAGCAATCGAGGGAGAACCTGATACAGCAGATGGCGACCATGGGCATGGATGACGAGGCCGTGAAGGAGTACGTTCATGTGCTTGACCTCGGACTGATACGGAAAAGCCTGACTCAGATTAGCGCGAAGGGAACTTGGTTGCAGGTCTTCAAGATGTACGCGGACAGCCTGAAGCACAGCATCGGTTACGAGATTCTGGTTCTGGACTCACTGGATGTTCTTGAGATGGCTGCGCAGATGGGCGATAGCCGCCGCACGGAGTTGTTCTATCTCTTCGAGTGGCTCAGGAACCTCGGTATCACATCCTTCTTAATCTCCGAGACATCGCCGGAAGCGATGCTTGAGAACAAGTACGATGAAGGCTACCTGGCGGATGGCGTTATCAGTCTCAAGCTGCAGGAGATTGGAGAGACCGACATACAGAGACGCATCAGGGCCGTCAAGCTGAGGAGCACGAACCACAAGACAGGCTACTTCTCACTCCTGTTCAGCGAAGGTGTGTTCCGCGCGACCCAGGTCATAACTGAATAATCGCTCCTATCGTTGTTTCGATTGATGAAGTGAATCGTCCAGTGGTAACCGTCAAACATTAATAGCAGGTAGATGTTTTTCCGATTTCAAGGGCTCATGGTCTAGTGGTTATGACGTTTGCCTCACACGCAGAAGGTCGCCGGTTCGAATCCGGCTGAGCCCACTCATGCTCTTATCCAGACAATTATTTTTCGAATTCAATTATATCGTTTTCTGCACCGATAGCTGGCTCATTCAAGAAGATGCGGTTGTATGCTTCATTGACATGAGCGAAGGCACCGCGACACGAGTCTAGAGCATTTCCTCAGGAGTGGAGCCTTTCACCGAGTGCAACGCGCTGACCGGGATCGAGGGCAAGGAAGCGACCTCGATCGACCGGGTCCCCATAGTCTGATCAGCGGATCATCTCGTCGGACGGGGACTCGTCCACTTACCTACGGATGTTTCGATCCAGCTCGTTCCTGCTCATCTCGCCCACGAGCCTTTCGACCAGCCGCCCCTTCTTGAAGATGAGGAAGGTCGGGGTGGCGGTCACTTTGTACTTGACGGGCACATGGAAGTTCCTGCGCATCGAGCTTTCCGAACGCCGCCATACCGGCCAGTTCCTTGGCCAAGCCCTCGAACAGGGGGACCATCTTCTTGCTATGTTTGCACCAGCCCACCCAGCAATCGACCATCACAAGATCGTACCTATGAAGGAAGCTCTCCATCTCATCCTCGCTGGGTCCACTGCCCTTTCCGGCCATGCCTTTGTTCCTTGCAATGTCCCTTCGATCATGCGATCAATCCTCTTCCCTCGATGTCCACTTGAAGAATGGACAGATATCTTCCTACGCCGGCCTTTGGAAATGCTTTCCTATGTCGTATGTAGGAGCGGAAGGATAGGGTGTTAAGGAAAGGATGATGAGGCCGAGCCCCCCGCACATTACTCTGCACCTATGCGCCGGAGGACGAACTGTTTCGGCCAAATCATTCGAACCTAAGCACTTCCGCCGGCGAGACCTTGCTAGCCCCGCGTGCGGCCGGATACACGCTGAGGATGGTCGCCACGAAGGACAACAGCCCCACCGCGATTATGGGCCATAGGTTGAGGACCCAAACGAAGCCCTCGGCCTGCAGACCGGTCTGCCACAGCTCATAACCGACCACAATCCCCAGTATCGTCCCGATGAGTATGCCCAGCAGAGATATCAACGCCGATTCGATGGCGAAGTTGGCGACCACCATCCTCTTGCGGTAGCCGATCGCGCGCATCATGCCGATCTCAATCCGACGCTCATGTATGGAACGGATGGTGATGATCCCCAGTCCCGAGATGCCGACGATTAGCCCCATTCCCAGGAACGCCTCGAAGAGGGTGAACATGCTGTTCACCAGGCTGGTTATCAGGCGCGCAAGGGCTTGGATGTCGATGGTCTGCAGTCCGTTGGCCAGGAACGACTTCTCGAGGAGCACCGCCTGCTCGGCCGTGTCCAGCCCGGGCTGGAACTTCACCAGCAGTATGGTGTAGCCCATTGCGAAGAATTCCGTCCTGACTGCCTGCTCCTGCATGAAGAATCCCTGCAGCGCGATCTGCTTCATGATCCCCACCACTGTGACGTTGTAGAACGTCCCGAAGGGGTTCTTCAAAGCGACCACCTCGCCGACCTGGAGGGTAAATGAGGGGCCGGAGTTCGGCCCGAAGCCCGCGCCCAGGCCCGTCTGCGGCTTCACGCTGCCGTCCACGATGGCTAAGGAGCCGTTGGCCTGCACGGCCCGCCACACATCGTTCTCGCTCGCGTAGAGCGTATGATTGTAATCGGCCAGCGGATAATTGCCTTGCGTGTAAAGAATAGAGCCGAAGCCTATCACTTGATAACGTAGGTCTATGTAGCTCGATTGTTGCGTGGCCTGGTCCACCGTCGTCACGTTGATGGTGGCCTGGGACACCGGCAAAGGTATCAGGTTGCTCGCGTTGCTCCCCTGCAACGACGAGCCCGTCTGGTTGAGCTGGTTCCACGGATCGTTCATGATGGGCGAGGCCGAGGTGTATGCGATGATATCGAATCCGCCAGAGGTCTCGTTCACCATCCTCTCGATGTTAACGGACATCATGCCAGAGACCACCGACAGCGTGGTCATCGTGAAGATGACCAGTCCGAAGATGAAGATGCTCAATGCGGTCCTGAACTTGGCCTTGAGCGGATAGGAGATGGCCGTCTTGAGCACCGCGCGGTACTCCTTCCTAACGCGGAAGAGCCCTGTGAGCACACGGATGATCGAGTCCGAGTTGAACATGATGATGAGCAGCGCCGCGACCACCAGGAACAGCCCCGCGACCACGAAGCCTTCGATGTCCGCCTGATAGGGGAAGATCTTGAGGCCGAAAGGCAGCGGGAACCAGACAATCAATGTCAGTATGCCCGCAAAACTCCAAGCGACCCTTTCGCTGGTGACCCTGCGCAGTAGGAACCCGAGTGATATGGTGATGAACGAGAGCCCGGAATTCGCATAGGCGAGCTTCTCCTGCGAAACGCCGAACACCAGGAGGAAAATCCCACCAACCAATAGCAGCAGGCCGATCCTGAAGGCGCGCTTGTCCTCCCTGGAGACGGGGGGCTCGGGTATGTTACGGATGGCGCGCACGATATTGAGGTTGGAGATCCTCCTGGTCGCCAGGTAGACTGTGAAAATGGTCAGCGAGAACCCTGCAAGGTATCCTAGGACGAGCGAGAGCGGGGTGAAGGTGAAGTACTTGACCAGGTCAAAGGAAAACGCTGTGGACTTGAATATGCCGCTCATGGCGTTGACGATAACGTAGGCCAGCAACACCCCGAGCACCGACCCCACCGCGGCGGCCAGGGCGGCATAGAGCGTGCCTTCATAGGTGAAAAGGCGGCGCAACTGCACGCGCTTCATGCCGATAGCACGCGCCACTCCCATCTCTCCCTTCCTTTCCTCGCCCAGCATGGTGAAGATGTTCACCACCAGTGCGATGCCCGCGATGACGGAGAAGGCCCCGAACACGAAGAACAGGCTGGTGAACATCTGGGACATGGTCTTGGCGTTGTCGATGGCCTCGGCCTTGTCGTCCACAATCTTGAGGCCTGTGGTGGGCTCCAGCGGCTTGAGGATGGCGTTGATGTCGCCCCTCACTTGGTCAGCGTACTGCAGCCCGCTGTCCCCCGGGTCCTGAAGGGAAACGAAGATGAAGTTCGATTGTCCGATGTGGTTGGTAAAGAACTGCGCGGTCGCCAGATTCATATAGACGGCGTTCGTGGAACCGAAGGCACCGAGTCCCTTGTCCTGGACGATCATCGAGACGGTGACGATGACGTATTGCTGCTGGCCTTTGTAGAGGATGACCTGGTCGCCCTGGTGGGCGTCTATGTCCTGCGCCGCCCTCTGATTCAGATAGATTTCCGTCAGGCCTGGCGCGACCGACATCTGGTTGCCGTCCTGATCATAGAAGTAACCGAAGTTCTGTACGACCGTTTCGTTAAGTCCCAGCAGCACAAACGATGGGTTCGACAGCTGGCTGGTGTTGTCCAATATCGCCGCGTTGTCCATTATGAGGGTGTTCGAGGCGTCGACATGCTGGATGGCAGCGAACTGATCCACCAACGGGTTGAGGAAGCTGTCGTTGAAGTAGCGGTAGCCGTCGAACGTCGCACCGACCGAGAAGTCCACCTCCCCCAGGGAGTTGGTGGCCTCCTTGACGATCATGTTGTTCATCGTGTCCCCGACCACCAGCGAGGTCGAGATGATGGCTGTCCCGACCATCAGTCCGCCGATGACCAGCGCGGTCGTCCCCTTGCGGCGGACGATGTTCCTGATGGCCATCGTCATAAGGATGCGGTGCTTTCGCGCGTCCAGCAGGATAAATCCGATGACGATAACGATCACCACCAGCAGCGCGAAGGAGATGGGTAGGAAAATGAAGGAGAGGATTATGGCAAGTGCGCCGATGACGAACATGCCGAGGGTCGTGAGGCGGGCCAAGGGGTCACCCCAATCTTCGTGTTTCTTGGGTGATCTTCTGGGTGCTGCCATTCTCGTCCACGATGAGGCCATCCCTCATGTACACGATGCGGTCACACACCGCCCCGACCTCGGGGTCATGGGTGACGATGACGAAGGTCTCGCCGATCTCCTTGTTGAGCTTCCTCATGAGGGCGATGACCTCGTCCGCGGTCTTCTTGTCAAGATTGCCGGTCGGCTCGTCCGCCCAGATCAGCGCAGGATTGTTGACCAGCGCGCGAGCGATGGTGACCCTCTGCCTCTCGCCTCCGGACAGGGAAGCGGGAGGCATTGTGGTGCGGTCCTTCAGGCCGACCGCAGCCAGCAGCTCCTGGGCCTTCTTCCGGGCATCCTTGGAGTTCTCGTCGGTGAGAAGGAGCGGAAGCTCGACGTTCTCCTCGGCGGTGAGCACCGGCAGAAGGTTGAAGAACTGGAAAACGAAGCCCATCCTCTTGGCGCGGAAGATGGTCTTGGCATCATCATCCATCGCGGTGATCTCCTTGCCCTCGACGATCACCCTGCCAGAGGTCACCTCGTCTATGCCAGATAAGCAATTCAGCAACGTGGTCTTGCCACAACCGGATGGGCCCATGATGGCTACCATCTCTCCCTTCTCTATGGAGAGCGAGACGTTCTTCAGTGCCTCGACCTTCAATGGGCCGGTGACGTACGTCTTGCAGACGTCCTTGGTTTCGATGATCGGCAAATTCGTTCCCTCGGGGTGATGACCGGCCATTTCGAAGGCACTATATTAAGATTGTCAACTTGGTGCGTAACTGAGAAGTAGGATTTTCTTGTATGACAAGCGAGTCTGTCCAGATGACAGAAAGAGGAGAACGCGGGACTTAGCCTTTATTGAAATCGGAAAAAGAATGTCTGGATATGCTCAGGATGTGCGCGCCGTCAGTATGTATAAAGAATCCAAAGGGCAATACTCTGTGTGTCACATCATGATAACCCGAGAAGAGGCCCTAAGGCTCGTGAGATCTCACATCGTGAAAGAGAACAACGTCAAGCACATGATCGCCGTCGGGGCGGTAATGAAAGAGACAGCGGCCCGACTCCGTGAGGATGCTCAGAAATGGGAGGTCGTCGGAATTCTTCATGACATAGACTTTGAGGTCTGTTCCGGCCCGAGCGATCACACGCTTAAAGCAAAGGAGCTGCTGCAAGGAATCGCTGAGGGGGAGATCATCGAGGCGATTACTGCGCACAACTACGAGAACACCAAGGTTTCCGTGGACAGCAAGCTCAAGAAAGCCCTGGTGGCGTGTGACGCTGTCTCCGGACTCGTCCTTGCCTCCGCACTCGTGATGCCCTCGAAGAAGCTGATTGAAGTGAAACCGGAATCGTTGATGAAGAAATACAATTCCAAGGACTTCGCAAGAAATGTAAGTCGCGAAAGAATCGCGTTGTGCATCGACATAGGTTTGCCATTGGCGGAGTTCCTGCCATTGGCCCTTGAGGGCATGAGGAAAGTATCGACCGAACTTGGGCTCTAGGAATGGCGATTCGTTCTGATGGAAAGAATCATCTCCCTGATTCCGGGGAGTGGGACCAGGAAGTCCTCCACAATCATTATGGGCATGCGTTCTGTCTGTTTGTGATAACCAACTGACAGTCCTCGGCAGATGGGGGAAAGAAGAAAAGAGAAAAGGGTTTTGCGGGCTGGTCCCACTCCATGACGCAGGAATTAAATTCCAATTTCGACCATCTGGTTAGATCGATGCTCGGTCTCTGCTAAGCCCACTCCACTTTTTCATCTCTCTGAGAATGAACGGAGAATGGCAAGAAGGTTTGAAAGGGGCACCGAGTCTGCGGCGTCCCGTTCCTAATCATCAATCGTCCTGTCATTCGAGATGCGTATAACTATCCCGTCCTTATCAGGAAGGACACGACAGCCATCACCATCAATATCCATGTACCCACATGACGATGAATCCTACCGGGATGATTATCAGGATCGCACCGAAAAGCATTAGAATGCCCGCATTCCCGAACATCTTGACGTCTGTTCTAGATGCGGTCGTGTTCAGGGACTTCTAGAAGAAGACCGCCACCAGTATCGTGAACATGAAGAGAACAACCAGAGCCATGATTGCCGCTCCAAACCGCGCCAACAGTATGCCGAGGTCTCCCATCGGGATTCCTTGCTCGAACATCTTCTCGAATAGGGTCCAGTCTCCACCGGTGAATTCAATGCCAAGAGACTCGAATACTGGGATCGCGATCCCAACGATAACGAAGCGGCGGTGGTCCAGAGGTTCTTGTCACCGACAAGATGAAACGTAAATGACAAGGATTTTATCAGATGATTTTGTTACGACAACGAGAACACCATATGCTTCCTGTGAAGACGAGAATAGCGATAATCGGAGGATTCCTTGGAGCGGGCAAGACGACGCTTGCAACGAAGATAGCCACACAACTCCAGAAAATGGACAAATCAGTCGCGATAATCACCAACGACCAAGGCGAGGCTTTGGTGGATACACAGTACTCAAAATCGCTTGGCTTCGACGTCTCCGAGGTGCTTCGAGGTTGCTTCTGCTGCAGGTTCCCGGATTTCCTGAGGAGCGCAAGGACGCTCGTATCGTCCGCCAGACCGGATATTATTCTCGCCGAACCGGTCGGAAGCTGCACGGACCTCTTGGCGACCGTCATCGCACCCTTGAAGGCAATCTATCCGAATGAGTTCGAGGTTGCCCCATTGATGATACTCGTCGATTCGACCAGACTGCTATCAGACATCATTGATTCAGCGACCCCAGGAGACTACCTTCGAAGGCACCAGATTGAGGAGGGCGAGGTCATCGTCCTCTCAAAGACGGACATGGTCCCAAAGGAGCGGGTCCGAGAGCTGGAGGACATCATCCGCAAGATCAATCCGAAGGCAAGGATAGTATCTTATTCCTCAATCTCAGGGACGGGGCTCGGCAAACTGATCGATAACGTTTCTTCGAACAAAGTCAGCACGAGTCACCCGGTGGAGATAGACTACGACATATACGCCGCTGCGGAAGCGGAGCTGGGCTGGTACAACGGCAGCTTCAAGCTCACGCTCCCGGACAAGACCGACGCATACGACATGGCGATGAGGGTCCTGAGATCCATATCGGATGAGTACGAAGCGGATGACATCGCCCACGTCAAGCTCATGCTCACTTCGGAAACCAATGCTCTGAAGATGAGCTTGGTCTGCCAGAGTGTGAACGTCGACGGCGTGAAGGGATCGAGGTACGGAGAAGGACCCTCCATATTGACAGTCAACGCAAGGGTCGTTTCTTCTCCTGAGAAGCTAAAGGACGTGGTCAGAAAGGCAGTGGCGACCTCATTAGAGTGTTTCGGTCTGCGGATTGATGGTTTCGAGGACGATTCATTCTCCCCATCCCGCCCCCAGCCTACACACAAGATGGGATGAAACCGATTCGGCCGTCAACACACTTCGTCAGAATCCTCCGATGCAAGCTCCAGATTCCTCGAAACCGATACCAGCTACTTCGATAGCATTTCATGAACTGTTCACTCCAGTTAACATAGCTACGCTCTAGGAGCACAACTTCAATGAATCTTCCGCCGAAAATGCGATATTTCTGAGATATATTATATATTCACATCACGTAAATGAGAATCGCTTCTGGCGAGGGGGGTTGTATGGTCACCGTGGATGAGATGAATCGCAGGATCCTCAGGCTCCTGGCGACAAATGGTAAGATGACCTACAACGACATAGCATCGAGACTGCGGAGGTCTCCTTCCACCGTCAGGGATCGCATAAGGCGACTGGAAGATGAAAAGGTCATCCTTGGCTACGTGGCCGTGGTCAACACAGAACAGACCGGGATGAAGTCCGACGCCATTGTTTTCGCAAACCCCACGGAAAACGCGACAAGTGAGACCCTGAAGAAGCTCAGGGACATCCCTGGCGTCATGGAGGTCTTGTCGGTCAGCGGGGACAGGATGCTTCTGATCCGAATCCATGCGCCAGACAACAGATCCCTCGAAGACATCATCGCCAACAAGATCATTCCGTTGGGTCTTAAGGATGTTGAGGTCCAGATCGTTCTCGAGTCGGTGATGCGGTTCCCGGGCGTATGATGGTACCAAGCCCGCCGCTCATATGAGCGTCGGATCGTAATGGCCCGAGAAAGGACGGTACGTGTTCGGGCAGACCTTGCTGAATGCGCTCCAGTCTCTCGGCGCTTCGACCTTGAACGCCTCCTCGAAGTCCCCGATCAGCTCATCCAGTCTTTGAACGTCATCCTCGATGATATCACCGAAAACCGCCCCTCGGCCGAGCTGGTGATGGGACACTTGCCCCCTGATGAGAATGCTGCCACCGTGCATTCCCGCCCCGATGTTGCGACCGATGGGGAACTTGCCGTTGTCCGGTCCAAACCCAAGGACCGCGATCGTGCCGCCGGCCATATATTCCCCGAGGTAGTCCTTCGCCGTGCCTCCGATCACGATGGCGGGTTTCGCCCCCCCGAACTCCTTCATGTGTATCCCGACCCTGTACCCAGTGTCCCCTTTTATCAGGATCTCGCCGCCCCTTGCCGCAAGGCCGGTCACGTCCCACGCGTTGCCGTGAACGATAATCTTCCCAGAGTTCATCGTGTTCCCCGTCAGGTCCTGCGCGTTCCCGAAGACCTCGATCGTCGAGCCGTCCAGGAAGGCCCCAAGGTTGTTCCCCGGCGTGCCATGGATATCGATCTTCAGATCCGAGCGGGACGACGCCGACCCGATGTACCTCTGTCCGAGGACCCCCTCAAGAACGATCCTCTTGCACTTCGTCATTATGGTCTTTCTGATGATCGCATTCAGCGCGTGATAGTCCAGAGGGTGCCCGAGGCCGTCCCTCCCATCAGCCCGGATGAAGACCGTGTCCCCTTCTACGACGCCGCTCACTTCCACGCCGTTGAACTCATGAGATGAATGACCCTCGACCATCAACGGTTCCTCGGTCTTCACACGATCATCCCCAGCCTTCACCAACGTGCTTTACCCCCATTATCTCCGCTATCTTCGGATTGGCGCCAAAGTACCTCAGACGGTCCCTGTTCCCCACGAGACTCTCCACCGAGTCGATGCCCATCGCGCCGAGCACCTCCTTCAGCTCCTCGTTCCAGGCGCTGAACAGATTCGTCACTCTCACCGCCGCGACGTCGGAATCGAGCCTCGAGGTCAGTTCCGACCTCTGGGTCGCTATGCCCCAGGAGCACAAGCCCCTGTGACACTGCTGACAGACGCGGCAACCCATCGCTACCAGGGCAGCTGTGCAAACCATGACCAGGTCCGCTCCGAGCGCTATGCACTTTATCATGTCCGCGGAGCTCCTGATGCTCCCGCCTGCACAAAGCGTCATCTTGTTCCTCAGCCCCTCCTCCGTCAGGCGCTTGTCCACGACCGCCACGGCGACCTCGATAGGAATACCCGCATGGTCCCTGATGATCCTTGGGGACGAACCAGTTCCGCCCCTGAACCCGTCTATCGTCAGGAAGTCCGCCCCCGCCCTAACGATCCCGGAAGAGACTGCTGCGACATTATGCGTCGCGGCGATCTTGACCCCAATCGGGACGCGGTACTCCGTCGCCTCCTTGAGGACCGCGATCAGCTGCTGGAGATCCTCGATGCTGTAGATGTCATGATGAGGATATGGGGACAGGGCGTCAGTGCCAATGGGTATCATCCTGGTCTGAGAGATCAGGTCGGTGACCTTCTCGCCGGGGAGATGCCCGCCGTGGCCGGGCTTCGCTCCTTGCCCGATCTTTATCTCCACCGTAGCGACCTTGTTCAGATAGTCTGATGTCACACCGAACCTGCCGCTGGCGACCTCGCTGTTGATGTGATCGGCGTAAACGTAGAAATCCGGATGCAGTCCGCCTTCCCCCGAGCCGGCGACGATGTTCAGCTCCTTCGCCGCCGTGAACAGCGCCTTCTGCGCGTTGTAGCTGACCGACCCGAGACTGATATGTCCGATCATCACCGGCATGTCCATCGCGACAACGGGGCCGATCTCACTTATGAACGCGAAGCTGTCCTTCTCAGAAACCGTCAGCTTTCCGGACCTCCTCCCGAGGAATGTAATCGTCTCGATCTCCTCCCTGAGCGGGTCTATGGAAGGATTCGTTACCTGGGCCGCGTCAAGAAGTATCTCGTCGAAGATGATAGGATGTTCCACGTCGGTGCCGCAGGAGGAAAGCAGGACGCCGCCGGTGCTCGCCTGAGATATGATGCCCCGCCTGATCCGCTCGGTGAAGTTGGCGTGCGGAGGGAACTGGTCCGGAATGACCTCGATCTCGATGGCGCCCGTCGGGCAGAAGGCGGCGCACCTTCCGCACGCGACGCATCCGCCCGTGGGCGTCACGCGACCGTCGATGAAATCGATTGCCTTGAAGCTGCACTCGGAGACGCATTTCTTACAGCGCTTGCATGATTCGTAATCGATGACCGGCCTGAACCGATCAGGAAGAAGATGACCAATGCTATTCTTGGCGAGGTCAACCGCCGCGTTCATCGCACCACCCCCAAGAAAGGCGGTTCGATCCCAGCGCGGATGACCCCCTTCCCGACCTGCGCGATCATAGGACTTCCCGCGTTCGGGGTCCAGGTCTCCGCTTGTGCATCAATCGACCGTATCGCGCACTCTTCGCTGGCCGCGAACACCATCTTGTGGTCCGGGGAGTCTCCGACGATGAGCGGTCTGAGCTTCTTCCTGTCGGCGAGCGCAATCATAGTGATCTCTGGCTCCCTCCGGCCGACGATGATGCTGAACGGCCCGTTCAAGAAGGCCTCCTTGTACGTAAGCCTGAGAGCGTTCGCGAGCAACCTGCTCTCCGGGTCCATGCGCGATATTTCAGAGTGATGACAGGGAGCCATGGCGAACGCCGCGGCGGGGATAGGAAGCTCGTGCTTCCGTACCAAGAGGTCCCACATGTACGCGATGACCTCCGTATCCGTGAGAAGCGTGCATTCGTAGCCCGCCATCTCCACGAGTTTCTTGTTGACACCGTAGGACGTGATCTCGCCGTTGTGACACACTGCCCAATCCAGTATGCCGATGGGATGGGCGCCTCCCCACCATCCTGGCGAGTTCGTTGGGAATCTTGAATGCGAGATCCAGAGCTGACCGCTGTACCTCCGGATGTCGTAGAACTCAGATATCTCGTAGGAGTATCCATTCCCCTTGAAGACGGCCATGTCCTTCCCGCTCGAGACACAGAATGCCCCGTCGATGCTCTTGTTGATGTGCATGACCAACTTGACGACGTAGTCCCCCTCACTCAGGCTCGAGTTGCCGCGCCACTCCCTCTTGTCCGCCGGCTTGATGAAGTAACGCCAAACCAAGGGATACGGCGGAGCTAGCGACTGAACCTTCTTCGTGAAGACCCTCTCATCCTTCCTGACATCCGCATGCTCCTTGAGGAACTCCTCGACAAGACACTTCGATTCCTCGTTGTCAAAGAGGACCTGGATGCAGAATTCATCCCTGCGGTCTGGGAAGAGACCGTAACAAGCGTATCCCGCTCCGAGACCGTTCTCCCTCTCGCTCATCGTCGTGAGCATTCTCATTATGCCCTCGCCCGAGATCCTGTCCCCTTGGATCGAGATACAGCCGGCTATGCCACATCCGCCCATCTGGTATCTGAGGTTCGGAGGTCGAGTTGCGAGATGGGTCCTCGGTCTCTCCGGAATTGTCCTCTTTCTGCTGGCTCGAAACATACCGCTCTGGAAAATAGGGTACCCTTGCAGACCTGACATTCAGACAACTCCTCGATGAGAAGGGGCTACCCCGTCCACCTATGCTTCATGCCGACGATGTCCTCGCCAGTAACTGCTTCCAAATGCACTGACGCGGCGGAATCAACCCCAGAGTTCAAGCAGATAACCTCGCACGGTTCACCCGGAATTACCCTTTTACCTCTAGTTAAGGGTTTGTGCTCATTTGAATCCTATGAGAATATTCTTCTACGATATTCGTACCTATTATCAATATGATGAGGACCATGTCCCTATACATATGAAAATTACGGAATAATCATACGATAATCGTTATGAGAATGCGCAAGCCGCCGGTGAGAAGATTCACCAGAATCCGGTCTCCGTGCACCCGACAACTTCTATATGCCTGAATCCAGATGAAGGTAGTCTGCACGGAGGGCGTGATTGACCGTATCGTATGGCATCGCAATAATGCCCCAACTTCCGGATTTGGACAAGATCCGTCAGTTCCGAGGGCGCCTTGAGCTTTCCCAGAGAGAACTGGCTAACTTGGCAGGTGTTAGCCAATCCCTGATAGCAAAGATTGAGAAGGGCGGCATCGATCCCTCGTATGGTAACATCCGGAAGATATTCGCAGCCTTTGAGAAGGTCATGGACCAAAGAAAGATAGACGGAAAGAGGGCCGGCGCCCACCTTACCGTGGCGGATTTGGCGACCAAAGGCGTCGTCTCCATATCGCCGGATGAGACGATCGGTGAGGCGGTCGACAGAATGTTCAAGGGTCCTTTCACACAGCTCCCAGTGATCTCAGGGGATCGCGTTGTCGGGAGCATAACGGACGACAGGACAAGGGACTACACCATAGAAGAGACAAAGAACGGGCACAGAGCATATGAGAGCGTAATGAGGACCCGTGTCGAGGACATCATGACGGATCCTTTTCCCATCCTCAGCGAGGACACCCCTGTCGAGCTGGCCTCTCTCCATCTCCAGATGGAGGAAGCGATACTCGTCTCGCGGAAGGGTGCTGTCGTTGGAATCCTGACCAGTGCAGATTTTCTGAAGTTGGGCCTGAAGCGCTAGGCACGAGACTTTTCCTAGGAGTGATTGTCAGACATCGCAGTGGAAGGGTTCATATTCCCCAGAGAATTGGGGTAATCCTGTGATGAAGAAGCAGACTCTGGAAAGGTTGCTCCAAGGGATACCTCCTTTGGCAAACCCGAGCGTTCAGCTGGAACAGTACTCGACCCCTGCGGACATTGGAGCGGACGTGCTGTTCGAGGCCCTCTCGCACGGAGACATCGAGGGGAGGAAGATGCTGGATCTTGGGTGCGGTAACGGGATGTTCGCCATAGGAGCCGCGATGCTAAGGTCCAATACGTCCGTGGGGGTCGACTTGGATCCGTCTGCCCTCCAACAGGCGAGGAAAAACGCGAACGATCTAGGTGTGAATGTCGAATTCGTCAGGGCCGATGTCGGAAGGTTCTCGGCCCGTGCTGATACAGTCATAATGAATCCCCCGTTCGGGGCGCAGAACAGAGGCGCCGACCGTCCCTTCCTTCTGACTGCCATGTCCGTCGCGGAAGTCGTGTACTCTATCCACATGGCCGAGACGGAGGACTTCCTATTGAGGACGGTCAGGGACTCGGGTTTCAGCGTGGATTTTCAGAAAAGGTATAAATTCGAGATACCTCATATGTTTGCCTTCCACACGAAGACCAAGAAGAATGTTGAGGTCATGTTGCTCTGCGTACGGAAACTGGGTGACCGACGATGAAGGAAAAGAGGAATGTTCTACCAGGCGAAGAAGTGGCCGTTGTTGAGGAGTTCATACCTAGTGAGGGGACCTACGAGGAGAACGGTAAGATATACTCGGCTCTGCTAGGCGAGCTGGAGCTTGATCACGACGAGAAGACCGCGAAGGTTGTCGCGAAGAACCCTCCGGTGACATTGAAACTCGGAGACAGCGTCTTCTGCGAGGTAACGGACGTGCGAAGCAGCATGGCGATCTGCGAGGTCGTGGCCGTTGAGGGGGAGGAGAGGAACGTTGCCGGCGACACTAATGGCACGATCCACATATCGAAAGTGTCATCCGAGTACACCCAAGAGGTCGGGAGGGAGCTGAGGCCGAGCGACATCATCAGAGCGAAGGTGCTGCAGGTCAAGCCGTCGATACAGCTTTCGACCGTCGGACCGCATCTCGGCGTCGTCAGAGCACTGTGCAAACGCTGCCGCGCGTCGTTGAAGAAAAAGGGCAAGGGACTGTACTGTGAGACCTGCGATCGGACGGAGTACCGGAAGACCGCGGACGACTACAGCGACGTGAAGTTTTAGCCTTCAGGATTCGAGTCCAGATCGACGAGCTGGATATCAGCTTCTGAGACTACGGGAAAAAGAATATATCTGTAATCGATGTTAGGCAGTCGCAGGGAGTGCATGACAAAGACCACAGAGGACCTCGTTTGCGAAGTGAATGACCTGAGAAACGAACTGAGACAAATGAGAGAGATCGTGAACATGCTCTTCAACATAGTCGTTGAAGCAGAGGGTGACGAGGATGACGACTACGCGACCTCAATCGGCCTCGGAGGAGTAGATCAGCCCCGGTTCAACAATTAGAAGACATTCCCTCAATTGATAGATGACACTACGCTGCCAGCTGACTGGCATGCTCGCAGTGACACGATTCTGTTTTTTGCATAGATGCGCTCTTCGCATTCTGGGATCCCGACGGTCCGGACAACCAAATTCTTCCGTTACAGCCACCAGGAACCCGAAGCTTATAGGGAGACAGGCCATTTGGGATTCGGGAGATTGTGAAGAGATTCAAGGTCGTCTGTCTTCTTTCAGGAGGAATCGACTCCCCCGTCGCGGCATGCTTGATGGGCAGGAGAGGAGCGGACGTGGTCCTCCTCCATATGGACAACAGTCTCGATGAAGGGGATGTCTCAATAGACAAGGCCAAGAATCTCGCACGGACCATAAGAAGCTCCGTCGGGAGAAACGTCACTCTCTACGTCGCACCTCACAGTAGGAACCAGAGGAAGATATCGGAGACCTGCGATAGGGGGTTCCAGTGCGTGCTGTGCAAGATGCTGATGCTGAGGGTCGCGAAAGGGCTCTGCGAGGCGGTCAACGCTGATGCCATCGTCACTGGGGAATCGCTTGGCCAGGTGGCTTCCCAGACCCTGCATAACATAAGGGTGGAGGAGCACTGGCTTGACTTCCCTGTTCTGAGACCTCTCATAGGCATTGACAAGCTCGAGATCGAAGCGATTGCAAAGGAGATAGACACATACGACATATCGATCCGAACTACTGCCCCCTGCCGCTTCGTCCCAAGCAAACCAGTGACGATGGCCAGGGTGAGCAATGTCGCGGAGGAGTGCACGAGGATCGATGTCGAAGAGATGATCAACTATGCCGTTCAGAGCAGGCAAGAGATTCCATTCGACTAGAATAGCGAACACTTCTTACGGAACGACGAGTCATAAAGCATCGACTTTGTGACACGGTCGATGTACTTCGCCTGGACGATGGAAACGTAAAGAGTGTTCTTCCCGACGGGGATCCTGATATCAGTGTCTTTCGGTGACTTCATCTCGATCGGGAGTATCACTGGGCCGTAACATGAGGTCGAGACCCTATAGTCCTTCCCGTTCATCTTTATGAAATCGATGATCTCCCTGTCGACCTTGATCTCCTTCATGTGGTATTGCGGATTGAGAAGGGCATATATAATCATAACCCGCGAGTTTCCAAAGAAGGAATAGTATTTTATCACCGCCGATGATTGCCTGACGATGAAGCTGGTCCTGGACACATCTGCCCTGTTCTCGATGCAGGACCTGCCTCCTGACGCGGAGGTGCACACGACCCCTAGCGTCATCGCGGAGTTGGAAAAGTACGGAGACAAGAGGACCGGCTACTGGGAGCATGCGCTGAGGATATCGCATCCCGGGGCGGGTTCGCTTAAGCTGGTGAAGGACGCGGCGGAGAAGACCGGCGATCTCTCGAGGTTGTCCCAAACGGACATTGAAGTGCTTGCCCTGGTGAAGGAGATCGGGGCGACATTGCTGACCGACGACTACTCGATTCAGAACCTCGCGAAGTACATGAACATCGAGTACAAGGCGGTCGGACTCAAGGGGATAAAGAAGCTCGTGAAATGGAAGCTCAGATGCACCGGGTGCGGAAGAATCTGGGACAAGGAGTACCCGGAGTGCCCGGTCTGCGGGAGCCCTTTGAGAACGTCAAGGTCCAGAAAGTGAGGCTGGAAGAGAGGGGGTCGGAGAACACTATGTTATCGACATCTCAAGTGCTTTTTCGGAGCCTCTCCAAGTAGTCCGTCTCCTCGTACGCAAGATAGGTGTACATGGAATCGAATGGAACGGTCTGGAGCTCGGAAGACTCATCGAACGCCCAGTATACCCATGACCCTGATGTGGATGTCTCCGATACAGGCCGCAATTCACCATTCCGACCGCCATTCGTTGGCCGCATGAGGCATTGTTATGTACAAACAACTAGAACAATCTTTCTATATTAGACATTAATGTGACCTACAATTCTCTAACTTAGACATAGGCTCATGCCGAAACGAGGACCGGACAATATATCGACAGTCACCAACAGCCAATTCAAGGGAACACTGGCTTGCATCTGATCATGTTCGCCATCCTCCTCTTTCCGAGGAGACTCATCGCCGCTCCGAGCCGCCACTGGCTGCCGAAGCAGAGCGACGCCAGCTTCTTTGTCCTTACGGCCGTTCGAAGCGGCTTCTCGACCCGGTCCCGCCAGGTCTTCTCGTAAGTTGCGAGGGGTTGCCCCTTCAATACGTTCGCGGCGGCCGCCTCTCCAGCCAGTCTCCCGCAGATAATCGCTATGGGGATTCCCCCACCATTGACCGCCATCACGTGCCCCGCTGCGTCCCCAACGAGTAGCCCGTTCCTGGCCGTCGTTCTGATCAGCGGTCCCGACATGGGCACGTATTTCCCCACAGGCTTACTGGTGTACAATCCCTTCCACCGGACGAATCGGTCGAAATAATCGCCGATCCTCTCTCTCGCAAACCCAGGGGACACGCCCGCCCCCACGTTCGCCCCGTCCTTCTTCGGAATGATCCAAGCGTATCCGCCAGGCGCTATGTTCCCGAAGTACATCTCCGGGATCGGCTCGAAGTCACCCTTCGCTTGGGCCGTGATTGCTGGGTAGATGTCCTTGTTCTTAGGGAGACCGAGCGACGAAGCGACCCTGGACAGCGCCCCATCGGCGCCGACAACAACCTTCGCCCTGACCTTGCCCAAAGACGTCACGACCTCCCCGCCTTCGACAGAGAAATACGCACAACCAGTGACGATTCTGGCTCCAGCCTTCTCGGCCTTCGATGCCAGGTACTTGTCGAAACGATCACGGTCGGTTGTGTACGCAGAGAATGGGATCTCGAACAGCCGCATATTCGGAGAATACAGTTTCAGCCTTTCCATCTTCAGAGACACAAGACTGGCCGGGAAGTCGAAGAGCGAGTCCACTTCCCCAGCGCGAGGGAATATTCTCTTAATCTCCTCAACGGATGGAAGGAACTCACCGCAGGCCACGGGGACGCCGACCTCCTCCTTGCGTTCCACGACCAGAACGTCCGCCCCGTTGAGCGCAGCGTGCTCGGCCGCGGTGCAACCGGCCGGCCCAGCCCCTATCACGACAACGTCAGCGTCCTTCAGATCCTCGGCCATATTTCAGCCTCATATAATAGTGAGCACTAAGAGTCCCTCTCGACAACCACAGTGGCAAGCGTCCGGAAAGAGTCCTTGTATACGGATGGTGCAATGGGTTCGAGACAACGGACCGCCCTGTCCGAGAATTCGCGTGCGTACTTTCTAGCGCTCTCAAGCGCATCAGATCGCGACAACAAGCGCAGGGCCTCTCTCACCTCACCAGGTGTTTTCTCCTTCTTCCTGAAAAGGGTCGATATGCGCTTGCGGTCCACGCCGTCGTTCATCGCCAGTATCAGTGGCAACGTCGGAGTTCCGTCCGAGAAATCCATGCCCTTCGGCTTGCCTAGGGTCGCCTCGCTCCCCACTATGTCGAGAATATCATCTGTGATCTGAAATGCCAACCCGAGGTTCAACCCATAGCTACCCAACGCCTCCACCTGTTTGGATGTGCCGCCACCGATGAACGCGCCGACCTTCGCGCCAGCCTCGATCGGTCTAGCCGTCTTGCCTTCGATGATCTTCAGGTAGCTGTCGATCGGTGTTCTCGGGTCTCGGAGATGAGATCTCTGGACCATCTCACTCTCGGCCATATTCGTGCACGCGTCGGCAAGGTAGTTCACGACGCGACTATCCTGGGGGCCACCGATCTGGAACCCCTTCACGAAGAGAAAATCGCCAGCGACCAATGCCCTATGAACTCCGAACTTCCTGAATGCAGATGCCTTGCCCCTCCTCATCTTCCCGCCGTCGCTTATGTCATCATGGATGAGCGTGGCGCTGTGAATCAGCTCGAAAGCCGCGGCCATGCCGACTATCTTCGATGTGTCGGTTCCGCCGACGGCCTTGAAGGCCAGGATCGCGACGCCTGGACGGATCCTCTTCCCGCCAGAGCCGATCACGTGCATTGAGATCTCGGTGAGAAGCTGCTGCTGAGAGAACACGCTCTTACCGATCGCCTCCTCGGCCATCTTGAGCTCCTCGTTGATTGGAGACTCCCAGCGGGCGGACATGGTTTTTTCGTAACGTCGATTCTGTACTTAACCATTGTTCCCTTCTCATCCTGGCTGCCGAGCCTGAAATGAGTCTTGAAACAGATTGGAGCCCATCGGGTCGGCGGTCGAAATGCTGTCCGATTGCATCGAGGATAGGATGGTTTCTCCTGAAAAGATTATATTCATGGTGCCAGAATAACTGGGTGATGTATATGCAAGGAAAGGCGAGAGTTCGAGACTTCGTCGACCGAGATCCCCCGACCGTCGATTATGGCGCGACGCTTGAAGACGTCATCAGAGTCATGCTGAGGAAGGGCAGGACAGGTATCGTCGTCAGAGAGGGCGGCGAGGTCATCGGCGTGATCACTTCGACCGACGTGACGAGGATCATCGTACAGGGCAAGGACCCCTCAGAAGTCAAGGTCAGAGAGTTTATGACCGCTTGCACGCTCGTGGGTCAGAATCCATGCATCCAGATAAAGGAGGACGGATTCGTGATCGATGCACTCAGATTGATGCTCATCGGAGGGGTCAGTAGAGTACTCGTCGTCGATTTCAAAGGCGACTTCATCGGAACGATCTCGTTCCTTGAAGCCTTAAGGGCGTGGGAAGACATCGAGAGCAAGAAGGACTAGAGTTCCTAACCGCCTACGCGAAGAATGCTCTTGCCGCTTGCTGGCACGCGTCTATTACAGGTCCTGGATAGAGACCAATCACTATCGTCGCGATTACCGTCATCAGCACCGCGGCGACCATGGCCCTCGGCAGCTTGAGCCTCTCGGTCGGCCCTTCCTCGACATACATGTATTTGATCACGCGGACGTAATAGTACAAAGACAGGGCGCTGTTCAGCACACCCGCGACCGCCAGCCACACGACCCAATTGTCGATTGGGGCGACGGAGACGTCGACCGCGCTGGAGAACAGCACGAACTTGCTAGCGAATCCAGCCAGTGGAGGTATCCCAGCCAGGGAGAACAGGAGGAGCATCATCGAGAATGCCATCAGGGGCGATCTCTTCGCTAGGCCCTTGTAGTCCGAAAGGGTCTCCCCGATGGCGACCGTCGATAACGTCGCGATTATGATGAACGCGCCTCCCTTCATGAAGGCATGGGTGATGATGTGGAATATGCCGCCAGCGAGAGCGTAATCGGTACCGATCGGAAGCACTATCAATATGTAACCTGCCTGAGCGATGCTCGAGTAGGCTAGCATCCGTTTGATATTGGTCTGGGAGATTGCGACGAGGTTGCCGAAAGTCATCGTCAGGACGGCGATGATAGCGATCACGAACTGCCACTCCACCCGGATGGCAATCAGCCCGATGAGGAATACCTTGAACAGCGCGACGAACCCCATCTTCTTCGAGCTCGCGGCGAGGAAAGAAGTGATCGTTGTCGGGGCGCCCTCGTACACGTCTGGTGCCCACATGTGGAACGGCACTATCGCGACCTTGAAACCGAACCCCGCCATCAACAGACCGAGCGCGAGGTATATTACCGGATCCATGCTCTCCATCCCGCCGACCGCTGTGCCGATATCCTTGAACAGTGTGCTACCGGCGAGACCGTACATCAGCGAAATGCCGTAGAGAGCGATCGCGGACGATATGGCGCCGATGACGAAGTACTTCGTTGCGGCCTCGGCACCCTTCTTGTCCTTCTTCCTGAAGCCGACCAGGGCGTAGGACGATAGGCTCGCGAGCTCGATGCCGATGAACAACGTGATCAGGTCGAGCGATGAGGCCACGATCATCATCCCGACAGTGGCCATCATGACGAGCGTGTAATACTCAGCGACATGCCTCTCGCCATAAACATATTTGGATGAGGCGAGCGCAACGTAGAACGCGACCGACAGAAACACCAGCTTGAAAATAGCGGAGAAGGCGTCCATGCGCAGGAGTCCGCCCTCAAGGGTCACGGGTTGAGCCCCGTCGAACCAGAACAACAGAACGAGAGCGATCGATGCCGCGATGCCGATCAACGACGTGGCGGACACTATCTTGTCCGACTTCGTCCCGTAATAGATAGCAGGTATCGCCACAGCGAACGCGACCATGACGATCTCGGCATATATCGGGCTAAGGTCCACCAATCAGACCGCCCCCAGGATTCCAGACACGATACCGGCCGAAGTTCTTATGAAGTCGAAACCGAGACTCGGCAGCATGCCGAAGAGAATAATCAAGATACAGAGGATCACAAGGGGCGCGGTCTCGTACCAGTTGACGTCGTGAAGGTGACTCGTATCGATCTTATTGGTCATCGGTCCAAACATCGTCCTTTGCAACGCCCAGAGGTAGTATCCCGCGGTAATCACCACACTGGCGATTGGCAGGAGTAGAAGCCACTCATAGGCGTCGAACGTCGCGACGAACACCGAGAACTCGGCGATGAAGCCGACCATTCCAGGCAGACCGAGCGAGGCGAGGAAACCTATCGTCATGAATGTAGTCGCAATCGGCATTTTCGCCGCCAGACCGCCGAGCAGTGGGATCTCTCTCGTGCCGGTCTTATGCTGGACCACGCCGCACATCATGAACAGGACCGCTGTTATCAGTCCGTGGGCGAACATCTGGAACACAGCAGCGGAGATGCCCAGCTGGCTGCCTGTCGATATGCCCAGAAGCACTATGCCCATGTGGCTGATTGATGAGTATGCGACCATCTTCTTCAGGTCCTTCTGCGCCAGACTGATTATTGTGCCGTAGAGGATGGAAATAATCGCTATCGCGAGCATCAGAGGCATGAGCGCGTTCGCGCCCTCTGGTAGGGTCGGGAGCGCGACCCTGATCAGACCGTATGCCCCCATCTTCAGCAGGAGCCCTGCCAGCAGCACGCTCCCAGCGGTCGGAGCTTCGACGTGTGCGTCCGGCAGCCAGGTGTGGAACGGCACCACCGGCATCTTGACGCCGAACGCAAAGAACAGCGCACCGAATGCGGCGACCTGGAACAGCTGACCGAAATCTGGTGCCACGCTGGCGATGTCGACCATGCTGAAGGAGGCATAGCCAAGGACCGGCTTCGCCTCGAAGTACAGCGCCATTATCGTGATGAGCATGGCAAGGCTTGCCACGTGGGTGTAGATGAAGAACTTGATCGACGCGTACTCCCTTCTCGGACCGCCCCAGATGGCGATCAGGAAGTACATCGGTATGAGGACAATCTCCCAGAAGACGTAGAATAGGAAGTAGTCCAGGGAGGTGAACACCCCGAGAACGCCTACGTCCAGTATGAGCATCAGTCCCATGTACTCCTTCGTCCTGTTCTCCACGTCCCAGGAGAACAGGATGGCCAGGAAGCACAGCAGGGCGGTCAGGAACACCATGAGTATGCTTATGCCATCGACCCCAAGCGAAAAGGATATTCCAAGGCCGGGGATCCATTCATAGCTCTCCCCGAACTGGTATGTCCCGATGTCAAGGGAGAAGCTCGTCAGCAGCAGCAACGAGAGCACTAGCGATATCCCGGAGAACATCAGTGCCATGACCTTGGCGGCCTTGACGTTCTTCCCAGAAAGGAAGACCAGTATCGCCCCTATCAGAGGGAAGAGTATGATCAGTGTAAGTATCGGCACGTTCTCTAGCATGGCGTCACCTCAGCCCTCCGAGCAGGTACAGGAGCACTAGTATGATCGATATTCCGGCGATTATGACCGTCGCGTAGCTCTGGACATGTCCGGTCTGGATCCTGCGGATGTAGCTGCCGGCCCTCACGAGCACGAGACTAGTACCGTTCACGATGCCGTCGATAACCTTCCGGTCTAGCCAATCGATAGCCAAGGAGAACCCGTAAACGACCTTCTCCGCGAACGCGTCGTACCCCGCCGTGAAGCCGTAGCGCTTCAGCAGCATATTGTATAGGGATCTTGTCCAAATGGTCGATACGAATACGTCCGATGAGATTCTCTTCTTGTAATAAACAAGATAGGCGAGTCCCAGGCCGCACGCCGCGACGATTATCGACACGTATGTCAACGGATCGGTGAACATCTCGGTGAGCATCTCGACAGCCGGGAGCGCGTGCGACTCCCCAAAGTACACCGTTCCTCCGAACCCGTCCCCTATAAAGAGCACAAAGAACGACGCGGCCGCGAATATGGACAGGATTATGAGAGGCACGGTCATGATCTTCGGCGACTCGTGCGAGTGCTTTGACGCCTCGCCAGGCTCGCCTTTGAAGGTCATGAACCAGAGCCTGAACATGTAGAACGCCGTCATGAACGCGGTGGCTACTCCTAGGACGTACAAGAGGCCGAATACCCAGCTTAGGGAACCGGCGTTCCATACTACCGCAAGGACCTCATCCTTGCTCCAGAACCCGCTGAACGGTGGTATCCCGGAAATCGAAAGCGCGCCGATGAGCATTGTGAAGGAAGTGATCTTCATCGTCTTCCCCAGGCCGCCCATAAGACGCATGTCCTCGGTTCCGACAGCGTGTATGACGCTGCCGGCGCACAAGAACAGCAGTGCCTTGAAGAACGCATGGTTCATCAGATGGAACATCGAGGACGTGTATCCTTCCGACCCCATCGCGTTGAAGAACAAGTACCCGCCCGCGCCCAAGGCCAGCATCATATATCCGAGCTGGCTAATCGTGGAGTAGGCGAGCACGCGCTTGATGTTCGGGGAGTTCAGGGCCATAGTGGCGGCAATGAACGCCGTCACGCCGCCGATGATCGCGACGATGATCAGCGTCTCCGGGGTCTGGACGAACAGGGGGAACGATCTCGCAACGAGGTACACACCGGCCTTGACCATTGTGGCGGCATGTATCAACGCTGAGACGGTTGCCGGACCCTCCATCGCATCCGGCAACCAGTCGTGCAACGGGAACTGCGCGCTCTTCCCGATCGCCCCGCCGAAGATGAAGAATGTCCCGAGCGTCAAGAGGCCGAGATCGCTGCCCGACGCCTCTATCGAGAAGAGGTCCCGGAAGTTCAACGTCTTGAATGTGGTGAAAAGGATTATGATCCCAAGCATGAACATGACGTCGCCGACCCTGGTCACGATAAAGGCTTTCTTCGCGGCCGACGCCGCGGAGGGCTTGTGGTACCAGAAGCCGATGAGAAGGTAGGAGCACAGACCGACGAGCTCCCAGAATATGAACATCTCGAGGTAGTTGTTGGCGAGGATGAGACCGAGCATCACTCCGACGAACAGCGAGATCTCGGTGTAGTACCTCCTCTTCCTCCCGCCCTCATCGCCCATGTACGCGATCGAGTAGATGATGACGAGGGTCGAGACTATCGACACCACCATCAGCATCAGTGCGGTCAGCTGGTCGATGTATATCCCGATCTCGAACTTGTACGTCGACGTGAGATTGATCCAAGTCCCAGATTGTTCGTAGACGCCGTCTGCGACCCCGTCAGCAGCGTCGAACGAACCATCGAGCACAGACACGACGACAAGCAAATAGATAATGAGCGAGATGACCGCGGCACCGATCGCGATGTACCCTCCGCCCTGCTTCATCTTCTTGCCGAGCAGACCGATTATCACAGCGGCGAGAAGAGGGAATACGGGGATCAGCCAGGCGAACTCTATTAGTTGCATCTCACCACCTCAGGATGCTGATCTCTTCGAGGTCGATCGTCTCCCTCGTTTTCAAGAGGTTCAACAGTATCGCGAGACCGACGGCGACCTCAGCTGCTGCGATCGCAATCGAGAACAAAGCGAACACCTGTCCCCTGACGTCGTTGAAGAACGAAGAGAAGGCGACGAAATTTATGTTCGCGGCATTAAGCATTATCTCGATGGACATCAGGACAACGATCGTGTTGCGTCTGGTGAGCGCTCCGTAAGCTCCGAGGGCGAACAGTATGGCGGACAACGCGAGGAAGTACTCTATCGGTATCATTTGTCATCCTCCTTTGCCAGGAACACTCCGCCAAGCATCGCCGTGAACATGACTAGGCCAATCACTAAGAAGGCGATGCCGTAATCGTCGAACAGCGCATTCCCGACCTTCTCGGTGCCCATCTGCGATATGTCTCCAGCATGCCAGTTCACGACCAACAAGGAGCCGAGCACGATAACGAACAAGGCGGTGACTGCTGTGATCGATGCGATCGTGTGCCTATTCACGCTTGTCGCCCCCTGATAGCTTCCTCTTCGTAAGCATGATACCGAACAGGATCAGAACGGTGACAGCTCCGACATAGATGAGGATCTGGATTATCGCGACATATTCCGCGCTCAGGAAGATGAACGTGATCGCAACGCCGAGGAAGGTCAGCGCCAGATACATGAGGCTACGGACGACCTCCTTCGAGAAGATGACGGCGACGGCTGCGGCGACTGTCATGATCGCGAATATGATGAATAACAACAGGTCGAGGTCCATCAGAGCGCCTCCTTCATCGTCAGCGCGTCCCTCGGGCAGTTTTCGATGCACTGCTCGCAGCCGACGCATTTCGAGTAGTCGAACTTGGGTCTCTTGATCGGCTTCCCCTTTTCATTCACTCCGACCTGGACCATCTCAACTGACTCAGCGGGGCATATCTTCGAACAGCGCGCGCACCCTATGCACTTCTTGTCATCGAGCTCGGGTCTGTCCTTGCCCTCCTTGCCGGGTTCCCTTTCAACAACTCCCTTCTTCAGCTCCGAGGGAAGGACCTCCACGATGTGCACCTCGTAGCCGGGTTTGTACTCGTGCTGCAATTCATAGGGGTCGTAGATGAGGTCCTGCCTTGACGATGCGGCGAGCTCGTACTCTGGCGTGACGATCATCGCGCTCTTCGGACAGTACTCCGCGCAGTAACCGCACATCATGCACCGACCCAGGTTGACCTGCGGCTTCCTAATCTTGCCGTGGTCCTTGTCCTCGATCTCCACCAGTTCGATGCAGCCCGTCGGGCAGATGCGCATGCAGATGCCGCAACCGATGCATCGCTCCATAACCAGTCCGGGCCTCCCCCTATAATTCTCCGGGAGCTCGACCTTCTCCCATGGGTACAGGACCGTGTTCGGGCGGTGCACAGTGGCCCTGATGGTCTCCTTCAAGGTGGCGTACATCGGCCTGAGGACGTAACCCGTCAGTCCGGGGTTCTTCTTCGACCTCTTCGCATCCTTCGCCATCTAGAACCACCCCAGAGTCTTGAACGCGACGGCGATCACTAGGTTGACCATCGCCAAAGGAAGCAGGCGCTTCCAGCCGATGTTCAGTATCTGATCAATCCTGACTCTCATCAACGAGCCGCGGAGCCAGATGAAGATGAAGAACACTATGAATACCTTGATCAGGAACCATATCTCGGGCGGGAGGACCGGCCCATTCCATCCGCCGAGGAATAGAAGAACGGCGACGGCAGCCCCGGCATAGCCCCTGAAGTACTCGGCGAGCATAAGCAGGCCGAATCTAATGCCACCGTACTCCGTCCACCAGCCCTCGACGAGTTCGGCCTCCGCCTCAGGCAGATCGAAGGGGATCCTTTCGACCTCGGCGACGATGGCGATCATGAAAACGACGAAACCTATCAGCTGTGGGATGACATACCATGTCGACTGCGCCTGTGCGTCCACGATGTCCCCGATGTTCAGACTCCCTGAGAGGAGCACCACACCGACCATCGAGAGCAGGAGTGGAATCTCGTAGGAGATGAGCTGTGCGGCCGACCGCATGCCTCCTATCAGCGAATACTTGTTGTTGGAAGCCCAACCGCCCATAAGGATGGCGAATGGCGTGATGCTAAAGACAGCGAAGATGAACAGAAGGCCGGCGTTCAGATTGGACATGTAGAACCTGCCGCTCAAGGGAATGGCCACGAGAAGGAGAATCGAGGACCCGATCATGATCACTGGAGCCCAGCTGTAAACGGTCTTTTCCGCCTTCTCGGGTAAGATGTACTCTTTCAATAGGGTCTTCAGGCCGTCGGCAATGTTCTGGAAATATCCCGCCGGTCCGACCACCATCGCGCCCCTTCGGTCCATGAGGCGGCCGAGAGTCTTCCTCTCCTGCCATATCATCGTTATTGCCACTAGGAAACCGACGACCAGGAGAACGACCGACTCACCGAGCAGCGTCAGGAACTTGATGACGTCGGGGCTCCCGAGCCACCCAGCAAGACCATGGAAGCCGACCCAATTAAGGATCCAATTCACAATACCAACGAGCCAAGAGACTATCCCCTCCGTGAATTGGTACAGATCCATGGTCTCACCTATCGGTCTCTCCCAGACACATGTCCACCGAGCCCATGATCGATGGGACGTCGGCGATCTTGTATCCTATCAACATGACTGGCATGGCGGAGACGGTCACGAAGATCGGGCTGCGCACCTTCAGCCGATATGGCTTGTCGGTGCCGTCACCAATGACATACATCAATCCCTCGCCCCTAGGGTCCTCCACTCTAGCGAAAGCGGTCCTCTTCGGAGCGTTCCGCGGAGCCTTCACCCGTATGGGCCCGACAGGCATCTTCTTGAGAGCATCGCGGACGATCTGGCAGCTCATCTTCATCTCGTCCATCCGAACCCTGTACCTTGCATAGCAGTCGCAATCGGGATGCGTGCAGAGGTCCCAATCGAGTTCGTTATAGACGGAGTACGGATCATGCTTACGAAGATCGATCTTCACACCGCTTCCTCTCAATGCCGCCCCGGTAACGCCCAGGTTCATGCCGTCGGCTGCCCTCAGAATGCCGACGTCCTGGGTCCTCATCATGAAGACCGCGCTGCCGTCAAATATCTCTTCGTACTCGTCGAGCTTCTTCTCGAAGTACTCGAGCGTCCTCAGGCAGTCCCTCTCGAAATCCTGCGGAAGATCGTTCCTCACGCCGCCGATCCTTGGATAATTATAGGTCATTCTGGCACCGCTGACGCTCTGAAGCAAGTCCAGGAAGAGCTCCCTTTCCCTCATGCAGTAGACGAAGGCCGTGAGCAGGCCAAGGTCGGTCCCGTACGCAGCGAGCCACATCAGGTGAGAGGCTATCCTCTGAAGCTCGAGGACTATGACGCGTATGTACTCGGCCCTTTGCGGGACCTCGACACCCATCAAGTTTTCGATCGTCATGCAGTAAAGGTGGCTCCAGGTCATCGAGGAACCGTAGCAGAGACGGTCTGACATCGGGATGATCTGCGGATACACACGGTTCTCGGTCATCTTCTCCCAACCGCGGTGGAGATAACCGATGATAGGCTCCGCATCCACTATGGTCTCACCGTCGACCTTGACCCTCAGATTCCACAATCCGTGGGTCATCGGATGCTGGGGCCCCATGTTTATCCACATTTCAGCCGTTCTCATCGCCCCCTTGGCTTGACGTCCTTCCTGAACGGATAGTACTCATAATCAGAGGGCAGGAGGAGCCTCTCCAGCTTCGGGTGATTCTTGAATCGGATTCCGAACAGCTCGTGCGCCTCTCTCTCGTGCCAGTTCGCGCCGCCCCAGAGCGGGGTGACCGAGTCCACCTCGGGATCATCGGAGGGGACGTCCACTGTGACCTCGATGACGCATTCGTTCGCATACGAAGAAATGTGATAGAGAACTTCCATGTGGTCGACCTTGTCGACTCCAGATAGACACGATATGTGCTCGAAACTGAGCTCATTCTTCAGGTGCTCGCAGAGCTTGTACAGAACAGATCTCACCACCCTAGCGGAGATTCTTCTCGGACCGACCACGCCGATTGTGACACCATCGGTGAAACTCTTCTTGATGGCCTCGACAACGGCCTCTTCTGAGCGTTTCGCGGTTGGCATTTCGCCCTGCAATCTCTCACCTCAGTCTTCCAAGAACGAACCTTTAGCCCCGGCCCGTATCTTATCCTGAAGCATCATGAACCCGTCAAGCATAGCCTCCGGCCTCGGCGGACAGCCTGGGATGTATATGTCGACGGGAATGAACGTGTCAACTCCCTGGACTACGTTGTATGAGTCGTACCACGGTCCGCCTGAGATGGCGCACTCGCCCATGGCGACGACCCACTTCGGCTCAGGCATCTGCTCGTACAACCTCCTGATATCAGGACGCAACTTGGTCGTGACCCACCCGTTCACGAGCAGGACGTCGCACTGCCTGGGCGATGACCGATACACGAATCCAAAGCGCTCGGCGTCGAACCTGGCCGCAGAGGCAGCGGCCATCTCAAGGGCGCAGCAAGCAATGCCGAAGTGAAGCGGGAATATCGAGTTCCTAAGCGCCCAGCTCCAGATCGGGACGGTGATCTTGTCGACCGCTTTCTTGATTCCCGAGGCGCGCAGGACCTCATCTATCACACCAGAGGACCACTCCATGAATTCCTTTGCGCTCATCGCAATCGCATTCGGCGCAAGACTCAGATCCAAATTACCTCCTCCTTCTTCAGCGCGTACGTCACTCCGATCAATAGAATTGCCAGGAAGACGCCCATGTAGGCTTTGGCCATCAAGGACAGGCCAGAAAAGGCAAGTGCCCAAATCATAAGGAAGACGGTGATTATGTCAAATATCACGAAAATGATGGCGAACATGTAATACTGGAAATGGAACTGTATCTGCGCTTCACCAATCGGCGCCTCACCGCATTCATAGGTCAGGTTCTTCAGCTTCGTCTTCCTGGTTGGACGGAAGAGGCGAGATATGAAGAATGCTAGGACAGGGAAGAGGATCGTGACCAAGGCGAAAATGGCGACCGGCAGATAGTCCTCAATCAGCATCGGAGTCCCAATATACTGCCCTTATATAAATCTTCCACGAAAGGATTCGACTGTTCTGGAGCAATAACTGGATGTGGCGTTTTCGAACTCCGCAAATTCTCCCCAATCACAGCACCTTTTCCTGCGAAGCATACACTATCGTGAAGACAATAACAATAATAATCACCTCGTACGTTGAAAAACCGACGGTGGTCCGATGGGAAAGAGAATCGCGATTCTCGCAGAAAGCGACTATGAAGACCTTGAGCTATGGTATCCTCTGCTGAGGCTAAGGGAAGCTGGACATGAGCCGACCGTTGTCGGAACTGGTAGCAACGAAATCTACTACAGCAAGCACGGGTACGAAGTGAAGATCGACATACCGATATCCGATGCCAGGCCTGAGAATTTCGACGGGGTGATCATACCCGGCGGGTGGGCGCCCGACAAGCTGCGGCGGTACAATAAGATCAACGGATTCGTTAGGAAAATGTTCGAGAACGGTAGGATCGTTGGCTCGATATGCCACGGCGGGTCCGTTCTCGTCTCGGCTGGCATCCTGAAGGGTATGAAAGCCACGTCCGTGATCGCGATAAAAGACGACATGATCAACGCAGGCGCAAGGTACAAGGACGAGGAGGTCGTGGTCGATCGAAACCTCATTACCTCCAGGAGACCGCTGGACCTCCCTGCCTTCATGCGGGAGATTTTGAAGGCGCTCGAGAAATAGCATTCGCTGCCCGCGACCCGAATCCACATCGCGAGAACTCTAGACGCAAATGAGCTGGATTGACTTCAAAGTGCCGGGTCAAACTCAGAGCAGTTTATATACAGAGGTCACAATGGAGGCTAGTTACTGTCAAAGAGTAGCACATGGAGGTGAAAGCATGAGCAAGAAGATAGGATTCGTTGGGGCCGGAAACATGGCCGAGGCGCTCATGAACGGCATAATATCCGCGGGCGTTGCGAAGAAGGAGGATGTCATCGCCAGCGAGATAATCCCGGAGCGCAGGGAGTTCATCTCCCGAACAGCCGGCATAGAAGTGACTGAGGACAACGTGCGAGTAGTGAAGTCAGCACTAGTCGTAGTTCTTGCTGTGAAGCCGCAGCACATCGGACCGGTTCTCGACGAGCTCAAGCCGCACCTAACGGCCGACCATCTCCTGATCTCGATAGCGGCCGGGATAAGGACACACCAGATCGAGTCCAGGCTGAACTGGGGCGTCAGGGTGATAAGGGTCATGCCGAACCAGCCATGCCTTGTCGGGGCAACGGCAGCGGGATATGCCCTCGGAAGGTTCGCGAAGGAAGAGGACAAGAAGACCGTGCAGAAGATACTGGAGTCTGTCGGAGTCGCTTTTTGCCTAGAGGAGAAACTGTTGGACGCTGTCACGGGGCTCAGCGGAAGCGGCCCGGCGTTCGTGTACGTCGTGATTGAGGCGCTCGCGGACGGCGGCGTCATGGCGGGCTTGCCGCGCGAGGTATCAGTAGTCCTAGCTGCGCAGACAGTACTTGGGTCTGCGAAGACGGTGCTTGAGACGAAGAAGCATCCGGGCGAGCTGAAGGATATGGTCGCTTCTCCAGCCGGCACGACAATCGAAGGGCTGAAGGTACTTGAGAAGGCAGGAGTGCGCGGGGCCTTCATCGAGGCCGTGGAAGAGGCATCGAAGAAGTCCGCCCAGCTGGGTGAGAAAGGTTAGATCACCGGCCAACGCTCCACACTGAGTCCTTAGACTCTGACGAAATGAATTCCAGATGGTAGAGGATTAACCTATTTGAGAAAAAGAGAAAGGGAGAGTCGGGGAAAAATAGTATTGGGTTTTTCCGGACTTGTCCTGATGAAAGTCCCAAATCCGTCCTCAGTCAGGGACTGTGCGGACCGGGAGACTCGTACAGGTAATCGTGGCAGTTGACCTCAGTGCAGGTATCACAACTGCCGTCGCGGTCCCTGTCCATGTCTCTGTCCTGTGCTTTGGTCATGTCCATGGTCTGGTCACAGTCCCTCGAAAGCTCACCTGTACCGTCGGTTTGGTCGATTCCATTCGTCGTCGCAGGCATCGCCGAGACACCAACCGCCAATATGGAGACCAGTGCCAGGGATGCCAACGCCACAACCGATAGTGTCTCTGTTTTCAGCGGCATTTTACATTCCTCAGGAACGGCTTACAATCCAACCTTACATCTCCTTTTTGGTTCAAGCATCGAACCTCATGGTACATGTTTCGAACCGAACGCTAGACTGCCTTTTGTATGCACTTTCGTTTCCGGATCTCCTTACGGTTCTTGTATCCAGTTGTCACCCGTGTCGGAAGCACAAGTTGATGCAGGCACGATGGGCACAACAATAGACGAAATAGGCAAACGCTTGTGGCCAGGTGTCTCCGAGATACGGCAGAGAGGAGGGAAGCATTGGGATGATCGCAGGGCTCCTTTCACTCTAGTAAGATACGTCTCCGCAGGAGAATCTATAAGCATCAAAGGAATTGACTGCACGTCCCTGAACATCAAAGCAAAGGAGAACTGAGAACGATCACTTCTTCCTCGTCATCAAGCCAACCATCGCTCTTGGCACGCTTCTGAACACACCGTGGCTATCCCACTCCAGATCGCGCTTCTCGCAGATCGTCGACTCCATGAGGAAATCCCCTCTTTCCTTGAGAGCGACCAGTTCCCTTTTCCTCTCTTCGAGGTCGGACAACGACATAATCCTGTCTATCTCTCTCATGATGCTACGGGCCATCTCCGTCCTCTTCCGCCTGGACGCGAGGTTCCTTTGGTCGATCTGACCTACCTCGAACCTCACCTGGTTGAAGCGGTCTGCCGCGTCGTACGAAACGTCAACGATCTCGTCCCGCTTCATCCATGCGGTCTCGTAGGAGAGGACGTACTTCCAGCTCGGGTTCAGGAGTCTCGATCGGTGCTCTTCGAGTGTCCTCGCGAAAAGCTTGTACCCGAACTCGCCGGGGTTCTCGAAGACCCTGCTCCCCGGATCGATGAACGGTGCCAGGGGAGAGGTGTACACAGACAGACGAAGATCGTTATCTACAAGCGAATACAAGGACCTTGCATAGTCAGCGCTCGCAAGCGCCGACTCTCTTGTCTGATTTGGAAGACCTATCATGAAAAACATGTCGAAGCGTTGGCAATCGTTGTCCAACGCATGCTGCACCGTCCTCTGCATCGATTCGGTGTCGAAGCCGCGTCCGAGCGCCCTCCTTACCGACTCCTCGTGAGAGTCCGGTGAGAACTGCATCGAGTATCGCTCGAGGGACCGCGAAGCCGAACGATAGAAGTCTTCCTCCGCCGGGCTGAATATCTCGAGGACGACGTGGTTCTTAATTTTGAGACGTTTCGTTTCCTTGAAGAACCTCTCCGCATAATCCTTTCCTCCCTGCCTCAGATCCCCCACAACGAATGTCGGGGCATCCAGATAGGATTGTATGTCACCAATGTCCTCAGCCAACTTCTCCGGGCTCCTGAACGCCGGCCTGTCCCGGGAGACGAAACCGCGCAGCGCAGAGCATGAGCCCCCGCAAACGGCGCAGTTCATCGCGCATCCCCTGACGGAGAAGACCGCGGTCAGTGGGTACCTGTCCCAGTCCTTGAACGGCTTGAACCCCTCGAGGTCCCTGTGCCGGATGACCGAGCGGATCATCCATCCGTAGTCGATGTCCAGATAATCGAGATCCGGGGGAATGAAAGTGAGAGGATTCACCCTAGTCCTCTCCCTATCCCTCCAAGTCAGATTCGGAACCTGAGACAGGTCCCCTGCCGACTCGAGCGCGCTCATCAGCTTCGACAGCGGCACCTCGGTTGAATCACCTCTCAGCACGAGATCGACCTGGGGATACGACATCAGCTCCTCGTGGAAGTATGAGGATGAGAGGCCGCCCATCAGGACCTTGGAATCGGGATGCATCGACTTCAGAAGTCGCGCGACCTTGAGCGATCCTTGGGCGTGAGGTAACCAGTGGAGATCGATCCCGAATACATCGGCGTCCAATCTTCGTAGCAGCTCCTCAGCGTCCAGACTCCTGTTGTTGAGCATCATGCTTGCCAAGTTCACGATGCGAACCCTGAATCCGTCATGATGAAGCTGGGTCGCCATCGTCGTGAACCCGAACGGGTACATCTCGAAGACGGGGGTAGAGGGGACGAGGTCGCTGACCGGTCCGTAGAATATGGATTCTCGCCGAAAGTCGTAGACGCTTGGTGGATGGATGAGAATGAGGTCCTCTTTCGACAGGTCGAAACCTCCGACGACAAAGTGGAGAGCGCCGGCGATACTTAAACGCTCACTTGCCGAACCTTCTCTGCCTTAGCTGGTAGGACCTGATCGCCCTAAGGAAGTCGATCTTCCTGAAGCCAGGCCAGTAGACATCGGTGAAGTAGAGCTCAGCATATGCCAGCTGCCATAGCAGGAAGTTCGAGACCCTCTCTTCGCCTGACGTCCTGAGTACGAGGTCCGGGTCCGGGAAGTCCGCAGTGTAGAGGAAGTTTGAGAAGACTTTCTCATCGATCTCCTCGACGTCCAGTTCCCCTGTCTTCACCTTCTTTGCAACCCGCTTTATCGCCTGGATTATCTCCTGACGGCTGCCATAAGCGATTGCGATGTTGTAGAAGTATTGATCATATGCGGCCGTTTTCGCGGTCGCGTATTCAATGGCTTTCTTCACGTTTTCCGGCAATAGCTCCATCTGACCCAGCACGCTGAGCCTTATCTTGTGCTTGTGGATCCTCTCGTCGTCCCCGAGCTTGTAGAAGTTGTCCTCGAAGATCTTCATCAGCGAGCTCACTTCATCAGGGTCCCTCTCAAGGTTCTCGGTCGAGAAGGCATAGACCGTCAGGATCTTGATGCCGAGCTCGAGGCACCACTCCATCATCTCTTCGAGCTTGTCCTTTCCCTTCAGATGCCCATCCGTCGGCTGCAGTCCGAATTCCTTCGCGAACCTCCTGTTGCCGTCCATGATGATGGCTATGTGTGACGGGATCTTGTTCTCTCTGACTTCCTTCAGCAACCTCTTCTCGTATGTCTGGTACGCGGTGTTGGAAATGACCCGGGAGATCTCGTTTCTGATTGGGGGCGCCCCCTGGACGAACTCAAGGTCCCATCATATCATTATTAGATATCTACTTTTCGAAGTCTTCAGGCAGCGACGCCGAACGGATTCCGAGGTCGAAACAGCCTATGCCAGCGACCGCCCCAATCGTGCCCCTTTCGCCAGTTATCTCAACGAGGCGAACGCCGCTCCGTTCCGCGACATCTCTCGCTCGGTCCACCGTCAGTATGGTCTTCTTCGCCTGCAGACCGTAATCCACCAAATCCTGAGGGATCCTCAGTCCCTGGAATACCGCCAAGGTCGTATTCTTCGAGAGTGTGTTCTCCTTCACATACTTGACAACATAGTCGATGAGCTTCTGGAGGTCTCTCTCCTCGACGGCGAAGGATATGCCGACCGAGACGCAGTTCGTTGTCTTCTCGGGAACGTTCGGATTAAGCTGGATGATCTTGTGCTCCAGGAAATGACCGAACGGACTTCCCCGCGCCGCCTTGAGCATCATGACCCAGGATGCTCCCTTCTCCTTCGTGTCCGTGTCGTCGACAGCGAATACGACCCGGACCATCTTCAGGGTCGTGATCGTGACCTCGATCGCGTGCGATCCGCCTATCTTGAAATCATCCGGGTATTCGGCCTCGAGCGTGCCAGGGCCTTGAGGAAGGCAGACACCGATGCCGACGCTAGCGCCTGCAAGTCCGACCCACGTCGTCTTGACCCTATCGCCTTCGACCCGGAACGCTTTCAGTCCCTGACCTCCGAGGTCCTTGGACGCGGGTCCAAACCTGACCTCCCTCTCCCCGATGATCGTGTCCATGATGAGAGTCGTCCCCTCGATTCTCACGTCCGTGATGGCACCACCAGCGCGTTTCCTGTTCACAGCATCCCATTCCACTGGTCCTTTTGCGATACAGTTTTCGATGATCTGGGCCACGCCATTGGATTCATCAACGAGCGTGACAACACCCTTACAAAACAACTTCCCAAATCTCTCTGTAAGCTCATCAGGACTGAGAATCTTAGACATCTCAAACGACCCTCCAAATCCCGGGCGGGATAGATAGCATGCTCTTGCTGCATCTTATCACTTTCGTGGAAGGCGCCCAGAGAATCTAGAGGGGAGATCTGCGACCTCAAGCATCATGGGAGACCCACTAGTCTTCTCCCGATAGACCAAGAACTTGCCCTTCATGCAGATGACTTCGCCGAAGTGCGCCCCTGAGGTCCGGACCAAACGTGGGGGAGATTTCGGCACCTCCTTCACGGGGTAGCCATCGAGGATCTCGATCTCGTCCCTCACGTCAATCCTCAGCCTCTTCAGTCTCTCCACAAGATTCCTGTGCGACCGTTTGATCTCGTCCACAGAGGCGGGCGTCGCCAGCCACTTCGATATCTTCACGGAGCTCACAGACTGCTTCAGGCCCAGGTCCCGCGAGATCCGTTTCTCCAGATCCCTCGCCTTCATCCTGTTCTCGCAGTCTACGAGGGGTGCGATGGCATCCGCGCCTTGTTCTATCCCCCTGGTCCTGAGCCTGAACTCGCTCGTCATGCCTATCTTGGCTGCATCCCCTGTGAACGCGGCGTATACGACATGCGCCCTCCTGCAGAAATCGCAGTCGCATCTCTCCCCCTTGCACCGAGGCTCGAATATGCACTCTTGAACCGGTATCCAGGATGATGCGCACGAACGGCACTGAGAGAAGTGCCTCACGATAGCGTTGTTCGGGCAAGGATGATAGCCGTCATGGTCGAAGCGCCCTATGCATCTCCTGCTCTCCGACACGAACACATCGAGGCTCGAAAGGTCGAATTCGGTCAGTCTACCCTCCGCCGTGACATACACTTCCAGGTGCGGGACGAAGTCGTCCCAGTAGAACGATACGACATGATCGGATTTCACCGCCAGATTGGATTCAATGAGAAGACGGTCCGCCCTAACGAACATCGATTCGTAGTCTCAGACAGACATATTCAAACTATCGGCATCCTTCCTGAAATTGCACAAACGATCGGATCGCCTACCCGTGGTCCAGAACATCAGTCCGTCTCAGTTCCAGAGCTCGATGGGGCGCTTTCTTCCCCCTCGGCGCTCACGTCCTCCAGGGGGGCTCGCCTAAGATAATCTGGTGGCACCTCTCGTACAAGATACACGGTCTTGCCTGCCTTCTGGATCTCCAGTCGGTCCTCGATCGCCTTCTTCGCATCAACGACCAGTATGACCGGCGCATTGGTCCTTACGGAACCTGCCGAGAAAGCGTCTTTGTACGTCTTTGACAGGTGGACCAACTTTCGGTCGGAGGGCTTCAGTCCGGTCTCGAGTATGATGTCCGTCTCCTCCGGCGTGGTGGGATAGAACAGCTTTTCCGGTATGTTATCCGTGGGGAGCTTTAGGTCCAGGTCAAGCGTGTGTCCGTATGTCGCCCTGATCAGGTCGTTGCTGACCTGATACCGTCCCTTCGGATCCGTCTCGATGATCGCGATAATGTGATGGGGGCGAATCCAGTGGTACCGCCTCTGATGCGCCTTCAGCGCGCCGATGAAGTCCCTGAGACTGACAAAGCCCTGACCGTCCATCTCTAGCCCGAACTTCTCAGGGAAGTGCCTGAGCGTGCCTGCCATGGTCCTTCCAATCTGCTCAAGTTCCTGGTCATTCATCAGGAACTTGCCCTTCTCCTCGCAGATCGGGCAGGTTTCCCCCCGAAAATATCCATGCTCCTTGCATTCCCGCAACATTTCAGAGTGATTAATCGGGTTCCTTTCTTTAAGGCTTTCCATTGAGCACTCACCCTGTCTGCTTTACGTTCAATCTATGAATGACTGGCAACCGGACAGTCGCGAAGGAGCGATGGATGATCGGGCACAGGACTACCTTCTATCCTAGCATTCTCTCCGCGGAAAGGACGGTGTTCTTCATCAGCATAACGATGGTCATCGGTCCGACGCCTCCTGGCACAGGGGTTATCGCCGACGCCTTCTCCTTCACGGCTTCGAAGTCCACGTCCCCTACCAGTCTATAGCCCCTCTTAGCCGATGCATCGTCCACACGGTTGACACCCACATCGATGACGACGGCGCCCTCCTTGACCATGTCGGCCTTGATGAACAGTGGAACGCCCATCGCGGCGATGATTATGTCCCCCTGCCGCGTCACGGATGGGAGATCCTTCGTTCTGGAATGGCATACTGTAACGGTCGCGTTGGCACCCTTCTTCTTCTGCATAAGAATGGCGGCAACTGGCTTGCCGACAATGTTACTCCTTCCGACGACGACAACATGCTTTCCTTCGGGGCTGTTGCCGCTCCGAACCAGGAGTTCTTGTACGCCATGAGGCGTGCACGGCAGAAATCCTGGGTCTCCGATCAACATCCTGCCGACATTCACGGGATGGAATCCGTCCACGTCCTTCTCTGTACTGATCCTGTTCAGGACATTCGTCTCGTTGATGTGGTCCGGCAGCGGAAGCTGCACGAGGATGCCGTGAATCTTCTGGTTCGCGTTCAGGTCATCAATGAGCTTCAGGAGCGCCTCTTCATTGAATTCGGCTGGCAGCCTTTTCGTTTCGGAGTACAGTCCCAGCTCCTCGCAGGCCTTCTCCTTCATCCTCACATAGACCTGGGACGCAGGATCCTCCCCGACCAAGACAACCGCCAATCCCGGCGTGACGCCTTTCGATTTCAACTCTGCTATCTTCTTCTTCAATTCCTCGCGTATCTCATCCGCAATCGCGGTGCCATCGATAATCAGGGCCGGCATCCTACCACCTTGTTTGAGGGAGTAAACGTATGACTTCACTTAATCCTTTTCAGCAAGAGAAACGAGTCGGTAAGAGCATTTCCAGAACGCCCAAATCCCTGGTCCTCGTTTCCAAGCAATTACTATAATACAACAATAGTGTATTCCTCGAAAAAGCCGGGAGGAAACTTACTATGAAGAGCGACATCGAGATAGCTCAGAAGGCAGACATTCGACCGATCGTGGACGTCGCCGCGAAGTTGGGATTGACCGCGAATGACCTGGAGTTCCACGGCAAGTTCATAGCCAAGGTCCCTCTGGACGTCTTGAAGAAATTCGCCGACAGGCCCCAAGGGAAATACATCGACGTGACAGCGATCACGCCAACGCCGCTCGGCGAGGGCAAGACGACCACGACCATAGGCCTCGTTCAGGCGCTGGGTACGGATTTGAAGAAGAGCGTTGCTGCATGCATCAGACAGCCGAGCATGGGGCCGACGTTCAACATCAAGGGCGGCGCCGCAGGCGGAGGTTACAGCCAGATTATACCCATGGAGAGCTTCAACCTGCACCTGACTGGAGATATACACGCTATCTCCGTTGCTCACAACTTGGTGGCGGCTGCAATCGATAGCCGCTTGTACCACGAGAGCCTCCAGACCGACGAGCAGCTGAAGAAGAAGGGATTGACGAGAATAGACATCGACCCGAGCACGATCACTTGGAACCGAGTCGTCGACGTCTGTGACCGTAGTTTGAGAGAGATCCAAATAGGATTCAACGACGCGAAGAAGGAGGACGGAACGCCGAGCCCGATCTTCCCCAGGAAGACGGGATACGACATCAGCGTCGCTAGCGAGCTGATGGCGATTCTCGCCCTCACTACGGACCTCAAAGACATGCGCCAGAGGATTGGGCGCGTGGTGGTCGGGCTGGATAAGAAGGGCAAGCCTGTCTCGCTCGAGCAGCTCAGGGTGGCAGGTGCGGTAACGGTCCTGATGAAGGATACAATCATGCCAAACCTGATGCAGACTCTGGAGGGGCAGCCAGCGTTCGTGCACGCAGGCCCGTTCGCGAACATCGCGCACGGCAACAGCAGCATCATTGCGGACCAGATCGCCCTAAGATGCGCTGACTATGTCGTCACGGAGAGCGGCTTCGGCGCGGACATAGGGATGGAGAAGTTCTTCGATATCAAGTGCAGGTACAGTGGTCTGACCCCAAACGCGGTCGTGCTGGTCGCGACCGTAAGGGCGCTAAAGATGCACGGAGGAGGACCAAAGGTCAAGCCGGGAGTTCCGCTCGACAAGGCCTATACGAACGAGAACCTCGACCTGCTGGAGAAGGGGCTGGGCAACCTCAGAGTGCACATAGAGAACGCGAGACGCTTCGGCATCCCTGTCATCGTTGCTGTAAACGCCTTCGAGACCGACACGGACGCCGAGCTCGAGATGATCCGCAACTACGCAATCGAGTCTGGGGCGGAGGACGCCGTCAAATGCACACACTGGGCCGAAGGAGGCAGGGGGGCGAAGCAGCTGGCGAAGCTTGTCGTCGAGGCTTGCAGCAGGCCCTCGATGTTCAAGTTCCTATACCCGCTCGACTGGCCAATCAAGAAGAAGATCGAGTGCATCGCCACGGAGATATACGGTGCGGAGGGCGTGACCTATACCGACACCGCTGAGAAGCAGATCAAGTCCTATGAGGACGCCGGTTTCGGTAACCTGCCGATCTGCATGGCGAAGACCCACCTGAGCCTGAGCCACGACCCCGACCTGAAGGGAGTTCCGAAGGGCTTCACAATCCCGATACGAGAAGTGAGGGCAAGCGTCGGGGCAGGTTTCATCTATCCTCTGCTCGGGAAGATGAGCACAATGCCTGGCCTCGCATCACACCCGGGATACATGGATCTCGACCTCGACGAGAAGGGCAACGTCAAAGGGCTCTTCTAGAACGGTCGGGAGCGCGGAGCGGACGGGCCCGACGAGATTCTCCGGATCCTTCCCAAAACCCTTTCCACCATTCTCACATCTCTTGCCCTATTGGCTAAGCTGGGACAATTCAATTCCAAGCATCGAGTCATCGGGATCGCCCCCGGGAAAGGGTACGTCCCTTCCAGGCTTAGTCCCCGATGTGCTCCTCGATGTACTCCTCAATCGTCATGAACTCGACGCCGCGATCGATCGCTCCCTGGATTATCGTCCGGATCCAGTTCATGTTCTCAGCGACCTTCTTCTCGGGCAACAGGCCGTCCTTGTAGTTCTCGACCATATGCCAGCTGTGGGTCGCAAGTACGAGCAGGCCAGCGCTGAACTTGGAGACCATGTACTCGTAGTCCCTCACGTTCCTTTCCCGCTCGTGAAGGGGCCAGAGGTACGATAATATCTTCCTGCCCTCCTTGTCGGAGCCAGAGGAGATCGGCGCCTCTACCAACGGACCGAAAACCCTATACGGATAAACCTCTCCTCTGTCCTGCCTCCGTACTATTGAAGAGTCATAGAGATAACCTTCCTCGGCAAGAGTCCGAAGCACGGTGTCGTCCACGTGAAGATAAGGAGCACGAAAGCCTACCGGTCTGCGCTTCAGAAGGCTCTTCAACGCGGTCGAGCTTCCGCCGGCAACCTCCTTGATCTGCAGTGAAGAGAGCTTAACCCCCGTGTCGGTGCCGGTCAGGTCTTCGTGGACTATCCCGTGGGCGGCGATCTCGTGCGAACGAAGAAGGCTTCTCAAATCCACAGTCTTCGATATCTCCTTCGCCGTCTCGGCCTCGATGAAAAAAGTACCATGGATGCCGAGGTCGTCAAGGATTGAGACGATCATCTTGAGACCCTTCGCCGCGGACCTGAATCTGGGAGAGGTTTTCCCGCCCTTCTCTCTCGAGACTCCGTCGATCCTGCCCTTTTCCGCTAGGTTGACGTCCCTGTCAACATCCACGGTCATCGCGGCGCAGCGCATCTTATGCAAATGGGAGTGATAATAGATAACAATTGTCGCACGCCGATGGGGAGGTTGCCAAGAAGGCCGCGATCGTTCTCGTGTCCGATTTCCGAAGCCCGGTCCTGGACACTCCAGCAATTCTCACAACCTATTTATAATCAGGATTGAGTTCTTCAATGCCATGCGCTCCGCCTCGCACTTCCAGGGCGCTCAATGCTCCGCGTCGAAGTCGATATCACGACCCAGAGGGAGGTGTTAGTCTGACCCACGTCCTGGTGATCGGGGGAGGGACGGCAGGCATCGCTGCAGCGCTCAACCTCGCTGACCGCAGGATCTTCTCGACGATAGTGGAGAAGAAACCGGGAATCGGAGGAAGGGCGTCCGAGCTCTGCTGCAAGGGCGTTGTAGATTGCGTCAGGTGCGACGTCTGCCTGTCGAAGGACAAGATCGATAATCTGATCCAATCAGATTTCATAAGGGTTCTCACGAACACGGAACTCGTCCGTGTGAGCGGAGAACCAGGCGCATTCAGGGTGACTTTGAGGAGGAGTGTCCAGCAAGTCAGAGAAGACGCTTGCGTCGCATGCGGCGCCTGCGCCGAGGTCTGCCCGGTCGAGGGAAGTGCCATAAGGCCTTCCTCCGGGGGTGCGCCAAGGACGTACCACATCGACGTGGAGAAATGCATCAGGCTCAAGGGAGGAAAATGTGGGAAATGTGTCGATGTTTGCCCAACCGCCGCAATAGACTTCTTCGCAAGAGCTTCGAAGAAACGGCTGGTCGTTGGAGCGATAATCGTTGCGAACGGATACGAGCCGTTCGACCCGTCGAAGGAGCCGCGATATAGATACGGTCTGTGCAGGGATGTGGTGTCCTCCGTTGAGCTGGAGAGATCCATAGGCCGGACCGGGAAGATCGTCGTTCCTTCGAGCGGGAAGACTCCGAAGCGGATCGCCATTATCCAGTGCGTCGGCTCGAGAGATGACAGGTTCGGCGCTAGCTATTGCTCGAAGGTCTGCTGCAAGTACGCGTTGAAGATCGGACAGCTCCTGAAACTGCAAGACCCAGAAACGGAGATATCCTTCTTCTTCATGGACTGGCGGCCTTACGACCTTATGGACGACGAGTTGACGGACTGGGCGACCAGAGAGAAGAACGTCACACTGATCAGATCCAGACCGGCGGAGGTCCTTGATTGCGAATCAGGAAAACCTACCGTGAGATTTGCAGGCGCCGACGACGAGAAGGTCATCGAGAAGGACTTCGACCTCGTGATTCTCTCCGTCGGCATACTTCCACCAAGAGACGCATCGGACATAGCGAGGTCGCTGAGACTGAGCGTCTCTGAACGGGGATTTCTGGTAGAGCACGCCCCCGGAGTGTTCCCGGCAGGATGCTGCGCGGGTCCTAAGGACATCGAGGAGAGTGTGAAAGACGGCGTGGCTGCCGCTGGCAGGGTTGCATCCTTCTTGGAGGGATTGCACTGAGCCCGAACGTCCGTTTTCGAAAGGGGGACGAACTCATTACTCTCCTGAGCAGCACTAGACCAGCGCGTCCTCGAAGAAAACTGCCCCCGAGCGTTGCCGAAGACAAAGGGGATCGAATCGGGATATTCATCTGCAGGTGCGAGGGAGCAATCAGCAGGATGGTTGATGTGGACTTGGTGGCAGCGCACGCTTCCTCCCTCGAGTCGGTCGCGTTCGTCGGAGCAATGGATTTTCCTTGTTCGACGAAAGGGCGTGCGGAGATCCAAGAAGCGATTAGAGGGAACGGTCTAGGTAGGTTCGTGGTGGCCGGTTGCTCTCCGAAAACGCACGAGAGAACGTTCAGGAGGGTCGCGGCTGAAGCGGGACTGAACCAGTTCATGTTCGAAATTGCGAACATCAAGGAGCAATGTGCGCTCGTCCACGCCCAACCCGAGGCGACGCAGAAGGCCAAGGTGCTCGTCGAAGCTGCAACATCGAAGTGCAGGCTGCTGATCCCAGCGCCATACGAGCAGGTTCCTGTCTCGTCGGACCGGGTGCTTGTGGTCGGGGGCGGTCTCAGCGCCGTTGTTGCAGCATCGCACGTCTCCGACCAAGGATTCGATGTCGTTCTTGTCAATTCTAATGCGGTACTGGTCGAGGACGTCGTAACGGCAATCGGTCAGGAAGCGTCGGCGGAACATATCCAGAGGATCATAAAGGTACTGAGATCGAGACCCTCCGTTAAGATTCGTTCTCGGGCCGAGGTCGTCGATTTCCAGGGACATCCAGGGGACTTCCGCGCGCTGATCGAAACACCGGATGGAGGGGAGGACGTCAGATGTGGAGCGGCGATTCTCGCGCTCGATGCGGTAGCGTTCGCTCCGAGCCTGAAGAATGAGGACGAGCGGATCATCACCCAGAGAGAGTTCCAGAGACTCCTGAGCTCGCATGTGACTTATCCACGAAAGGTCGTCATGATAATCCCGAAGAAGACATCCGAAGGGACATGCGGGAGGAGCTGTCACATCGACGCGATTGTCAACTCTCTGAGGTTGAAGGAACTGTTGCCCTCGGCTGACATCACGATCATCGGCAACGAGGTAAGGACATATGGCATGTGCGAGCTCGATTACAGAAGGGCGCAGGAATGCGGGATCAGGTTCGTGCGTTGCGAGGGCGAACCCGTAATCCAGCATGAGGGAGGACTGAGAGTCCTGGTCACGGATGCATACTCGGATGCCACCCTGAGCCTGGCTGCAGAGCTCATCGTCCTAAGCGATCTATTGATGCCTCAAAACACGAGGAGGCTGGCAAAGATCTTCAAGGTCCCGGTCGATGCGAATGGGTTCTTGGCTGGGTCTTATGTCAGGCTGAAGCCGACTTCGACGCTTAGGGAGGGTGTCTTCCTTTGCGGAAGCGCGGCCGGCCCAAGGCTTCTGTCGGAAGAGATACTAGGGGCATCGACCGCCGCGTCCGAAGCTGTCTCTCTTCTTTCATCGTCATTCATAGAGGTCGGAGGAACGGTTGCGGAAGTCGATCCTGAGAAATGCTCTGTCTGCCTCTCCTGCATTAGAAGCTGCCCGTACACGGCGCCGTTCATCAATGAGGACGGAAAGGCGGAGATCGACATCCAGACCTGTCAGGGCTGCGGCATCTGCGTCGGGATCTGTCCTAGCAAGGCGATACAGATATACGGTTTCACGGATGCCCAGATAGAATCACAGTCATCGGCAAGCATAAGAGGTGGCGGGAGATGACCGGTCGCATGAGAATCGTCGGCTACTGCTGCAGTTATGGTGGATACTCTTCGGCGGATCTCGCGGGTGTCTTGCGCATCGGTTACTCTCCAGACGTCATGATCATAAGAATTCCATGCGCGGGGAGGATCGACGTCATCCATATTCTTAAGGCATTCAGAGACGGCGCCGAAGCTGTATTCGTCGCCGGATGCCTCGAGAAGAACTGCAACTTCGAGTATGGCAACATCGAAGCCAGGAAGAGGGTCGAACATGCGAAACGGCTTCTCGGCGAGATCGGTATCGAGAAGGAGAGGGTGGAGATGTTCAACGTCGCCTCGAACCAGGGATGGAGATTCCCTGAGATTGTTCGCGAAATGGTCTCGCGCGTCGAGGGCCTGGGACCGAATCCGTTGAGGAAGGTGGTCAAGTGATCATCGCGGACCAGAAACCCATGAGAGAGATCTGCAAGAGCGTCGAGGGGCATCGTAAGATTCTCGTCGCAGGGTGCAGGTCTTGTGCAGCGATATGCCTCGCGGGAGGGGAGAAGGAGGTGGGAATCCTCGCCGAATCCCTGCGTCTGTATTCGGACCTGAACGGCAGGGACTGGGAGGTCTCAGAGACCACGGTGGAGAGGCAATGCGAGAAGGAGTGGGTCAGGGAGATGCGCCCGAACGTGGAAGGGAGGGACGTCGTCATCTCGATCGCTTGTGGAGTTGGAGCGCAGGTGATGCAGGACCTCTATCCCGACACAAGGATAGTGCCGGGCCTGAACACGTCCAACATGGGGGCCCCGGAGGAGCAGGGGATCTTCCTGGAGAAGTGCGGCGGATGCGGGGATTGCGTCCTTCACCTGACGGGTGGGATTTGCCCCGTCGTCAGGTGCGCAAAGAGCCTCATGAACGGGCCGTGCGGGGGCTCGCAGAACGGCAAGTGCGAAGTGAATCCAGATACCCCTTGCGCTTGGGACCAGATACATCAGAGCCTCAAGAGGCTCGGGCGGCTCGACCTGATGGAGCAGGTGATTCCTCCGAAGAACTGGATACCGAGCAGGAGCGGCGGGCCAAGGAAGATCGTGCGCCCTGAGGCCGTCCTCACCCCCGAGGAGAAGATAGCGAAGGAGGGGATCGACTGAGGGCTGGCAGCAACCTCGAGAAGGTGTTTGCAGCGGAGAGATTCGCGGTAACGGCCGAGATAAGCCCTCCGAAGTCCCCCAACCCGGAGATCGTGCGACAACACACCAGGATGCTCAAGGACTACGCAGACGCATTCAACTTCACAGACAACCAGACCGCGATCGTACATATGTCGAGCATCGCATCTGCGGTCTGCTGTATCCAAGAGGGTGCAGAACCAATCTTGCAGATGACCTGCAGGGATCGGAACAGAATCGCTCTGCAGTCGGACCTGCTTGGCGCAGCGGCGCTGGGAGTGAAGAACGTTCTCTGCCTCAGCGGCGATCATCAAACCTTCGGGAACCAGAGGGAGTCGAAGAACGTTTACGACATCGACCCGATACAGGAGCTGCAGATATTCAGGATGATGCGGGACGAGAAGAAGGTCTGGGGCGGGGACGAGCTGGAAGAGGCCCCGAAGGTTTTCCTCGGAGCGGTTGAGAATCCGTTCGCTGACCCGTTCGAGTTCAGGGTAACCAGACTGGCTAAGAAGGTCGCCGCCGGTGCTGAGTTCATACAGACCCAGGCGATATTTGATATGGATCGGTTCGAGCGGTGGATGAATGACGTCAGGGATAGGGGACTGGACGAGAGAGTCCATGTTCTAGGTGGAGTCGTTCCTCTGAGGTCCCTCGGCGCAGCGAAATATATGAAGACCAAGGTTCCGGGAATGATCATTCCAGACGACATCATGGAACGGATGAGAAAGGCCACAGATCCCAAGTCAGAGGGGATGAAGATCTGCCTGGAGAAGATCGAGCATCTGAGGACGATCAAAGGAGTCCATGGGGTCCATATCATGGCAATAAACTGGGAAGAGAAGATCCCGGAGATAGTGCAGAGAGCTGGCCTCTATCCGAGGTCGATTTTCTGACCCTTTTCTTCCTACGGATTTCTCAGGCTCTCAAGAAGTCATCGCAATATAGCTTCTCGTTGAGCAGAACCTGGCCCGCCTTCATGATCTCCATTAGCTTCTCATCCTCTGGATCGCATATCGCCGCTGTAAGTCCCGCGCCCATGAGCATTGCGAGATAGGTCCCGTTCAACAAGCTCCTCTCCTTCGTCTGATTGGAGACGTTACTCAGCCCCACGACCGTTCGCGGTGGCGGATCGTTCAGAGTCTGGAATAGCTGCAGGGCCTGGATGACCTTCTTCGGCTGATCCTGGGCCACTCCGACCGGCAGTATGAGCGGATCAAGGTACAGACGGTCCGGCATGATGTCGTACTCCATGGCCGTGGTCATCATCAGCATCGCCATCTCGGCGCGAGATTGGGCGTCATTCGGTACACCCCGCTCGTCCATCGCAAGGCAAATGATCTCTGTACCGTACTCCTTGCAGAGGGGGAAGAACCGCTCCATCCTCTTGCACTCGGCTGTAGTGGAGTTCATCACGACCCTGTTCTTGCAGGCCTTAAGCCCCGCCTCCATGGTCTTTGCGCCTGGCGTGTCCAGGCTCAAGGGAAGGTCGGTGACATCCTGAACGGTACGGACCAACCATTCCATCACTGCGGGGGCGTCCTCCCTCCCAGGACCGGTGTTGATGTCCAGCATCTCCGCCCCGCATTCGACCTGCTTCAATGCGAGGTCCTGGATAGACTTCGAATCCTGCTTGTCGATTGCCTTCGCGACAGATGCGAAGAGACCGTTGATCCTCTCGCTGATGATGATCATAGACCGACCGGGATGACAGACAGAGGTCGGCAAATAAAAGTCTTTGGATTCTCGCCCCAGCGGGCGTGTCCTAGTGCTGCAGTAAGCGAGGGGGTAATTATGGGGTTTGAACCTCCTCTGCAATCATATTTATGTCTAAATGTGACATATACGCCCGGCATACTGTTTCTTGTATGCCTTACTTTAGCTGGGAGGAATCGGGTTGGTCAGGATAGAACGGGCATTAATCAGTGTTTCCAACAAGACCGGTGTCGTTGAATTCGCATCGGGATTGAAGCAGATGAGTGTCGAGCTGATCTCGACGGGCGGAACGGCATCGATGCTGAAGAAGAACAACGTAGACGCGACCGAGATCTCACAGGTGACTGGGTTCCCTGAGATGCTGGACGGAAGGGTCAAGACCCTCCATCCCCTGATCCACGCGGGCATACTCGCCCGACGGGACATCCCGGAGCACATGAAGACACTCTCGGACAGGGGCATAAAGAAGATCGACATGGTCGTCGTCAACCTGTATCCCTTCAAGGAGACCGTGCTCAAATCGAGTTCCGCCATCGAGGACATCATCGAGAACATAGACATCGGCGGCCCGAGCATGATAAGGGCCGCGGCGAAGAACTACCAGTCCGTTGCGGTCGTCACGAACCCCGCCCGATACGGCCCGATACTCGACGAGATGCGCGCCTCAGCCGGTAACATAAGTGCCGAGACGCTCAAGGGTCTGATGTTGGAGGCGTTCAGGAACACCGCGTTCTACGACTCAATGATCGCCTCGCACCTCGGCAAGACGTTCGGATCGGATCTGTTCCCGCCGACTTTGTCTCTCGGATTCGAGAAGGACATGGATCTTCGTTATGGGGAGAACCCGAACCAGTCGGCGGCGTTCTACACCGACCCGTTTGCGACGGGAGTATGCATATCGAAGAGCGAGAGGTTGCACGGCAAGGAGCTGTCGTTCAACAACATCCTTGACCTGGAGGCAGCCCTCGAGATACTCAGGGACTTCGAGAGGCCAACCTCATGCGTGCTGAAGCACACCAACCCCTGTGGGATAGCCAGCGCCGATGCGATTAGCGATGCCTTCGTAATCGCTTACAATGTCGACCCAGTCGCAGCGTTCGGGTGCGTCATAGGGGTGAATCGGGAGCTCGACGACGTGACGGCGGCTGAGATTTCGAAGCACTTCGTCGAGGCGGTCATAGCGCCTTCCTACACGCCAGGGGCGCTCGAGACCCTGATGAAGAAGAAGAACATCCGGATCCTGAGGACGAACGCCCCGATCACTCGCGACGAGAAGCCAGAGATGAAAATGAAGAAGATCAAGGGCGGCTTGCTCGTTCAGACCTCCGAGTACTTCAAGCTCAAGCCGGAGGACCTCAAGGTCGTGACGAAGCGACAGCCGACGGAGGAAGAGATCAAATCCATGCTCTTCGCCTGGAAGGTAGTGAAGCACGTCTGGTCCAATGCAATCGTCTACGTCAAGGACGAGAGAGCGGTCGGTATCGGCGCCGGACAGATGAGCAGGGTGGACTCCTCCATGATCGCCGCCTCGAAGGCAAAGGAGGAGGCGAAAGGCAGCGTGATGGCCTCCGATGCGTTCTTCCCATTCAGGGACGGGGTGGACGAGGCTGCCAAGGCCGGTGTCGCCGCGATCATACAACCCGGAGGATCTGTCAGGGACGAAGAGGTCATTCAAGCGGCGAACGAACACAACATGGCCATGGTGTTCACCGGGACGCGGGTCTTCAGGCACTGACGGCAACGTTCATTGCTCCGCGAACCGAATAACGTCGTTTGAGATCGAATGAGCAATGAAAAGGTGGCGCAGGTCCTCTACGAGATAGCCGACCTCCTGGAACTGAAGGGAGTTGACTTCAAACCCAGAGCATACAGAAGGGCGGCGAGGAACATCGAGGAACTTGACAAGGACATCGTGGAATACTACAAAGAGGACAAGCTCCGAGAGATACCGGGCGTGGGAGAGGCGATAGCGAAGAAGGTAGCAGAGATCATGCAGTCCGGCGAGCTGAACTATCTGAGGGCACTGAGGGAGGAGTTCCCGGCCGGACTTCTCCGGATCATGGAGGTCCCTGAGATCGGCCCGAAGACAATAATGCGGTTGTATAAGGATCTCAAGATAACAGATCTGCACGAGCTGAAGAAAGCCGCCGAGGAGCATAGGATTCGCGGGCTGAAGGGCTTCGGCGGTAGATCGGAGGAGAACATACTCAATGGGATTCAGCTGCTCGAGCAACGCACTGGTCGGATGCTCCTTGGTTATGCGTACTTCTGCGCGAAGGGAATCGTCGATTACATGGTCGCGACCGGCGGCTGCAAGCTGATAAGCGTTGCAGGCAGCCTCCGTCGAATGAAGGATACGATCGGCGATATAGACATCTTGGTGGGGAGCGACGAACCCGAAAGAGTCATGGGCGTCTTCGTCAAGAACCCCAACGTCTCCGAAGTAATCGCGAAGGGCGATACGAAATCCAGCGTCAGGCTGAAGGAAGGTATGCAAGTCGACATCAGGGTCGTCAGCACTGACAGTTACGGGGCAGCGCTCCAGTACTTCACAGGATCCAAGGAACACAATATATCACTGAGGTCGCTGGCAATCGACAAAGGATTCAAGATAAACGAATATGGGGTGTTCAGGAAAGACACCGACGAGCGAGTCGCAGGCAGGACAGAGGAGGAGGTGTATGCGGCTCTTGACCTCGAGGCAATGCCGCCGGAAATCCGAGAGAACAGAGGGGAGATCAAGGCTGCGATCGAGCACAGACTCCCGACCCTCCTTGATCTAAAAGAGATCAAGGGCGACTTCCACGTGCACTCGATTCTAAGCGACGGGAGCGCGACGGTCGAAGAGATCGCGGTCGAAGGCAGGAAGAAGGGCTACGAGTACATCGGTATAGCCGACCATTCAGAATCGCTGAAGGTAGCGGGCGGAGTGTCCAAGGAAGACCTGATGAAGAACATCGAAATGGTGAAGAAGGTCTCTGAGAAGACCGATGACATCAGGGTCCTGATGGGTGCGGAGGTCGAAATCCACAATGACGGGACCTTGGACTATCCCGACAGCGTGCTGAAGGATCTCGATTTCGTTGTCGGAGCGGTCCACTCCGGATTCAAGATGGACGAGAAGGAGATGACGAATAGGATCGTCGCCGCGATGTCAAATGACTACATGACCATACTGGCGCATCCGACGGGAAGGGTCATCGAGCAAAGAGAACCATACCAGGTCAACATCGACAAGATGATGGACGCTGCGTTGGAGAGGAGGGTCTTCCTCGAGATAAACGCCCTCCCGGAGCGACTCGATCTCAACGACCTGAACTGCAGAAAGGCGAAAGATATGGGGATCACTCTGTCCCTCGGGACCGACGCACACAGCATACCTCAGTTGGACTACATGATGTTCGGTGTCGCGACAGGAAGGAGAGGTTGGCTGGGGAAGAAGGATGTAATAAACACGCTTCCTCTGAAGGACCTTGAGAGAACTTTTGGCATCTAGCAGGATCTTCTTAGAAGGTCGTCTATGAGCCAGAACTTATCTCTGATAACTCTTATATATCCGCTGCTGGGATGGAATAGAACATGAGTTTGAGGGAAGTGGCGCAGTCGATAAGGACGATGGAAATCCGAGGCGCTGGAGAGATCGCCAGGGCAGGCGCTGGCGCACTGAAGGATATGGCGCAGGAATTCAGCGGCAATGATCTCGATCGATTCAAGAAAGAGCTGGAGGAGAACAAGGATCTGCTCCTCTCGACGAGGCCCACAGCGATATCCCTTTGGAATGCCGTGCAGGCGGTGTCACGAGGAACCAAGGACGCCAAGAACGTTGAGGAGCTGAGAGCTATCATCTTCTCGAATGTCGATCGATTCGTTTCCCGCTCGAAGGAAGCCGTGAAGACCATCGGTAGTATCGGCTCGCAGCGCATCAAGGGAGGGGAGCGCATCCTGACGCACTGCAACAGCAAGGCAGCTTTGAGCGTCATCAGGACCGCCTTCTCGGATGGGAAGAGCATCGAGGTCATCGCCACCGAGTCAAGACCTTGGAGACAGGGGCTCCTCACTGTCAATGAACTTGCTTCGGAGGGCATCCCCACGACGCTCATCATCGACAGCGCTGTCCGATGGGCCATGAAAGACATCGACCTCGTGTACGTCGGCGCCGACACGATTGCGTCGAACGGCGCCGTCATAAACAAGATCGGTACGTCCCAGATCGCCCTCGCAGCCCACGAGGCGAGAGTGCCGTTCATCGTCTGCGCCGAGACCTTCAAGTTCTCTCCGAAGACCGTTCACGGGGAGCTTGTGGAGATAGAGGAAAGGGACCCCGGCGAGATAGTCAAGGAGGGCGAGATACCACCTAGCGTGAGGATACTCAATCCCGTTTTCGACGCGACCCCCGCGGATTACGTCGACTCGATAGTCACGGAGGTGGGCGTAATCTCCCCCTATGCAGCTTACGACATCATAATGAAGGAGCTGGGACAGGAGACGGCTTTCAATAGATGACATATGGTGATCCAAATGGAATACTCTGACAGATATCTGCATCTCGGTGAGAAGACAGACATCGACGCGCATGTCGTCTGCAAGTACAAGGTGAAGACAGACCTTCCCATGAAAAGGGCCGCCGCGGCGATAGCAACCGAGCAATCGACTGGTACGTGGACTGGACTTACGACACTCCACGAGGAAGTCTTCTCCAGACTGAGCGGGAAGGTCATCGACATCAAGGGTGACACGGTGACAGTTGCCTTCCCAGTCGAGGATTTCAGCCTGGACGTTGGAGGCGTTCCGCAGATCTTGAGCGTCATCGCCGGCAACCTGTTCGGGCTGGAGATCCTGAAGGGCGTGCGGCTCGAGGACGTCGAGTTCCCGCGTTCGATCATGACCGCGTTCAAAGGACCGAAGTTCGGCATAGAGGGGATGAGGACCATTCTAAAGAGACCCGAGAAGCCGCTCGTGGGGACGATAGTCAAGCCGAAAATCGGATTGTCTCCGAAAGAGACAGCGGCGTACGTCTACGAAGCTGGCATGGGAGGACTGACGAACGGTAAGGATGACGAGACCCTCGTCGATCAGAAGTTCTGCCCATTGGAGGAGAGGGTCGTGGCGATCACCGAGGCGCTCGACAGGGTGAAGAGCGAATCCGGTCACATTATGATACACGCAATCAATGTTTCCACCAGGGGGGACAGGATCGTTGAGGTGGCTGAGAAGGCCCAGAAGCTAGGAGCAACGGAGATAATGGTCGACGTCCTGACCTGCGGTTTTGCTGCGGTACAGGCCCTGGCGGAGGACCCGTCGATCAAGGTGCCGATTCACGTTCACAGGACCATGCACGCCGCGATAACGAGGAACAAGGAACACGGGATAGCGATGCGTCCCCTGGCGAAACTCATCCGTATGTGCGGAGGTGATGCCCTCCATGTTGGAACGTTCGGGGTCGGCAAGATGAAGGGAGATCCGGGAGAGGACCTGGAGACCCAGAGCGTCTGCGTGGAGAAGGGTGTCGGCTACAGGCCGATGATCTCCGTCTGCTCCGGCGGAGTCCACCCGAGCCTTGTCCCGAAGCTGATCGAGATTGCCGGACACGATATCCAGATACAGGCGGGAGGGGGCGTCGCAGGACACCCAGAAGGCATCCGCGCGGGCGCGGCCGCGATGACCCAGGCGGTCGACGCGGCGTTCCAGGGAATGCCATTGAACGTTTATGCAAAAGACCATAGAGAGCTCGAGATCGCCCTCGAGAGGTGGGGATCGGAATGAAACTGAAAGCGAGATACATCGACATGGACACAGGGGAGTTGACGGCGGTCCTCCACGAAGAGGATTGCATGGAGCTCGGCGTCAGAGAGCAGGACAGAGTGAAGATCAAGCATGAGACGAAAGACACGATCACGGCGATAGTCCACACGACCGATTCTGTCGTGAGTCCGGGCGAGATCGGAATCCTCGGGAAGACCTTCACCACCCTCCATGCTGAGTCTGGCGAGGAGGTCGATGTGCTGTGCACCGGTAGACCGGAATCCGTCGACTACATAAGGAGGAAGATGGACGGGGAGGAGCTCTCCACGGAGGAGATAAGGAAGCTAGTAGGAGACATCGCGGCGAGGAATCTGTCCAATATCGAAATGGCAGCATACGTGACAGGGCTCCACATCAACGGCATGAATCTCAGGGAGACGGTAGACCTAACGATAGCTATGGTGGAGACCGGGGAGACCGTCGAATTCGATCGATCCCCCGTCTTCGATTTTCACAGCGTCGGCGGCGTCCCGGGGAACAAGGTTACGCTGATCGTCGTCCCGATCGTTGCAGCCGCTGGATATCTCATACCTAAGACTTCTTCAAGGGCCATCAGCAGTGCGGGAGGCACGGCCGACATCGTGGAGGTCTTCGCGCCGGTCGAGTTCAGCTCGTCCGAGCTGAAGAGGATAGCGGAGAAGGTGGGAGGGACGCTGGCATGGGGAGGATCCATGAACCTTGCCCCGGCAGACGATCTGATAATCAGAGTGGAGTATCCGCTTGGCATCGACCCTCACGCCCAGCTGCTCGCGTCCGTCATGTCGAAGAAGAAGGCGGCTGGTGCCGATTACGTTGTCGTGGACATACCGATGGGAGAAGGCACGAAGGTCAAGAATATGGATGAAGCGAGGACGTACGCCCGCGACTTCATTGACCTGGGGGAGGCGCTCGGGATAAAGGTCGAGTGCGCTGTCACCTACGGAGGTCAGCCGGTAGGCAGGGCGATAGGGCCCGCGTTGGAGGCCAAAGAGGCGATCAGCATCCTGGAGGGAGAGAAGCACCCAGGCAGCGTCATTGAGAAGTCTTGTGGACTGGCGGGGATGCTCCTCGAACTGGGCGGAATGAGCAATGGAGTGGAGAGAGCCAAACAGATCCTTGAATCCGGAAAGGCTCTGAAGAAGTTCAAGGAGATTGTTGCCGCGCAGGGCGGTGACCCCAACATCAGGTCGAAGGACATCAAGATAGGTAAGTTCAAGTACGATGTAGCTGCGAGGAAGGCCGGTTACGTCTCCGCGATAAACAACAAGGACCTGGTACGTATAGCGAGGCTCGCGGGCGCACCGAAGGACAAGGGTGCCGGGATTCTGCTCAACAAGAAGAGGGGGCACCAGGTCGAGATGGGGGAGACGCTCTACACAGTCTATGCAGAGAACGAGGCGAAGCTCGAGCGGGCAGCGGACATGGGAAGGAGGACCGACTCGGTCTCTATCGAAGGCATGCTCCTCGCGAAGATACCTTCGTTCTCAAGGGTCAATGTCTGATCTTCTCATCCTGCGCCTTCAGTGCTTCGTCTAGGGTAAGTTCTCCCCTCGCGACAGCCTCTGCTAGGTCGTACGATATGGTGAATCTACCCTTGCTCTCGATTCTGCTAAGCCTCTGAATGTCCCTGACCTCCCCAGCGGTCGGACGAATCTCTGGCGGAGCGGAGAGTCTATGGCCCGGGGAGGTCGCAATGCTCAAAGCCGCGTCGACATCAGGCAACTCGCTCCTCGTCGTCGTGCTCGTCTCGTCAACGACCTCGATCTTATCCACCCTATCCCACACAACTTTGATGATTCGATTGCGGTTTGTCCTGTCTCCGTGACCAATCCTGACAACGGAGAGAGAATGAGGTAGACACTCAAGAATATGGTCGATGGCGTCCGCGACTTGTTCCGGGGATTGGATGATGTCCGTGAACAAGACCTTCCCGTCCCCGAGGACCGCCATGCCAGGTCTGCTACCAGGATCTATGCCGATAATCAGGCTCTCGAGGTCCTTCCCTCCCTTCAGTATCGCACGGGCGACGTCGATGGCAAGATCCGGCCTGTCGTCGGCGACCACAGTGTGGAAGCGGATCTTGGACCTCTCCGCCTCGGTCGTGATGATCACCCCGACAGTAGATGTGACATAATCCTCGAAGCCAAGTGAAATGAAGGGTTCTCCTCTCTCCTTGAGGTCCTGGACCACATGATAGAAGAACCTGAAGTTGTCGGTCATGATGCCGATGATCTTCATTCAGACATATCTGATGTAAACTGGATACCTTAACCCTTGCTCTCCTTATCTTCGAAGCTTGTGGCATTGACCATATCCAACTCCCTGGGCATGCTGCGCCCCAAACGTAGAAATCCGAGTGCGCTCACGATACCGAAGGAGGCGACTATCCCCCAGAGCATCACGGGCATGCCGGTCATAACATCGAGCAGAATACCTCCGATGAAAGGGGCGAGCGAGTATCCGAACGAAGTGGATAGACCGAAGACGCCCATGTACCTACCACGCTCCTTCTCCGGGGACATGTTGGCTACGAGATTCATGGAAGAGGGCGAGGTGATGTTCTCCCCCATCGTAATTACGAACATGCAGAACACTAGGAACATGAAATCCTGTGCAAAGGCGACCAGGAAGTAGCCAGCGGCGTAAACGATGGCGCCCGAAGCGATCACTGAGGACATCTTGAACTTGGTGAGATACCTGGCCATCGGTAGTTGAAGAAGGACAACGAGAGCTCCATTGACGGTGTACAGATAGCCTATCTCGACCTCTGATACGCCTACGACATCAGTGGAGAATACGGAGTATGTTGTCGACATCTGGGCGACCACTATGAAGAGCAAGAAGGACATGATGCAGAAGAAAACGAACCGCTTGTTCCTCCTTACTCTACCAAGGTCCCTGAAACTGAATCCCTCACTTGGGCCTCCCTTGCGCATTGACTCCTCTACCCCGAGGGTCATTATGAGCGCAACTGTCCCACTTGTGACCGCGGTGAGAAGGAAAAGGGAGGAGTAGGAGACGGCAGCAAGGAACCCTCCTACCAAGGGACCGAGCGCCCAACCGATGTTCACACCGATCCTGAGAAGACTGTATGCTTCCAACCTCTTCCCTGGACTTACGACGTCCGCGATCATCGCGTTCGAGGCGGGTTCGAAGATGTTGCCAACGAGAGAGCTGCATATGACCAGGACTGCGATTAGAAGGAAGTCCATCTGCGTTGCGATCACGAAGCTTATCATGACGAATATCCCGGCTCGCGTTCCTTGTGCAAGAGCCATGACGTTCTTTCGCCCGAACTTATCTGCAATCTCTCCACCGAGGACCTGCCCGACAGCACCAGTCGCGGAAGAAGCAAGGAATATGAGACCGACGTACGACATCGGGACCCCGATCTTGTCGTGAAGGTATATCGCCAGGAAGGGCATTACAACTGAGAACCCAGCTGCCCCTACCATCCTTCCTACGAAGAGTATCCATACTCTCCGATCGTACCCCTTGAAAGAGTTGCTCGGGAGATGCATCGTCGACTCCCTCTGATTCAGAGATATCTAAGGCGACATGTCGTCCTATGGATTATGCCTTTCGAAAAGGACGTACAACAAAAGATGAAAGTCTCAATTGGCGTGGCCCTTCTTGAATCGTGAGAACTTCCCCTTCGGTTCTCCTTCTATCTCCGCGAAGCGCTTGAGCAACTCCTTCTGCTCTTGGCTCAACTTCTCAGGCACCTTGATCCTCACGCGAACGTACTGGTCACCGACCCCGCTTCCATCCACCATCTCGATGCCGCTCTTCTTGAGCCTGAATACCGCATCGCCTTGAGTACCGGCAGGTATCTTCAGCCTCGCCTTCCCTTTCAGGGTGGGGACTTCGACCTCATCCCCCAGCGCCGCCTGGGCGAAGGTCATCGGCCAGTCCATCCATATGTCCGGCCCGTCCCTCTTGAAGACCGCGTGCTCCTTCACGTGAACGACCACGAACAGGTCGCCCGAGGGACCACCGCCAGCATCGGCCTCGCCCGCACCTGGCACCCTCAGGTTCATTCCATTCTCTATCCCTTTCGGGATGTCGATGCTTATCCTCGATGTCTTGAACGTTGTCCCGCTCCCTTTGCAGCTTGGACACGTCTCGTTCACGATCTTCCCTGCCCCTCTGCACTTCGGACAGGCCGTTATGGAGACATATTGACTGTACCCTCTTCGCTCCGCCCTGCTGATCTGTCCCTTTCCTCCGCAGGAGGGACAAGTGGTCACCTTACCGTCCTTCCCGCCGGTCCCGCCGCAGGATTCGCATTTGACGGAATGAGGGATTGACATCTCCTTCGAGACGCCGGACGCCGCTTCCTCGAGGGTGATCTCGATGTCGTACCTGAGCGACTCTCCCCTTCTCCGGCGATGACCTTTGGACGCCCCGTTCCCGCGTCCGAATGCCATGTCAAATATGTTGTCCCCGAGACCAGCTCCTCCGAAACCAAAGGAGCCGAGATCCGAGAAGATGTCGCGCAGGTCCCCGAAGTGGCTGAAGTCTCCCCAGTTGAAGGACCCTTCTCTGAACTGTCCGCTCACGCCAGCGTGGCCATACGAATCGTACAGCCTTTTCTTCTCAGAGTCAGCGAGGACCTCGTAGGCCTCGGAGAGTTCCTTGAACTTCTCCTCCGCGGTCTTCCTGTCCAGCTTCGAAACGTCCGGGTGGTACTGCCTGGCGAGCTGGCGGTATGCCTTCTTTATTTCTTCCTCTGAGGCGTTCCTTCCGAGGCCCAGCACCTGGTAGTAGTCCCTCTTTGTCATTCGAGGTCATCCAGTGGCGCGTTCACTTGTCGTCAACTATGTGAAAGTCGGCGTCCATATAGCCTTTCGCATCTCCCTTGCCGCCTTCATCTCCCGGCTTGCTCTCCTGCTGCCCCTCGCTCTTTTGCTGAGATGCGCCTGCCTGATAGATCCTCGACGAAATCTGGTACATCTCCTTCATCAGGGCGTCCATTTTCGCCTTTATTGTGGAGGTGTCGTTGGTGCCGATCACGCTGCGGAGCTCCTCCACCGCCTTGCCGATCCTCTCCTTCTCTTCGCTGGTCACCTTGTCGCCAAGCTCGTTGACCGTCTTCTCGCTGGTGTAGATCAGGGTATCCGCCTGGTTGACTAGTTCGACCTTCTCCTTCTGCTTCTTGTCGGCCTCGGCGAAGTTCTCCGCCTCTGCGACCATCTTGCCTATCTCGTCCTTCGAGAGCTTAGTGCTCGCTGTGATCGTTATCCTCTGCTCCTTTCCCGTCCCGAGGTCCTTCGCGGACACGTTCGTTATGCCGTTCGCGTCTATGTCGAATGTGACCTCGATCTGCGGGATGCCCCTCGGAGACGGGGGGATCCCCATGAGGTGGAACTTGCCCAGAGAGGTATTATAGGCCGCCATTTCCCTTTCTCCCTGGACGACGTGAATCTCGACGCTCGTCTGATTATCGGCGGCCGTAGTGAAGATCTGGCTCTTCCTAGTCGGAATCGTCGTGTTCCTCTCGATCAGACGCGTGGCGATGCCTCCGAGGGTCTCGATCCCGAGCGACAAGGGTGTCACGTCCAGCAACAAGACGTCCTTGACCTCTCCGGTAAGAACGGCCCCTTGGACCGCGGCGCCCATGGCGACGCACTCCATCGGGTCCACGCCGCGTTGTATCTTCTTGCCTACGATCGTCTCGACGAACCTCTGGACCATCGGCATCCTCGTCGGTCCGCCGACAAGGATGACGCTATCGATCTGCTCCGCCCCAAAGTGAGCGTCGCTCATCGCGGTGAGCATAGGTCCCCTGCAGCGCTCAACGACAGGTCCGACCAGCTCCTCGAGCTTCGACCTCGTTATCGTCATCGCGAGGTGTCTCGGTCCGGCGGAGTCGGCCGTTATGAATGGAAGGTTGATGTCCGTCGACATCGTTGTCGAAAGCTCGATCTTCGCCTTCTCGCATGCCTCACGGACCCTCCACATCGCCATTTTGTCGTTCGTTAGGTCGATCCCGTTGTCCCTCTTGAAGCTCTCCGCCACGAACTTCATCAGTATCTCGTCCATGTCCGTTCCGCCGAGCTGAGTATCCCCATTGGTGGAGATGACCTCGAAGACACCCTCGCTGAACTCCATGATCGTGACGTCCAGCGTCCCGCCTCCGAAGTCGAAGACCATGATCTTCTGTTCCTTCCCAGATTTGTCCAGACCGTAGGCCAGCGCGGCAGCCGTCGGCTCGTTGATTATCCTGGCGACCTCGAGCCCAGCGATGGCGCCAGCATCTTTTGTAGCCTGCCTCTGGTTGTCGTTGAAGTACGCTGGTACCGTGATGACCGCCTTCGTCACCTCCTCCCCGAGGTACGCCTCCGCGTCCCGCTTTATCTTCTGAAGAATGAACGCCGAGACCTGCTGAGGAGTGTACTCCTTCCCGTGGACCTTGGCTTTGTAGTCAGTTCCCATCTTCCTCTTTATCGCGGCGATGGTCCCCTCCGGGTTCGTGACCGCCTGTCTTCTCGCTGCTTCGCCGACTATGAGCTGACCATCCTTCGTGAACGCGACATACGACGGGAAGGCCTTTCCGCCCAGACTCGTCCCCTCTGCACTGGGTATGATCGTCGGTCTGCCCGCCTCCATCACAGCCGCGGCTGAATTGCTAGTACCCAAATCAATTCCTATTGTTCTCGTCATTGCTTACACCTCTACCCACTTGTTTTCCAACCTTCACCTTTGTATGTCTCAATACCCGAGGTCCAAGGAAATAACCTTTCTGGTACACCTCTAGTATGTCCCCGTCATCCCCCTCTCCCGTGCAAAGAGCCTCATGGTACTGAGGATCGAACTTCCCCTTCGAGGGGATCTCCTCAAGACCGTAACTCTTGAGAAGAGAAACCAGATTATCGTGAATCTGACAAATGCCAGTCTCGAGCTCCTCCGAGCTGCATGACGCGCTCAGGGCCCTCTCGAAATCGTCCAATATCGGTAAAAGCTCGTAGATGAGCTTCTCGTTCGCCGATCTGACGAACTCCTCGCGCTCTCGCTGGATGCGCTTCTTATGGTTGTCGAACTCCGCCTGGATCCTCCTGGCGGCATCGAGATACTCCTTGGCCGCAGCGGTCTGCTTCTCCAACTCCTTCCTGACATCCTCGATTTGCTGCTTAAGCTCGGAGACCTCATCGTTGGTTCTCTCGGTACTCGAATCATCTTCTGCTTGACCGGTGTCACCGGCGCCGTTGCGCATGCCATCACCAGCTTCCAACGCAGGAATTCATCTTCGGTTCTCAAGAATAAGGGAACAGAAAGGGTTTATTGGGAGCGTCCTCCCTCATTCTCATTCAGCTTCAGTCCTCGTCTCCGAGTCCTTCGCCGCCCATTCCGCCGGGTCCGCCTGGTCCACCTGGTCCGGGTCTCCCGCCCTTGGACGCGATGACATCGTCGATCCTCAAAATCATGACCGCAGCATCGGTGGCTGAGTTCATGGCCTGCCGGCCAACGCGGAATGGCTCGAGAACGTTCTCCTTCAACATGTCCACGACCTTGCCGGTGAATACGTTAATCCCAGCGTTGACCTTGCCGGACTTGTGGGCCTTTCTCAAGTCGATCAGTATGTCGATCGGATCGTGCCCCGCATTCTCGGCGAGCGCTGTCGGAACGACCTCCATTGCACTGGCAAACGCATCGATTGCAATCTGCTCCCTGCCGCCGACCGTGGCCGAGTACTCCCTTAGCCTCATCGCAATCTCCACTGCGGTGGAACCTCCGCCGGTGATCATCTTGCCGTCCTCAATCGAGACAGCGACAACGCTCAAGGCGTCATCGAGCGATCGCTCGATCTCGTCCACGACGTGCTCCGTACCGCCTCTGATCAGGACCGACACCGCCTTCGGGTTCTTGCAGCCGGTCACGAAGGTCATCTCGTCCTCCTGGTATCTGCGCAGCTCCACGAGCTCGGCCTGTCCGAGATCCGCCTTTTCTAACTCGGTCAGCTTGCTGACGATGTTCGCGCCAGTTGCCTTGGAGAGCTTCTCCATGTCGGACTTCTTGACCCTGCGCACGGCGTAGATGCCCTCTTTCTGCAGGAAGTGCTGAGCGAGGTCATCTATTCCCTTCTGGCAGAACATGACGTTCGCACCGGACTTTTTGACCTTGTCCACCATGTTGCGCAGCATATTCTCCTCCTCGTTGAGGAACGCCTGCAGCTGGGACGGGTCCCTGATCTCGATCTTCGCGTCGATCTCGGTCTTCTTGATCTCGAGCGCCGCATCGACGAGCGCGATCTTCGCGTTCTCGACCTTCTTCGGCATTGCGGGGTGGACTGGTTCCTTGTCGATGATGATCCCCTTGATCATCTCGGTGTCGCCCATCGATCCGCCCTGCTTCTTGACAACCTGGATGTTGTCGAGGTCCACGGTTATCTTGCCATCGGTCTTCTCCGCAACGGTGATCACAGCATCGACTGACAGGTCGGCCATATGCTCTCTTGCTCCGCTCACAGCCTTGCTCATCATCGCTGTCATGGCGATCCTTCTCAGGGTCTCTTTGTCCTTGATCCCGACCGGCATGGCGATCGAATCGAGGATCTCCATGGCCTTCGCGGCCGCGAGTCGGTAACCACCACTGATTATTGTCGGGTGAACATTAGCGTCGATAAGGTCAATAGCCTTCTTCAGCAACTCCCCCGCTAGAACGACCGCAGTGGTCGTGCCGTCACCGCACTCTTCGTCCTGGGTCTTGGCAACCTCGACGAGCATCTTCGCCGCAGGATGTTCGACATCCATCTCCTTCAGTATGGTAACGCCGTCGTTCGTGATGACGACATCACCCATGCTGTCGACCAACATCTTGTCCATTCCCCTCGGACCAAGCGTGCTTCGAACAGAATCAGCTATGGCTAGTGCAGCCATGATATTGTTGTATTGCGCGTCCTTACCTCTGTCCCTCTTAGTGCCTTCTTTGAGAATCAGTATAGGTGTGTTTCCCATTGCCATTTACTGTACCTCCTTATTGTAGAACTAAACTACACTCCTAGCACTGTAAGCTAGTAGGGTTTGGAATGTTTGTTCTTCTATATAAGATTAACCGACAACGACCGGCTCCGTACCATCGGAATCAATCGCACACCAGATTGACTAGACAATCATTCGCTCGACCGTGACTTGTCAGTTGAAGGCTCCACTTTCGAATCAGACAAATGATGTTGATTGACAAATCCTCGGCACCCAACCCAGCGCAAAATGTTAAATCGGATAGCGATGATTCATAGTAGTCTCTGAGGACTGCCAATGAAAACCTGCAACATATGCGGCAAGGCCGAGGGCGAGGTCGCGCTTAGTGGAACAAGAATCCAAATCGAGGGCAACGGAGTCTGCAACATTTGTAAGATAGAGATGGTCAATCTGGAAGAGATCTACGGTGCGGACTACGGAAATAGAACTGGACAGAAGATTCAGAAGGTGATCCCCTGGCCCGCGTTCAAGGAGTTTACCTGGCCACCGCACGCAGAGGTCCTGGTGTCTGGATGGGAACTGAGGACCTGCGAGTTCGCTGTCGCGCTGACCGAAGCTGGCCTGGTAAGTGGCAGAAGGTCGATTCTCAGCTATGAGGACGAGGCCGCGAAGAAACTCGCCGATTTGTCAAGAGCAATCGAAGCCTCCAACGATTACGAAGAAAGGACGAAACTGCGGAGAGACTTCGATCGATTAAAGAGAAGGTTGGAAACCGTGGAGGAATTGGTCAAGGCGGGTGAGCACCCGCTTTTCATCATACCTTTCGAGAACGTCCTTGACATCGAGGTCATGAAGGAAGGTGACTGGTTGCACGTGGAGTTTCGGGAAAAGAAGATGAAGGGTGGATTCTTCGGTGGAAAGAAAGAGATCGTGAAGGAACACAGATGGATAGTCTCCCCCCTGTACGATGATGTCATCAATACGATCGTCGAGAGAGTCCGCAAGAAGAATCCCAAGTAATCTCAGATGATTCCATGTCCTGCCGCCTGCGTCACTTTGTCTAAGGATACGGAACGAGTCTTGAGGAGGAGAAGGGATTTTATGTCACCAACATATCTCCGTAGCGGTCGTCTTCGATAGTCGTGCTGGGGCGCCTTTCGGAGATGGTGGGATGGATAGGATGGGAGAACTGGAGACCTGTCTCGCACTGCTGTTCAGAAGGAAGGGGAAGAACATCCTCACGGAGAGAGAGCTCGTATTCTCCGCCTCCATGGACTTCCGTTGGTTTACTCCCAAGGAAGCGCAGAAGCTGCTCGAGCTGGGGATCAAGCGAGGTCTCCTGATCAAGACCGACGGCCTCGTGAGGCCGAACTTCGACTATAAGAGGACGGACATCCCAGCTACCTACAGACCGACCCAGAAAGTCCTCCAAGACGAGCCTGAAGATGTCTCTCTTTTCGCCAGAATTCTTGATGTCATATCGGTGGCATCAAAATGGAAGAAGAGAGAGATCGTCGCTCGGATTAACAAGATACAGGAGCGACTTGGAGTGGACATTGAGGTCGCCGCATTAGCACTGGCCCTGGAGGTCGGGGCAAAGACCGACGATATCACCGAGGCTGTCAGGACCGAGGTCCTGAGCAGGTGACCTCATTACTTCTTCATCTTAATCAGGTCGCCAAGCGTGAGCTCCTTGCCACCCGTCGCCTTCGCCTCTGGCTTGATGACCGGGACCTTCTCCTTCATAACAATCCCGAGTTCCTTCTCAAGCTTCTTCACCAGAGCATCGTCCGGGCGGATGTCCCCTCTCTCAAGCTTATTGATCACACTCGTCCTCTCGTTTATCTTCGCGGCCAGGGTCTCCTGCTTCCATTCCCTCGCCGCTCTCGCTTCTTTGATGAGCTTAGAGTAATCGGCCACCAGATCGTATGTCTCTTCTTCCACGTATACGTCCTTCGGACGCATCCTGCGCTGTCTCTGTTCAAGGCGCTCCGTGATCGCGGACCTAGTTGCGACCTCTTTCTTGCCCGTCTTCGAAACGTCCCCGAATTTCATGCACTCCTTGCACACCCGGAGCGTCGTGCCCTCGATCAAGATCTGCGTTGTGCGGTCAGTCTCCTTGCCACAGAGCTCACAAATCATTTGAGGTCAGTTCTCTTTAATGCAGGTCGATTGATTTAAACATGACTGCATCATGAGTTCTGGAGCTCGTCCAGATTCGAACAGGATGATGCCACTGATCATGACGCCAAGTTCGCGGGTCAGGAATGTGATTCTTCCAGAGGAGTATTCAATGCGAAAGAGTCAAATAGACCTGGCCTTTATATTAGCGGAGGACAGGTGCCCCTGTTGAAGGAACAACAGCTGGACGGGTTCATCTCTGAGATGAAAGAGAAAATCGAGGTGCTGGAGCGCCGCAATAATGAATTGCTAGAGGAGGCGCGGAGGGTTGAAGGGGAGAAGCGCTACATCGAAAGTGAGCTGTTCCGCCTCCAGAAAGAACTCAAGCGCGTGAGGACGGAGATGGAACGGCTGAAATCCCCGCCACTGATCATCGGCGTCATCAAGGACTTGCTTGCTGATGGCAGGGTCATCGTAAAGAGCTCCACTGGCCCGGATTTCATTGTGGGGACTTCGGAGTACGTGCCCTCGCAGGACCTCGTCGTCGGTGCACGCGTGGCACTGAACAAGCAGACCCTTGCTGTCATGGGCGTTCTGCCGCCTTCGCTGGACCCGATCGTCATCGGGGCGGAGATCATCGAGAAGCCCGCGGTCAGTTACGGAGAGATCGGCGGGTTGGATGAGCAGATAAGGGAGGTCAGGGAGGCCGTCGAGGACCCGCTGCTAAGACCGGACCTCTACAAGAAGGTCGGGATCGAGCCTCCTAAGGGGGTGCTGTTGGTTGGGTCTCCGGGTACTGGAAAGACCCTTCTTGCCAAGGCCGTTGCCCATCAGACGAGTGCCACCTTCATCAGGTTCGTCGGTTCCGAGCTAGTGCAGAAGTACATAGGAGAGGGTGCAAGACTCGTGCGGGAGTTGTTCGAGATGGCTAGAGAGAAGGCGCCGAGCATCGTTTTCATAGACGAACTGGATTCAATAGGAGCAAAGAGACTGGAGGTGGCGACGTCCGGGGACAGAGAGGTCCAGAGGACGCTGATGCAGCTCCTTTCCGAGATGGATGGGTTCAACCCGATCGGCGATGTGAAGATCATGGCGGCGACGAACAGGCCGGACATACTCGACGAGGCGTTGCTGAGGCCGGGCAGGTTCGATAGGATCATCACAATCCCGCTGCCGAACTACGAAGCAAGGTTCGAGATATTCAGGATTCACGCGAAGAAGATGAACGTGGACGGCACCGTCAACCTGGCAGTGCTCGCGGCGAAGTGCGAGGATGCCACCGGTGCGGATATTAAGGCGATATGCACCGAGGCAGGTATGTTCGCCATCAGGGACAACCGCGACACCGTCTGCATGATCGATTTCGAGAGGGCTGTTGTCAAGGTGATGGAGACCGAGGATACAAAGGTCGTCGAGTCAGGCGTCATGTTCGCCTGATCTCTCTTCCTCCATTTCGTCCAGGTCCTTTTCTATTACGAGCGGTCCGATGTAGTCGCAGCGCTTGCAGTGGTACTTGTAGCCGGTCAGAAGGCCCGCCTCATAGTATAGGTCGGCAGATCCACACTGCGGGCAGACCAATACCTTGAGTCCCACGTCCCGTCGTTAGCAATCCCGAGGTATATTACCCCTATCTTTATCTCCCCTCATAATCAATTCTCGGACTCAGGGGGCACCTGTTATATATCCCCACCAGAATCAGAAGCCGTAGATGCAGGCACTTGAGGCTTCTAGAATCATAACGGACGAATACTCAGCGAAGATACTCATGGCGACCCTCGAAACCCCCAAGACCGCGGTCGAACTGAGCCGGGAGATGAACATCCCGATAGCAGCCTGCTATAGACGCATCAGAACGCTGGAAGAACGTGGCCTGATTAGATGCGTCGAGATAAGACCGACTTTTGAAGGCAAGCACATCGCTGCCTACGAGTCCATGTTGAAGAGGGCGTTCGTCTTCCTTGAGAACGGGACCATCAAGACGAGGTTCGAGATGACAACTGGTGAGTGCGAAGACTACGTCATGGACTGGCACAGTCTGAGAGACGGATGATCAGTCCGAACTGAGGTCCTCTCCGCCTTCGAACGTCTGCTGGATCGCATTGTAGATATCTTCCATTCCGGACGGCGTCTCGGATGACACCGGAATGAGCTCCCTGTACATGCCGATGTTTTCCATCGCCTTGAACAGCTCTATGCTGAGAACGGTCTGGGACGTGCCCTGCTCCTGGCCAAGCGCGTCATAGAGACTGTAGGGGTCCCTCGACCAGTTGAGGATCTTCTCGGTTTCCTCCTCGTTGAGGGTGTCCGCCTTCGACAGGACGTTCAAGAATGGGACCATGAATCGGAAGTGAGTCACGGCGCAAAGCATCAGATTCGAAACAAAACCAGAGGGTGTCTTGGAAAGCTGCGGGTCGGACAGAAAGACGAGGAACGAGTCCTCCTTTCCGAACGCCTCGACCACGACCGAACTCGACTGCCGGAACGCGAACAACTCCATCTGACCTGGAGTGTCGATGAGGAGATAGTTGGATTTGAAAGTGTCAATGGTCGAGACAACATCCTTGGTGTTCAGGGCTATCATATCGGAGCATACGATCTGGGCTCCGTTCGGTCCCAGAGCATACTCGTTCATGACATCGTTCAGACGGACCCAGTCCCTGATGTCTACGTCCGCGACATAAGGAATCGCCTCGGCTCCCGGATCGAGATTCAGGGTCACGCTGTCGAGACCATGCATCTCCATCCACTCCCGGAATGCATGGACAAGAGAACTCTTACCGCTTCCCGCGGTCCCGATGAAGTAGATGTTCCTCAAAGGCAGCCCCCCGAAGGAGAGCGGGCCCGGAGGGATGTTCGGATTCTGTGGAGAACCTTTCGAACCCTCGACCCATCGGTTAAGAGCCGATTGCTCTACCTAGCTGAGCTACGGGCCCTGAGCGGGGCATATAGGGTCATTGTAAATAAACATATCGAAGACAATCTTGACCCGATTCTCTTGCATCTGGCAAATCCCTTTGCGCAGGGAATATGGCGAGTAAGTTCCGGGTTATCTGAACCGACGAAGATGCTCTCTGACCGCGAGATCACGAGACGGAGACCTGGAAAAGCATTTATATCGTTCCATTCAATCGGAATCACATGGCCGATCTCCAAGTCCGCGGTGTCATGACGACCACCGTTGTCACGGTGGAGGCTTCTTCGACCTTGCACGACGCGACCGTCACTTTCGCAATAAACGGCATCTCGGGCGCTCCAGTCGTCGATGACCAAGGAAATCTGGTGGGGGTCCTAAGCGAGACCGACATCCTGGCCTTCGTGAAGACGCTACAGGAGGAGATCCACCGAAAAGAGCCCGCGACCTCATTTCTCAGCGTTCCCTTCGAGGACATCCTCAAGGACCAGAAGCTCGCCAGCATCTACAAGGACATATCTGGTAAGAAGGTGAAGGACATCATGACGAAGGACGTGCTCGTGATGTCGCCCGACACGAGCGTCATGGAGGCGATTGACATGATGATCAAGATGGACGTGAACAGAGTCCCTGTGGTGGATCACGGCAAGATCGTCGGCATAGTCACCAAGGGCGACATAATCTGGGCGCTCTACAGGGACAAGTTCTCGAAGGCCTGAGCACCGCTCGGGACTCGTGGATTGTGTGATTCAATCTAAGTCCGTCGCTAGGTTTTTCTCCCGGGACTCCATTCATCTTCTGGGATGCGCTCATGGTGAGGAAAGGTCTAGAGGTCCACATCCTCGCAAGTGGAAGCGATGGCAACTGCGCCATCATTCAAAGCGAAGAGACGAACATAATGATCGACGCGGGGCTGAGCGGAAGTCAGATCGAAAGGAAGCTGAACGAAGTGGGCGTGGAACCCTCAGAGATTGCTGCAGTCCTGCTCACCCACGAACACCGCGATCATTCAATAGGGGCTGGCGTGTTCTCGAGACGACATCAGGTTCCCGTGGCAGGCAACAACGCGACGCTTGTACGATCGGAAATCGGCCCTCTGCAGATGCCAATATTCTTCGAGACATCTCACGCTTTCAAGATAGGGGACCTCAGGATCGTGCCTTTACCGACCTCGCACGACGCCGCTGATCCGAACGCGTTCCTCATTTCGACGCGCGAGAAACGTTGCCTCTTCGCGACGGATCTCGGCATCGTCACGGAACCGATCCACGCTGCGCTTGCTGGTTCCGACCTTGCGGTGCTTGAATCGAATCACGACCTGAGAATGCTCCTGAACGGACCCTATCCCGAATTCCTAAAAGAGGCGATCAGAGGTAGGAGGGGACACCTCTCGAACGCAGATTGCGCGAAGGCATTGAAGGCGACCCACAACGGCAGCAGGAAGATATTCCTCGCCCACCTTAGCAGGGAGAACAACCGACCGGAGCTTGCATGTGAGACCGTGGCGAAAGCTGTCGGATGCAGCAGGGACGAGATTGACTGCCTCACATGGTTGGGAGACACGAGAAGCATCTCGGTCCACTAGAAGAATCTCATTGGCGTAAGCTCCACGGCCTTTCCCTTGCCAATCAACGCCCTCGCAATCGCGACTGGCAATGTGACGACGTCCTCCTTCGAGAGCCGATAGTCCCTGCCGGGGCCGGCGAATGGGGGTATGTCTTCGAGTATCCTCAGCACAAGATGCTCATCGACGGGTTTCTGGATCTCCTTTCTCATAGGAGCGGGCGATATCTCCTCCTTTGTCTCTTCATCGACCTCGTCGATCTCCTCAGGAGCACCCTTGTCCTGCGGCGCTGCCACGATTCCCTCGTTCAGTCTGATGCTCTCTTCCAATGGACCCGGCTTCGGGATCGCCGATCCCGACGGCGGCGCAACGGACGTCCTCTCAGGTTGTGAGGACCTCTGCACAATTTCCTCCCTCGCCTTCCTCTCAAATTCGAGTACTAGGGCCCGCCGCTCCTGGAGCGACAACATTACGCTACCGAACAGGACCTTCTCCTCTTCGGTCAGCCTGTCGACCTCGATCTTCGCCCCGCCAGCCGCCCGAAGCGCGCTGAGCATTATCTTCTCCGCTCTGAAATCGAAGATCTGCAACGCCTTCTCCGAGACCTTCTTCATCTGGTTGCTGAGCAGGTCCGCTTTCGCGGAGAACTTGTCCGCAGCCATCTCCTTCTCGTTCTCCCTACTGAGCCTGTCCAATAAACCCCTAAGAGCCGGATAGAAGTCTTTGCGAATCTCTGTGACGTTCTTCGTTTTCTGCTCCTTTCGATAGACCTCGGTGACTTCCTCGTAAGTCAAAGGCTCAAGAACGGGAGGCATCGTAATCAAATCCGGTTGAGAGTATATGATTGTTCCCAACACCCTGATGTCGACCTTCTTCTACTCATGGCTCTCGCCCAAAATCCGCGAACTCAGAATGAGTGTTCACAAGGCTCGTTTGAAGTGATTGACGCACGACATAGGATGACATCTCATGGTCATCCAATCCAAAAGAGGACTTGACTTGTTCTCAATGGGGTCAGGTCCTGGCCTCAAGGCTCGGGAACGTGTGTCCCTCGCGGGATGTGGTGTGCAATCTCACGTCCACCTCCAATGGGTCCAGTCTTCTGTCTGGGTCGTATCCCATGCGGATACCCCATTGTCTCATGAACCTCATTATGGTCCACATTCCGAATCTTGCGAACGGATAGAACGCCGCGAGTCCCACGTCGCTATTCGATGACCTTCTCGGTATGAACTCCGTAATCTCCTTGACCATATGCTTCCACGATACGTACAGCAGAAGGAATCTCTCCTCAGTCAGTTGCTCTTTCAGATCGAAGGGACTATCATCCTTCAAGGACCCTGCAGGTATGAAGGCTAGGGGCGTCACAGTGAAGTGGGCTTTCCCCCCGAGCTTATCCTTCAGCTTCCGCTCCATGGTTATGATCAGTCTCGCTGTGTCCAGAGCGTCCTCGCTCGTCTCGCCCGGGAGTCCAAGTATCGCCGTGTAGGCTGGGAACCAGTAGTTGGAGTTGAGCACATACGTCCCCTCGATCACGACCTCGGGCCACTCCTCGGGACTAAATGGCTTCGCCTTGTTCTCCATGTACTTCCGCATCAGGTCGGGGGAAGCCGTCTCAAGACCCATCTGGATCCCGACCCATTTTGAAGGTCCAGCTCCGACGGCTTCGGATATGCCCCTAACCATGTCTGGATCTGCCGCGACCGGGGCCAGACTCCCATGTGAAGGATTGGCGAACGTCACGCCCGGGCGGGCCATCGCACTGCGGAAGAGTCCGACTATCTCCTCCGAGTTCGGGTAGAAGTCCTTGTGATCCTCCAATTTGTACAAGAATATGTCATCGCTGTGCAGCCACGCGTTCGTCAATCCGGCCGAAACGTTGATATCGATCTCCCTGAACAACACGTCCATCGGAACGCAGCGTATCCGTCTTAGATTGGGATCGCAGTATTTGCAGTTCCTTCCGCAACCCCTATTCACCTCGATGAATCCCTTGTACGAAGGAGCAATGATCGCCGGGATCTCTTCAGCAGTGGGGAATCCTTCGACCTTGATTATCCCTTCCGCTGCCCCTTGCTCGACCATCTGGAGCAGTTGACCGATCATGTGATCCACTTCTCCGAGAACGAGGTGGTCCATTCCGTACTTCTTCCAATTGTCAAGGGCAGCAAGCTGCAATGCACCATGGCCCCCGACTACGATCTTGAACGGAATCTTCCGCTTCTTCCTGATGCCGTCCAGCACCTCCAGCATGTCGAAGAACCTCTTCTTCGTGTAAGCGGTGTAGCGTCCCCCGCTAGTGAACATCATTGAGACTGGACCTCGGCCTAATGGGTCCATCGTCGATACGCCGACGACAGTGGTTCTTTCATCGATAAACGTCTCGATGTGCCGGGGATGGGCCACCACAATGTCGCTGTAGCCTCCCTGAATGACGGCTGCCTCCAGCTTCCTCAGGGAGTATGGAGCCACCTGGAGGACACCACCAGACTCAGGGAGTTGAGTGTCGAGCATGCGATAGACGAATCCTGGCACTCGCTCCACCGGCGCACAGCCTAGGAAGTCGAGGAGTGGAATGTTCCTGTAAGTGCTTGTCAGAGTATCATCGCAGGTGAGCACGATCCTAGCCATCTACTGTCCCTCCCTCCAATCTTACGAGCATTCTGCGCACATACATCTGCAGCCGATGTCTCATGAACTCCTTATACCAATCCTCCCGGGCACTGATTATGTCGTTGACATAGTCCGAGAGGAGGCTCGAGAAGTCTCCTAGGGGGTTTCCAGAGGCTTTGTCTTCAATGGACCTAATCTTGTCCACAACGTCCCTGAGTCTCTGTCCCAGCCTGAACAGCTTCCTCTGTTTGTGCTTCGGATCGGTCTCCACGAGAATCAGTCCCTCCCTCTGGAGTGTGTTCACTTCACTCAGAAGTTTGACCCTCGATACGCGCCCATGGAGTCGTCTGGCCAAGCTGTTGAAGGATATGCCCTTGTGGTGGTAAGATATCTCGTCGATTATCTCCCCTTGCACGACCGCATAGCGCATGAGACCGCTGCATTGGAGTGACCAGTATATTAGCATATCAGTTTCATTGATGAATAGCATGGGCAGAGGAAAGAAGGCAAGCTGGGTGGTCACGGTCCGAGATGCAGCTTACGGGCAGGGAGGATCTTTTCCAACACGGCGAGCGCAAAGATTTTTTAAGCTTGAGCCTCTTGGCCATCCGTGGTCGTCTCCGACATCCTGAGAGAAAGGTCAGGTGGAGTGGAGATCGATGTCATCGTGTCCCCTCGAGCGGACGCCTCGGCGGTGCAGGGAATAGACCTTTGGCGCAATCGCCTCGTCGTGAAGGTCTCCTCGCCCCCAAAGGGCGGAAGGGCGAACAAGGAGTTGTGCGAGATCCTCTCGAATATCTTCAAGGCCGAAGTGGAGATCATCAGGGGACACACGAGCCGACTGAAGACCGTCTTGGTGAGAACGGAAAAGACCGTTGCCGCGTTGCGACTGGAGGAGTCGAAATGAAAACGGTGGCCGACACGTTGGAGGAACTCTCATCCGTATTGGACGAGTTGAGGGACAGACCGAGCGACGCGGTGATCCTGGTCGAGGGACTAAAGGACAGGAGCGCGTTGATCGCCCTCGGCATCGGGGGGGAGACCTGGCAGGTTCAGGGGGCCGGGTCGATCTTCAGCATAGCCGAGAACTTGGCACTTCAGAAGAAGACCGCTATCATACTGACGGACTGGGACAGGAAGGGCGGTCAGCTGTGTCACCTGATTCGTCAGGCTCTCAGGGCGAACGGAGTCCAATACGACGATTTGCTGAGAATGAAGCTGGTCCACATATCGAAGAAGGACATCAAGGACATCGAGAGCCTGCCCTGCTTCTACTCCCGTCTGGTCGCGGAAGTCCAGAAGATCTAAGCGCGTCCGTGATGTGGAAAAGGTATTAAGGGTCCGATTTTCTAGTATTCCATGATCGACATGGGCATCGATAGAAGCATGCTGAAGGAAATCGGGAAGTCGAGCATAGAGGAACTATTTTCGGACGTCCCGACGGAAGTGCGCGTTGATCGACTGGACCTTCCGAGAGGGATGTCGGAGATGGAGACCATAGGACAGCTCCGTTCAATGCTGAAATCGAACGTCACCGCGGATGACTGTCCCTGCTTCTGCGGTGGCGGTGCGTACCATCATTTCATACCTTCCGCTGTGAAGGCCATAGTCTCGAGGTCCGAGTTCTACACATCCTACACCCCTTACCAAGCTGAGATAAGCCAGGGAATGCTCCAGGCGCTTTTCGAGTACCAGAGCTTCATCGCAGAGCTCACCGGACTGGACGCGGTCAACTCCTCGAACTACGATGGCGCGACCGCGCTCGGAGAAGCGGCGACTATGTGCTTCCGGCTGAACGGAAAGAGTAAGTTCCTTGTCCCGGCGGCAATGAGCTGGGAGAAGAAAAATGTGCTCAAGAACTACGCGTGGGGGCCGGGGATCGAGATCGTTCAATACGGCTTCGACATGGACACCGGTCAGCTGGACCTGGAGGAGCTACGATCGAAGCTTAGTAAGGATGTCGGCGGGGTCTACATCGAGGTCCCGAACTTCCTCGGGGTAATCGATTCTCACGCTCCATCGATCAAGGAGGAGCTCAAGGACGCTGCACTGGTAGTCGGCGTCAACCCCATTTCCCTCGGCGTCCTGAGACCACCAGGTGATTACGGGGCTGACATAGTGATAGGAGAGGGACAGGTGCTCGGGTCCCCGATGAACTTCGGCGGCCCTCTGCTGGGGCTATTCGCCACGCGACAGGAACATGTGAGGAAGATGCCCGGGAGGGTCATCGGACTGACGAAGGACGTTGAGGGCAATAGGGCGTTTTGCATGACGCTCCAGACGAGGGAACAGCACATCCGGAGGAGCAAAGCGACCTCGAACATCTGCACGAATGAGGCCCTGATGGCCGTCGCCGCCGCGACTTATCTCGCCACGGTCGGACGCGAAGGGCTCAGAACGATTGCTGAGATTAACATAGGAAAGGCGAAAAGACTCATGAGCGCCATAGGAGAACTGGACGGTTTCGTGTCACCGGTCTTCGAGGCGCATCACTTCAACGAATTCGTTATGAAACCGATCATCAGGCCGGAGAAGCTCAACAAGCTCCTACTGAGGAGTGGGATCATAGGCGGCCTGCCGATTGAAGAGCACGTCCCCCATTTGAGCGGGCACATGCTACTGGCCACGACGGAGATGCACACCAAGGAAGATCACGACAAACTCCTCAGCGCCCTGGCGGAGGTGATGTGATGTATCACCAGGCTAGATACGAAAGGAAGTTGATATTCGAGAAGGACGGTGAAACGGATTTCTCGATGCCCTTCGAAGAAGAGGTCTCTGACATGGCGCCGGCGAACATGCTCCGCGATAGACTCGACATCCCTTCGCTGCCAGAAAGGGAGGTCGTCAAGCATTACACTGACCTTTCGGAGATGAACTACGGCGTTGACAATGGCTTCTACCCCCTCGGCTCCTGCACGATGAAGTACAACCCGAAGTACGCTGATGTCGTCTCCTCCCTGCCTACGGTCGCCAACATCCATCCCTACCAGGACGAAGACTCGATACAGGGGGCTCTTCAGCTGATGTACGAATTGGAGAAGGCGCTCTGTGAGATCGGTGGCGTTGACGCCGTAACCCTCCAACCAGCGGCTGGGGCCCACGGAGAGTTCACTGGGATGCTTCTCGCGAAGGCGTTCTTCGCTCACAAAGGTGAAGAGAGGGTCGAGGTCGTGATCCCTGACACCGCGCACGGGACCAACCCCGCAAGCGCGGCGATGGCGGGATTCAACGTGACGGAGGTGCCCTCCTCGAAAACCGGCTGCGTGGACCTGGAGGCACTTGAGAGCGCGGTGTCCGAAAAGACGGCCGCATTCATGATTACAAACCCCAACACATTAGGCATTTTCGAGAAGGACGTGCAAAGGATCGCTGAGATCGTGCACAAAGTCGGGGCCCTGCTCTACTACGACGGGGCGAATCTAAACGCGGTCATGGGCTGGACGAACCCTGGGAAGATGGATTTCGACATCGTCCACTTCAACCTGCACAAGACGTTCGCGACCCCACACGGAGGAGGTGGGCCAGGTGCGGGACCGGTGGGCGTAAGGGGAAGGCTCGAGCCATTTCTGCCGGTCCCGAGGATCGTGTTCAAGGAGGGGAAGTATAGGCTGGACCACGACCGACCGCAAAGCATCGGGAAGGTGAGACCGTTCTTCGGTAACTTCGCTGTGCTGGTCAGGGCGTACGCGTACATTCTGAGGATGGGCGGGGACGGATTGAAGGAGGCGTCGGAGAAGGCCGTGCTGAACTCGAACTACATGAAAGAGAAACTCAAAGGGACATACGACCTTCCGTTCAAAGACCTAAGGAAGCATGAGTTCGTCATTAGTGCGAAGAGACTGAAAGAACAGAAGGAGGTCCGCGCGCTCGACGTCGCAAAGAGACTGCTGGACTACGGGCTCCACGCGCCGACGATCTACTTCCCCTCGCTCGTCGAGGAGGCGCTCATGATCGAGCCGACCGAGACGGAGACGAAGGAGACGCTCGACCTGTACATCGACACGCTGAAGAAGATCGCGGAGGAGAATCCAATGCTCGTCCGCTCGGCCCCTCACAACACCTCCGCGAGAAGGATCGATGAGGTGTACGCGGCGAAGGAGGCGATCCTAAGCTGGAGGGCGTTTAGGAAGAAAGAAAGAGAAAAGGAGGGTGACCCCTCGGACGAGAAAGACGGAGGGGACTGCACCCTCTGTCGTTCTATCGTGGGCGACATGGACTCGCTGAAGAAGCGCATCGGGAAATCAGTCGACTGAGTACTTCTTCAGGATATCCTTCTTTATCTCGACCCCCAGACCGGGGTCCCGCGGGATCTTGATCATGCCCTTGTTATCGATCTCGAGCGGCTTCTTCAGGAGGCTGTCGTACAAAGGATACTCGGCCATGTCGAGCTCGAGCCAATCGCAGTTTGGCGTGCTGGCAATAAGCTGCAATGTCGCCGCCAAACCGACACCGGTCGTGTAGTTGTGCGGGCTGCAGGCGATGTTGAAAGCTTCGGCGAGAGCGCAGATCTTCTTCGTCTCCGTTATGCCTCCGCATCTCATGATGTCAGGCATCGCGAAGTCGACGCCGTTCTTGAGGAACAGCTCCTTGAAACCCCACTTCGTGTACTCGTTCTCCCCGGTCGCGATCGGGATGTCGAGCTTGCTCTTCAGGTACGCGTAACCGTCCACATCGTACGGCGACAGCGGTTCCTCGTACCAGAAGACGTCGTGCTTCTCGAGCATCCTCCCGATTTTGAGCGCCTCGACGCGGTCGTAACCGCAGTTCATGTCGACCATCAGGCCCACGTCTCCGATTGCGTTCTTGATCGCCTTGACCCTCTTCTCGTCCTCGACCAGACCGTTCCCGAGATGAGTCTTGACCATCGGGAATCCCTTCGCTGCGTGCTTCTTCGCGGTCTTGGCCATATTTGCGGGCGTATCCCAGAACAGATCGCTTGCATACGCCTGGATCTTCATGTTGCCTCTGGCATCGCCTCCCATGAGCTTGTAGGTCGGCACGCCGTAGTACTTTCCGGCGAGGTCCCATAGCGCCATGTCGACGCCGCTTGCCGCCGAGACTCCCTGCCCCTTCTGGTCCCAGTAGACGGTGGTCATCAGCATCTTGCGCCAGAGCCTCTCGATGTCGAGCGGGTCCTGACCAACGAGCCATGGCCTGAACTTCCTTTGGACGATCGTCTTCACGATGTAGTACTCCGGCCCATAGCCTTCACCGATACCCTGTATTCCTTTGTCCGTATCGATGACAACCAATGCTGCTCCCCTGAAGGATATTGCCCTCCCGCGAGAACATCCGTTAGGTTCGGGAAGTTGAAGCCCCAGAGTGACCACTTTGACGTCCGTGATCTTCATTTCATTTCCTCCAACTGCCATAACAATCCTTAGGGAAATAATCTTTTTCCAAGGGATCTCGGATCCATGATCTAGCTTGAGCAGAAGTCGAGCGGGACCTCCACATTCTCATGTAACACTTCCTCCACTTCGATTCAAGAACAGAATACTGGTCAAGGGACGGGCGCCGTCGGCGGCTACTTCGATTCAACGCTTCTCAGGGGAGGATAGGACGCAATCCTGGTGGCCAGGGGACCGCACCTCGAGGCGATAAAGAGAAACGGTCTTTTCATAAGGAGCCACAAAGGCGATTTCGCATCAAGATTAGCCGCGATCGATGACCCCCCTCGGGGCTTGGGAAACTTCACGTTGTTCTTACCGCTGTGAAGTCCTAAGACACCGAGAGAGCGATCAGAGCTATCGAGGTAATGTCAGAGAAAGCACTGTGAGATTGGCCTCCGGAATGGCGTCGAGAACGATGATCTTCTGGCGAAGGCCTTCGGGGTGGATAGAATCGTCGGAGCGGTTACATACATAGGAGCCGAGGTCCTGAGACCGGGTGTGATCGACCACAGGTCCGCAGGCAGGATCTCACAGGGGGATCTCTCGGGATTCAAGGAGGAATCCGCGGAAAGGATCGCCGGAGAATTCTCCGAGGCGGGGTTGGATGTGAAGCTCTCCGTTGACATCCTTCGGGAGAAATGGCAGAAGCTCGTTTTCAATGCCGCCTTCAACAGCGTTTTCACGCTCACCGACTCGACATTCGCGGAAGTGGCAGAGTGCGAGGACTCAAGGGATGTTGCCATGAGCATCGTGACAGAAGGAATCATGATAGCTTCCAGGGAAGACGTTGAATTGCCATCGGACACCTCGGGATCCGCATTTCACCTCGCCACAGCCCTTGGGAATGCGAGGTCGCCCATGCTTAGCGACCGCCTTGCCGGAAGAAGTATGGACGTGGATGCGCTAGTGAGCGTCACTTTGAGGAGGGGAAACCAGTATGGCATTTGCACCCCGGCAACTGAAACGGTATTAAGTGTGCTCGATCACACCAATGTGGAGACGACAACCAGGCGAGATGGCATCGCAACTGACGCCTTTGGCTAAAGAGCTTTTTATCCGCCAATTCCATTAATGCACTAATGACCGCCGAAATCAGCCTGACAGCTAGGGAGAGGACCGCCTCCGACATACAATCCGAGGCAGCTCCGGCGCGCGGTCGGTTCTATGTGTTCGAAGGAATCGATGGGGCGGGGAAGAGCACGGTGGCCAACAGGGTCTTCGAGACCGTTACGGCAGGAACTGACAGAGAGGTCGTTCTTACCTCCGAGCCGTCGGACTCGTGGCTTGGCGACTGCGTAAGGCGCTCTCACGGCGAGAACGTGAGCCCTATCAGCGAGGCGTTGCTCTTCGTCGCGGACAGGGCCAGCCACACCGAGAGGATTCGCAAGTGGCTGGAAAGCGGCATGATCGTCCTATCAGACCGGTACTATGCCTCGACCCTCGCGTACCAAGGCGCCACACTCAAACCCCTCCTAGGGGACATGGCCGTGGAGTGGCTGAAGAGCGTCAATGAACCGGTCATTATCCACCCAGACCTGACCTTTCTCCTAACCATACCGCCAGAGACAGGAATGAGGAGGCTTTCAGTAAGGAACGAGAGAACAAAATTCGAGAAGCTCGAGTTCCTCAGAGAGGTGGACAGGATCTACCGGAGCCTCGCCGAGAAGGACGACACGTTCATTGTCGTTGACGCGTCCAGACCGCTGGAGGACGTGATGGAAACGGTCGTCGAGACGATAAGAGGCAACCTTTAAGACTCAATTGATGGATGGAACCGTCATGCATCCTTCAGAGAGCATCAAGTGCACGAAAAGCACGATACTGTCTGGAAAGCGCATCATTTTGGGCATCACCGGGAGCATTGCCGCCGTCGAGTCGCTGGGGCTCGTGAGGGAGCTAATCCGACATGGGGCGGAGGTCCACGCGGTGATGACGACAGAAGCGTTGAAGATCATCACTCACTACACGATGGAATTCGCGACCGGGAATCCGGTCATAATCGAAATTGACGGGAAGGTCCAACACGTCTCTCTCCTCGGGGATTTCCCGGACAAGGCGGACATGCTGCTCATAGCGCCTTGCACGGCGAACACGATATCGAAGATCGCGGTCGGGATCGACGACACCCCGGTGACGACGATGGCCACGACCGCCATGGGTTCCAAGATCCCGATTATGATCGCGCCTGCCATGCACTCGTCGATGTACATGCACCCCGTAATTCAGAAGAACGTTCAAATACTGACGGAACTCGGCGTGGAATTCGTCGGCCCGCACATGGAAGGGAAGAAGGCGCGGCTCGCTGCGATAGATGAGATAGCGAGCGACGTCATCAGAAAGCTAGGCAACAGAGACTACTGCGGGAAAAGGGTCTTAATCATTGGGGGCTCCTCCGAGGAACCGATAGACGACATGAGAATCATAACCAACAAGGGGACTGGAGAGACGGCAGTTCAGCTGGCCCTCGCCGCGTTCGAGAGGGGGGCGGACGTGGAACTCTGGATTGGGCGCGCACTCGTGCCGCTGCCATCGTTCATACCGACAAAGCGCTTCCAGACCATCGGGGACCTGCTGAGGATGATCAGAGATGTAGATCACGACGTCGTTATCGTTCCAGCGGCGCTTTCGGACTATGCCCCAGAGAAGTCCCCTGGCAAGATATCCTCGGGGAAGGAGAAAATCGTGCTACGCCTGACCAGATGCCCGAAGGTCCTCGAATCACTGAGAAAGAAGAAGTGCGTCCTCGTCGGGTTCAAGGCCGAATCCGGCGTGGGAGAGAAGGAGTTGGAGAAGAGGGCGACGGCAAGGTTGAGATCCGCAGGACTGGACATGATCGTCGCTAACGATCTGAATGATGTCTCTCGGAATGAGACGAAGGTCGTCATCGTTTCCCGAAACAAGAAGAAGGTTGCGTCCGGCACGAAGAGAGATGTCGCCGACAGAATCCTCGACGAGGTGGCGAGGGTCACGAAATGAAGGCGATCGCTTTCTGTCCTGGACATATCACCGGTTTCTTCCAGATCTGCGAGCACAAAGAGCCGTTGCGCTCCGGCTCGAGGGGGGCAGGCATTTGCACGACGCTCGGGGCGACGAGCACGGTCGTCTCGAAGAAGGGAAACGGGGACATCGAGATTCATACGAACGGCAGGAAGAGCGACGCGCCGGTCACCAAGCAGGCGCTTGCCCGAATGATCCTCGGAAGGGATATCGACCTTGACGTGGAGACTCTGCTGGATCTGCCTATTAGCCAGGGGTTCGGGATGAGCGCGGCGGGGGCGCTCTCGGCGGCACTTGCGACAGCTGAGATTCTTGATGCACCTATGTACGCTGCGCTCGAAGTCGCCCACGAGGCGGAGATACTCCACAGGACCGGGCTTGGGGACGTCGCCGCCCTCTCGAAGGGAGGCGTGACGTTCCGAAGGGTCGAAGGCCTTCCTCCGCAAGGTCGCGTCGACAGGATCCGGGCGGATGTGGAACTGGTACTCGCGGTAGTTGGCCCGCCAATATCGACTCCGACCGTGCTTTCCGACCAGGATGCAAGGGAGAGGATCAATCTCATCGGAAAGGAGTGCGTCGAAGGCCTAGAATTCAGCCCAACATTGGCCAACTTCTTCAGGCTTTCAAGGGAGTTCGCCATGCGGACCGGGCTCGCTACGAAACGAGTAGAGGAGGCGCTCACGGAGATCGATGATCTCGGTCCGTCGAGCATGGTAATGCTCGGCAATTCCGTCTTCGCATCCGGGGATCTCGATGAACAAGAGAAAATCCTGTCGAAGTTCGGTCAGACCTTCAGGGTACGGGTCGACTGGAAGGGACCGAGAGTGGTCGAGCCCAAGAAGTGAGACGATGATCTACTCTCCACCAGCTTTGCTCACTCGTACAATGTGAACAACTTGTCATCCTCGTCGACGTCGAACAGGCCCAGTCTCGCGCCACAGTCAAGCCAACCGTGAGCGTAGTTGACGCACGCGAACGCATTGACGTAGTCCCCCTTCTGCTTGAAGTGCTCAGCATCCTCGAAGTAGGACACGGCCATCTGCACGAAGTCGTCAGCGATCCTCCTCCCGAAAGATTTGGAAGGGCATGCTATCTTCAACTTCGCGAGGGCTTTCCTGGTGATCTCAATGTATCTGTCCAGTCTATCCCCGGCTATCCTGTCCTCCATCTCACATCCTCTTGGAAGGCACGATCTCGACGCTCTCGCCACCGTGCTTGCTCTCCCTCGGCCTGACCTCGACGAAAAGCGGCATCTGGATATTCCCTCCGATGACGAGGGCTACGCCAATCGGCAGCCTTTGTATCTCGTCAGCGACGCCGGCCGTGAGTCCTTCCACCGAGGCTGTGATCGCTTTGAGGTCGTTGGGGTTCGTGACCTTCAGGATCATCTGGGTATTGCACTGGCTCAGAACGTTCTTGTCGATCTTTGCCGCCCTCTGGCTTATGATGGTCAGCCCGAGCCCGAACTTCCTGCCTTCGGATGCGATCGTCCTAAAGATCTTGCTGGATGCGGCAAGTCCCTGCTGCGGACAATAGTTGTGAGCCTCCTCGACGACGAGCATCATCGGGGGCACCTTGCCAATCTTCCTCAGCTCGAAAAGAGCGGTGCAGATCCTGTTTACGATGAGCTCCTGGATATCCGGAGGAGTGCCCTTGAGGTTGATTATCGTCGTCTTCCCCTTCACGACGATCTCGTCTATCCTCGTCCCTTTCGACGCGAAGATGTTGACCTCGTCGAGATACTCCAGCTCGATGATGAGGGCAGCATTCTGCGATTCCTCGTCGGCCTCGAGCATATGAATAATGTCCTTCAGCGCGTACTCCTTCTTGACAGCTCTGACGCCTTCTATCGCCTTCCGCAGCGACGTCAGATATGTCCTGACGTTCTTGATATTGGTGAGACCCAGCAGCTCCCGCGCCTCGAGATTCGAGAGAGTGAATCTCAAGGGCTGCGCCTTCTTGTTGATGTTCGTGTCAGTTGCGAATTCGATGATCTTCTCAGAGTAACTTCTAGGAGAGACGTTGAAGTTGCGGGAAGTGTGCATCGAAGTTCCTTTTTCCCTCATAGATCCGTACTCGCCGTGGGGGTCGACCACTAGGACCGTCACTTCGTGCTTCATGAACTCCTCGACCAGACCCCCGCAGAGGAAGCTTTTGCCCCCGCCAGTCTTGGCGAGTATGCTGACGTGCTTCTGGACCATGGCATTTATGTCTACCTCGACGCGAATGTCATGACCCAACAGAAGGCCAATGTACGCGCCTGTATCGGTGTTCTCTTTCAGGCCGATGACGTTCCTGATGAGCGTGTCGCTCGCCTTGTAGACCATATCTCCCGCTTTGAATGGCGTCCTCGGGACCTGGAGAAGATCCCTGTCGTCCCTGAAGCCGACTAGCTCAACATCCGCGGTGACCTTCTCCTCTATCGGGACCTCTTCCCCATCAGAGATCATCTTGGCCTTCTCCAGCGAGAGGTCCGTCTTGCGTTCCATCTCAGAAACGAGACCGAGGACCCATCCGTCGATCTCATGCTCGATCTGGACATACTCCATCTTCTCGATGTTGCCGGTCACGCGGCAGTTAAAAGATGTCGTGCCGACGTTGCCGTAGATAATCCCGACGCAGTCCATGTCGTGATACTTGTTCGACTTCGGAGCGCCGTGGCTTTCCACAGTATCTACGGCAGAATCCGTATCCATCTGCATCCCATCCACGACCATATTATGAGGAGAGAATAAGAATGTTTCCGAGAAGGTATCACTCACAGCGACAATGGACCGAAGTCCTCTGGGCGCCTTCCGAAAAGCGTGACATCGATTCACAGTAGGTATAAAATGCCGTAGGGTGATTCGGTCGAGATGATCGTTGTCGGCGGTTCGTCATCAAGAAAGCTGGCGGACGACTTGGCAAAGGAGCTTGGAACGGGACTTCTTCAAGCGACCTCCAAACGCTTCCCGGATGGCGAATGCTATGTCAGACTCGAGACCGAGGAAATAGACAAAGAGGTTGTAATCGTCCAGAACTCACATCCGGACGACATGCTGGTGGAGCTCCTTCTCCTACAGGACGCTGCGGTGCGACTGGGTGCGGAGAGAATCACCAATGTGATACCCTACTTCGGCTACGCGCGACAGGACAAGCTTTTCAATAAGGGCGAGGCCGTCAGCGCCCAGGTGATGGTCGGGCACATCGAGATGAGGGCGAAAAAGGTGATCACGGTCGACATACACAGCGCCGAGACGCTCGATTGGTTCAAGAAAGCGAAGGGCTTGGATGTCCACGCAACGAGCTGCATCGGTTCGTTCTTCTCGAACGCGGGGATAGACCTCGTGCTCGCTCCGGACGAGGGGGCTGTTGAAAGGGCCGAAGGGGTTGCGAAGATACTTGGTTCCGACTGGGACCACTTGGTGAAGACCAGACTCAGCGGGACCGAGGTGAGAATGGCTCCGAAGAGGCTCGACGTTAAGGGAAGGAGCGTTCTTATCGTGGACGACATCATTTCGACCGGGGGCACGATCGAGGCCGCGACAAGACAACTGAGGTCCTTGGGCGCGAGGCGCGTTGTCGCCGTCTGCACGCACGGATTGTTCACGATGGGGGCGCTCGAGCGCCTGAAGAAATGCTGCGACAGGGTACTCTCCACGAACACGCTCGAGAATGAGGTCTCGGAGATCTCGGTCGCACCAGCGATCGCAGAAGCGATCTAACGGGACTCTCACACCACTCGAAACCTTCGCTGGAAACATTTATAGAATCGACACTCATACTGAAATCTCTTATCCGAAAGGTGTCCGGAGATGAAGAAAGAGGAGAATTTCAGCGAGTGGTACAACGAGATAGTGGAGTTGGCGAACCTATCCGACAAGAGGTATCCCATCAAAGGCATGAACGTCTGGACACCGTACGGATGGAAGATCATGCTGCATATCGACTCCTTCATACGGAGGGAATTCGACGCAACCGATCATGACGAGGTCTGCTTCCCTCTCCTCATACCCGAAACAGAGTTCCAGAAGGAAAAGGATCACATCAAGGGCTTCGACACAGAGGTCTACTGGGTCACTCACGCGGGAGCCAATCCTCTCGACATCCGGTTACTGCTCAGACCGACGAGCGAGACGGCTATGTACCCGATGTTCGCCCTCTGGGTCCGCTCGCATACCGACCTGCCCCTCAAGACGTACCAGATCGTGAACACGTTCCGGTACGAGACGAAGATGACGAGGGCTTTCATCCGGGTCAGGGAGATCCACTTCTTCGAATCGCACACCTGTCACGTCGACGAGGCGGACGCACAGAGACAGGTGGAGGAGAACTTCGAGATACTCGAGAGAGTCATGAAGCCTCTGTGCCTGCCTTACCTTCTGCTCAAGAGGACGGACTGGGACAAGTTCCCCGGAGCATACTACACTGTCGGTGTTGACACGAACCTGCCGGACGGACGTAGCCTGCAGCTCGGAAGCATCCACCACTATCGTGAGAACTTCTCAAGGCCGTTCAACATCCAGTATGAGGACCTGAATGGGAATCTGAAGTACGTCCACCAGACGACCTTCGGCATGAGCGAGCGGCTGGTCGGGGCGATAGTCGGGGTACACGGCGACGACAAGGGCCTGGTTATTCCTCCGGATGTAGCGCCCTTCCAGGTCGTGATCATACCGATCCTAGCGAAGGGTAAGGTCGAAGAGGTCACCGAACAGGCGCGCGCGCTGAGGGGTCAACTCGTCGAAGCGAGGATAAGGGTCAAGCTGGATGAAAGAGACGAGCGGCCTGGAAGCAAGTTCTACGATTGGGAGATAAAGGGTGTGCCGCTGAGGATCGAAATCGGCTCCCGGGACATCAAGGAAGGCGTTGTAACCTACGCGCGAAGGGATTCGGGAACAAAGGGGACGGTCAAGAGGACTGATGTTGTCCCTGAAGTCAGGCGCATCCTCGAAGAAATCTCGAATGACATGTGCGAGAAAGCGAACAAGACACTCGCCGACTCGGTCCAGACGATTGACGACCTGGACAATCTGCCGAAGAAGATCCTGCGATTCGGGTGGTGCGGCACTGAAGACTGCGGGCACGAGTTCGAGAATCGCACTGAGCTCAAACTTCTCGGGACGCCATACAAGAAGGAGAAGTACGCCGGCAAGTGCATCATATGCGGCGCAGACACAGAGACTGCGGCCTACGCTGCAAGAGCGATGTGAGCACTCGACGGTATGACAGACGTAGACGGCTTTTCACGGATGTCGAGAAAAAGGAATATTAACTGGACTCTTGTCTCCGCGTGAAGGATAGCAGAAGACCGAGGACCCCGAAGATGATGAGAACAACGACGATCGTGTAGACCCCGATGAACTCCTTCTCGAAAATGTTCCAGCTCCCGTAAATGAGACCCCACGCCCAGTACATGGCGAATCCGGCGACGATCAGCAGGACCGATATGACCATCTTTGCCTTCTTGGGGAAATCGGAACCTTCCATTGGGTGCGCTCAATGCCTTCAGTATATAAAATCCTTTTTCCCCTCGGTCTGGCATCGATCGATCCCACCCAGACATGAATCGCCATCCCATCACCGCCTCGTCGGGGACTAATGTCGGCAGAGGACGCGATTCAACTTGACAGGTCGCCCTGAATGTTCAACTAATTTTATATAAGTCAAGCCCATTAGTTGTAAACGGTGATGGGATGGCACTCGAAGTGTTGTTTGTGATCATTCTAATCTGGCTCGGCATAGGAGCCGGAATAGCAGCCTGGATATACACCGACACGAAAGTGCGGAAGAAGGCTGTGGAATGGGATTGGGTCGCTGTCGGATTTCTACTCAGCATAATCGGTGCGATTGCCTACATCGTGGCGGTCAATGCGGATAAGAAGCACGCCAATCAGTACCCTCCCCAAACGAAATACGAGAACCCCAAGTACGACTTCGAAGAGAAGAAGCATGAAGCAAGCCCTCAGCCGACTCAGACCCCCGCGCAACGGGCCAAGACCGAAACAAAGGGGAAAGGGGAGATAAGGCAGATAGAAGGGATCCCCAGGTGCCGTCACTGCGGGGCAGCGATCTCCGAGCACGACTGGGAATGCCCGAAATGCGGTGTCAAGCTGAAGTAGTGGGATCGATCGCAGGTCTGTGTCCATAATCCTTTTCTTCATTAGAGAGCATCCTGAACGTCATGCTTCGAGACGGAGAGCTCGTCTATTTGCTTGACGAACAGGGCAGACGGCATTGGGCCACTGTCCAGACAGGGATGATCAAGGTCGGAGGGCTTGGGGTGATGGACGGCTCGAGACTCGTCGGAATGGAGAGCGGGTCGAAGATCTCGGTGGCAAGCAAGACCCTCTGGGTGCTCCGTCCCGGGACGCCGGAGCTTATGGGGTCGATCGAACGCGGGCCACAGGTCATCGGCGGAAAGGACGCTGCGACCATCGTGCAGAGACTCGACTTAAAGTGCGGGGATCTTGTCATAGAAGGCGGTGTTGGCTCCGGATCGCTCACGACCTCGCTGTTGAACTCTGTCAGACCTGAAGGGAAGGTCGTGTCCGTAGAACTGAGAGACGAATTCACGGTGAAGGCCAGAAGGAACATCTCGAGAACCGGCCTCGACAGATACTGGGACCTCAGAATCGGGGACATCAGGACCATTCAAATGGACCTCAAGGCAGACGCAGTCGCCCTTGACATCCCCGACCCCTGGGAGGCGGTGGAGAACGTCAAGAGGATGATGAAGGGGGGAGGTCGTTTCTGCGCGTACGTCCCGAACATGAACCAGGTCGAGAACACCGTGGTCAAGCTTCGCGCATTTGGGTTCGTGGAGGTCGATGCCCTCGAGAACATACAACGCGCGATCGAGGTTCACCCAGGCGGGGTTAGGCCATCCTTCGAGATGCTCGGACATACTGGATACATGGTTTTTGCCAGAAAGGTGATCGGGGAAGCGGAGGCCAAGGATTAAGTATGGGTTTGGAAGTGGGGGGCGAACGATGAGCATAGAGTTCGCGCTTGGCGCCTTCGTGTCGATCTTCGCTATCGTCAACCCAGTGGGCAACATACCAATCTTCGAGGCGGTGACCGAGGGTTACTCCAAGGAGCTGAAGAGGAAGGTGGTGATGAAGATCTGCCTGGTCACGACCGCTGTGCTTTTCGTCTTCGCAATCTTTGGCCAGTACATCTTCTCCATCTACGGTATCACCATACCGGCGTTCAAGATCGCAGGCGGACTCCTCCTATTCTCGGTCGCGTTCTCGATGATGCAGGGGCAGAGATCCAGGACCAGGCTCACCGAGGAGGACCAGAAGGAGGCTATGGAGAAGGAGGAGGTGGGCATCGTCCCCCTTGGAATCCCCCTTTTCGCCGGGCCGGGGGCAATCACCACCGTCATGATCTATGTCTCTGAGGCCGCGTCCCAGACCGGAGGATTCCTGGACGTCATTTCGGTCTTTCTCGGCATCGCCCTTACCGTCCTCATAAGCTACGTTCTGCTGACCTACTCGGAAGGCATATTCGAGAGGATGGGTAGGAGCGGGGCGATGGCGTTCTCGAGGGTGATGGGTCTCCTGCTTGCCGCTGTCGCGGTCAGCTTCATTCTTTCCGGCGTGTTCCAGGCGGTCCGGGACGCCGGCTTCTTGTAGAAACGATTGAGAACACAATTAAGTAGGGAGCAGAAGATTCCCAATGCGGTGCTGCGATGGTAGTCGCGGAGATAAGGATTGAGGTCAAGCCCGGAGTCGCGGACCCTGAGGGGCAGAACACGAAGAAGGCGCTCGAACTTCTCGGTTTCAAAGGGATAAGGGGCGTCCGGTCGATCAAGTTCTTCGAGATAACGCTGGACATGCCCCGTAATGAGGCGAAGAAGGCATGCGAGGAAATGTGCAAGAGGCTTCTAGCGAATCCGGTCATTCAGAGGTACAGGATCGAATTGAAGTGAGGGTGTGCATGGCGCTTGCCAATCTCATGCATCGCAAGGATGTACCGTTCGAGCTGTTCGAAATCGACCTCCTGAAGGCCAAGGACAAGGAACTCAGGGAAATCAGCGCCTCCATGGGGCTGAACCTCAGCGTCGACGAGATGAAGGAGATAACGAGGTACTTCTCGAAGAAGAAGAGAGCGCCGACTGATGTCGAGCTTCAGTCGATCGCACAGGCCTGGAGCGAGCACTGCTGTTACAAGAGCTCGAAGGTGTTCCTGAGGGAGAACATATTCAACATCAAACACCCTGACGTCCTGGCCAAAGGAGACGCGGGCGTCATGGTCTTCGACGACGAGTACGCTTACGCTCTTAGAATCGAGAGCCACAACCATCCTTCTGCAATAGAGCCGTACGGAGGGGCGGCCACCGGGATCGGGGGCATCATAAGGGATGTGTTATGCATGGGGGCACAACCAGTCGCACTGATAGACCCCCTCTTCTTCGGCCCCCTCGACTACGATGACGATATCCCCCCGGGTGTCAAACATCCGAAGTATCTACTGGGAGGGGTGGTCGGGGGCATAAGGGACTACGGCAACAGGCTCGGCATACCAACGGTCACTGGAGGCGTCTTTTTCGACGAGGGATACATCGGAAACTGCATCGTGAACGTGGGGTGTGTCGGCATCGTGAAGCGGTCCCGGCTCCTCAACAACGCCGTCGGCGGACCCGGGGACGTCCTGATCCTGGCGGGAGGGAGGACCGGGAGGGACGGGATACACGGGGTGACATTCGCCTCAGCGGAACTGAACGAATCGTCCGAGGAAGAGTCGAGAGGGGCGGTTCAGCTGGGCGATCCGATAATGAAGGAGCCGCTCATCCACGCCTGCCTCGAGGTCACCTCAAAAGGCCTGATAAACGGGATGAAGGACCTTGGTGGCGGGGGACTGTCATGCGTGGTCGGGGAGATCGCGCTCGCGGGGGGATGCGGAGCGGAGGTGCAGCTCGACAAGGTCCCACTCAAGGAGGCCGGCCTGGCACCTTGGGAAATATGGGTGTCGGAGTCACAGGAGAGGATGATGCTCTCGGCCTCGAAGAAGAGCGTGCGCAAGATCATGGAGATATTCGATCTTTGGGACGTCCCGGCCACCGTCATAGGAGAAGTCATAGGGAAGCGGATCGCACGGCTCTACTTCGGCGGCACACAGGTCTTCGAACTAGACCTCGACTTCCTGACGAAGGGACCGGAGTACTGTCGGCCGACCAAGATCGCGAAGCCCTCGACCGTCGCCAAGACCTTCGCACCGAAGCTCCCGAAGGACATGAAAGATATCCTGCTGGTACTGCTCTCCGACCCTAACATAGCGTCGAAGGAATGGGTGATCAGACAGTACGATCATGAGGTGCGGGGGAGCACCGTCATCAAGCCTTTGCAGGGACAGATCGGTTCGAGGACGCACGGCGATGCGTCGGTGATCAAGCCGCTGCGAGACTCGTACAGAGGTCTCGCGATAGCGATAGGCGTCAATCCCTGGTTCACCAAGCTCCATCCATACAGGGGAGGACTTGGTGCTGTGGACGAGATGTGTAGGAACCTTACGTCGGTAGGTGCCATTCCTCATTCTCTTACAGATTGTCTCAACTTCGGGAACCCGGAGAAGCCTGAAAGACTGGGAGAGTTCAGGGAGGCGGTCAGGGGCATAGGGGACGCGGCCAAGGCCCTTCACATCGGAGCTCCTTCCGGCAACGTGAGCTTCTACAATGAGACACCGATGGGGCCTGCGCCACCGACGCCGACGGTCATGGGCGTGGGGATCGTCGAGGATATCAGGCGCTGCATCACCTCAGACTTCAAGAAGGGGGGCGACCCAGTCTACCTCGTTGGAGAGACGAAGAACGAGATGGGTGGCTCGGCGCTCTTCCGCAAGTTCGGAGGGAAGGGAGGGACGGTCCCAACCGTCGATCTGAAGAACATGTCGAGATCGATGTCTTCCCTCAAGAGATGCATGGACAGGGGTTTGGTGCGGGCATGCCACGATCCATCTGATGGCGGCCTGGCCGTAGCACTCGCGGAGATGTGCATCGGCGGGGATGTGGGATTCGCCGGAGACGTCTCCAATCTCGGCAAGCTTCCAGTCACGATCAAGCTGTTCTCGGAATCGAACTCAAGATGGGTCGTCGAGGTGGATGCTGAGAGGGAGAAGGAGTGGCTGAGGACCTTCAAGGGACCGCCCACGAAGATCGGCGAGGTGGACGGGCGGTCGCTGAGGATAATGAACTCAGCCTGCCCGATCGACCTGGATGTGGAAGAGATCAGGAAGACCTGGTCTGCACCGTTCTGGAGGCTGCTCGGGTGAGGTGGTGCCATGAAGCTCAGTGAGATCCGGGTCTGCATACTGAGGATCGAGGGCACCAACTGTGAGGACGAGACCTACGCCGCATTCAAGGAAACAGGAACGGAGCCGGAGAAGGTCCACCTCAAGCAGCTGACAGGAGCATGTCCGTCCGACATCAGACGCGACCTCTCTGAATATCATGTACTGGCTTTGCCAGGTGGATTCTCTGCAGGGGACTACGTGAGGGCGGGGGCGATCCTCGCCGCGCGGATGAAGAGCACGCTGTCCTCGGAACTCAGGGAGTTCGTGTCCGAGGAGAAGCCCGTGATCGGGATATGCAATGGATTTCAGAGCCTAGTCGAGCTCGGCATGTTGCCGGCCTTCGACGACGTTCTGACCGCGGAACCGCAGGCGGCCCTTGCCACCAACGTCTCCGGCAGGTTCGAATGCATCCCGACGCTGCTCAAGCACGAGAACCGCGGGAAGTCAGTATTCACAGGGACGATCCCGAAGGGGAAGGTCGTGATGTTTCCGAGCGCCCACGCGGAGGGAAACCTGATGTTCCCTCCTGAAAAGAGAGAGAAGATGCTCGACCGATTAGAGGACGAGGACCAGATCGTGTTCAGGTACGTCAATCCCTCGGGAGAGTACGCTGGATATCCGTGGAATCCGAACGGATCGCTGAGGAACATTGCTGGCATATGCAATCCGGCAGGGAACGTACTGGGCCTTATGCCCCACCCAGAAAGGGTGTTCCACAGAACCACTCACCCGGACTGGACGAGGTCGGGAGACGATCCGGATGGCCCAGGGGACGGAAGAGCGATCTTCCAGTCGGTCGCAGATTACGTCAAGAAGAAGCTCTGATATCGATAATGGACTGGAAGCGCCTAGACCAAGGAGACGCGGACCTCGATCCCATCCCCGTCATTGAGTCCCAATGTGCGCCTGAGATGGTACTTGCAGACGATCTCCATGACATCGTTGTAGTGGGACCTGCTCGGGATTACGACAGAGCAATCGATGTTCTGGATTGTTGCGGGGTAGCACCTGACGTCCCCGAACGTCCTTCCGTTCTTCTCGAATCCCTTGATGACTGTGCCGCCGCCTCTCCTCAGCGAGTCCAGCTTTGACTGGTCCGAAGGAAGTACGCGGATGTTCAATGTGCCATCGTACGGCTCGAATCCGAGCTTCGCGGTGAACTGCTCCCGATACCCTGGCTGGGTGACGTAGTACTGCCCCTCGCCCATGCCTGTTATGACCGCCCCCCGGATCAACACGTGGTCCCTCATCTCGAAGACCTTCTGATATTCCAGGTATTCTTTCCGCAGGAGGTCCGTTCCTTTCTCTGTCAGCTTGATCCTCTGCCTTCTCGCCCCGAGGTCCCTGTAGATGAGGCCTTCGTCCAGAAGCTCAAGTATCCGCTTGGAGGCGGATTGCTGGCTCATCCCGAGCATGTCGCCGAGCTCGCGGGAAGACACCGCAACGTAGTCATGGATACCTCCCATAAGGGCGATCTGTCTAAGCGCACCAACGAACTTGTCGTTCATCTCTTTCCCTGTCTTCGGATTCTGAAGCGTCTATCGTCAATCCAGTCAATACTTGATGGTAACGCTTTGAATCCCGGTTGACGATGGTCCGATTCCATCCCTTCATATATAATTGTTTCACAGGGTTTGGGCTTACACAGACAGTCCACTGTCGTTCCGTCATAGGCCAAGTCCCACAAAGGGCGTCGTTCGGCCAATTTATGTAGGAGAATCAAGATTAGACGGATTGGTGAACGTGTGGACAGGCATGTCGTCGAAGCACTCGGCCTGACAAAGGTCGTCATAGAGGACGGAAAGATAAAGGAGGTCGGCACCCCTCGCGTCGAATACTGTCCGCTTTTCAACAAATACCGTGGCATCGAAAAGATCACACCAGAGATCGTCCAGAAGAACATAGATTTCCGCATCAACGATTTCGGCATGTGCACGCCGAAGCGTGAGATGAGGATGAGGGATTTCCTCACATTCGGCATCTCGGAGTTGATGGCGATGGCGGTCTCAAAGGGAATCTTGGAATGCGCTGTCGTCGTTTGCGACGGCGCCGGCACTGCTGTCGTGACCGATCCAGAACTAATACAAGGAATAGGGGGTCGATTGTCGGGCGTTGCGGAAACGACTCCGTACCCTGAGATTGTGGATTGCCTGGGAAGGGAAAAGGTCCTCGATCCCGAGACAGGAAGGATAGATCAGGTCGGGGGCGTCGATCTGGCTTCGAGACTGGGGTTCAAGAAAATCGGCGTCACACTCGTCTCCTCGCGGGACGCGAAGAAGATAAGGCGGCGTTTCGGGAACCACGTTGTTCTCTTCGCGGTTCACACTAGCGGCGTGAGCAAGAAGGAGGCGGAGGAACTGTTGGAGACATGCGACGTTGTGACCGCGTGCGCCTCAAAATGGATCCGAAAGCTGGCACCTGAGAAATCATTACTCCAGGTCGGGAAGAGAATACCCGTCTATGCCATGACTGAACCCGGCAAGAAGATCGTCGATGAAAGACTGAAAGAAATCGGACCGGTCAAGTCCAACGATTCAGAGGACGCACCCCGACCGCTTATCTAGTCCTCATCCAGAACAAGGTGACTTCGGGACTTCAAATGGATGGTCTTGATCTTCATCTTCCTTAGCTTCCGCCGCAGCTCAGTATCATTGGTGAGAACGAACGCGCCGAGTCTGGAAGCGACATCAACGACTCCATCGTCACCCTGCTTCTCTGTTTCGGCGATGCAATATCTCCTTGAGAGTGCCAAGGCCGCGCTGCCGAACTTGCTCTTCGAACGTCTGAGCTCTCCCAGCACGGGTCCTGGGACCAGGATCTCACAGTTTCCAAGTAGACTGCGCAATTCGACGTCGAGGTTCAATGAGAATTCGAAAGGCATCAGGAGCGCATTCGTGTCGAGAACGACCTTTCGGCCTCTGCCAGTATCACTCGATGATGCCATAGCCGATCAGACGCCATTTCCCTGATATCTTCCTGGAGATGGCGACCCTCTGACTCTCTTCCGCGCAAACTGGTATCTTCAGGGAGACCTCGGAGGTCTCCTCCCTAGCGCTGGTGACTATACCAACGGTGGTCGCAGTCCCGACGCTAAGCATGAGCGGCTCGTTCGTTTTGATGTTCTCGACTGCCAGATCCTCTGCGGTGCCTACGACCCTTTCAAGGAGATGTGTCGACATCTTGAACTTGTGAAGCATCGGAGGGAGCGTCCCTGGTTTTCCTACGACCCTGCCCGTCAGTCCATCTGACTTGGTCAGAGCCGGATCAAGCTTCGTGCCTATGGCGATCAATCCGCCCGGCTTCGCCTTCTCCAGCTCAGTTCCTCCGGCGTGTAGTGACTCGACCGTGGTCGTTATCGGCTCCCAGCTGGCCTTTCCGCCGCTCTCCACCTTTCTCCCCGGGCTCACCTCAATCTCATCCCCTATCTGGAGGATGCCTTGCATCAGCGTCCCGCCAAGGACGCCTCCCTTGAGAGTCTCCGGAGACGATCCAGGAGTGTTGATATCAAACGATCTGGCCACGTACATCCTCGACTGCTTCTTCGAGTTGAACTTCAGCGAGGGTATGTAGGTCTCTATCGCTTCGATCAGCTTGTCGATGTTCACATCGTGATGCGCTGAGACCGGTATGATTGGTGCGTTCTCGGCTATCGTGCCCTTCACGAAGGCCTTGATCTGACGGTAGTTCTCCAGGGCTTCCTCCCTGCTGACCAGGTCGATCTTGTTTTGGACGATGATAATCTTGTCGACACCGATTATTGTCAGCGCCATCAGATGCTCTTTCGTCTGAGGCTGGGGGCAAGGCTCGTTCGCCGCTATCAGAAGAAGGGCGCCGTGCATCATCGCCGCACCCGACAGCATCGTTGCCATCAGGGTCTCGTGGCCTGGCGCGTCGACGAACGATACCGCCCTCAAGAATTCCGCCTTTCCGCCGCACTCCTTGCATGTTGGCTCGTTCGTGTATGCCTTCGGAGAATCGCAGTCGGGGCACTTGTAGAACGCAACGTCCGCGTAGCCCAATCGTATGGAGATGCCTCGCTTGATCTCTTCGGAATGCCGGTCGGTCCACTCCCCGCTTAACGCCTTGGTCAGAGTGGTCTTCCCGTGGTCGACATGACCTATCATCCCGATGTTGATCTCAGGCTGCTCCGGAACCTTCATTTGGTTTCCTCTTTCTTAATCAGATTCTCGATGGACTTGGATCCCTGGGCTTTGACCTTCATGTTGATCTGAACGGTCTCAGGCGAGATGGTGTTTCCCCTAACCATCTTCTTGGCCCTCAATCCCTTCTCGGTCGACTTGAAGCCAATGCCCTTGGACAAGAGGATCTTGGTCCTCCTAGGTCCTGGAAGATCGTGCCTCATCGGGAATCCGTCCTTGTCGCTGCCTCCGGTGATCATGAGCTTGTATCCCGGAAGACCGACGAATATTCCATCCACCACGTCGCCGATCTTTCTGCCAATGAGAGAATTCGCGTGATGGCCCGAGACGGAGACCTGGTACGACTTACCGCTTTTGACGTCGTTGATCACAGCCTTGAATTCAACCATTCCAAACACCTGTGAGTATGGCCCTAATGTAGTTCCCGTTAAATAACTTTTGGTGAATGACCAGACGCCAGACAATCGCCTGAATCAAGCAATCGGGGGCTATCCTTTGCAGGTGTCGCGACCTCTACATCCCCCAGAAGCGGTCGTCTTTCCTTTTGATCCTCAGCAGTTCCTCGAGGGTCATCCTTTCGTCAGCGTTTAGCTCGAAGTTCTCGAGATCCTTCACCCTCGATTCGGGAATCTCAACATAAAGGATGTCCTCGACATTTATTTGTCTCCCGACGGTGGCGCCCTCAATCCCGATGGCGACTTCGGCTCCCATTATCGCCTCTCTCAGCGCATCCTCGCCGGACCTTATGCTTCTGATCTTGCCAACCTCGCGGCCGTCAACAGAGATCAGCGTCTGACCTGGGCGGATCCTTCCAGAAAGGACCCTCACCCCTACGATCGCGGGCTTGCTGACCCGGAATACGCAGTTGGGAAGGATCTTGACCTTGCCTGGAAACGCGAACTTCGAACGCTTCGATGTCTCAATGTCCCTTTTCTGTTCCTCGACCCACTTCTGGTAGTCCTCGAAGAGCCTGTAGAGGACGTCGTTCGTGAACACCTTCGTCCCATAGGTTAGAACAGCTTCCCTAACCTCAGGAAGCACGTCGACGTTGAAGCCGAATATCACCTTGTGAAGAGGATCGGTGTACGAGGAAGCCTCGACGATGTCCCTCCTGGATATCGCACCGACCTCGAACTTCTTTATCGGAATGTTCACATTCTGCGCTTCGTATGCCAAGGCCTCGAGGGACCCAATCGCATCGGCCTTGATCATGATTCCTGTCTCGTTCGTGGGGATGCTCAGTCTCGTCTCTTCCTCGATCTCCTTCAGGACCGCGTCCTTGTCCCCCATGATGACCTTCAGGGGAGCCCCAGCGACGACGCCTTCCAGGCTCTGACAGATCACTTTCACGCCCGCGGCGGCGGAGACCGCCTTGACCGAGTCGAATTTCTCCCTTGGATCCCTTATCTCGTCCAGAGGCCTGGGCTTCAGGACCGCCTTCACCTTTGTCACTAGTGGTTTCGAGGTAGTCCCGAGAGCCACGGTGTCTCCCCTGGCTAGAGTCCCAGAATAGACTATGACATCTAACGCCGGTCCCAGACCGCGCTCCTCCTTGACCTCGAGGATCGTGCCTCTTCCAGGACCCTCCTCCGTGTTCAACTCGCTCTCAAGGAAGCGCTGTGCTAGACCGATTAGGACAAGAAGTAGGTCCGGGACCCCTTCCCCGGTCTTCGCGCTGACAGGCACTATGGCGAAATTCTTCGTGAAGTCATCGATCCGATCGTATCTCTCCCCAGATATGCCCTCATGATGGAGCCTGGCGGACAAGCTGTATAGACTGTTGTCCAGTTCCTCCTTCACGTCCTCATTCTGATCTCTCAGAGACGGCACAAATGGCTTGTCGGGATGGGAGATCCAACCAGGTATCAGGTCGATCTTGTTCAAAGCCACAACGAACGGCGTCTTGAACCGTTTAAGGATGCTCAGAGATTCGACCGTCTGAGGTTTCATGCCCTCCCTTACGTCGACGACCAGGACCGCAAGGTCCGCCAGGGAGCCTCCTCTCGCTCTAAGGGATGTAAAAGACTGATGGCCCGGCGTGTCAATGAAAAGCAATCCTGGGACGGAGAACTTCTTTTCACCTATGAGGTCCGCACAGACCTCGTAGATGTGCTCGATCCGGACCTCCGTCGCCCCGATGTGCTGCGTGATCAGACCCGCCTCCCTCTCGACCACAGTGCTGCCCCTGATGTAATCGAGCAGACTGGTCTTGCCGTGGTCGACGTGACCTAGTACGCTCACTATGGGCTGTCTAATCGCCATCGCGTATCGCATGAGGGAGTGCTTATTAGTATTTTTCTTAGCCCGACATCTGGACGATTATGCTCACCCTCTGATTTCAAGAATCGTGCGGCAGGTCTACTATGACGCAGAATAAGATGAAAGAAGAGAAGGAAATAGACTGAAAACGATCATTCGAAGAGCCAGGGGTCGATTGACCTCTTGTGCTCCTGGAGCTCGTAGTCGTTGAAGAACAGACCGATCTCCCTTTTGGCGGACTCGGGAGAATCAGAACCATGGATGATGTTGCGACCCGTGTGCTGCGCCAGATCCCCTCTGATCGTCCCAGGCGCTGCGTCCTGAGGGTTCGTCTTGCCCATCATGCTCCGGAGAGCCATTATGATGTTCTCCCCATCCCAGACCATGCACAGGACAGGCCCTGAGGTTATGTACTCCACGAGTGTTGGGAAGAAGCTCTTGCCCTTATGCTCGGCGTAGTGCCGCTCGGCGAGCTCCTTCGGGATGTGCATTAGCTTCATAGCGACGGGTTTGAAGCCCCTGGCCTCAAGACGCTCGACGATCTCGCCCATCAGACCGCGCTGGATAGCGTCAGGTTTGAGCATCACAAACGTGCGCTCGATCATGTCGGACTCACCTCTCAGCCTTCTGCTTCCCTTCGGACGGGGCTGCCTTCTTGACCTTTCTCGCCTTCTTCGCAGGCTTCTCCGTCTCGCCTTCCTTCGGGGCCTCGGGCTTCTCTGCCTCTTTCGTTTCTACTTTCGGCTCCTCGGCCGGAGCTTCCTCGGGAGCGGGGAAGACTTCCTTGGAAGGTCCGATCCTCTCCTTCCTAGCATGCCTGGTCCAGAGTGTTCTCCTCGGGACCCGCCTTAGCTGTATCATATTCTCGTAGCACTTGTGTGTACAGAATGAGTAGATCGTGCCGTCCTTCTTGACGTACATCTTTCCAGTGCCCGGTTCGATCTCATTCCCGCAAAATGAACAAATCTTTCGCTCGACCATGGACGCACCTCTGTACCGGCGCTCACCTGATAGAGAGCTTCCGAGCTTCTCTGGATGTTTCCCTCAGCATGAGAATGTCGCCCAAGCGCACCGGGCCCATGATGTTCCTGGTGATGATCCTTCCCTTGTCCCGGCCTTCCAGTACTCGGACCTTCACCTGGGTGGCCTCACCGGTCATCCCGGTCCTCCCGATGACCTCGACGACCTCTGAGGATATGCTCTCATCATCTGCCATTTACTGCACCTACTTCTTCAGCTTCTTCACCTGCTCGTTGAGGTTTTCGAGCAGCGGCTTGCCTTTGCCGATATCGATGATCGCTACCGCGGCCGTGGGCTTCTCAAGGCCAGAAGCGTTGCCCAACTCGGCCTTGCTTGGAACGTAAGCGTAAGCAATGTTCCTCTCCTCGCACAGAAACGGGAGATGAGCGAGTATCTCCGGAGGCTGTACATCCTCGGCCATGACGACCAGAACCGCCTCGCCTCGCTCGACCAACTTCGTTACCTCGTTGGACCCTTTCTTGACCTTCCCAGTGTCCCTTGCAACCTCAACGATCTCGTAAGCTTTATCCTGGAGTTCCTTCGGCATCTCAAACCGAACATAAATTGGCTTTGCCATTGTGAATACCTCCTTCCGATGTTGTGCACATCGTCATCATTCATGGGCTCAGAAGAGCAAACGAGCACAAAGTAGTAGTGATATAAAAGCTTTGTTCCGGACTGCCAGATATTCGCGATGACAACGCGATGCTGGCCAAACGGACGGAGTGCGGATCTCTCCGAGAGAGTGAATAGGATCTCGCGATCATTTTTCTCCGACCGCAACGAAAATGCCGACGGAGGCTATGTCACATCCGCACCTTGAGGCGGCGCAGCACCTATCGCATGTGCTTCGGACGGAGACTCCTTTCAATCCTGCACCCTTCAGCCACCTTCTCACATATTCTTTCTTGAACCCCAACCACTGGTCGTGGCATTCCTCTCTGAGGAAACCGAAATCATGCTCCTCAAGATCGGTTATTACGACCTTTCCTCTAGATTTCACCACCCTGGCCATCTCCTTGATAGCACGAGCAGGAGAGTCGACGTGATGAAGACACATGTTGGCGAAGGCATAATCTACTGAGCTGCTCGGGAGCGGCAACATCATCGCGTCCCCGACCCTGCAATCGATCTTACCACGGCTCGCGAGCTTTCTCTTCAGCTCGCCCAACATGGCTTCTGACTGGTCCACAGCGATCACAGAGAGACCTCTCCCGACCAAACCCTCGGTGATGAACCCGCTGCCCGCACCAACGTCTACAGCAGTCCTTCCAGACTCTACGCCAGCCACGGCGAAGGCCCGCTCCCTCAACGATTCGGAGAAGAAGCCGGCCCTCATCTCATCCCATCGCTTCGCGACCCTGTCGAAATATTCCTTGCTTCCCACGAGCGACCAAGATACCGACATAGCCACTTAATCCTGACGCTAGATTCCACCAAAATACTGGCGCCGCAACATCAGACGCCGTGCAACGGGTCCTCGTCCGTTATCAGTTCCTTCTTGCCCTTCTCGAGCTCACACGGCGGCACCGGTATCTCCTCGTAGTAGTGGTGCTTCCACTTCTCGCATATCCAGGCCTGGAGCCTCTTTATGTCCTCCTCGCTCATGTGCCTGAATCGTCCCTGCAGCTGGAGGTACTCCTTGACCGGCACCATCATCTTGGGCTTGTAGGTCAGCCTGTCCTCGCCGTGGTCGACCTCGTAAAGGGTCCACATCCCAGTCTCCACGGCCAATCTCGCAATGGCGACACTCTTCGCCGCCTCGGATCTCCACCCTGGAACGCACGGAGTCAGGACATGCAGGAACCTGAACCCCTTGACCTCCTTCGCCCTCTGGACCTTCTTCAAGAAATCATTGAAGTGAGCTATCGAAAGCGTCGCCATGTACGGGATGCCATGTGCCGTGACGATCGCCCCCAGGTCCTTCTTGAACTCCCTCTTGCCTTGAATCTTCTTCCCGACCGGGCTTGTTGTCGTCCATGCCCCGAAAGGCGTGGCGCTACTCCTCTGAATGCCAGTGTTCATGTATGCCTCGTTATCCAAGCATACGTAAATGACGTCCTCGTTCCTGTCCGCTGCGCCTGACAAGGCCTGAAGACCGATGTCGAACGTCCCTCCATCTCCGGCCATCCCGACCACGGTCGTCTCCTTTCCCCTCCTTCGGTATGCCGCTTTTATTCCTGAGATGACTGCGCCAGTGTTCTCGAAAGCGGTGTAAAGGAACGGCCACTTGAACGCGGCGGTCGGGTACAATGAGCCAAAGACGATGAGACAGCTCGCCGGCACGTAGACAGTTGCGTCGGGTCCTAGGATCCTTGCGATGTTCTTCACGGCGATCGCAACTCCGCACCCTGGACATGCCCCATGTCCTCGCACGAAGTAGTCCTCGCGCGGCATGTCCTTGATCGTCTTCATCTGCTGGTCGCTCACAACGTCACCCCCCTCAGTCCGTGCCAGTTACATTCCTTGATGCTCTCGCCCCTCGCGCTCTTCTCGACGACATCGAACATTCCCTTCACCTCTTCGAAGGTGATGTCCCTACCACCGAGACCGGCGATGTGGTTCGTAATCGGGAACTGGGCGGAATGGAGCGCGTTCCTTGTCTCTGTGAACACAGGGCCGAAGCCGTTGAAGGATATCGACCTGTCGAACACTCCGAGACCTTTCAGGTCCTTCGTGATCTCGAGCAGTTCCTTCCCCGGGAAGGGACGCATGAACCTGAGCTTGATCAGTCCGACCTTCTTCCCTTTCTCGTTCAGTCGGTCCACGACGACCTTCGCGGTACTGGTCGCCGTGCCGAGGGTCATCATGGCGATATCGGCATCCTCCATCCTGTAGGTGTCAAGAAGCCCACCGTATCTCCTCCCAGTCATCTGACCGTATTCCGAATCGACATCCTCTATCACGGCAATTGAATCCTCTATCGCCCTCTCGAGACGGTATCTCATCTCCATCGCGTACTCGGGGGGAGTGATGGCGTTGAAGGTCTTCGGACTCTCTGAGTCGAGGGCGTCCAGCGGTGAGAACTTGGGCAGGAACTTGTCCACGAGATCCTGGTCCGGCAGGTCGACGCGCTCCACGGTGTGCGAGAGCACGAACCCGTCCAGACAGACCATTATCGGCAGCATGACACCCCTATCCTCTCCGATCCGGTACGCCTGAATGATCATGTCCAGCGCCTCCTGGTTGTCCTCTATGTATACCTGCAACCAACCAGACTCCCTCTCTGGCATCGAATCGTTGTACTCCAACCAGATGCCCGATGCAGCACCGAGACTGCGGTTGACGTTGGCCATGACCACGGGCAGACGGTTGTGCGGGGCCGCGTACAGCATTTCGTGCATCAACGCAAGACCCTGAGACGACGTGGCGGTGAAGGTCCTCACCCCGCCTGCGGAGGCGCCGATTGCCGCGCTCATCGCGCTGTGCTCGCTCTCGACCGGCATGAAGTCGGCGTCAAGCTCCCCGTCGTTTATGAACTCAGAAAGAAGCTCGACTATCAAGGTCTGGGGCGTGATTGGAAACGCAGGGATTACCTCTACCCTAGCGAGTCGGGCGCCGTGTGCCACGGCATGATCGGCGCTCATCACCTTCATCACCATTCGTGCACCCCCCTGACCATCTCAATAGCGTTGACAGGACAGACGTTCGCGCATATGCCGCACCCTTTGCAGTACCGGTAGTCCCACTTCTCGTAATCGTCATCCAGCCTGTCGATGCATCCCTCGGGGCAGGAGAACCAGCATCTCAGGCATCGGATGCACTTCTCCTTGTCGTACTTCGGTGTGCTCGTCCGCCACGTCCCGGTGAAGTTCTGCCATGCGCTTCCCGGACCGACGTCCACTCCATCGATCGTCATCACAGGGAGGGCGGTGCCGGGCGGCAGTTCATTCCAGGTCGGCAGCCACTGCTTCTTCTCCACCAGCCGCCTCGTTCCCTTGCATCGTCCCACGACCGTTCTCTCATATGCCAGCCTGGCGGCCTCGGAGTTCATCACCCCGGCCTGGTGCCCTAGCTTCTCCCCGAACCTGTTCATGATCGCGTTCAGTATCGATTCCAATGGGACGATGTCCTCTATCTTGGCGAAAGCGCCGAGAATTGAGGTATTGACTATGGGCGCTTTGATCGTCTCGAGGGCGATCGTCGTCGCGTCGACGGATGCACATTGCACCTCCATTCCCAGATCGATCTCCTCTGGGGGCTTTGCGGAGTTTATCACAGCTCTACCGCCGGGCTTCAGACCCTCGGCGACCGGCTCGATATCCAGAAGGGACTCGTCCAGGATGACGAGTATGTCGGGCTCGTAGATCTGCGACTTCATGCTTATTTTCATCTTATCGATCCTTGCGAAGGCTCGGACCGGGGCGCCCCTCCTTTCCGCTCCGAAATACGGAAATGCCTGAGCATGATAGCCTTCGAGCACCGCGGCCTCGGCGAGGGCTTGCGCGGCCATGACAGCGCCCTGCCCGCCCCTACCGTGGAATCGGATTTCGTACATCCATACCCTCCAAAACCCCTCTTCGTACGATTAGTATTTGGTGCCGACCGTATATAATGCCTTCACACATCCCAGACAACGGCTGACATGAGAAGGATTGTCTCGACGCCGAAATCACGAACGTCGGTAATCCATTCATCGCGTGTCGTTCTAGAATGAAGAAACGCCGACGACTTCGCTGTTCTAGGTGAGATATCAGGACGATCGGCGAAAAGGTTCCCGATCGACTACAAATCCCTGATGTCCTTGTCTCCGACGAAGTGGGTACCGCAGCAGCAACAGTAGTAGACCGCCTCATCCGTCAGCTCGAACTCAGGAGCAACACTCACCGACCCGCAGGTCGGGCAGACTTTCGTATTGAGCACCCCCGTGTCCATCTCGCTAACCTCTTCGATTCTACTAAACGGAACAACGAACCTTAAATTTTCTGGCATGACAGACAGTGTCTCACATACATACTGTCGATGATTCGGGTCGAAAGATTTACCTCAGGAACGTCCCCATATTGGACGATGATATGACGCGGGTCGAGATCAGGTGGATTGAGGAGGGGACTCACAACGGCATCAACTCGTTCAGTGGGTTCATGGAGAGAATTGAGGACATGGACGCGCCGAGTTCCGTGGAGAAGGTATTCCAGGAGTGGCTGGAGGGTAGAGTCAAGGGCAAGAGCATCGTGGTCACGGACCTCGAGATTTACGTGGACGGAAAGTTCTATCCTTTGTCGAGGGAGGAGGAGGAACAGTATATGATTAGGATCGGGTCTTCCTCCAACTCCAGGTAGGATACTAGAAGGTTCAGCCCACGAAGTCCAGCCAGTGCATGAACTTCTTGTTCTTCCCCATCGTGATGTTCGAGAACTCCTTCGCGAACATCATTGTGATTGGGCCGGGCTTTCCCATGCCTATGTCGCGGTCGTCTATCGATCTGATCGGCAGGACCTCTGCAGCAGTGCCGGTCATGAACACCTCGTCCGCGACGTAAAGCTCCGTTCTCGTTATGTCCCTCTCGTTGATCTGATGTCCAAGCTCGGGCGCCAATTGCATCACGGAGTCTCGCGTTATTCCCCCGAGTATCCCGGAGGCCATGCCGGGTGTGCATATCTTCCCGTTCCTGACCATGAATATGTTCTCGCCGGTGCCCTCCGCCACATTCCCTTTCGTGTCGAGCATCAGCGCCTCGTCCGCTCCACTGTGAACGGCCTCCAATCTGGCAAGCACCGAGTTGATGTAGTTCCCGCATATCTTCGCGTTGACAGCAGCCGCGCGATTTGACGGCTTCTCCCAGGAGGAGGTGATCAGTCTCGCGCCGTACTTCTGCTGCTCTTCACCTAGGTAAGGACCCATGTAGATGCACGCTATCGCGACCTTCGTCGGCAGCTTCACGGGGTTCAGACCGACGGCCCCTGCGCCATAGTAAGCGATCGGGCGGATGTAGTCGACCTTCGAGCGGTTCGCCTTGACGACCTCCTTCGTCGCCTTGCAGAGCTCGTCCAGGCTGTAAGGAATCTTGAGCTCGATAACCTTCGCGGAGTCGAAGAATCGGATCATGTGGTCCTTCAGGCGGAAGATGGCCCTGCCCTTGCTTGTGCTATACAGGCGGATGCCCTCGAAAACGCCCCCGCCGTAGTGAAGGCCGTGCGTCAATATGTGCACGTTCGCCTTCTCCCAATCGACTAGCTTGCCATCCATCCAGATTTTCTCGGTCGGCTCCATGCAATGACCTCCTCTAAACCTCGTTAAGCAGTACCGGATACGCCTCTGAACCTTTAAAGAATTAAGCCTCGTGGGACGGGCTCAGAGCGCGTTCACCGTCTTGATGAAACGATCGGGCTTGGTGGTGTCGATGAGACCCCCGACCTCTTCGAGGCTGCCTATCAACCTGGCCTTTCCGAACGAGTTCGCCACCAGCGCATACCCCTCGTGCCTCGTCTCGTCGACGATTTCGACCTGAACGACGTCCTGAAGGCGCTCGAGCCGCTCCACGGCCTGCTCCGCTTGCTTCCTCTCTTTCACGCTGAGCACTACCCTGGCCTTTCCAGATATTTCGCACTTCCCGACCACGATCGTCTCGACGTTGATCTTCTTCCGCGTGAATTCGCCCATCACTCTCTGCATCACACCGAACTCGTCGTTCACTATCATCGATATTACTTCCACGTCAGCACACTCCCTTCCAAGCACAGTTGCCTGCGATCACTTGCGTCCCGCTTTCTGTTCTGAGCGTCACCGGCAGTACCTCCTCCTCCCTGTCGATCCATATGTCCGCGAGGAAGGGACGGTCCGACGCCATGCCTTCCTCTATGACGCTCTCCAGGTCCTTCGGGTCCTTGACCCTTGCAGCCCTTACCCCGAACGCCTCGGCCAGTTTCACGAAGTCCGGGGAAGAACCTAGATCCATCGCCGTCATCCTGCCTCCGTAGAACATGTTCTGGAGCTGCTTGATCATACCGAGCCTTCCGTTGTTCAGCAGGCAGACGAAAACAGGAATATCCTCCTCTACCGCAGTGGCAAGCTCCTGGCAGACCATGAGAAGGCTTCCATCTCCAGCGACATCGACCACCGACCTCTGTGGGGCGGCGACCTTAGCCCCGATGGCGGCGGGCAGTCCGAACCCCATCGTGCCCAACCCTCCGGGCGTTATGAACTGCCTCTTGCCGCGGCACTCGAAGAAATGCGCGGCGAACATCTGACATTGACCTACTTCTGTCGTCACGATGGCGTCATCCGGCAGGAGCCTCGACAGCTCGTATATGACCTTCTGCGGCTTGATTGGGTTGTCGCCGAGGTCGAGGTTGCAGGCACACTCCTTCTTCAGTATTCCCATCCTCTCCGTCCACTTCCCATCGTTTCTCTTCGCATGGATCGATGATGAGATAGCTCTGATCACCAGCCCGGCGTCCCCGCTGAGGGCGACTGTCGGCCTTACGTTCTTTCCGAGCTCACCGGTGTCGATGTCGATGTGGATGACCCTCGTTCGGCAAGAAGACGGGTCCCCGATCATCCTATCGCTGAACCTCGTGCCGACCGCCAGAAGCACATCGCATTCCTCGAGTGCGTAGTTCGCGACCCTTCTCCCGTGCATGCCCACCATACCAAGGACCAATGGGTGATTCTCTGGCACGGTACTCTTTCCCATCAGCGTCGTCGCGACAGGAGAGGCGATCATCTCCGCCAGCGTGATCAAGTCCTGACCGCATCCGGACCACATCGCCCCTCCTCCGACGAGGATGAGCGGCCGCTCGGCCGACTCAAGGAGCTGAATCGCTTGAGGCAATTCGGTGAGATCCTCCCTCATTCCGTTTGCCGAGACCTTTCTTGGCTCGATGGGGGAGGAGATGTCGCAAGTGAGTATGTCCCTCGGGAGATCCACTTGCACCGGTCCGTATCGCCCGCTCGCGGCTATCGAGAAAGCGCTCCTCAGATCATTAGAGAGATTCGCCGCGTTCATGATCCTGAAGTTGTGCTTCGTTATTGGCATCATGAGGCTGAAGATGTCCGCCTCCTGGAAGGCATCGTTCCCAATATTGCCCGTCGGTACCTGCCCGGTGAGGGCGATGACAGGAGACGAATCGAGGAATGCGGTCGCGATGCCCGTGACGAGGTTCGTCGCCCCCGCCCCTGACGTGGCCATGCAGACGCCCGGCCTCTTGAGGACGCGGGCGAATCCGTCAGCCATATGAGCGGCGCACTGTTCGTGCCGGACGAGGACATGCCTTACGTCGGAGCTCCTCAGGTCATCGTAGAGGGGAAGCATGGCCCCGCCTGGATAGCCGAAGAGGACATTCACGCCCTCGTCGCGCAGGACATTGATGAGAACTTCAGAACCTCTCATTCACATTCCTCACACACAATCATCGGGGAGTCCCCTCCGAAAAAGAAGGTCTCCCCTATCTAACGACCAAAACGACCAGAAGCTGCACGCTGACCGACACAGAACTCGAACCAGTAGTCAGGGCAGTCTGCTCCATCGTTCCCTTGTATTAGGAGTATTGTACTTAAACCTTGTCATAAAGTCTCACGCCTCGACCAAGCGGCTTGCGCCAATCACAATCGATCCTGCTAGAGGTCACTCACCCCGGACCAATGCTCACTCCTTGAACAATCGCCTCAAGAATGTCTTGGTCCTTTCGTGCTTAGGATTCGTGAAGATTTCCGCTGGAGCGCCTTCCTCGAGCACGATGCCATGGTCCATGAAGATGACGCGATCTGAGACCTCCCTCGCGAATCCCATCTCATGCGTGACGACGATCATGGTCATCCCGCCCCTTGCCAGAGAGTTCATGACATCGAGCACCTCACCTATTAGCTCAGGATCGAGCGCGGACGTCGGTTCGTCGAACATGATCAGTTTTGGGTTCATCGCAACCGCTCTCGCGATCGCGACCCTCTGCTGCTGCCCGCCGGACAACTGCCCCGGATAGCTGTCCGCCTTATCTGCTAGGCCAACTCGCTCGAGCGCCTCCATCGACTTCTTCTCGGCCTCTCCGACTTCGACTCCCTCGACCTTCGTCAAGGCGAGCATGATGTTCTTCTTAGCGGTGAGATGCAAGAAGAGATTGAAACTCTGAAAGACCATCCCAATCTCGGCCCTGATCCTATTCATGTCTACATCAGGGCCAGTGATCTTGACGCCGTCGAAGTAGACTTCCCCCTTCGTCGGCTCCGTTAGTCTGTTCAGGCAGCGCAGGAATGTGCTCTTCCCGCTCCCGGAAGGCCCAATGATTACAACTACCTCTCCTTTGTAGACCGACAGGTTGACGCCCTTCAGGACCTCGAGGCCATCGAACGACTTGTGGATGTCGACTGCTTCGATCAGGCTTCTGCGCCGTATCCCGGAATCTTGAACTTCTTCTCCACTCTCCGCATGATCTTCGAGGTCGCGTACGTCATTATGAAGTACACGATTGCGACGAAGATGAAGACCTGGAAGGGCTCGAAGTACTTTGCGTTTAGCTCCTTGCCTACTAGTGTCAGCTCCCATATTCCTATCGCACTCACTAGAGATGAGTCCTTTATCAATGTTATGAATTCGTTAGTCATCGGAGGGATTATCAGTCGCAGCGCCTGCGGAAGAACGACGTAGCGCATCGATTGGGTGTAGCTCATTCCGATGGATCTCGCGGCCTCCAGCTGTCCCCTCGGGACCGATTGTATCCCGCCTCTGATGATCTCGGCCTGATATGCTGCGCTGTTCAACCCCACCGCGAGTATTCCGGATACGAGTGGACTGAGATAGATCCCGACCGACGGTAACCCGAAGTATATTATGAATATCTGGATGAGAAGAGGCGTTCCTCTTAGGGCCTCAACGTATCCTGTGGATAAGAGCCTCACAGGCAGTACTCTTGAGACCCTGCCTAGACCCATCAGGATGCCGAGGACGAAGCCGATCGCGATCGCACTGAGACTGATCTCCAAGGTGAGGATCGCGCCGCTGAAGAAGAACCCAAGGTTGTTAGTGATTAAGTCCAATGCCATGCGATCGTATCCTCGTCCCGCGCCTCTCTAAATAATGAAAAGGAAGGAGTTTGTCGCCTACGGACCTCAGAACCACTTGGACACTATTTGCTGCATCTCGCCGGAGGCTTCCATTTGTACCAGCAGATCGTTGACGAACTGAATCAGCTCTACTGAGTTCCTGCTCATCGCGATACCGTAGTACTCGTTCGTCACGATGGTGTAGACAACCTTGATGCCGGCATGGGTGGCGACGTATGCGGCGGCGACTGGGGAGTCGATCACCAGAGCATCAACTCTGCCAGCAAACAAATCAAGAAGGGCGTCAGAAGCGTAACCGAACTTATGAACGTCCTCGGCGGCAACTACTCCTGTTGCGACAAGATTATCTTCAACCCACATGTCACCCGTCGTTCCCTGGTTAACGGATATCTTCTTGCCAGCTAGGTCGGATGGTGAATTGATGTCCGTTCGGTCCGACTTCACTACTATCGCTTGGTCCGCTGTGAAATACGGGTTTGAGAATGTCACCGATGCGTTCCTGTCCGCCGTGATTGTCATCCCAGCTATTGCCATGTCAATCTGTCCAGTCTTGACCGCTCCAATCAGAGCCGTGAAGTCCATGTTCCTGACGTCGAGACTGACCCCCAATTGATTCGCAATCTTCTGAGCCAAGTCGATGTCCAGTCCTTCCAACTTCTGCGTCGTGGTATTCACGACCTCGAAAGGCGGAAATCCTCCAGAGGTCCCCATGATCAAAGTCCCTCGTTTCTTGATCGCGTCAACGGTGTTCTGCTGCCCGCCGATGCAACCCAAGAACGAAGAAGACAACAGTGCGACAACGATTATGATGCCAAATGCCTTCAATGCCCGATAGTTCTTACTCATCATTCCTCCCCTCGGGAAACAATCCCTTTTCAGATAATCGCAATCCCATATTATAATAGTTGTTTTCGTGGACAGTCTGGAGGAGACGTTTCTCATCTGCTGAACTTCCTCCAGATGTCGACGAATCCATCCACCGCATCGCTTTCTAAGCTCTCTTGTAGCGCGACCAGGCTGTCCGCGACCTCGTTCGGATTGTTGACGCGGTAGACCATCTCCCTCTCGGACCTCTCCACCCGGACGATGCCAGCTCCTGTCAGCTTCTTGAGATCATAGGACAGCGTTGACTTCGACACACCGACCGATTCTCGGAAGTCCCTGAAAGGCGTCGAGGACATCCCTGGCGTGAAAATCATAGTTGGGCTCAATACTTAACACGGAGCCGATAGTGGGTCACGAGCCAGAAGTGCGAGCAGAAGAAAGAACACATAGGGAGAATACGGTCCGAGTAGCTGGATCAGATCCCCGGGATTTTCGCCATCCATCTTCTTGAAGATGTCCCCTGAGAAGCGGCCGCTCCACCGCCTAACTTCCTCTCGCCTTTCTTCTTTCGTTCAATGCGTACTCGATGGCAAGCAGTAGAACTCCTACGACGATACAATAGTAGGCGACAATCGCAAGGTCGTTCGCGATAGATTCGCTGCCTGCGGCGAGCGAAACACCTGTTGCGACGAGAAGCACGAGGGCTATGCCTATGATGATCCTAGAGTCGACCTTGTAGACGATCCTGAAAAAAAGGAAGGGTACAATGATCAGTATTCCGGCGATGTCATACGGTTCCACGTCTCACTCTCCCCCTCCAGGGAGACTATCATGCGTCTCCTCAGGCGCGGATGGAACTTGATTGACGAAAGGCGTATCTAAATGCTCCGCAGTAATAGTGTTTCCGCCGAGAGCCTCGCTTCGAGAGGCGAACTGGAGATTGTACTCACGGTCACTATCCTTGCCAATCTGGTGAAATTTGGAGAATATTCCTGTGAATAGAGTCTTCCTGTAAGAACAATACCTATTCTCCTTTTCCGTTGAACCGTATCCGAACGAGGGACGAGTTTGTACTGTGATCCCTAGACGTCACTACGTCTCAGGACTGGTGTATAGGAGTTTCGGATTCTATGGACGTGCTTCGGTATTTGCACCGCCAAACACCATCCATTAGATTTCGAATAGGATTGATTGTCCTGTCAGTTCGACGCATATTCAAGAGATACTGGGATTGGTATCAGAGCATGCTGCTCTAGTCAGCCATGAAAAGGACTTTAAGCAGATTGCTAATTACGGCAAGTGTACTCGATTGGAAGGGATAGCTCATAAGAATCCTCGTTCTCAACTGGCGTGACATCAAGAATCCCGAAGCCGGGGGTGCGGAAGTATTCACTCACGAAATCATGAGGCGGCTCTCAACCAAAGGAATGGACGTCACATTAGTTACCGCAGGTTTTGAAGGAGGACCTAGGAACGAGAACATAGATGGCGTAGAGATATTCCGAGTCGGTGGGAAATACTCTGTATATCGAAAGGCGAGACAATTCTATGAAGACACTAGAACTCGATACGATGTGGTAATTGATGAAATCAACACTCGGCCATTTATGACACCTAGATTTGTGAATAAAGGCGAGTGTTTGTTCGCCCTAATCCATCAGTTAGCTAGAGAGTTCTGGTTCTATGAAACCAGATGGCCATTAAACTGGGTTGGATATTACTGGCTTGAGAATCATTGGCTGAGTCAGTACAAGAATGTACCAACACTTACCGTATCTAACTCGACCGCAGATGATCTGGGGAAACTGGGATTCAAGGAAATCATGATAATACCTGAGGGCGTCGATTTTGAACCCTTTCAATCCGTCCCAATCAAAGAGGAAAAGCCTACTCTAATTTTTGTGGGCAGATTCAAGAGAGCAAAACTCCCTGACCATGCTTTCAAGGCATACAGAATTGCTAGGAATGAAATCAAGGACCTCCAAATTTGGATGATCGGTGACGGATACATGAGAAGGCAAATTGAGAAAATGAGTGATGAAAATTCCACCTTTTTCGGCCATCTGCCGAGACAACGAAGAATTGAACTTGTTTCAATGAGTCACCTCATTCTTGTCCCTGCTGTCAGAGAAGGGTGGGGATTGGTTGTCACCGAGGCAAATGCTGTTGGAACACCAGCCCTCGGATATGATGTTCCGGGATTAAGAGATTCAATCAAGAATGGACGCACAGGTGTTTTGTGTGAGCCGAATCCAAATGCAATGGCTCGTGGAATACTGTCCCTATTCAACAACAAGAAGCTCGATTACTATTCCGAAGAAGCTCTTAAAGACTCCAGACAATACAATTGGGATAGGTCGGCAGAGTATCTATTGACCCTCTTGAGAAGGTGTGAGAGGTGACGGAACGCGGAATTCCTGTGTCGGTCATAGTGCCAACAAGAGACTCTGATAGAACACTGGATGTGTGTCTACAGTCCATAAGAAACCAGACCTACAAGAATATCGAAATCCTTGTAATTGACAACTTCTCAACAGACAATACAAGAATCATAGCAGACAAACACAAAATTATGTTCTTTTCAAAAGGTCCAGAAAGGAGTTCCCAGAGGAACTATGGGGCGCAGAAATCAAGTGGTAGTTACCTCATGTTCATAGATTCTGACATGGAACTGACAGAGAACGTTATTGAAGAGTGTGTCAGCAAGATCGTGCAGGAGCAATCTCAAGCTATTGTTATTCCAGAAATCTCTCAGGGTGAAGGATTCTGGGCTAGATGCAAAGCGCTAGAAAAAGAATGCTACCTTGGAGATGAGACGATAGAAGCTGCAAGACTATTTGACAAACAGGTTTTCTTCAATTCTGGGGGATATGACGAGAGTATCGCTGGCGGCGGTGAAGACTGGGATTTGGCTCTGAGAATAAGGAAGAATGGCTACAAGATATCAAGAACAAGTGGTCTAATAATCCATCATGAAGGCAATCTTAGTCTATTGATGTCTCTGAGAAAGAAATTCTACTATGCTCAGACGATTAGCAATTACTTGAGAAAGCATCCCGAAATGGCCAGTAGACAATTGACACCGATAAGGCCAGCATTCATAAAGAACTGGAGAAGATTGACAAGGAATCCCATTATTGCGTGTGGGATGCTATTCATGAAAACATTTGAATTTGGTGCCGGTTTTGTTGGGTACATAGCTGGCAGGTCAGTGTGAATCCTTGTGGATTCATTCGAGCCGGACGGGCCATCTAATAGTCCATGACGGTCTTATGAATCCAGCAAAAGAAAAGACTGAGTAATCGAGGCCTCCCTATGGTTCATCTGGAACGGATCATTCTTATTGCTCCACGATCTAGGATAGTTGACAAATCAATATACGACATTCCATGCGAATGGCCTGTATAAGACCTTCATGAACCATGTCTTCGCAAGATATTCCAAATCGATCTCTTGAGAATGATTTCTCAAAGGATTGTCAAAGATGCAGCCAAGCCGTCGACTCGTTAGTGACTAGAATTTGACTGATATATATAGACAGAATTTCAGAAGTTGAACGTAAGACTTGTCAACTTCAATCAACGCCATCTACACGGTAAACAGAAGTTCCAGACGATACCACCAGCGCCGCCAGTTTCCCCCATCTCTATGACCTCAGATTAGTGAGTCCATTTTGTCAGATGGATGTCCATCTATTTCCTATTCCGCATCCTTGAGATATATGCATAAGTCAGGCACCCGAGAATGACCGCCAACGTGACAATGATTCCCGATTCGAACCACGTCTGGGGCAGATATCTGACCGAGATATCGTACTCTCCTGTGATATTGATGTAAAATCCTGAGGACAATCTGTCGATTTGATTCGGCTTATATTGGTAAGTGTGTCCATCTTTCTTGATTTGTGCAACCCACAGAGGATCATAGGACTCTGAAAACAGCAATAGGTACTGGGAGTGAGCAGATACATGTACCAAATACTCAGTGGGGTTTATCTTTCTGACCCCAGCGATCTCAGCAGGGGAATTGCTCGGAGCCAAGATGTCATCCAGTCTGCTGCCTCCGTCCACAGAATACAAGCAGAGAAAATCAATGTACCGAGACTTCTCTTCTGCACCTTGCGCCACTATCTCTATTCTATGCTGCCCAGCTTCGAGTTCGATTGGCACGGAGGCATTCTTCTCATATCCGGAAATATGCATTTCGTATTCTCTCTCATCAATCATGATTGTCATATTGCCAGATCCTCTCAGCAAGATCTCGTACGTGCCATTTCGGAGGACATCGACTTCTTGCCATGCTCTTCCATTGCTATCAAATTGAAGAACCATGCCATTACTAGCTTGCTGATTGCCACTGCCAATGACCCTGCCATTTATCCAATTGAACTCCGACTCTCCTTCAAAAACGTAAAGAAGCGTTTTGTTCTTCAATCCTGATATATATCTATCAAGTTCCTTTCTGTACTCAGCTACAGGGATGACTACAATTTGATTGACTGCATTCAAGCCATAGAGGTTTCGGAGTGCAATCGTGTGTCTGCCTTCTGAAAGATTAAGGATACCAAGGTCCCGCCAAACGAATCTGCTGAGTTGATCCCTTGTGAATAGAGACACCGACCTGTTGTCGATTTGAATCTCGACAACTCCACCCTCAGGGTTTATGAAGGACCTTGAGAATAGTCTGTAGTCCGTTGAACTGTCAACTTCGAAGTTCATGCTCATTGCGGCTGGTATAGTATAACTGCTAATGTTCCAAACCCTCACGTCGTCAATCCAAACTCGATTTGGAATCGCCTCTGCTATGTTACCATGCCAAAACTCTAACCTGATAAAAGCAGTAGATGGGTTTCTTGGTGTAAAATCAACAGTGAAGACCTTCCATCCAAAGGTACCGTTCCCAATGAGCCCTACGGAATCGTTTCGAATCTCATTCATGTCAGCATCGAGCTCAGCTACTTTTACATATACAGAGTGGGCATTCGTCCCTCTAGTATTTAGGGAGAATCTGTAAGGGATACCAACATGGGCAGAGATAGATGGCGAGTTTATGGTCTTCCAGCCCCATGTAGAATTGAATAGTGAGACTCTGAGCGAGTCTTGGTCCCGTGTTAGTTCTTGAATCGCGCCGAATTGCTCATTCGGAGTCGATTCCTGCCAAGCTTTAAGGTCGGTGTCGTTATTGAAGTCCCACCCTTCAATTAAGAAATTGTTGCTCGGAATTGTATCTGTCGGAACTTGAGGATTCGCCCAAGTAAAGACTAGGCCTCTACCATTATCGGTCTGCCAGTTCCTAAGATTGAACTGATCTATATACGCGTGCCATTCTCCATGCAGAGGATCAGCGGTCGATGCCCTTGACCAAAGTCTTGACGGATCATGATGAATTGTGTACAGAAACGGGTCAATGGTTGTAGCCTTGGCAGATGACGACATGAATGAAATTGGATTGGGATTAATAACTAGGTGTGAATATTTCAATTCGGACTCTGTTCCCAAAGCAAGAGAGGAATTCATTGTTGATATGAAACCGTACAACTCACTATCAAATTCATGCACTGATGCTAGGTTGCTTCGGATCTGAAATGCTCCATTACTGGGGTTCAAGAGATAGACCCAGATATCATAATTGGATAGATAGCAAATTGAAACGAGCGTTGTGTTCGTAATCTCCAGATTGGTTATCAGTGAATCTGTTCCCATAATCGTACAAACGAGATCAAGCGCTTTGTTATCACCATTTCTGAGCGTCTGAACAAGGTATTTTGCAACATCCTTAGGCGGGTCAACGAATGGTTTTCCAATAAGATTCGGCTGAAAGTCTCCCGTATAGTTCCACAAGAGAACCAGAGGCCTCTGGAAAGACGAGACGTCAAATTGTGACCTTTCGGCTAGGTGGTACCCGCTCCTAAGATTTCCATCTAGATCTCCACTCAGTCTTTGCCAGCCAATCAATCCAGATGAAACCAAAAGAAGAACCAAGAGTCCAACGAATAACCTCTTTGGCGTGAAAAATCGATTCCCCGAGTTGAATTTCTGACATTTATCTCCGATTCTTGCTATGACTAAGCCAGCTAGAAGTGTTGATGAAAAGGCGACTAACGCACCGAAATACTCGGGCACCCGGAACATCCAACCTATCGAGGATGGGGTGGAGAATAGTAGCAACTCATACAACTTGGAGAACGAAGATATTGGGTTATTCAGACCGCTCCACAAAGAAAAACCAACAAGACATACACCCACTCCAGTTAACAGCAGAAGCTTCTCGTCTCTGCCCCTCGAGTACCACAACATTAAGGAGGAAAGTGAAAGGAGCGGGATCACGAGGAGCAGGAGCAGCCAGATTTCCACTGGGATAATCGGCTTTAGCTGCAAATATGGCCACCAAGAAGCTCTGAGCAAAAGGATATCATCAAATGAATACCTGGTCGAGAACAAATGAGTCATTTCATATGTTAGAGTGTAAGATGGTTGTATGGGGGCTGAAAAACTCGCTGAAATGGCTGGCAACAGCCAATATGCATTGATACCAACAACCATAACGAGGACAATGCAGAGATTCAGCCCCATGTTCCGAAGTGATCTTCGCGAAATACCCTTGATGAAAAGAACAGAAAGGGAAGTCAGAAGCATGATCGCTACAACGAACACAACGGCCCGCAAAATCGGGGTAACAACCAATGTGATTATCAGGGCTAGCGCAAGTCTCGACAAATGGGTGTTCTTCTCCAGCACCATCAAGTATGCGTACACCAACGCAGGAAAAAAAGAGTAAGATATCACGTATGTGTAAGGAGGGGAGAATATCATGACAGAATATGGGTTTAGTGAGTAGAGGACTGCAGCAACTATTGATGATAAGAATGAGACTTTCCAGTCATACTTGAGGTACTTGTGAAAGATACTGAAAAACGCCAGATAGGGGACGAAGAACATAATCGTATACAAGAAAAGGAAGTCGATCTTAGAGAACAAAGTGATATCATTGAAGATCATGGGAAAACTGTACCAGCTCCTGGCAAGTGTTTCATAGTTAGGATGTGATCCTTGATCGGACCATGCAAAGAAGTAATAATCAGCAAGCATGCCTGTTCTTGGAGGGACGGAGATATCACGGTAGCTCACAATCAAAGAGGGGTCTTCGGCTATCAGATGTCTTATGCAGACCATGGCAATTATAATACCGATAATCAGAGCCAGGAGATGATACCAGATGATCTTCTTCCTCATTCTTCAATCCCTCAAACTAACAATTCCAATCAAACCAACATCTATCCCGACTGTCCTATATGGCCACAAGATTCCTGAAACTCCCTTTTCGCATCTTGACTCGTTCGAATCAGACTACTAACCGCTACTCCGATGGGAAACACAAGAGCCAAAATCCTGTCGTCACCAATTTTCCTAAGAGACTGGACGTACATTCTTTTCTTGAGGAGATGCGGTGTCATTCTTATGAATGCCAGGACCCCTTTGAGGCAGGCTAGCCCCAGTGCTCCTTGATTGTTTACCATTAACCATAATGACTCGCCAATCTCGGAAAGAAGGCTGAGAGATCCATACACAAACATGTTGTAAGCATCATAATTCTTGAAAAGAGTGATGAGACGATTCCTAGAATTTGTCATGATGTAAGTCGGATTCATCTTGATAACAGTGCCAGTAACAGTGCCGCCCCTAACGTGATACACGATTGAAGAAGGCACTACACAAATCCTGTATCCTCTCAGCCTCACCCGCCATGAAAAATCAACATCTTCGAAAAACATGAAGAAGGTCTCATCGAATAGACCGCCCACTTCATTTATTACTAATTTCCTAATGAACATCACTGCACCTTCGCTGTAGAATACTTCCTCCACCTTCCCAGAAGGTTTGAAAGGATGATTGAACCCCAGTACATCGATATGATTGCCCATGCGGTCTGGTTCCGTCCTATTGTATATTGAGTACATCATGCTCTGAGCGACCGCCACGTCCTTGTGCGAGCCCATGAAGTCAATCATGTTTCTGAGCCAGTCTTTTTCAACTTCAATGTCATTGCTGAGCAGAACTACGTACTCTCCGTGAGTGAACTCAAGGCCCCGATTGTTGGCTCTGGAGTACCCTATGTTCTCTTTGATTCTGACAATTTCGACTCTAACTCCCGGATTCTTGTCTTTCAGATTTAAGAAGAGACTTAGGCTACCGTCTTTCGACCCGTTATCAACAAAGATAATCTCGAAGTTGCCATATTCCGATTTGAATACAGATTCCCACAGACTAGCGAACTTCTCTCCGTTGTAGTTCAACAGAATTATACTAACGAGTGGTTCTTTCGAGAAGCTCATTCATTTTCCCCCGCGAATGGGTATTCTTGAAGGATATCAAGGCCGCAAGAAGCAGGTCGTCGTAGTTGTTGATATTTACATTTTCTCCATCTATGAGTTCTGCAAATGCCTTCCCTTCTTCAGCGACCAAACCTATCGTATTCGTAATCTCCACCTCGTTTCGGGGAGGAAGTCTCGGAGTCCTATCGACGTAATCGAAAATCTCCGGTCTGAACAAGTAAATCCCACAACCTCTCAGAGAGGATTTCGGGTCATTTGGCTTCTCTTCAATTTCCAGTATCTTGTTTCTTTCTCCCATTCGTACGCAGCAAGTCGACCTCAGTGCCGCCAGACTCTTTTCTTCAACCACGCCTTCCAAAGCAATTGCGTCTTGGTTGAAGAAGGTCCTAACGAGGTTATCAAAAGATCTAGCCATAGTGAAGTCGTCTCCAAGAATCACGGCAAACGGCTCCTTGATCGAATCTCTTGCGGTGCTAATTGTCTCTGCTATGCCTGAGGTTGGTTTGTCCAATTCAATCAGATTTACCTCCACATCCATGGAAGCTCTGGATTCCGAAAAGTAGTGTTTGATCTTTTCCTTGTGAAAGTAGACAGGAACAAAAAGCTTCGTCACTCCGATTCTCTTCATATTGTCAACAACAAGGTGGATTATAGGTCTGTCATACACAGGCATCAATGGTTTAGGCAGGATTTTTCCGAGATAGCCGAATCTTCTGCCTTCTCCTGCGGCGGGTATGACTCCTATTTCAATCGACGTCATGTCAAATAGCCCAGTTAGGCCCTACATCATATATGGAATTATGCCCCATCTTGACTTAGACTTGCAGAATGAGTAGACTCACTTCCGTGTCCTTTTGGAACAATGCTACATGGCCAAAACCTTGACATAATCATAGCCAGGATGCTGCATCGAAATGATCCCAGATTTTGAGGTTATTGACTGGGGAGGCTACGATGCTCTAATACCAAAATGCCAACAGAACCTCCTGTCACCTAAAACAACGTTTATATCGCAGACTGAATTTAGGATACGCACAGTGAGTGGGATACGTATGACGGAGAGGGAGAATAGAGTCGAACAAATGGGAAAGCTATCCGTCATCATCCCCGCATTCAACGAAAGCAATAGGATATACTCCAATCTAGAAGAGGCAATCGCAACTTTTAGAGAATTTGGCTTGCCCTTTGAGATAATCGTTGTCGACGATGGCAGTACCGATGGCACTGAGGTTGAGATTGCTCGGGCCGCGCAAATCTACAAAGAGATCGTCCTTGTCACATACCGCGACAATGGCGGAAAGGGGAAAGCACTGAGGGAAGGATGGAAGAAAACCGACGGCGACCTTGTCGCCTTCATTGATGCGGACCTAGAACTCCATCCCCGTCAGCTGGAAAGATTCCTGGTTGAGATGCTACGAACTGATGCTGACATCGTTATCGGCTCAAAAAGGCATCCAGAATCTATCGTTAACTACCCGTTCAAGAGAAGAATCCTCTCCCTCGGTTACAATTTGATGATTAGGGCAGTGTTCCAGGTCAAGATGTCAGACACACAACCTGGACTGAAACTATTCAAACGCCAAGTACTGGAGAGGGAGTTTCCTAGGGTCGTGGTGAAACGCTACGCCTTCGACCTGGAGCTGCTTCTCAACGCGCTACACGACGGTTTCACGATCTCGGAAGTGCCAATTAAGGTCCTTTTCATTCGGGAGAATGGAGGCCGGATCAGAGTGAATGATGTCTACCACATCTTCATGGACACATTGGGCATCTTCTATAGGGACAAACTCATCCATTACTATGACAGAGCACTCCAGGCACCCAAATCCTAGGGGCGCCGATTAGACCTGCCCCAGAGGATGGGGGCGGTAGTTGCCAGTAACAAGAATCCTATCGAGAATGCTGTGCAATACTCCACGCCTTTCTGAGGCTGGAACTCCAAAAGAACCAGGCTGGTGGAATCATTACGCACCATCCACCCGTTGAATAGCATGTTTACAGCAAAATGAGCATTCACGATTCCACCTTGCACCATGTTCCATCCGTTGTCGAAGCGTTCGGAGAAGACCAGCAAATGACGATGAGGATCGATTTGCAGTTCATGTCGAGTTGGGAGATCCCTTCCAACTGTCTGGACGGTATTGTTGTTATCAAACCCGCCCAGTATCGGCTCATCAAGGAGATGATAGTTTTCGTATACTCGATCCACGGTGAAAGGCAGACTGCCTACTTGCGCCAGGCTGTCGACCTCAACAAATGCCATATGGGAAATATCAAACCATGGTTCGGTCGTCAGGTTCTTCACCGCTCGCAATCCACCTATCACAGCAACAACAGTATCCACCTGGTAGTAGTGTACGTCATGCCAGAATGGGTTCTCGAAGAGATGCAGCTTGCCGTAAGAGACGATCGGCTTCAAACCACCAGCCTCAATCGCTGCCTGATATTGGGTAAAATTGGTTTTGGAAGCTACCCACCAGGGATGACCATAAATGAACTGCCAATTCGTGTCTTCGTGCAAAAGGACATAACGCACGTTGAGGATCGACAACATCTTCCCGAGATTGAAATCAAGACTGGAGTTGGCAATCCGACCGGCAATGTCGGCAAGCAAATCGCCGACAAGACCATACTCAGATGTAAGGAGCACCTTGTCAAAGATAGATGAGCTCGGATCCAGTCCCCAGTAGCCATGGTTCCAGCTGAAGGAGGCGTAGCCAATTCTACAGTAGGGCAACGGAAATATACGGAAATCCCCTTCCTGGGCGTTGAGCCACTTATTCGTTTCTGCGTAGTATGAAGGCACTTGAACCCTAGCCGAGGGGATGACCTTCCCTCCGTCGTAGATAATCTGACCGTTGAAGTACGGTACTGCCACCACCGAAATGGATATCAACACAAGCGATATCCATATCATCGTCAACCATCCCCGCATGGGAACGCCTTTCCAGCCTCTCGATCTTATTTTACTCAAATCACATCTGCCGACTAGATGGCCCATCACGTATCCTAGCAACAGGGAGTAGCAGAGGGTGAGAAGCGGGCCAAAGCGCTGGAAGAGACTTCGGAATGCGTAGAGTTGAGGGAATTGATTGAAGAGCGACACCAGGGCATCGCCGAACGGCTGATAATAACCGTTGATCATGATTAAACAAAACAAAGCCAGCCCACCCAGCCAGACGATTGCATCCTTCATTGGTCGAATCGTCAATGCAACTAGGCCAGTTAGAGCGATAATTAGACAGGCGATGAAGAAGATAGGCGACGATGCCAACCCTGACCAAGAATACCAGTGATCGCCCATGTATGTTCCATACAACCCCCAGTAGCCGGTCTGTAGCGCTGCCTGCCAAATTGGCACAGAATTGGACTTGAGCAGGACCAAGTTGGAAACGCCGATGACGCTCACATCGGCCTTGGTGAACTCTTGGGCCGCGTAATCTGCGTTGGGCAACACCCACACTAGATTCAATAGGAGCCAGAAAGCGGCGAGTAGGACAGCGAACTTCACGACTTCTCTCGCCCTACTCCTGTACCGCCACGCCAGAACCAACAAGAGTGAGCCGATTAGCAGCCAATCCATCAGGGCATTGACGGGATTCATGTAAGAGGAGGTGATCAGTACCGTCCATGTCAACGCCACCAACAGAATGAAGAGGAGACCCCTGCGAGTACGGATGCCGTAGGCGACCGCAGCTCCTATGAACGGAATGAAGCAGTATGAATAGTAGCTAGAGGCGAACTGGTTCCATAAGAACGTCGAGGATATGGGCGAGAACATATACAGAAGGGCGCAAAACACCGCGCCGTGTCGATACCTCTCTCCCAGCCCCAGTGCGCGATAGAATAGGAAGATGGAGACGCCCGAACCCACGAGTATGGTGAAGAAAATCAGCGTTTGGGCGGCGTGGAGCCCAACTCCGAGAGCCTGCGTGAAAGAATAGTAGAGGTTGTTAGGCAGAGTGCCAGCTATGGCACGAGGGCTCACCATGCCTAGACCACCATACTGATCCCACAGATGCAAAGCCCTTTGAAGAGTACGGTCGGGTGAAAAGGAAAAACCGTAATCGAAACCGTCAACGATGAGGTTGGATGCAACCCAGGAAAAAGCCACAAACCCCAGGGCCACGATGAACACAATCTCCAAAAGCTCAAACTTTGTGAAGTTGCCCCTTATGAAGCGGGCCGGTTTACTGTGGCACAAGAGTTGTAGGAGATCTAAACCTTTCACTTTCTTCCCTTCTCCTGCAAAATCTATCCCTCAATGCATATCCTCATCGTCCCGTCCCCCGACAGACTCCAAGAAGCATGGAAATCGACCCTATTAACACTTCGTGCACTCCCATTTCGGGCTAGCAAAGGCCTTTCTTCTTGACAACAAATGGCAAACTATTATACTGCCGTTGATGTTGGCGGTTCGGTGAGCGACACCGCCCAAAACCCGGACAGCTTCGCCAAACCGGCTTTCCTGCTTTTCGTAGCCACGGTTATCGGGGGCGGATGCAACTATCTTTACCAGATCTTCATGGGACGGAACCTGGGCGCTTCCTCATACTCTGAGCTGACAGCCATCCTTTCAATCTTCCTCATCGTCTCCATCCCTACCCAGACAGTGAGCACGATGCTGGTTCGCTACGTCTCCAAGCTGCGCGCGGAAGGAAAGGACCCCGAAGTGTCCTGGCTAGTCCGCACCACCACATTCTCCATGGTTATAATGGCCCTCGTCATGGCAGCGGGCATCTTCCTGGCCATACCATTCCTGATGTCCTTCCTCAATCTCAGTTCCGACTCTGCCCTAATCATCCTCATCGCCGGCCTCTTCGTCTCAATGGTATTTCCCATAGGCATTGGCACAGCGCAGGGGTTGCAGCGCTTCCTGATGGTGGGTGTTTCCAATACTATAGGGCCGCTGGGCAAGCTCATCTTCGGCGTGCTGTTCGTAGCTTTGGGCTACGGCGTGGCGGGTGCCTTCGGAGGCGTTGTGGTGGGCAGCGGCATGGCCCTGGTCATAGCATATCTATCCATCCGAGATATCCTACACGGGGAGCGGCGCCGTTTCGACACCAAAGAACTGAAACGCTTTCTAGTGCCCGTGACGGCTGCGGTTCTCTGTTTCACTATCTTGACCAATATCGATACTTTCCTGGCACGGCACTTTCTCACCGACCTGGATGCTGGCATCTATTCGGCCGCCTCTATGCTGGGCAAGATCATTTTGTTCTTGCCAACGGCCATCGGAGCGGTGATGTTCCCCAAGATATCGGACGCACATGCCCGAGGCCGTGACACCTACTCCCTGATGCGCAAATCCATCATTTGGACCCTCGTCATCTCTGGCATTGTGGCTCTTGCTTACATCCTCATCCCAGGCTTCATCATCAACCTGCTCTACGGAGCAGCTTACATCGAAGCCGCCCCTTCCCTTGCCGTGCTAGGTGTGGCCATGACCATGTTCGGCCTGGCTAGCCTGTTCATGAACTATGGGCTAGCCACTGACTCCCACGCTCTAATTGTCATTCTGGCCTTCTTCACGGTACTAGAAATCGCCCTCATCGAAGTATGGAACGCCACTCCGCTGCAGATCGCCATCGATTTGCTTGTTGGTAGCGCCGGTATCTGCATCCTCTCCTTGGCGCACCTTGAGATACGACGTCGCTCCCACGGACTCTACTAGTCCGTCTAAGCTCACCGACATGTGACTTAGGCGACAAATTCTCCCCCCACCCTGCCCGTCCCACATTCATCATTCTCTCCACGATTCTATCAGAGTGGTCCTCGATGACTCCGACGGGCACTTCCTGGGTCGTACGAACATGTTCGAAATGCCCGAACGGGTCATCGACATCGGTCGCACCATCAGCCTGTCCCCATCAAAGAATAGTCGAGGTGGAGGACGTCGACAGAATAGGACCTCTCGTGACCAAGCGTTAAAGAATTTCAATGATCGCGTGACTTAACAGCCATTAAAACTCCTCCAGAAAGATATATATTGATTTGACGTTGTAATCATTTGAAAGACATGAGCCACTGGCACTCGGTGGATGGGGATTTCACGATCATTCTACCCACTCTCAACGAGGGGGAGAACATAGTCCCCATGCTGGAAACTCTCAGGAGGCTTTATCCATCCTCCAGGGTTCTCGTCGTAGATGACTCTTCAACGGATGGAACGCCTGAGAAGGTCACTTCATACTCAAGGTCAGATTCCAATGTCACACTCGTGAAGCGAGAAACCTCCGACAGAGGCCTCACGGCTAGCATATTGGATGGGATTGTCATGTCCCAGACCCCGTACTTCGTCGTCCTCGATGCGGACTTTCAGCACCCACCCGAGGCCATCGCTCCCGTGATGGATGAGATTTTGAGGGGGAACGATCTCGTTGTTGGCATCCGGAAAGACAAGCGGAAGCTTCCAACCATCCGAAAGATTTCATCGGGGGGCGCACACAAGATGGCCGCTGCCTATCTAGGCCTCAGGGGCAAGCCGCGATGCAGAGACATGATGAGCGGCTTCTTCGGCGGGAAGACTGAAGTCTCGAAGGGAATAATAATCAGGGAATTCTCGCACTTCGAGAGACAGGGATTCAAGGCGCTGTTTGACCTACTGAAGTTTGCGCCAAAAGATCTGAAGGTCTCCGAAATCGAGTTCGAATTCGGCGAACGCAGGGGAGGGTCCTCAAAGTTGGACTCTCGCGTTGTGCTATCGATAATGAGACAGTGCGGGGTCGGGGGAAAGGCACTTGCGATTGCGACAAACTTCTTCTTGCTCAGCATGCTTGGAAGATTCATGGGGGCCCTGATACTGGGCCTGTTTTCCACTTTCGTGTTCCTTACGTGGACAGGAGAGGAGTGGAGCCACGTCATCGTATTTCCGACTGTGATATCGTTCCTGCTCGCCGTGGGCTATATTGTGATCGCCAACCAATTCCTCTCGGATCGGAAGAGGACTGATGGCCTTGTCCGCGGTATGCAGGTGATCGGGACCGCCTTCAGCGGATACGTTATTAATCTGAGCCTCTTCTACATCGTAGCTACCGAGATTCCGGCTTTCCAGATACTTCCGACGTTCTTAGGGTTCGGGATAGCTGCCGGCTGGGATACTATCGGCGCAAACATTCAGACCAAGTGACCACGACACTCCCGCCAGGTCAATATTATGTACAACCAAGGCAATTGGTCAATCAGATGCCGAGCGTGTCCGTAGGGGTGTGCGCGCACAACGAGGAGAAGAACATACTCCAATCCCTCTCCTCGATATCCTCCCAATCACTAGACGGTTTCGAACTGCTCGAGGTAATCGTGGTCTCGAGCGGCAGCACGGACCGCACCGACTCAATCGTGGAGGAATGTGCACAGAAGGATCGCAGGGTACGCCTCATCGTCCAAGAGAGGCGCGAGGGGAAGTGCGTTGCCGTCAACCTGTTTATGAAAGAAGCAGAGGGAGACGTCCTCGTTCTAGTCAACGCGGACAACCGCCTTACGGAAGGAGCCCTATCGAAGCTCCTGGAACCATTTAGAGAGGAGAAGGTCGGCATGGTAGGGGGGCACCCGGTTCCGGTCAATCCCACTGACACACTCGTCGGATCTGCAGTAAGGACCCTCTGGGACATGCACCACCGTCTATCCCTGGTCACCCCGAAGACCGGCGAGCTCATCGCCTTCAGGAACCTGAGGATCATCCTCCCTGATGGGATCAACACCGACGAGGATTGGATTCGAATGGAGATGGAGCGGAGGGGCTATCGCGTCGCGTACGCTCCTGCGGCCATCGTGCTCAACAAAGGACCTGAGACGTTGAGGGAGTTCATGATGCAGCGAACGAGGGTGAACATTGGAGAACGGTACATGAAGAGACGCTACGGGTTCACTGTCCCCACCTGGAACTCCGCGTCTCTCATGCCCACCGTCGCGAGCCTCCTGCGTGACAGCAGAGGACAATTATGGGAGACTCTTGTCGCTATGACCCTCGAGGCAAGTGCGAGGATTTACGCCAATCTGTACGTCGCCTTGAACAAGCCCGATCCTCACATCTGGAGTGTTGCCGAGACGACGAAAGACCTTGACTGAGAAATGGAAGATCTCAGACCGCGTAAACCTTTGTCACATAGAGCGACTGATAATCGTCGTTGGAGAAAGCGATCACAGAAATAACCCCAGCTTCTCCGAACAATGCCGAGAAGTTGCCGTCTATCGGTGCGCGGCCCGATATCCTGTACTCGAAGACGACCTGTCCGCATTTCCACACCATTCCGCTCACGATGATCTTTGCGAGGTCCGAAGCGACCGCGTCTTCCGCGGTTGTCACAAATGGGGCATATATGTTTCCACTCAGTGCCAGGAACCTGCCGCTTTCTATTTTGAAAAGGGCGGCGGACGTCAGCAGGGTGTCTCTTTCATACAGGAAGCCTATTGGAGTACCGTTCTGCGAGACGACATCGTCGACGACCATGCCAGTCAAGGGCGCCACGTTCCTGAACTTCATCGCCGTCGCGGTCTCGGATGAATACATCCCCTCCCCACCATCGAAGTCCAAAGAAACGTATCTGAGACGCAGGAACTCAGGGCGGTCGGTCCATACTCCTCCAGTAAAGTCCGCGAGGAAGGGGGCCGAGCCGTTGCCGATGCCGACAACCACTCCCCCTTCCCTGACCCATTTCAGGACCTTGAGTCCGAGCCCGATGTCACCGGAAGTCCGACTCGCGAAGACCAGGGTCGCGCTCGGGCCTTCGAGAATGTCGTCTAGGGAGGTCGTGCCGACCAGCACGACCCTGCTGCCCATCCCGAATAAACCAAGCTCTGATCGCAGATGATCATACAGACCAGAAATGCTCCTGGATGAGGTGCCGTTGATGACGTTTGGATCGGCAAGGACATAGACGACGTCATCCCTCGATTGAGAGGCGGGGAAGCAAACGACGCTGACCGACTTTGAGTATCTAGTGTATCCGACATGATACGTAACGCCTACAGCAACTGGACTGCCAGGATTCACATCGACGTCGAGGGTCAAACCGATGCTGTGCCCCCAGGGATAGACCATGACGGAGAGTAGAAGGAGAGCGGAGGCGAATGTGACGAAGAACACCTTCCCGTATCTCATCCAGGGCGCCCCCTGAATCTGGAAAGAAGTCTCCACACCCTTTCGACAGGATCAAACTTCTTTGGAAGGAAAATTGTCAGTAGAGTCAGGCCCCCGAGCATTGCCGAGGATATCACCCATACCTTTCTTGTCAAAAGACCTGATGCGGTGAAGTAGCTCTGGATGGCCGAGTTCAGGTCACCGACGCTGATAGCGTTCGTATAGACCGCCGTCGGGTAGAGGAATGCATGGAAGGACTGAAGCCCTACGAAGTACAGGATACCCAACACGGTAAGCACGTAGAGTTTCCTCTCCCACCTGCCATCCTTCGACCCAATCAGCAAGAGAAACGGGAAGAGCCACAGCAGATGCTGGGGGTTCGTCACGGGCTGAGTGACAAGTATCGCAGTGACGACGAACACGTTGCCCAAAACGAGCAGACTGAGGATGTCCCCATTCTTTCCAGTCAGGCTGTTCCTCAACCGATAAGCGATGAATACCGTCAGAGCAATTGCAATCAAGAAGATGAACGGAGAGAGACCCAATATGGTCGGCAGGATGTCTGGCAACAAGCCCGCGTCCTGTGGCACCAGCGGCACTAAGAACCACATGTTCAGACCTCCGTAGCTCGAATATCCCGCCCTTCGGAAAATGAAGTCGAAGACCGCTTCGGAGGAGAGGAAGAAGGGCAGGACTATGACCAGGCTAAGGATCCCACCAGCAATCATTCTCCCGGCGTCCCTGAACGTCGCCTTCGTCAAGAATGGGAACTTACGAACGGAACTCAACCAAACTATGAGAATCAGGTAAAGAATGACCAGATACACTGGATATACTTTGAAAAAGGCGCCGAGTCCAAGCGCGAGACCCGCTACGAAGAATTCCTTCCTGTAGAATGATATCAGAGCGATCACAGTCATCATGGCGGGTAGGACGTCGAACTGGCCCACAACGGAGCTCGTCCAAATGACGAGGGGGTTCAAGAACCACAATATGAGAACCCTCCTCGCCCACGTTTCGTCCCTGACGTCCTTCACGAACCGATAGAGAACCACGCCCAGAGCCAGGTCCGCGAGTATCAGTGGGGTCTTCACGACGAGGTTGAATGCCGGATGGGTGATGAAGGGCACGAGGATGCCCGTCATCTGGGAGACGCCAACCATCGAGTGCTGAACGAGTCCGAACTGGGAGGGGTCCATGAAAATGGACAGGACGTAGACGAAAGGATAGAGAACGGCGGGGAACAAGGGGGGGTACGAGAACATGGCATGTCCGTACACCCCGACGCCTGCCAGCATGTTCGTGGACGCGCGGTAGAACGGATACATGTCATAGGGGCACGACGTCCACGGCGCCACAAGGAATCTGACCAAGACCCCGACGGCCAATATCGCTAGGATTGGTCTGATGGAGCTGACAAACCCGCACGTCAGGCACCACCTCGCTTTCAAAAAACAGAGAAGCTCGCTCTCATCAGGCACTTCGACCACTGCCTCCCAGAAGGAACTTGATTCCGTCCTTCGTTCCTCTGAGGTAAGCCTTCAGCCCGCCTCTCGATTTCTGCTTCAGGATAAGCCCAGTGTAATAAGGCAAACGGACGACGAACTGACCGATAAGGCATGTGACCATCGACATCCCCCTCATCCTCTTCTTCACGAGGATAGGCATGTTTCTCGCGTAGTAATATGATCTCATGGGAGTCATTATGTTGGACCCGCCAATCCCTGCGGATAATGAGACCTTGTGACTGACAATGGCAGAGGGGACGAGCCAGGATTCGTAGCCTCTCTCAACCGCTCTCAAACAGAATTCGAGATCCTCGGCGTACATCCCGAAGTCTTCATCGAGCGTCCCGATCTCCTTCAGGACGTCGGCACGGATAAGCATCGTGCAGCCCGTTATGAAGTCGATCTTTCGGTCTTTGAATTCGATGAAGTCCCGCTCGTCCATGTACGAATGTCTTGAGAATCCGAGACTCTTGTTGAAGCTGCCGCCTGCGAACCAAATCACTTCCCGGCCATGATAAAGGATTTTCGGACCGACAACGCCTGCGGAAGGGTGTCTGTCGAAAGCCTGGATAAGATTCGAGAGGAATCCCGGCGAGCCGACCGCATCGTTGTTGATCAGGAGCACGTGCGAGGCTCCCGATCGCAACGCATAGTTGAGTCCCGCGTTCGCCCCTTTGACGTAGCCCTCGTTCGCACCCATCTCGATGATGCTGGCGCCCGGCATCTCTTTGCTGATGGTGGAGATCACATCGGATTGAGATCCGTTGTCAACCACGACCAATTTGACATTGCCGACCCCGCCGTTCTCAACAGATCGGAGACACTCTATGGTGTCAGTTGCTCTGTTCCAGTTCACCGTGATGGCGACGACGCCCGAACCCGAGCTCATTGTCGCTAGATAGAAGAACGACGTCTTAACCTCTTTGCCAACCCGAATTGAAAAGGGCAGACCGCAGGTTTTTAAACAAAGACCGCCAATTGAATGGCGATGACACTGAAGCAGTTCGAGGTCTACATCCATAACCGGCCAGGCGAAGTCGCCAGAGTAGCCGAGGTTCTTGCCAAGAACGCGGTGAACATACGCGGGATATCGACCGATCTTGGGCCGAGCAGGCCCATGATTCACGTCATCACAGACGACGAGAACAGTGCCAGGAGCGCCCTGAAGGGTGCTGGCATGGAGTTCACCGAAAGGGAAGTGTTGGTCATCTCCCTTCCAGACAGACCAGGCGAGCTCGCCAAGGTGACAAAGAAGCTCGCGAGAGCCGGAATCAACATAGAGTCCCTATTCCTCCTGGGCTCGAGGGTGCAGGCCGAAGAAGTAGCGATCGGGGTGGACAAACTGGACAAGGCCCAAGAGCTTCTGTCGAAGTATCGGACCTAGGAGCCCTTCGCGGCCTCGTTCGAACGATAACCGTTGGCCCCGTTCAGCGATATGACGATTATCGATAGGATTATCAGCGCGCCGCCCATCGCCGTGACGACCGTCGGGGTCTCCCCCAGTACAAGGAATGCGAAAAACATGGCGAACACGATCTCGAGGAGCAGGATTATCGATGATACGGTCGCGCCTATTGCCTTGAGCCCAATGTTGTACAGTAGAAACGCTAGGCCGGTACACAGCACGCCGGTGTAGACAACACTCAGCCAACCAATGCTGTCAACAACATAGCTCCCAGCGAACAGCAAGGCCATGGGCAGCAGGAAAATCGTCGTCTCGAATACCACTACACCAGTAACTTGAAGGACGTCCGACTCGCGGACGAGGACCTTCTTTTGATATACGACGTAGAACGCCCAGAGCACGCCGCCGAAGAACACCATCGCGTTCCCGATGAAGCTCCCGCTGAACACCGAGGAGAAGTCTCCGTTCGTTGTGATGATGACGACTCCGACCATGCCCAGGAGCAATCCGACCATGATCTTGCTGGTGATCTTCTCGGACAGAACGATTGTTGCCAGCAGCGCTACGAAGACGACATCGATATCGACAAGCAACACCGCGTTTGTCGCACTGGTCATCGTCATTCCGAGATGCTGGAACTCGAGCGCGACAGCATTGATCAAGGCAATCCCCCAAATGATCTTGTCCTTGAACAGCCTGGTGTTCATCCTCTTCAGAAGGACGAGTACAACGATTAGCACCAGAGAGCCGAAGAAGAACCGCAGAATGGAAAAGAGGAATGGGTCAACATGCTCCACGCCGATCTTGACGGAGACGAACGAGGTGCCCCAGATGAAGCTAGCTACGATAAGGAACGCCTCGTACTTGATCAACTCCTTCCTCATGTCCGGGGCAATTCGCCTCCGGTTATTTAACCGGAACGCATACAAGAAGAAAAGAGACCTTATCACTCAAGAGTCTTCCCTTCCAGAGAGATCGGACCTTCCAACGTGACGCCGTCTCCCAGGACGCTGTTCACCAGCGCGACCCCGCCACCCACGTTGCACCTCTCACCAATTAGGCTGCCCTTAATGATGCAATTGTCGCTGAGGTTGCAGCGGTCCATCACGAGCGATTCGTGGATCTCGGACCCTCTCCCGATGACCGTCCCGCTTCCGATGGCAGAAGAGGAGAGCCGCGTGCCTTCGCCCACCTTCACTCCGTCACCGAGGTACAGAGGTCCTTCGAGCACGGCGCCGTTCGCTGAGAATTTCGTCGCGCATACGCTGCCGAAGATGCTCACCCCCTCGACCTCGATCCGCTTTCCCCTCTTTGCGGCCATCTTGATGTTCGCTTCCAAGAGGTCCCTCGGCATTCCGATGTCCTTCCAAAGCCCGTCGAGCTTTGAGCCGAATAGAGGACTACCAGCATCCAGAAGCGAGGGGAAGAGGTTCTTCGAGAAGTCGAATTTCTCAGCTGTAGGTATCAGGCTCAGCACATCCCTCTCGAGAACGTATATTCCCGCGTTGACCAGATTGGAGAAGACCTCTTCAGGTGCTGGCTTCTCCTTGAATCGGATGATCCTGCCCGAGTCGTCAAGGCCGACGATGCCGAACTCCTGAGGTCTGTCCACCTCGGTGAGGGCCATGGTGGCCACTGCCCCCTTCTCCTTGTGCAAGCGTATGAGCTGTCCGATGTCCACATCCGCCAGGACGTCCCCGCTCGCAACGACGAAAGTCCCCTCCAGCTCATTCTCCAGCAACTTCACGGCTCCCGCCGTCCCCGCCGGCTCCTCCTCGAATGCGTAGACCAGATCTACGCCAAGGTCCTTCCCGTCTCCAAGTGCGGAGATGATGTCCGCAGACCTGTAGCCGCATGCCACGAAGACCTGCTCGATCCCTGCAGAGGCAAGAGAGCGGATCGCATACTCGACGCAGGGTCTTCCGAGAACTGGAAGAAGAGGCTTAGGTCGAGTGTTCGTCAAAGGGCGGAGCCTCGTGCCTTCGCCCCCCGCAAGAACGACCGCCTTAGCGACCTCGCTCCCCAAAGTAGGCGCCTCCTTGACGCTGAAACTCACTTCCGAGATGAATCGATATCATTCGCTCCATATCCATTACGATTGAACCGACTATTATGTCTATTTGCGACTATTAGCGTTTCCGAACGACGAGATCACGGCCAAGGGAAAGGAAGGAGCAATGCCACCAGATCCACGCTCGTGCCCAGGCCCGAACATTCTCGCGGGGATAGCTTTCCATCGACACAAACAAGGGCTTTCGTCGGATCGTTCAGGAAGGAGAAATGGGAGTCCAGATCCGCATGATCGACGATCTTCTGCGAGAGCGCGAAATGCAGTCCGCCAGCTATTGCCGCTTGGCATTCGGCCATGCAACCGACCATGATCCGCACGCCTCCTTCCTCGCATATCTTCGCGATTCTGACAGCTGGATAGATACCACCGCACTTCATCAGCTTCAGGTTCAGCATGTCGGCGTACCCGCCGTTCACAAGCCTTTGGGCGTCCTCGGGCGTCTTCACTGCTTCGTCCGCCATGATCGGAATGGATGACGCGACCGTCAACTCCCTTAGTCCTTCCCAGTCCTGAGCGAGGACAGGCTGCTCGATGAACTCGATGGAAAGCGGTTCGAGTTCCTTCACTACCCGCTTCGCCATTGAGAGGGAATACCCTTGATTGCAATCGATCCTCAACCTTACATTCTCGCCTACGACTTCCCTGATCCCTCTTATCCTCCGGATATCCTCCTCGACATCCAATCCGACCTTCAGCTTCAGCACCTTGAACCCAGACTCAACGCTACTCCTGACCCGCCTGATCGTCGATTCGTAGTCTGCAATGCCGATCGTCATCGACGTCTCGATGCTCTCCTTCTGTCGGCCCAAGAGCTCGCAGACCGGAGCATCGTACATCTTCCCGACCATATCGTGAACCGCAAGGTCCACGCCAGCCATTGCCGCAGGATTCGCACGAGCCAGTGCTTCCATCAGAATATGGACCGTCGGAATGTCACGGGGGTCGAACCCGATAAGACGCGCCCTCGCCTTAGAAAGGAAGCGCTCAATCGATTCGGAGGTCTCTCCGGTGACGGTGTTCGGGGCGGCGGCCCCCCACCCTTCTAGGTTGTCGCTTCGGACCCGCACCAGGACGTTCGTTGTCTCCTTCGATACTCCTGTCGCGATAACGAATCGCTCCTTGCGATACAGTCTGCATCGGAACCAGTCTATGGCCTCAATCCCTCGGTCCAAGCCTTCTTCACTCATAGACCTTCACGACGTTGTCTTCCTTCTTCGCGCCGATGGCCTTCGCGACCGGCAGACATTTCGCTCTGAGCAGATGGGCGATCGGACGGAGATCCGTGTCCGATAACGATTCGAAATTCGCCATTCCCTTCGAGACGATGAGATCGGCGTCCTTGAGCTTCTTCTTCAGGCGCTGTCCGATACGCTTCAGATCGATGCCGACGGCGAAGGATTCCGTGGTGAGGACCTCATCGAACAACTTATCAATCCCGGTAGACCGCGCGTCCTCCCCGATCGCGTCGGTGAGTATCGGCTCGCCCTTGACCACCCCCACGACCCTGACTCCGAACCACTTCAATTCCGTCACGAGCAGCTTGTCAAAGACGACCTCGCCGCAGTTGTCGAGGAGGTAGACGACATTCTCCGCCTTCTCGAGTATCTCCCTCATTGTGGGAACATCGTTGATCGAGAGCCCCTGGCCAACGAGGGAATCGAACTCGCTCGCGAGCTCCTCCGGATCATCCAGCGCCGAGCCGATGCCGAAGTCGAGCACGTTGCCAGCTATCGCCACCAACGACGCGGCCTCGAGCGGGTCCTTCGCGGACTCGACGAAATCCTTTGCCTTCCCGAAGATATCCTCGGCGACCTCATTGCTCCGTTTCTTCAGGTCGGCGTACGGGTCCCTGCACTCGAGCAGGTCGTACGCCCTGCGGTGCACCGCGGTCGCGGTCACGGCGGAATTCACGCCGGGACTGTACTTCTCGGATAGCACCTTGATGCACTCCCTCATCACCTTGGACTTCTTCTCTGGGGCGCACAGATTCGTCTCGAAAAGCACCCTGCCCAGAAGGCATGGGACGCAGTCGGCCTCCATCTGCATACGGCGCTCAAACGACTCGTAAGAGATTAACCCTTCGTCCTACCCTCGCTCTTATGGCGGTGGTGAATTCTAATCGCCGGCGTCCCACGAGGCCAGCAATTGAAAAGGTTTAAGTGAGAACTCGTCGTTTTGCAGATGGGGAGACGATGGTGGACTCAGTAACCCTCCGCGTTGCTCGCGCCCATCACCAGTCCGAGGTCGGTCTGGGACGCGCAAGGATCGATTCGAAGACGAGGAAGGAATTGGGCGTCGAGGTCGGGGACGTCATAGAGCTCGTAGGCAAAAGAAACACCGCCGCGAAGGTCTTCAGGGCCGCCCAGGAGGATGAGGGGAAGGGAATCATCCGAATGGACGGAATGATAAGGTCGAATGCCGGCGTTTCCATCGGAGAGAAGGTGACGGTCACCAAGGCGGACTCCCAGCCGGCGTCGAAGGTCCTTGTCGCTCCGAAGATCCCGCAGGGCAAGAGAGTAAGGTTCGGCCAGGGGGTCGAGGACCTCTTCAGGAAGGGGCTCATCAACAGACCTCTCGTGAAGGGCGACGAGATAATCATACCAAATATCGCGCTCATGGGAGGGTTCCTTCCGTTCGTCGTCGTCAGCACGGTGCCGAATGGCGTCGTCGTCGTTGGAGAACACACGGAACTAAGCGTCAAGACCGAACCGATGGAGACGACGGAGCTGATCGCGTCTTCGATCACTTACGATGACGTTGGAGGTCTTGAGGAGGAGCTTCAGAGGGTCAGGGAGATGATCGAGCTCCCGCTCAAGCACCCAGAGCTATTCGACAGACTCGGAATCGATCCGCCGAGAGGTGTGCTGCTCTACGGACCTCCTGGCACCGGCAAGACCTTGATCGCCAAGGCGGTGGCGAACGAGGCAGGCGCAAACTTCTATGCGATCCAGGGCCCGGAAATCATGTCGAAGTACTACGGCCAGAGCGAGCAGAAGCTGAGGGAGAAGTTCGAGGAGGCCGAGAAGAACTCCCCGTCGATCCTCTTCATCGACGAGCTCGACTCGATCGCTCCGAAGAGGGAGGATGTCCAGGGCGAGGTCGAAAGAAGGGTCGTGGCTCAACTGCTGACGCTCATGGACGGACTGGGAGGAAGGGGGCAGGTCATCGTAATTGCGGCCACCAACAGGGAGGATTCGATCGATCCCGCCCTGCGGAGGGGGGGAAGGTTCGACAGGGAGATCGAGATAGGGGTGCCGACCCGCGATGGCAGGAAGGAGATAATCCAAATCCACACGAGAGGCATGCCGCTCGCGGAGGACGTCGACCTGGACAAGTACGCGAACGTCACGCACGGCTTCGTCGGCGCAGACCTGGCGGCATTAGCGAGAGAGGCCGCGATGAAGTGCCTAGGACGGCTCGTCCCGGAGCTAGATCTGGACAAGCCTGTTCCCTCCGAGATCCTCGAGAGGGTGAGGGTCACAGCCAACGATTTCGACGAGGCCTTGAAGGAGGTCGAGCCGAGCGCGATGAGGGAGGTCCTGGTCGAGATACCGAGGGTCACTTGGGAGGAAGTCGGAGGTCTGGACGAAGTGAAGATGCAGCTGAGGGAGATGGTCGAGATGCCGATAGAGAACCAGGACTCGTTCAAGAGGCTGGGGATCAAGCCCGCGAAGGGCGTGCTCCTTTACGGGCCTCCGGGTACAGGAAAAACCCTGATCGCCAAGGCGGTCGCGACCGAATCCAGGGCGAACTTCATCTCGATCAAGGGGCCGGAGATCATGAGCAAGTGGGTCGGGGAGAGCGAGAAGGCGATACGCCAGATGTTCAAGAAGGCGAAACAGGTCGCTCCGGCGATCGTATTCCTTGACGAGATCGACGCGATCGCGCCGAGAAGGGGGGTCGGGTCGGACACGAACGTCACGGAGAGGGTGGTGAATCAGCTCCTCACCTCAATGGACGGGCTCGAGAGCCTTGATGGGGTGACGGTAATCGCAGCAACGAACAGACCGGATATCGTGGACCCAGCGCTTCTGAGACCGGGACGGTTCGACAGGCTCATCCTAACGCCGATACCTGACGCTTCGGCGAGAAGCACGATTCTGAAGATCCACATGCGCTCGATGCCGTTGAAGGATGTGGACCTCGACTACCTCGTGTCCAAGACCGAGGGGTTCGTCGGCGCGGACCTCGAGAATCTCTGCAGGGAGGCTGCGATGATCGCCCTCAGAGAGGATAAGAACGCGGCGGTGGTCGGGGCGAGGCACTTCGAGGCGGCGCTCAAGATTGTGAAGCCTTCTGTTGACAAAGACGTTATGAAGCAATACGAGAACATCGGCAAGGTCTTGGAAAAGGCGCGCGCCGGTTGGGAAGGGCTGGGATCGTACAGATAGTGTCCATATATCTCCTGACTGCTAGATGAAGTTCCAGGAATCAGAGGCGTTTCATCATCCTAAGTCCGTGCGCGCCCGGATGATAATAATCCGTCAGCTTGCCGACGAAGGAGAAGCCCAGTCTGCAATAAAATCGGACCGCCGCGTCGCTGTTCTCCCTCACCTCGAGGGTCATGCGCCCGCATCCCCGTTCCTTTGCGACCTTCTCGGCCGAACAGACGAGCGCTTTCCCGACCCCTTTGTTCCTGTGGAGCCTGTCCACGCATACGGAGTACATGCGAGCTGCGTCCGTGTCGTCCCGGAACAGAAGGAGCACGTAGCCACGGATCCCACCCTCATCATAGACGAACGTCACAGACTTCGCGCGACTGATCAGGTGCTTCAACCTTTTGCGGGAGAAGGCATCCTCGGGGAAAGATCGTCTCTCAAGAAGCGCGAGCGAATCCAGGTCCGACAAGGTTGCCGGTCTGATCATGAATCTATTCACCGGCCAGGTACCTGACGACGCGCTCGTAGACCTCAGGGTTCTTCGCGTCCTCTCCACCGGCGTCGATGTTGGGATTGTCGTTGACCTCGATGACAAGATAGTGTCCATCGACCTGCTTTATGTCCACTCCGTACAGGCCGTCACCGACGGCCTTTGAAGCCGCCAGACCGACCTCGATGAGCTTGGGGTCCACATCATTCAGGTCCATGGCCTCGATCTTCGCCCACATCACGTGCCCGTTCTCCCTGTGCTGTATCTTCCAGCTGTGAGGGGGCATGACGTACTTGCAGACGAACAGCACCTCTCCATTCAGCGTCGTTACCCTCCAATCGAAGTTGGACGGCACGAACTGCTGCACGACGATCTCGCTCGTCCTCCTGAAGTAGCGCCGGGCGGTCTCGTAGAACGAGTGGATGTTGCCCACTTTCTCGACGTATGCGGAGAAGCTGCTGAACGGCGCCTTGAGGACTATCGGAGAGCCGAGCTCCTCGAAGAGGTTCAGCACGGTCTTCCTGTCCATATCCCTCTTGCTAAGGAATCTGGTTTCGGGGATCGGCAGGCCGGCACGCATCAGCCTGAGGTACATGTTGATCTTGTCGCAGCAGATGATTATCGAGTCCGGGTCGTCTATCACTCTCAGTCCGTACATCTCGGCCATCCTAGAGGCGACGTAACATGCGTTCATCGGGTCCGTCGTGGACCGGATGAAGAGCGCATCGAAGTCGGGTATCTTCCCGATGTCCGACCGGAACATGTACTCGAACTGGTGTCCCATGTTCATGGCCGCGATCTTGAAGTTCGTGAGGGCGTTGAGCTCCTCGGCCTTGTTGATGGTGTAGCGCTCGACGAAGCAGGCTATATTTGCCATTCGTTCGCCTTCCTTAGGAGCTTGAGCTCCTTGGGTCTGAGCTGGTGCAGCGGCAACGGCTCCACAGCGCTTAGCAGGGTCTCGCCGTTCTCAATCACCCTGACCTTGCATATCGGCAGATGAAAAAGGTTCCAGATCTTGGAGGAGATGGGATCGAATTCCTCGGTCGAGCTCGTTCCCATGATGCACTTGAATTCCCGTATCGAAGCCTCTCCCTTGATCTTCTGGACGCAGATCGGGTACTTGTAGTTCCTCGTCAGCGACTTGCCAATCGTCTTGACGTGCCCCTCTTTGTAGACGATGCTGTGCTTCCTCATGAAGGGGTTTATCGGATAGACGATGGCCGGAGGCTCGAAGTATCCGTTCGAGATGTAGTACTCGGGAACCTTGATGCCGGCCATCTTGGCCCTTTCCATGCAAAGAGGAACGACATAGGCGTCCAGCGATTCCTTTACTTGGGGATATACAGGGATTTCCTGTATCTCCGCCTCAACGCTCTCGTAATGCCCCTCACTCATGTACCGGTAATCGCCAGAAATGTTCACGAAGGCGCTGCCATTCGAGTGATGGGGCGGTCTACGGTTTCGCACCATCAGTATACTACCTTGGAACCGGTATTAGCGCATGACTCTTTATAAGAATTTTCTCTTGATTCTTTCGGCGCAGTATCCAGATTCCTCAACACCGGAACTGGCATTCACTCACTACAGAGTACATCCGTCCAGCATCTGCAAGGTCATATGGATGCAATCACCTGGACCGAGATGGAGAGGTCCCAAAAAGGGCAAATCCAGATGGCATGGCAATAGGATTAAATACGCACAACCTTATTCGCAATATTAGTATTGGCCAATATCAGAAGGGCGGGTGCTGGGAATGAGGAAATTCATCACGGAGTTGAAGGGCAAGACCGTAATGACGAACGATGGACAGATTCTGGGGATGATTGAGAATTTTGTTGTCGACACCACCACTGGTGAGATTCAACACGTTTTGGTCGTGCCCGCTGAGGAGATCGAATCCAGACTTTACAAGACCGACGCACAGGGGAGGCTCATCCTACCGTTCGGCGAGATGCGGGCGGTCAGAGACGTAGTCGTGATGAACATCACCTGATCTGGCCTTTCCTTTTCAATTCTACTTTCAGGTCGAGCCTTGCTTGAGGACGCTCTTCAGTCGATCTCTGTTCACGAGCGCGTCCCGGAAGTTCGGGGCCTTCTCTAGCGCCGCCTCGTAGAACTCGAGCGCTTTGACGATTTCCTTCTTCCTTTCCGAGACTATCCCGAGTGCGTTAAGCGCATCGGCGCTCTGCTCGATCCTCAAAGCGGAGGTGAAGAACTCCTGTGCGCCGTCCAGGTCGTTCGTGCTGAGTCGGCACATGCCGAGGTTCAGGAGGAACGACGATCGCCTGTCGATCAGCAACGCCTCGCTCAGGCACTTTTCGGCTTCCTCGAGAGCTCCTTTGATATAGAGCACGCATCCGAGGTTGTTCCACGCATCCGCATAGATTGGCGCGATCTGGACCGCCTCGTTCAGTACATTCTCTGCCTCATCAAGCTCCCCCATGAAACGCAGGCAGACACCGAGATTGTTCAGCAGCTCGGGGGAACCGACGAATTCGCCGAGACATTCTCTCAAGGTCTCGGCCGCCTCCTTATACTTCCCCTGACTGATAAGTGCGATCGCTAGAATGTCATCCAGCTGATGGAGGCCGCCCCTGTTGTCCCTTGCAACGGAGCTCGCCTTCTCGGTGTGATGCAAGTTCAGAAGAAGGAGACCGCGCCTTGCGACGGCTTCCAGCGAGTCTTGGGCGCCCTCCAGAAGCTTGAGACAGTCCTCATTCCGCCCCATGCGGTAGGTCAGAGCCTCGAGATCGAGGAGCAGCTCGTTGTTGCGGGGTTCTTCCCTAACGCCTTCCTTGAGGGCCACCAGCGCCTCTTCCAGCCGACCGAGCTCGAGGAGTATCCCGGCCTGATACAGGTAAGCATCGGGGATGCCAGGCTCCATGTCGACACACTTTCCGAGCTCTCCGAGGGCGCCCTCAGACTCCCCCGATGCCCTCAGCAGCAGGGAAGAAACCATGTACTCCCGGCAGAGGTCGCCGGTCTCCTTCTTCACCTCGCGCCTGCCAATCATCCCGGCCGCGGCGAGGGCCTCGTCCCTCTCTTCAGAGGCGTCCGCCATGCTCGGGTCCAGCACTGCGGCGACGGCGAAGGATTTTGCCGCCTCTTCGAACATGCCCACAGCCTTATGGGCGAGACCCAGCTTCATCCATACATCGGCCCTTCCCCGCTGGAGCCTGACGGCCTCCTCCCAAGTCTCGATCGCCTCGTTCAGATCCCCGAGCTCGGAGAGAAGAGACCCTTTGTTGATCAATGGGTCGGCGTAGGATGGATCGGCCGCGGCCGCAGCGTCGAAGGCTTGCAGCGCCTCCTCAGGCTTCTTCATCGCCTTCAGAATCAGGCCGCGATTGTTCAGCGCTCTCGGGCTGTTGGGGTAGAACCTCAGCATGCTTTCGTAAACGCTGAGGGCTTCCTCCAGCTTTCCCAGTTGGAAAAATGTTGCGCCCTTGTTCAGCATCGCCACGGCCATGCGCGGAGAGAATTTCAGCGCCATATCGTAGGACCCGATCTCCCCTTCCAAATCTCCAAGCTCGTGGAGGATCAGTCCCATGAGATACCACGAAGACGCGTCGTTCGGCATCAGCTCTGTTGCCTTTTTGCATGCCTCAAGAGCTTCCCTGTAGTCGCCCAGCTCCATCAACACGCTAGTCTTCTTTTGCAGGGCAACGTAATGCGTGGGCTTCACCTGCAACGCTCTCTCCAGCTTCGCCAGCGCCTCCCTGTACTTGCCGTGCTCGATGTCGCCATCTGCGCTCTCCATCATGTCGTCGAGCTTACCTATCGACGGGAGGAACCTGTCGCCTTCCTTCTCAAGGATCCGCTTATCCACTTCCCTGAGCAGCGGCGTCGCCAGGTCGTAACGCTTCATGAGGGCGAGGAACTTCGATTCGTCTGCGAAGGCGATGCCGTAGGACCCGGCGAAATCGATTGCTTCCTTCTCTAGCTCGTGGGTGACTATTAGCGCCGGAAGCCGAGCTTCAGCGACCGCCTTCTCTCTTATCGACTTCAGACCGGCGATTGAAGCGTGATCCCGATGTCTCGAGACCATGACAAGATACTTACCCTCCTTTCCGTCGCCTTCCGCAAACACGACGTCGTCAGAAAGTGCCGCAGCGGTGACCTTCAACCCCATGTTCTCCAGGAGATGGACTGCATGCTCCTTGAATTCCTCGGACTTCAGGTCCCGTATCGCCTTGAGGATGCGGGCGTCGACGCTCTCGTCGATCATCAGTCCGAGATCGTTCATCTGGTCACCCCGAGCAGAGCCTTCAATCTTGCGACCCGCTCATCTCTCACTTTGCCCGGGATGCTCTCCAGGACCTGGACCACCTGCGGCTTCATTCCAGTCTCGGCGAGGATCGTCGCCTTGACGATCAGCAGGTGGGCCTTGATCGATTCCGACTTCTCAGAACCGACCAGGCCTTCGACGGTCGACAGCGCCTTCTCCGAATCACCGGTCCAGTGATCAAGCAACGCTTCATTGGCGGAAACCGCGCGATTCGGCGACGAGTACGGCAGGGACCTGGCGTAAAGCGTCCTCGCGAGGTCGGAACTCTTTTGAAGGAACGGCAGGGCGGCCGAGGCCTCGATCGGAAGCCTCGAGACCTCTCGTACAAGGAGAGCATAGATGTTCCCCATGCGGACCGAGGCGGCGGCCCACTGTTCCGTCTTGAAGTCCAGATCCTTCGCGCTCTGCATGATGTTCCAGATTATGCCCCTTCGGGGAAGTCTCTCGTCCCCCCTCAGGTACAGCCCCAAACCCAATCCTGCAAGATAATAATCCACGAACTGGGGCAGGCCAACCTTGTCCTCCGAGGCGAGAATTTCTCTCAAGCGGAGGGCTGGCTCGAGCCCCTTGGAGAATGATATGTCAGCCGAGGACACAGGCCCGATCCTCAGAGAAACGCTGCCGATCTGGAAAAGACGCTGGTCCGATTTGGGGTCCAAAGCGGCGGGCAGTAGGGACAATGGGTCGTCTATCTCCCCGAAGCATTTCCCGCAGAGGATGGCGGCACCTTTGGTCTCCGCACCGCACACCACGCAACCCAATGGAACACCAGTTCGAGTATGCGCGACACGGAATAAAACATTACCTAAGCGATTTCGCCATGTAGACGCCCGAGCGCTCGTATCCAAGGGATGAATAATACTGCCGCACTCCGACCCCGCTCGTCACAAGGATCTCCCCGCTACCGGCCTCCCGGGCGACCCTCTCTGCCTCGACCATGAGCTCCTTTCCGAAACCGCGATGCTGCCATCCCTCCCCCGAGTCACCGATCGGGACCATCTGCCCGAACACCTTAAGCTCCCTGAGATGCGCCTGCCATCCGCCGGAAGATGAGGTGCCTAGTCTGAGTCTCGCGTAACCGACCAGGGCCCGTATCTCAGGAATCTCGAACGAGATGAAGTGCTCAGTCCCCCCGGACGCCTGATAGCTCATCGCGTTGAGACGCATGTCGTCCCTTTCGTACGATTCCACCCCCATCAGCCCGACCTCTCTGCACCTGATGCAGTTGCAGCTGTAGCCCTCGCTGCGCATCCTCTCCTTGACAAGTTGCCTGATGTGGCCCTTGTCGACGCCTGCCTCTATCAAAGGTACGGGTATGTCCCTCTGGATACGCTGAATCCTGACGTAGGGCGGGACAATCCTCTTCATCTCGACGATCACCCTAACCGCATCTTCTGTAGAGTACGGCGAGTATGCACCCCCGCGCCACATGTCGTACAGAGGCGTGCCCTTAACGACCAAGGTCGGATAGATCTTGATCATATCGGGCCTGAATCTCTCGTCATTGAAAACCATGGTGAAGCGCTCGACGTCCTTCTCCGGGCTGGAGCCAGGGAGACCTGGCATGACGTGGTAGCACACCTTGAGGCCCTTATCCTTAGCCATCTTCGTTGCCTGCGCGACTGCCTCCACGCCGTGCCCCCTATTCACTCCCTTGAGGATATCATCGTCTAGTATCTGAACGCCCAGCTCGACCCTCGTCGCCCCCAGTTCCATCGAGAATGTCGCCTTCGAGTCGTCGAAAACGTCCGGTCTCGTCTCAATCGTCATGCCGATGCATCGGTGGGCCGAGCTCTCGTTCTTGAGGTGCGCGTCCAGAAGACCCGCACTCTCTCCCACGTTCAAGGCGTCAAAGCACCTCTGAACGAAGGACGTCTGATACTCCACCGGCCTGGAGGTGAACGTACCTCCCATAATGATGAGATCTACCTTGTCGGTGGGGTGACCAATCGCCTCGAGCTGCCTGAGCCTGCTGAATACCTGCCTGAACGGATCGAACTCGTTCGCCAGGGCCCTCCGGGCCGCGGGCTCCTTGCCCGTGTACGATTGTGGGGACCCCGTCTCGACCCCGCCGGGGCAGTATGAGCATTTGCCGTGGGGACACGATACTGGAGATGTCATGACGGCAACCACCGCGACGCCGCTGAGAGTGCGAACCGGTTTCCGGCGGAGCAAAGGCTCAACTAGAGCAAGTGTCTTGGGGTCTGCTCTAGCAAGGGTCTCGGAGTTCGATGGTACCCGCCCGAGACGATACTCCTTGGACAGCGCGATCTTCGTGGCCTGGAGGATCTTTCGATCCCTTATCGTCCCGTCCAGTATCATGCCCAACAGGCGCTCGTGATAGTCCACGGCATCACCATTACGCCGTCGGATAAAAAGTCTGTGTCTGCTCTGCAGAGGCGATTTCGCCAAAGGCCAGTCGGTCTATCCGAAGTAGACCCCTCGCTCCTCGGTGTCCTTCTCCTCTTCTTCCTGCTTGATGGAGATCAGGTCCAGCGACAGAACAGACACACAGGGTATGACCCGTATCCGCCCGGCGTCCTCGCCGTGCGTCGAATCCAGTTCGATGCCTATCGCCGAATCGTGTCCGAAGGCGACGTATCCCTTGAACACGCCGACGGAGACTATCGACTTGCCTTCGCCGCCGCTACTAATCACCTTCCACTTCGACCCTTTCGTTAGGGTGGGTTCGGTGGTCTCTTTCGCGGGCATCTAACGTTCCTCCTCGACAAGCTTCTGGAGATGGTCTACTGTCTTCCTGTATCCATCCATGGCCATCTCGACGTTCGCCTCCGTGAAGCTCCATGCCTTCTTGAGGTCACCGTAACGGATCCTGTAGCCTTTCTTGCTCTGCTTCCCTCGCTCAGTCAAGAGCTCCTCGATCACGTCCATTCCTTTCAACTTGTTCAAGTGGCGGTAAATCGTGGGCTTGGTCGTTTTGAGAGTTGCGGCAAGTTCCTCAACTAGCCAGACTCGTTTCATGTTCCTCATGAAGCACTTCATGAACAACTTGTATGGGACACTGTCCTTGACGTTGGTCACTTCAGTCTTCGGGTCGTAGCCTGTCGGCAAATAGCCAATCTGGGTGAGAAACTGCAAAGCCACATCGTCGACGTCATCCAATGGCGTCAACGGGGTATTGCTGACGACGTTCAGCTCGAACATATTATCAGACCCATTGATACAAAGTAAGCCCTATAATTCTTTTCTTTCGGGTTCACCTATCTCTTGCATTGTGTTCTGTTATGTAACAAGAACGAGAAGACGGACAATCAAGTCATACGAACAATTGTTTAAGCGTCCAGATGTGCAAGATTCGCCTTCAACACGTACAATTAGGACACTTATTTCCTCTATGGAGAAAAGCCATTTATATGTATGGTATTTTTTTGACTCAAGGTGATCCGATGAAACCAAATCCTGCAATTTCCGTGTTTCTGGTCGTTGCCATCGCAGTCACCGGGATCGCAGCCGCGGGATGCCTCGGCGGAGAAGAGACAGGGAAGGTCGTATACTGGCTGACAGTTCCCCCCGTGAACCAGAAGGTTGCGATTCAAAGAGGTGACGTTGCTGGTGGCGTGAGCTGGGAACCGTACGTGTCCGATTCATTGCTCGATGGAACAGCTGTGGTGCTGAACTGGTCAGGAGACATCTGGCCACACCATCCCTGCTGCGTGGTGGCAGTTGATAAAACATTCGCCCAGAACCACCCCAACCTGGTCATGAGGGTTCTGAAAGCCCACATAGAGGCCAACAAGTGGATTGCAGCCGCATGGGCGAATCCGGGCAGCGATGACTACAATCTGCTACTAGACATAGGTGGTAAGTTCAGTAACCGCAACGATTCAGTTGTGGCGGCCGCCATGGGCCATATGACTCTAGACTACAGGATGAACCAGCAATTCGTTGATGGGCTGAAGATGTTCACCCAGTCGTACATCGATCTCGGACAGATAAAAGAAGACAAGCTGGCTGCTAGGGGATACAGCTCAGTCAACGACTTTGTCACCAACTACGTTGACAGCAGCTACCTCGCCAGCGCGGACTCCATCATGCCCAGCGACGTCATAGTGGGAGAAGTCAGGATGGCGTACCTTACCGGAGATCTCCACCAATTCGCAAGGGTCGTTGCGGAGAACAAGACCGTTGGCGAAGGCAAGACGCTCTTCGAGAAGTACGGAGTGAGAACGGTGGACCCACTTCCAGGGGGATACGGCGCTGGCGGAAGCATCATGACTGCATTCGCTGGAAGGGCAGCCGACATGGGTTACTTGGGAAGTCCGCCGGCCATTCTGTTCCACCTCAACAGCGGTGTGAACACGATAATCGTCGCTCAAGCGAACAGCGAAGGTTCGGCGATAATCGTCAGCCCGACAATCCACTCCTGGGAGGATTTGGAGGGGCAGACGATCGCAACCCCAGGAGCGTCGTCGATACAGTACCTGCTGTTGCTCTCAGTGGCAAATGCACATGGTTACACCGTGAAGCTCAAACCTGCCTGAGCTTCACTCCAAACCTTTTTACTTTTTGACCGTATTGCCGTGGTCAAATGGAACCCAACACCCTTGGGAGACTGAAGCACTTCCTTTCACACGATTCGGAACGCGGGTTGTTGAAGAACACCACAATCGTCATCGTTTCCCTTGTGGTGTTCATTCTTGCATGGTGGGGGCTTTCAAGCCTACTGCACTCGGCGTTCTTCCCCTCGCCATACGAGGTCGGCGTAGCGTTCGTCGATGCTTTCCAGAACCCGGATCCTACCACGGGCGTGACGATGTGGCAACACATGAGTCAAAGCCTTGTTCGGTTCCTTTGGGGATTCGCCATAGCGTTCGTCCTTGCATTGCCGTTGGGGCTGCTCATGGGCTTCTCGAAGGTGGCTGACACCTTCGGAAGGACGATAGTCGAAATATTCCGACCGATACCTCCCATCGCATGGGCTCCTTTCTTCTTCATAGTTGCAGGGGTCTTCTGGGGCCCTATCATGCCAGTGTTCCTTGGTGTCTTCTTCCCAGTGCTCTCGAACGTAATCTTCGGGGTGAAAAGCGTCGATCCACTCTTGCTCGATGTCGCCAAGACTCAGGGAGCGAGCAAACCGACACTGTTCAGAAAGGTCATTCTGCCGTCCACGATACCGTATTTGATGACGGGCATACGTATTGGCCTGGGGATTGGCTGGATGTGCATAGTCGCAGCTGAGATGATAGTGGCGCAAGGAGGGGGCGTAGGACTCTACATCTCGCAGATGTCACTAGTTGGCAAATATGACTACATGTTCGCAGGCATGGTCGTGATCGCAATACTTGGAATAGTGACCACGGAGCTCAGTGGGTATATTGAAAGGAGGGTGTCAAGACGGATGGGCATGAAGTAATCCTCTCGATCAAGGATCTACACAAATCCTTCAAGAAGGACGAAAGCGAGCTAGTCGCAATCGAGGATTTCAGTATCGACATAATGGACGGAGAGTTCGTCTGCGTGCTCGGCCCGTCGGGCTGTGGAAAGACCACCCTTCTGAGGATCATAGCCGGTCTGGAGGAACCCACTGGCGGTACAATCCTATTGAACAACAAGGAGATAACTGGCCCGGGTTCCGACCGGGGAATGGTGTTCCAGGAGTTCGGCCTGTTCCCGTGGAGGACCGTGAGAAAGAACATCGAATTCGGTCTTGAGATCAGGAAGGTTGAGAAGGAAGAAAGAAGGAAGATCTCGGACAAATATATCGATCTCGTTGGGTTGAAGGGCTTCGAGAACTCCCATCCGTACGAGCTCTCCGGCGGGATGAAGCAGAGGGTCGGAATCGCGAGGGCGCTCGCGAATGATCCGGAGATTCTCCTGATGGATGAGCCGTTCGGCGCTCTGGATGCTCAGACAAGGAACCTGATGCAAAAGGAGCTCCTTCGCATATGGTCGGAGATGAAGAAGACCGTCGTCTTCATCACGCACTCGGTCGACGAGGCTGTCTTCGTTGCTGACAGAGTGGTGGTGATGTCCGCCCGTCCGGGAAATATCAGGTATGTTTTCAACGTCGAGTGGGAGCGCCCTAGAGACAGGGCGAGCGTCGAATTCGCTTCTCTCAGGAAGAAGATACTGGCCGAGCTGGAAAGAGAGACGGTCGCTAGTCACTAGACCGTCTTCTCAGCGGCACTCTCGATAGCCCTAAGCATACTATCCCTCGGTATCACGACCGAAACCGGAATCGAGAGTATCTTCTCAATCGTCGGAGCGATGATCGGTGCGCACACGACAGCGAGCGCTCCGTCCCTCTCGGCCATTACGGCGGAGATTATCGCTTCCTCCATCGTCGACGCCGGGTACTCTTTCACCCTGATGGCCTTTCCCCCGATTCTCACGATACGTTCCTCGATCTTATCCAGAACAGGCCTGCTGGCTATGACCGCGATGAAGTTCCCACCTGGATGCTTCTCGAGCTTGCGGACGGCCTTGATCACGTGCCTGACGGTTCTCAGGTTCGGCTCTCGCTTCTCCTGCATTATCTTGTAGATCGTGCTGAGGGACAGACCGGTCCTTGCGCAGAATTCGTGAACGCTCATCTGGAGGTCTTCCTCCAACACCCTCCTGAGCGCGTCCTTGAACCCTCCCTCGCCTCTCAGCATCCCAAGAATCAACTCGTTCTCAATAGACATGAGGACTCACTCTTCTTTTCTCACCATTCTCGCCGCGTTCGTTCCGGCGATACAACCCTGGCCTACCGCCCTCGCCAGCTGCCACGGCATCCCCGTAACGTCGCCGCACGCGAACACACCGTGTGCCTCGGTCTTGCACTCGGCATCGACCGGGATGAAACCTCTTGGGTCTGGTACTATCCCAATCTCCAGGGCAAGCTCGATCGACCCCATCGCTCCCAGTTCGATGAAGACCCCATCCACATCGAGCTTGCTCCCATCCACAAACTCGATCCCCGTCACCATCTCGTCTCCGAGAATCTTGATCGGTGAGGCGGGAGCATGGATCTCGATGTCGGTCGCCTTGACCTTATCGAGCAACGGTTGGGCGACCTTCATTTTCCTGGCAATCCAGTACACCTTCGACGCATATTCCCTGAGCAATAGACTAGCGGAGGCGGCGACGCTCTCGTCCCCAACGACGACGACCCTCTTACCCTTGAAGAAATGACAATCGCACGCGGCGCAATAGCTCACTCCCTTCCCGAGGAATTCCTTCTCTCCGCTTATTCCCAGTTTCGTCCTCGAGATCCCTGGGGCGAGTATGAGGGTCTTCGACACCACCTCTCGATCATGATCTGTCAGCAGGTGGAAACCATCCTTCTCCCTCTTCAACTGGACAACGTCCTGGTCGAGGAATCGAGCTCCGAAACGCAGTGCCTGCTCGCGACCTACTGCAAGCATGTCCTTACCATCGACGGATGTCACCGCGAAGTAGTTCTCGACTTTGGCTTTCGCAAGAGCGCTGTTCTCGCTGCGACCAATGATGATGACACGCACCTTCCTCCTGGCCGCGTGAATCGCGGCTTGGATTCCTGCGGGTCCACTCCCGATGATTGCAACGTCCGTTTCCATTCTCGCCACCATCGGATTGAATCGTGCTCAAATGCTATAACTGTTCTTCCATCGAATGGACCGCCCGATTCAAAACGAATCGGACGCCAAGAGGAGCCAAGAGACGCGGAGACTCCCAACAGGAATCTGCTTGCTCGTTCAGCTTTGTCTGGGGTTGCCCTATCTCCTCGAATACCTCTTCGACATGCGTCTCAGAACCCTCGGAAGAGGATTTGGGTGACCGATTCCCTTCCAGAGTCCAGAGCTTCTTCCTGAGACCCATGTGCCTTGCCGGTATCGCTTCTCTCTCCATCTTGGACAGTCACAGATACCTCTGCAGCTTCCTGAGTATCTGTTCCTTCGGGAAGGCGCCGACGATCCTATCGATAAGTTTGCCTTCTTTGAATATGAGAAGGGTCGGTATTGCAGCGATATTGTGGCGCATCGCCGTAGGCTGGTTATCGTCTGTGTTGAGCTTCCCGAACGCGACCTTTCCCCGAAGCTCCTTTGAAAGCGACTCGACCACCGGGGCGATTATCCTGCAGGGTCCGCACCACGGAGCCCAGCAGTCGACGACGGCGATCTTGTACCCCTTTACGAAACCATCGAACCCCGAATCCGTGATCTCTACCGGGCGAGACGGCCACTCCGCCCCGGCCTTTCCTGAATCGGTCATCATCTGCTGCAACTTCTTCTGTCTGATCTCTTCCAGTTCATCCATTCTCGCAACCTCCATATCGGTTGTGCACAATTGAGACATAACCGTATTACAGATACCCTCCTAAATATCTTTTCCCCGCACAAATTGGGCGGCAAGGACCCAAACACCTCCCTGCTCATACTCCTTCCATCGACCGAGAGACTCCGAAGGGTTTTTAAGTGGCCACCACAATATCCACGTGGGATGGCCAATGTTGGAGGAAGCTTCTGAGCTCATCGGGTTGCAGGTCTATACGCCTAACGGGATATTCCTCGGCAACGTGAACAATCTCGTTATCGACCTTGAACACAAATCGGTAGATGGTATATTCGTCAGCGAGACGAATCCGTTGCTCGTGGAGGACTCGAAGGCAGTGAATATTCCCTATCGCTGGATTCAGGCGGTCGGGGACATCATCCTGCTGAAGTACTTCCCCAAGAGGGTCACTGCGAAGAGACCCGTCGCGGCGGCGAAGATCTAAGCGAGAACAATCTTTTTGTTTTGGTTTCCTCCTACGGCTCAATATGTCCCACGTTTCAAAAGACAAGGTTTACATCGACCCGACCGCCGTGATCATCGGAGATGTCACTATAGAAACCGGAGTCAGCGTGTGGCCCTTCGCGGTCTTGAGGGGCGACCTGAGCCGGATCGTCATCGGTGAAGGGTCGAACATCCAGGACCACGTGGCCGTGCACAGCAACGCGGACTTCCCGAACGTAATCGGAAAGAACGTCTCCATAGGGCACGGAGCGGTGATCCACGGGGTCGCGATCGGTGACAACTGTATTATCGGCATGCACTCGACCCTGATGAACGGGGCGGTGATCGGAGAGGAGTGCATCATCGGCGGAGGGGCGCTCATCACCGGAGGAACGAAGATACTGCCGAGGTCGATCGTCGTCGGTCTACCGGGGAAAATCATAAAGCAGGACGACCCGACGATAAAGGAGAAGGCGTTCGAGAACGCCGCCGAATATCACAAGCTCAGGGACGCCTACCTCAGCGGGAAATATACGCGCTACAAGGTCCCTTGACTTTTATCTTCAACCTCAGCTCCTTGACAATTTCGTCGATGTCGACTCCGCATGCCCGGGACAGCTCCGCATGCATCGCTCTCATCCTCTCGGCCGCCACGCCCAGCCCGCGTCCCTCGAAGTCCCTCGTGGATTCCTCGAGCGTGCGCACCTCAGTGTCCCCGATGAGATTGTCAGCATGGGTGACGATCTTCTCCTCGAGCGTCTCCGGCACGTAGTTCGCCCGGGGGAGACCCAGCGCTTTAGCCTCTTCCCAGGTCAGTCCCGCCCCTAGATGTCTCCGGATGACCCGCACTAGCTCCTCTGGCAATCCTCGGGATTTCGCGATGTCGGCCCCCGCGACGGAGTGGAAGATCCCCTGCGTCCTCGACCGGCCTACATCGTGGAGGAGCGCCCCGGCCTTCACGAGGCTCATGCTTGCGTTGCAGCGCTCCGCTATCCTCACGGAAACGAGAAGAACCATGCAACAGTGCTTGATGATGCTGCGACCGCATCCCTCATCCTTCAATATCTGGATGCATTCATCCTCAGTCGGAATCGCTGACAACCTTCTTCCCCCTCTCGCACGGCAAGATACGCAATCGACCCTTGAATTCCTTTCTGATACCTTCGCCCCTCAGGAACCGGTCCAGGAAGACGGCGAGCGCCGCGACCTCCGAGTGCGGCTGGTTGCCGACGGCGACGTTGTACGTCGCCATCTGATAGACCTCGGGCGGGACCTTCTCCGCGCCGACCACGACCAGGACCTTCTCGGATGATATCCGCTCAAGAGCGTCGTCGATGTGCAGGCCGTACATCGTCAAGTGAACGACGTCCCCGTCGAACTGCTTGACGAATTCCCTCCACCTGACTCCCGTCAGTATCTCGAAGTCACCGCCGAACCGTTCAACGACGCTCCGGACCACCTTCTCGAGCTCGGGGTCCTTTGTGGATATGACAATCCCCTTGGCGCCCAGCGCGCGGGCCGCGAGGGCGACGTGGGTCGTTACCCTCTTGTCCCTGGCTGGACGATGGCCTAGTCTCAGAACCCAGACCTCTACCATTGACAATACTCCCGGTGTAGATCAATCCTTCATGAGCTCGATCCTGTGACCGCGATAATCGAGCTTCACGGAGCGCTTCACGAGGCTCCTGAGCATCGTCGAGGTGATTCCCAGATTCTCAGCGACGTCGCCGGCGAAGCGACCCTCTGGCCCTACCTGATCCAGGACCTTCGCCTCGATCTCCTTGAACTCGTCCTCGGGCATCATGGCCGCCGCCAGCACATCGCTTATCTCGTACACCGGCCACGACGCATTGATGTGGAACGAAGTGTAGTAAGTGTGATATGCCTTCTCCGGATGGGATCCGCTCTGGGATCCGCTCGTCGACTGCCACTTCGTCTCGACGAGCTTCATCTTCTCGAAGAACTTCAGCGCCTCCTTGCCCTCGTGCCCGTACTTCTCCTCGATCTCCTTCGAAGTACGCCACTCGAGGGTCACCTCTTTCAGTACTTCCCGTTTCACTTTGGTATCAACCGCCCTCAGCATCGGAACTAGTTCAGAAGGTTCGTTGATGACCTTAATTCTGGTCATATATCATACCTAATTGGTTTGAAACGGTATAAAAGCGTAACATCGACCGGGACCGGCGCCAGAAATACTAATCGCCGGTTCCTCACCTGCAAATGGGTTATAAACCCCCTTTCGCTTTTCCCTTCTAGATGAAGAAGAAGTACCAATGCCTAGTCTGCGACAAGATCCACGACACGGAGGAGGCGGCGCGCAACTGCCACAAGGGACCGATTCAGGCATTCGAGCAGGGCGTGAGGCGGTACCCAAGAAAATCGTTCTTCGGACGCTAGTGCTCACGACAGCACTGCGGTCACGCCAGCGATCGCGATCAGCGGTACTACTATCATAAGGAAATCGTCGTCCACGTAGCTCGATTTGAGCCTCTCCGCCCAAACGGCCAGCGGCGCCGCCACCAGGCTAGCAGCCACCACCTCGACGGTCGGTCCGATTATCACCGCCATGGAGACGAGAGCTATCAGGAAGTATAGTAGGATGGGCACGGAGGGATACTGCGGGCTGCGCTTCCTTCTGAGATCCCCGATGACAGGGTCCACCCAACCCATGCCCATCAAGGCGGGGGCCGAGTATCCAAAGGGGAAGAAGAGAAATGCGAACGTCATACCGAGGGCGGCCCACGCTCCGGCGGACATCTGCGTCTTCTCATACTCGCGCATCCCGATAAGATTCGGCCAGTAGAGGAGTCTGAGAGCCTCGGCCACGAGGACTATCGCCAAGAACATGAGAAGCCCGAGGACGCGTGGCGGTCCTCCTGTCCAGAGCGGGTCGGGCAGGAAGTAGTAGATGAGGAAAACAGGGGTGGATATATGGACGATCCTCCTGAGAACCTGCCCCGTGTCCATGGACATTCTATGCGCGCACGCCTACAAAAAACAGTCGAGAATACTCTACGGGAAGCCTGTCCTCGACCACTTCTCCTCGATGCCCCTGTAGAAGAGCCATGTGCACACTGACAGGACGCCGAGCACGAGCGCTATGCCGAGAATCGCCGAGATGTCTCTCGATCCGACGCTAAATGACAGTATCGTGAGGCACAGATCGGGCAGGATGGAGACGATGGCGAACTTGACGAGGATCTCGGGGTTGAACAAGAAGGAGTTTGGATTCAGCCCCGTGAGGTACGCCGTCGCGACGACCATGTATGTGGAAGTTATGTACAGCACCGGCAGAGCGAGCCAGAGAAGCTGCACCTCATCATTAATCCATGCAATGATAAGGACGAACGCGGTCGAGATGCCGAGAGCAAGGAATAGGAAGGTCACCAGCTTCGTCTTGATCAACTTCGGGACCGTCACTGGAAGCGTCTCGAAATAATCCATGAGATCGACGTTCGTCAACCAACTGTAAAGGAGAACGCCAAAGAAGCCGACCATGGCGGCATAGAAGACCGTGTTGAACCCGATCGGTATCGCGAGGCCGTAGTTCACATACCATGTGCTGAAGCTTAGGAACACAAGGGGCGCGATGAATGAGAACACCATCTTGCTGATCGTGCCGCTCCTCACCAGATCGACGAACTCCTTCGCTAGGAGCCCCTGATACGAACGAGCGAAAGCGAATCTATCATAGTAACCTGGGTACTTTTCGTCGTATTGCGACTTCCCTTCATTCAAAGATTCTCTGACGAGGGACGTCGCGACTGTAGTGAACGACGCGACGGCGGCGATGCAGATCCCGAGGTATAGAAGAGCGCTACCCCATGCCGTCGCGAGCGGTGGAATGCTGAACTGGAGCGCGAGCGCCGGGAGCAGGGTCTCCATGCTGTAGAGGTCGAAAACCCCGTAACCTATCACCAACGCAATGAACGCCAGGACGACCGCGACGAAGACCTTCACGCTCCGTGTATAAATGACAGAAACCGCGAAGCTGAACGAGACGCCGATCAAGAACGAGAGCAGCATGGCGAGGAAGACGCCGCCAATCGACAGGACCGAGAAATGAGCTATTGGGGCAGCGAGGAGCAGCCCCAGAAGCGCCGGAAGAAGAATGAGGCCGACGTAGAAGACCACATCCCTCAGATACATCCCGAAGAACGTTCTTTTGAAGGATAGAGGCAGGAGCGCGGGCATGTTGATGATATAGTTGTTCTTGCCGTACCGCCTCTCGATGTACGTCTTCCCGAGGAACCCGAACGCTCCGACGCTCAATCCATAGAGGAAGACGCCGACGTGGGTGAGTGTGAGGAGCTCCTGGATGCTGATGTTCCTCTCCAGCTGATGAAGCGAGACGCCCATGCCAAAGGCGACGAAGGTTATGAACATCGGAAGCGCCAGGAAAATCGTCCGTGAAGAGTAGGTGACGTGCATCCTATACTCTTCCTTCAGCATCATGCTAAGGAGCAGCGGCATCGGTTCTCCCGACCAAACGCATGAAAACCGTCTCGAGGTCCTCTCCCCTCGCCTTCATGTCCTCGATCCGCTCCCTTGCGACAAGCTTTCCTTTGTTGAGTATGATGACCTCCTCGCAAAGGCGCTGTGCCATCTCCAGTATGTGGGAGCACATGAAGATCGTCCGACCCTCTTCCCTCAGTTCCGAGAGATACTCCCGCAAATTCCTCTGGTACAAGGGGTCGAGGTTGATAAACGGTTCGTCCAGGAAAAGGAGTTTGGGATCGTGGATGAACGAGGCGGCGAGCATCACCTTCTGCCTCGTGCCTTTTGAGAGGTCCTTGCACAAGCTGCCCTTGACCTCCTCGAGGTCAAAGTAATCGATCCAGCGCTTGATCCTCAAATCGAGGTCGTCGACCTTCCTGACCTTGCCGACGAAGTACAGGAATTCGGATGCGGTCAAATAGCTCGGAGGGCTCTCCACCTCGGGCATGATGCCGATCAACTTCTTGATCTCCGGCCCTTGGGTCCTGCAATCACGGCCGAGCACCTCCGCTCTTCCAGAGGTCGGCGATATCTGTCCGGTGAGAATGCGAAGAAGAGTAGATTTCCCTGCCCCGTTCGGCCCGAAGCAGCCGAGGAACGTTCCTTCATCGACCTGGAATGATATCGAATCCAACGCCCTCACGCCGTCGTAGTCCTTCGTGAGGCTGTCGACCACAATGGCCTGCATCGGTCTTTCAATGAGGGGTTCCTTATTTAACTGCTGTCCCTAGATTATCGTGCCATTCGTCTTTTTCAACGACGTGGATGGATATCAAGATATATTCCAAGTGCTATCACGTATCAAGAGGGGGAGAATATGAAAGGCAGGAGCGTTCTTACAAGCAAGATAGAGAGCGAGATAGACCTTCTCCAGAGACACGTCACCATGCTCAAGGCCATCATGAACCACGAACCTATCGGCATAATCAGGCTTTCGGAACTTCTTAACGTACCTCAACATAAGGTCCGCTATTCTCTGAGAATTCTCGAGCAAGAGGGGCTCATACAGCCATCCCCCGAAGGGGCGATCACCACCGACAAGCTCCAGCCGTTCCTCGACCATTTGAAGGAGACCCTGGACTCCATGAGCAGGACGGTCAAGGAACTGAGGGACTCTTTGAGCTGATTGGCATAGAATAGCACAAAGGATTAATAGAGGACGGATGTTTTACACGCAGAACCCACTTATAGGCCGTCGTAGCTCAGTCGGTAGAGCGTGTGGCTGTTAGTCCCTCGATAGGGAATTGAAACCACAAGGTCAGCGGTTCGATCCCGCTCGACGGCGCCTTTTCGCAACCCTTCGATTGGCCTCCGATGCCGAAGGATGATGTCGATATGTTTGTCGAGATCTGTGATTGGCCCGATTAGCCCTACTCCGAGATTGACCCTATCAGTCGACGAGGAGGAGCGCTGTCCAAGTCGGATTCTTGTCGGCGGGGAACTCGAAGGGCATGCCTGCTTTCCTCGCCGTCTCAAAGACGTCGATCCCGACGGCTTCCATCGCTGGTCGCGCCATGAATGGGTGTCTGCATGGATTGCCGGACTTCTGCCCGACGCACTTGTCGCATATCCTGCAGGGTCCACCAGATAAACCGGTTGCGAACCTGTAGCCGAGCTTCAGCGCATCGGATTCTAGCTTGCAGAGCAAATCGACAAGATCCCTACCGGACTTGGCGAGCGTGTCGAAGTACTTCTTCTCCATCCTCACCTCCGAGAGAGGTTTGTCCGTTCTTACCAGGTCCATGAACTCCCTGTCCGTTTTGATCGGGGACTGAAGGAGCATCGCGTGATCGTATCGGGAGAGGACTCTCGAGAACTCCCCTGGTGTCATCACATTCGGCGGGCACATCAAGTTGACCCCATATCCAGCACAGACTGGGATCATGCATTTCAGTCGGACTCTCGGATCCACGACGACGTCCCTCGCCGGGATTATCGCCGCCTTCGAAGCGCCGTATTTGACCGCGTTCAAACGCAGCTTCTCCAAATCTTTCTTACCGCCTTCCATTGGATCATCTCACATCTGGACTGCCGATATCATCGGCTGTATCTCTCCTCTTTCCATGGATCCGCGCTGTCGCTGTAGCCCCTGACCTCCCAGTAGCCCAGCTCGTGCTCGGTCATGAACGTGATCTTCCTGACCCACTTGACGCTCTTGTATGCATACTTCTTCGGGACGACCAGACGCAACGGACCGCCGTGCTCGGGCTCGAGAGGGGCTCCGTTGAACCTATAGGCTAAGAGGACATCGTCATCGAGCATCTCCTTCAAGAACAGGCTGGTCGTGTAGTCGCCTTCGGCGCTGATGAATACGCTGACAGCCTTTGAATCCGGCTCGCACATGCTGGCGATCGTGGAGAACCTGACGCCTTCCCATTTGTTGTCGAACCTGCTCCAGCCCGTAACGCAGTGGAAATCGCTGATGATGGTCACTGAGGACAGAGACTTGAACTCCTCCCAAGTGAAGCTCAATCTCCTCTTCACCGCTCCGTCGACTGTAAGGTCCCATTTGGAGGGGTCGAACGGAGGGACCGTGCCTTCATGAAGGACTGGGAATCTCGTTGTCACCTTCTGCCCCGGCGGGACTCTATCCTGACTCATCGACCCTTCGTCCTCCCGGCTGTCAAATAGGATGCTCGAGGTATAATCGCTTATCGATATCTCGATTCTCGAGCAGCCTACTTCGACAAATCGATGTGATCCACTCCACTGGATTCAGTTAATCCTGAAACGCTATCCAAGCAACACTTTTATATCGGACCTGACGATAACCTGAACCTGCGCATCATGGGTCCGTAGCTTAGTCCGGTGGAGCGTCTGGCTCATAATCCATCTGAGACACCAGATGGTCGTCGGTTCGAATCCGACCGGGCCCACTTCAATTCTCAAGGACCTCGTGCACCAATGTCGCAGGGAGCCTTCCAGATGCCAGCCGGATTTTCAATGCGAGGTCGGCGGTTCCTTCCCGCCCGAGCAGTCATGTGGAGGCGGGCAAGATTGAAATACCTGAACTATTGTCAACCTCAACAATAGTTAACATCCAAGGGGTGACAAGCCTGGCAAAGGATCAAGTCAACAACGAACACCGCTACCTCATGATCGAACTCTCCTGTGCAGAAAGGAAATGCATTCCGTGCACCTACCCACACTGTCAGCGATACGTTCGAGAGAACCGCAAGAAACGCAGATTCTCGAGCCGCATCTTCGATGCTGGCAATACACTGTAATCTCCGCATGCGCCACCGCTCAATTGGATCGAAAGTGCCTGGGATAGAAGTCTGTGTAATGGGATTCCAGTCTCAGAGGCTAACATTGGGGCATCAGGCGCATTCTCTTTTGGATTCCCCTTCTTGTGCGGTGTCTGTCAACACTAGTCCTTGAAATCGAACCTGAAGATGTCCCGGCGCGAGTAATGTCCCAGTGCGTCGAAGTACGCCTTCGTGTGTCTTCTGTCGTCTGCGTTCAGCTCGGCATAGAGTATCGCTTCCTTGTCGAACACCGGTCCCGCTAGAATGACGCCGGCCGGGTTGACGATGAAGCTCCCGCCCGCCGCCGTGTTAAAGTCCATACACTCCTTCGGGATGTCCTTGTCCGGAATGTACTGGCTGACGCTAATCACGAACGTCTGATTCTCGAACGCATACTCCCTTACTGCATGCTCGATGTCGCAGAGGTGAGGCGAGTCCTTCCCTTCCTCGTACCGCTTCTTGTCTCCTGGATGACGGTCCATGACCCACCACCCAGGCCAGACCGCGCAGTGTATTTCCTCGCCGAGACTCCCCATGGCCGCCTTTAGAAGCGTCATGTGATGCTCGTAACAGACAAGGCCCCCGATCGTTCCTATGTCGGTGTCGAAGACCCTGACGTCGCTGGCATCACCCATCCCCCAGACCGTCCTCTCACCGTGCGTCGGCATGAGCTTCCTGTGGCGCCCGAGGACCTTCCCGTTGTTACCGATGAAGAGGATCGTGTTGTAGAGAGTCTCGCTGCCCTTGCGGTCGCTCAGCTCCGTACATCCGATCACAGAGATTATGTCGGCGTCCTTGGACGCATCGCACAGTACGTCGGTATCAGCGCTCGGGATCCTCACCGAGTTCTTCTGATACTGGACCATGAAATCCGACCACTTGGAGATTGGCAGCAGGCCCCTCCAGCACGGATACCCAGGTATGAACGTCTCCGAAAAGACGACGAGCTTCGCCCCGGCCCGCCCAGCCTCTTTGATCGTCCTGCATGCTTTGTCGATTGTCGCTTCCTTGTTCATGAAGACCGGCGACACCTGAGCCGCCGCCACCCCGACCCTATCTTTCACGATCTACCCCCCGAGAGACGGTCCCTGAAAACGCAAATGAACATATATATTGTGCGAGCCCGGCTCAGACACCTTCTAGAAGACAAATCACGAACTAACAAACATCATCACCTTTCAGGACGCTCTTCAGCAGCCTGACCTTGACCGGCTTCCCTATTATCCTCTCCCAGTTCGACTCATAGTAACCGCCACCGCAGTAACAATATGTCGGTAAGATCCTGATGTAGTCCATCCTGAAGGTTCCCTTGATCCTTGCACAGTGGCAATAGTGGTACTTCCTCTCATTGTCATCTTTCGCCTCGAAGAATCCCTTCATATTCTCAGGGATCTTCGTTGCGATAATGACATTCTCTTCTCTGGTTCCGACCTGGCCCCAGTGTTCCCTCACCACCGTGTCCATCCATTTCTGCGGAATGGGGTCGTACCAGTCCTTCAAGTTATCGATGAATTGCTCCTGCCAGAACTCACGGAGCTCCTCGACGTCATGGTTCCTTTCGTAGATCTCACGCAGCACCCTGATGCTCGACTCGGACATGACGTGAGCGCATCTCGTCAGGACTTCTATCCTGTCCTCCTCGTCCATTAGTTCGTCCATGCGTCCGATGACGGTGCGAGTCCATCTGACATTTCCCTCTGTGTCGCAAGGGAAGGAAGAAGCATCCTCTTCTGGAACAATCTCACGGCGAGCCGCTTCTCCAATTACCTCGCTTATGTTGTCCGCCAGGAGCCGCCTCCATGGATCGGCCTGGCTCTCCCTCTCGCCCTCGAATACCACCGTTGCCTCATAACGTCATTTGCGCCTCTTTAAGCTGTAGGCGCTCAGGACCAGCATCACTACGGCGAACACGACCAGTATCGTCAGCTGCACCCAAATGTGTTCAATCCCCCAGCCCCGTATCATCACCGACCTGGACCCATCCACAGCGTATGTGAGCGGGATGAAATAGGATATCGGCCTCAGGAACTCTGGCACGGCTTCTATGGGCCAGAACACTCCGGCCAAGAGAATCGAAGGGAAAAGGATGATTGGCATGAACTGCACGGCCTGAAACTCGTTCTTCGCGTTCGAAGAGAGAAGGAATCCCAGCCCCTGGTTCCCGACGCCCAGTAGAAAGATGATGAGCAGGACTAGCAAAGCACTTCCCACAATCTGTATCTGGAAGAGGACGACGGCGGTCAAGAAGATAACGCTCGTCTGAACGAGCCCGACAAGGCCGAACGCGAGAGCGTAGCCCGCCACGATCTCCGCCTCTGTGACTGGAGTCGACAGCAGCCTATCCAAAGTTCCCGTCGTCCGTTCGTGAACGAATGAGATTATGGAGAGCATGAAAGTCACCATCATCGCGGCCAGTCCCATGACCCCCGGCGCGAAGAAGTCGATGAACTCGGCACCCTCTCCGTAGACCCTTTCCTCATTGATGGCGATGGGAGGGATCAGATGATACGTTCCGACCAACACCTTCTGGACGGATCCCTGAAGCTCGGTGTACACAGATTGCTCGATGTTCGGATTGGAGGCATCCACGTGGAATTGTATGATGCTTGGGATGGCCGAGAGCCCATTACGCAGGTTGTCAATCGCCGCCATGACGTCCTCCGTGAAGTGCTCGGAGAACACTATCGCAACCCAAACCTCGCCCTTGCTGACCTTGTCTATCGCGTAGTTTTCGGAACTAGGGTCTCCAGGTCCCAACGTCTCCATGATCTTCAGCGTCTCTCGAGTCTCGAGCTCAGAGATTATCGCAGAAGCTGCGGACCCGTTCGGAGAACCCTGGTCGAGATTCACCACGATTATCGGAACGTCCTTTACGCTGCCTCCGAACGTGTAGCCGAAGAGCGCTATCAGGAAGAGGGGCATGAGGACCAGGAACCCGACCGTCCTCTTGTCGTGCTTCAGACCGCGCAACGTCTTGCGAGTAACTGAAAGCGTCCTGCGTAGGTTCAAGGGACAGCCCCCTTCGAGTAGTGCAGGAACGCACCCTCGAGGTTCGATGCGGACACGGAGGCCATCAGTTCCTCCGGGGTGCCTTCAGCAATAAGCTTTCCCATTCTCATCATGCCGACAAGATCGCACCTGACCGCCTCGTCCATGTAGTGCGTCGTGAGGACGATCGTCCTACCCTGCGCCTTCAATCTCGTGAAGTAATCCCAGAATCCCACCCTGAGCTCTGGGTCGACCCCGACCGTCGGCTCGTCGAGGAACACGACCTCGGGTTCGTGAAGGAGGGCGCAGGCCAGGGATACTCTGTGCCTCATGCCCCCGCTGAGCTTTGACACCATACTGTCTTTGCGTTCTGCTAGATCTATCATTGCGAGAAGTTCGGTCTCCCTCTTCTCGAAAACGCTTCTTCCAATGGAGTACAATCCGGCGAAGAGCTCCAGGTTCTCGTGAACGGTGAGATCCGTGTAGATCGCCATCTCCTGCGGCATATAGCCGATCTTCGGAAGTCTCTTTTTCAAAGGCACTCTCTCCGATAGAATGCTGGCTGTGCCGGCGGTGACGGTAAGCAAGCCGACGAGCATCTTGATCGTAGTCGTCTTCCCGGACCCATTGGGGCCAATCAGACCGTACAGAACGCCTTTTGGAATCCTCAAATCGATGTCAGAGACGACGGGGCGTCCCTCGAACTCCTTCCTTAGCCCTTTGGCCTCGATCGCGAGAGGCTGGGTATTGCTGCCCAAATCCTCAACCGCCAAATCCATGCATCGTCACCTGCCCTCCAGTCTAACCCCGTCCAAGAATATCGAGGCGAAGCCTCGGATGATCCTCCCATCGTCCTCGGGACTCGGCGATCTGCCTTCAAGGAGGTCCGCGGTGATGAAGTAAGCCTGGACCATGCCCATCCATGCCCTGGCAGCGACCTCAGGATCCATCCTTCTGACCCGGCCCCGCTCCATCTGGATCCTCATGAACTCAGCACCGAACTCAATCCCCTTCTTCATCAAGACGTCGCTGATTGTCGACCTAGTACGAGACTGTCTCCAGACTTCCCCAAACATGACCATGAAAAGGTGCTTGTTCGACCTCAGGATGCCGAGCACCGCCTTTGCGTTCTGGACGAAAAGATCCTCGATATCGGCATCTGGATCGAAGGAGATATCCCTCTTTATGAGAGCTAGCGGTGATCTCTCCACAATCACCGCTTCGAACAGATCCCTTTTTGATCCGAACAATCTGAAGATCGTTACCTCATTCACCATAGCCTTTCGCGCTATCTCTTTTGTCGTAGACCCTTTGAATCCCCTTTCTCCAAACATCTGCAGACTGGCGTCGATGATCCGTTCTCTTGCAGGGTTCGATGTGAGGTCCGGTTTCGTCTTCTTCTTGCTCATCGATGCAAGTAATAACTTGCATACAAATAAGGTCTGCTAGCAATATACACGGCCGACATTGAGTTCACGACTGGGAAGAGATATATAGAGACTGGTGCTATGCGGCAGAACCTATTTCATCACATGACAATACACGCAACGGGGATGTTGAACTTGACCGCGATAGAAGTGAAGAACCTGGTGAAGAGCTATGGTAGCTTCAACGCTGTCGACAAGATTTCGTTCACAGTCAATCAGGGTGAGATATTTGGCCTCATTGGCCCGAACGGCGCTGGCAAGACCACTACTCTCAGAATCCTTGCGACATTATTGCAGATTACCTCTGGCCAGGTGAAGATATTCGGTCACGATCTGGAGCACGAGGCCGATGATGTCAGGAAGATCATAAGCTACTTGCCAGAGGATGCTGGTGCGTACAAGAACCTTTCAGGCAAGGGCTATCTGGAGTTCATAGCGGCATTCTTCGGGAACGGCCGCAAGTCCGCCGAGATCGTCAGACGGGGGATCGAGATAGCGAACCTCGGCGAGAGGATCAACGATAAGGTCGAGGCGTACAGCAAAGGCATGACGAGGAGGCTGCTAGTCGCCCGCGCGCTTATGATCGAGCCGAAGCTGGCGATACTTGACGAACTCACTTCGGGTCTGGACGTGTTGAACTCCCAGGAGATCAGGAAGCTCACAAAGAAGACCTCCTCCGAAGGAACGACGATCCTCCTCTCATCTCACAATATGCTAGAGGTCGAGCTACTCTGCGACCGGATCGCTCTAATCAACAACGGCAAGATCGTCGAGATCGGCACGCCTGATGAGCTGAAGAGGAAACACCACTGCAACAACATCGAGGACGTCTTCGTGAAGGTGGTCGCATGAAGAGCGTCACGAACATCATCAAGAAGGAAGTGAAGGAGCTATTGACGCCGGCGGCGCTCATACCAATCGTCATCATGGCCGCGATCTTCGGATCGCTTGGGAACTTGATTGGGGGAGCTGGCGAAGAGGCGACGAAGACCCCAGTGATAGGAACGATAGATCAAGATCATAGCACGCTTTCCACCGTAGCTTTGGCGGCACTGAACAAGAGCGCGAAGGTCGTCTACAACGGTTCGAGCGTTTCCGAAGGACTGACAACACTGGACAAAGAGGGAGGGATTGCCCTTATCATCGTTCCAGCCGGTTTCGGCGAGAGTATCATGAGCAACGAGAGCGGCGAGTACCAGATCCTCTGGATCATGAAGGGTACGGGGCTCATGGATACTATATCCTCGAGCAACGTCGACGTGACACTACAGTTCGCGAGCGCGAGCGTATCGAAGGAACTCATAGATCGGCATTCCTCGGTGAACTCCACGGTCATACTGAACCCGACCATGAGAAACGAGACGACCGTCTTCAAGGGAAAGGAAATGGTCGGGATCTCTCCCGGGCTGATAGCCGGCTTCATGTCCCAGCAGGCTTTGATCGTTCCTCTTATAGTGCTGATGGTCATCATCATGGCCGGCAGCATGGTCATATCATCGATGGGCACCGAGAAGGAGAACAAGACGCTCGAGACGCTGCTGACGCTTCCAGTCAAAAGGAGCTCTATCGTCTTCGGCAAGCTCGCAGGTAGCGCGATCGTCGGCCTAATATTGGCAGTGATTTACATGATCGGCCTCGGATACTACACGAGTTCGATCTCGGCTGGCGCCCCGATTGACATGGCGAAATACGGACTGACGCTCAACGCATTCGACTACATCCTCGTGGGCATCTCGCTCTTCCTCGGCCTGCTCTCCGCCCTGGCCCTGTGCATGCTGCTCGGGATCTTCGCGAAAAACTACAGGTCCGCGCAGACCCTCACGATGCCGATCACCCTCCTGGCGATGATACCGATGTTCGCGGTTATTATGCTCGACTTCAACACCATGCCGCTCGTCGGCCAGGTGCTGTTGTTCGCGATACCGTTCACGCACCCGATGATGGCGATAAGGAGCCTGATGTTCGACGACTACACGCTCGTCATCGGCGGGATCACGTACGAAGCGGCGTTCGCCTTCGCAACGATGGCCATAGCGGTGTGGTTGTTCAGGAAGGACATACTCCTGACCGGCAGACTCAGGAAGGGAGAGAAGAAGCTGCCGATCAACCCAATCTGGAGAGCTCTGTTCAGAACGAACAGGGGAAGGCCCCGCTGAGGCCTTCCACAAAACCTCTTCCTACTTCCATCTTTCCCTTTCGCTCGACATTCCTCAGGTTTGCTGCTTCAGTGTTATGCCAACAGGGCAATGATCCGAGCCCTGAACTTCTCTGAGGATGAATGCGTCCTCGAGTCGGTCCCGGAGGTTCTCGCTGACGAAGAAGTAGTCTATCCTCCAGCCGACGTTTCTATCCCTCGCCTTTGTCTTCAGGTCCCACCAGGTATATTGACCCGGCGACCTATCGAAAACCCTGAGTGTGTCGACAAACCCACTGGCCAGCAACTTGTCGATCCAGGCCCTCTCTTCTGGTAGGAAGCCCGAGATTCTCTCATTCTCTTTCGGCCTTGCTAAATCGATCTTCCTGTGGGCGGTGTTGACGTCCCCGCAGATGACCACCCCTTCCCCCTGATCCTTCATCCTCACGACGAATTCAAGGAAGGAGTCGTAGAAGTCCAGCTTGAACCTGAGCCTTTCTCTCGAGGATTTGCCATTCGGGAAGTACACATTGAGAAGCACGAAGTCGTCATAGTAGGCTATCTGGATCCGACCTTCGTTGTCGAACCTCTCAACCCCGATCCCCGCCGCAAGCCTCGACGGTTCCTTATTCGTGAAGATTGCGACGCCGCTGTAACCCTTCTTGTCCACCGGGGAGGAGAAGTAACACCGGTAGCCTACAATCCTCTTGAGATCATTGGGTATCTGGTGTTCCCCGGCCTTCGTCTCTTGGAGGCACAGTATGTCCGGTTCTTCTTTTCTGAGCCACTTCTTGAATCCTTTCTTGTGGACGGCCCTAATCCCGTTAACGTTCCAAGAGATGATCCTCATCCCGAGCTCGCCTAAGTATGTGATTGCTCTGCATCGATATGAATCCGCGATAGAATGTCCCCGGTCCGAGGCAATGATTATCTCCCGCCCAATCGATTCAAGCTAAGAGGTGCGGAGATGAAAATCGGCGTCTGCGGGATCGCGTGCGAGATATGCCCCCTGATGGTCAGGAGTAAGTGCCCGAATGGGGACGGGGGATGCACCCCCCAAATGAACGAGATGTGCAAGATATCCACATGCGCCTTCGAAAGAGGCGCTAGATATTGCTTCGAGTGCCCCGACTTCCCTTGCGAGAAGACGAAAGCTGGCCCTATCGTTTATGATTACTGCATGTTCATTTCCGGCAAATGGAAGCCGTAGGTGCAAGGTCCTGCAACTAGTAGTATTGCGGCGAAGGTTCCCCGACCGCAGGCATCTGGGTCATCTTTGCCAGCTTGTACGCGTCGTACGCCTGCCAAAACCACAGTGAGAAGAATATCGCCGCAAAGAACAAGCCAACAATGGCCAGACCAGCAGGATCGGTCTCATTCTCCGTGTGGTAGCTGAGTGGCATCAACAATACGGACAGAATCAGAATCCAGGTGAACAGGCCGAACAACAACCCGACCACCATGTACACGATCCCTTCGCGATGCTCCTTACGTAGATGTGCCCCAGTCCCATCGAACCGAAGAACCCAGGCCTAAGTGCCAGGACCGCTGCAATCACAGGACTCGCGGGGATTGCCACAGCAGGCTCTCGCTGTTGCGGCTGAGCTTGATAGTATTCGGGTGGGACCTTCCTCGCCGTGCGCTGCCTGGACAAATCATGTCCATAAATATCGCAGAATCGCGCCTCTCTTCCAATCAGGCCCCCGCATCTCGGACAGTAACGCAACCTCCGCGCCTCCTTGTCCGCGGGCTGAATGGTATCCTTATACGGAATTCATGTCGCCTACCATGCCCTGAACAGTCATCACTGTAAAAACAAACAAAGGAAAAGGGTTTGAATGGTTTTAATTTCGGATCAAGTCGCTCACTTCGCAGCAGGGATCTTCTTCAGGTCAGCAACGGCAAAGTCCAATCCGAACTTCTTCAACGTGTCAGCAGTGGGTATTCCGTTCGGCCAGCCCCTCTCTTGGTAGTATTCCTTGAGCATCTTGTCGATGGGGGGCACCTTTCCTGCGGCACCGCCCTCCTTGAGTGGTTCGAACATCCTCGGCGGGAGCACATCGTTCTTCTTCGGCATCAGGCCATGCTTCAGGTTGAATATCCTGCACAGCTGGTTGATTCTTCCACCGACCTGTATGAACAGCTCCTTCGTGTCGGTGTTCCAACCAGTGATCGCATTGATCATGTCTGATTTCATTTTGTGCGTATACCCGGCGAAATCGTAGAACAGGCAGTAGCTCAGCGCGTTGTCGAACTGGCAGATGTCTTGCCACGCCAATGCGGCCTTGCCCTTCAGCTTGTCGTCGAACCTGTCCATTCCAGGCAGCCCGTACTCAGGCACTGGTATTCCGAGCTCCGAGCCCTCAGGGAACCCGGTCACGTGGCACGGTCCACGAGGTCCGGTCGCATAGTTGACCGCCATCGAGAAGAATGCGCGGGGGTCGTGAGCTGGTATAACGGCGTTGTTTACGTGTACAGCGAGCTGCGGGCATCCGAGCTTCTCACCCGCGACTCTCAGACCCTCACCGAGCAGACGACCCATCTCGTTCGTCCTAAACGTGATGAGCTTCAGCAGCTTGCACATCGCGACGCCATCCCCCCACTTCAGCTCGAATCCGAGGTCCTTCTTCTTTATGAATCCCTTCTCGTAGGCTTCCATGGCAAATCCGACGACTCCACCGAAGTCGATTGTGTCGATGCTCCACATGTTGCACAGGTGGTTGGCGTAGTTGATCGCCTTTAGGTCATCAACAAGGCAGTTGCTGCCCATCATGCCGAGCGTCTCGTACTCTGGACCATACCCGTCCATGTCGCACTTCTTGCCCTCTTTCACGATTACGCGCCTGTGGCACCCCATGACGCAGCTCGAGCATGCATCGGGTTTCGGCTTCAGAACCGGGTTGAAGTCACCGCCAGCTGATCCGATCTTCTTCGCGCCCTCAGGCCAGGAACCGAGAGAGAAGTTCTTCATCGGTAGCAGGCTCAGCTGCTCCCGCGGAATGATGGCCATTGCCTGTCCTTCCTCGCGATTCGCCTTCGCGAAGGCATTGTCCTTCACAATCCCAGCAACTTCCTTCTTCAGGGCCTTCAGCTTATCGGGGTCCTTGATCGCTGTGTGTCTGTCACCTTTAAGCACGATCGCCTTCAGCTTCTTCGACCCCATCACTGCGCCACCGCCCATACGACCGGCGTTTCCGTGACCGTCGATTATTGTCAAAGCTGCGTACCTGACCATGTTCTCAGCACCTGGCCCGATTGGCATGACGACGGCGGTTTTGTCCCCCACTTCCTTCCAAAGAGCTTCCTGCGTTTCATGGATATCCTTTCCCCACAGACCGGACGCGTCCTTCAGCTCGACCTTGCCATTCATGACCTTGAGGTAGACAGGCTTCTTCGACGCACCCTTCACGACAATCGCATCATATCCTGTGCGCTTCAATTCCTCAGCAGCATAGCCTCCACCGGTCGACTGGCCCCAGAAACCGGTCAGCGGGGACTTGAACCCAATCGCAAACCGTCCCGAACCCAGTATTCCAGTGTAACCCTGGATAGGTCCTACTGAGAGAACAAAGACGTTGTCGGGGCCTAATGGATCTGCGCCGGCAGGTATCTCGTCGTAACAAATCTTCACGCCGAAGCCGACTCCTCCTAACCATTTTCGGGCAAACTCCTCATCAAACTCCTGAGTGGATGTCTTCCCGGTTGTCAGGTCCACTTTCAGAATCTTTCCCCAGTATCCGTACATTTGCTCATTTCCTCCATTTCATTCATTGTCCGTGCCCCACAGGACAGTCTCATCGACAGCCATGTGTGTTCCGAGAGAGGAGATCTGGTAGAATTCCGCAGTTCGGGATGTCAAATCGAATACCGCCAGTTCCCCCTCAGACGATATGTGCTGCTATCCGACGAGGCACGCGGCTCTCGTACCGTTAAACCTGTTAGGGAGCCTTAAGAATTTCGTCATGCTCAGTAGAGCATTTCGCATTCTTCAACAACAAATAAGAACCTCCTGCTCACTGATGGACCAAACATGGAAGGAGATCAGCTTTCGATTCTTGCGGCGGCGGTCGAGGTCGAGAAGTTCGGTCATGACCTGTATATGAGCATGAGCGAACATGTGAAGGACAAGAAAGGCGCCGCGTTGCTGAGGGGGCTCGCAAAGGACGAGGGAGAGCACCGAAAGATTCTAGAAAAGGAGATGCTCAGGATCTCGCCATCCGTCGACATCTCGTCCGTCAAACCGACCAAGAAGTACCTCGAGCTCATTCCCGAACGGGTGTTCCCGGCGGAGATTGGCGAGAGATGCTCGACGCTTGAGGGAGAGATCGAAGCCGTCGAGATCGGGATCACGGTGGAAGAGAACTCCATAAGAATGTACAGTGAGGCGGTTGGCTTGGTCTCGGACGATAGGGCGAAGACCGTCCTGGAAGAGCTCGCCAAATGGGAAGGCGATCACAAGCAGACACTGGAGCAGAATCTGCACATGCTCAGAACGGAAGGTTCCTGGTACGGATATTCACCGATACTCGATGGCTGAGTCGACCCGTCACTCTCTCCCGCGACACGATTCTCAGTCTACTGACAATCAATACCGAGTGCAACTGGCAAGTTGGCATACCAAAACATAAATATCTGATTTCCATCCTTTACCCCGACCTGACCCTCCATGAGGGGCAAGGGTCCGCTGGCTCGAGCCACGATCGAAGAGGTGCACAGATGGTCAAGATGCCTGAGATCAAAAGGGACTTGCTTGCCTGCCTGCAATGCGGCTACTGCATTCAGGTCTGCGACACCTGGGCGCAGACGCCGTGGGAGTCCGTCACGCCTAGGGGCAAGATTTTCTATCTGAACCAGCTGATGAAGAAGTCCCCGGTCGACAGACTACTCGGGCGCAAGGTTGAGGTGAACGAGGAGTTCGTCAAGGCCGTCTACATGTGCACTGGTTGCGCATCCTGCTGGACCGTCTGTCACGCGAACATCGAGTTTGCGGAGTTCTGGGAGAAGGTGCGGGTATGGCTCGTCGAACAGGGAGCGGGCCCATTGCCGCCCCACACGAAACTGCACGATCGCATCAAAAGCGTCAGGAACCCCTACGGAGAGCCGACTGAAAAGCGAGCCGCGTGGTTCCCACCCGACGTTCCCAGGGCAGCGAATCCGGACGTCATATTCTTCGCCGGCTGCACAGCCTCGTACCGTGTCCAGAATATCGCAAAGGCAGGCGTCACCGTCCTCCACAGAGCGGATGTGAAGCTGGATGTTCTCGGAGAGGACGAATGGTGCTGCACCTCGCCCGCACTGAGAACCGGGATGACCGACCTGACATATGACTTCGCCGAGCACATAGAGACGGAGACGGAGAGGAGGGGCGCCAAGGCGATAGTGACGACCTGCGCCGGTTGTTACAAGACCTCCATGAAGGACTACGGAAGATTCTACTCCAATCCGACATTCGAGGTCTACCACTTCTCGCAGTACGTGCAGAAACTCATCAAGGAGAAGAGGCTGAAGTTCACGAAGGAGATCAAAGCGAAGATAACCTATCATGACCCATGCCACCTCGGCAGACACGGTGGCGTTTTCGAACCACCGCGTGAGGTCCTTAAAGCAATTCCCGGCGTCGAGCTGGTCGAGATGCCGCGGAACAGGATGAGCTCCAGATGCTGCGGTGCTGGTGGGGGTTACAAGTCGGCATTCAATGACTTCGCTGTGAACATAGCGGCAGAGAGGGTCAAGGAGGCATTGGACACTGGAGCAGAGATGATCGCTTCCTCATGCCCCTTCTGCGTCCTGAACCTGGACCAGGGCGCCAAGAAACTGGGCGCGAGCATCAAGGTCAAGGACATATCTGAGCTGATCCTCGAGGCGACAGAGCCAGTTCAGAAATGAAACCTTTCTTCTGAGGCATGCCGACCGACTAACTGTACCTTCCGCAGCTGTAGCAGAACCACGCATCGTAGTCAGGTATGTATGTCAGAACCTGGCCGCAGGTAGGGCAGCGCTTCACCACATCAATCTTCATGATCGTCGCGTGAGTCACGACCGGCATCTTCTTCTTGCGCTCGATGTCGAAGAACTGGACGACAGTCCCGACAGCGGCGACCGCGAGGAACGCCGGTACGATGAATTCCGCCTGGACATCCAGGAAATCCAACCCCCAAACGACCATCGAGGCTCCGGTGACAGCCGTGAACAGTGCTATGAGCCTCTCGAACCCGAGGAACACTATGACGAAGATAGCGCCGGCAACCAGAATAGATATGATGACACCTGCACCGAGCTCATAGAGCAGTATGAACGCTGCCGCTGCGATGACGAGGGAGACCCCGGTCGACACCAGACGGTAGAAAACGACGCCCAGGAAAACCGCCCCTATGACGCCGAGCAAGAAGCCGGCCAGCTCTTCGCTGAAGACCATTCCTATGGTGTAGCCCAGGATGAATCCGAGGAAGGCCCCGATGATGCCCATCAGCCCCTTCCAAATTCTGTGCCCAGCAAAAGCGAGGGCGAGGCCGAAAACTATCATCACCGCTACGACCGCGAGTTCTATCTCACCTGGCACCAGCAATACAGGTTCCATGTTCCTCCCCGAGACTGATTGGAATCAATATGCCGATATCCTGTTCATCAATGTTTCTATTTTCGAGAACCTGGAACAACGGACCAAGTATCTGATTCGATAACATCTAGCGCGATACGTTGATATACTCACAGTCAATCGTTGCGGTTTGCAGCTGGCTATGACATTCGAACTTCTAGATGACAGGATCCGGAGGATCCTGAACGAGAAGAACATCAACGAGCCCACCGGGCCGCAGAGGGAAGCGATCCCACGCATACTCCAAGGTGAGCACCTCCTCCTGGTCGCACCGACGGGAATTGGCAAGACAGAGGCGGCCATGCTCCCGATATTTCACAGACTCCTGAGAATGGAGGGGAAAGGCATAAAGTGCCTGTACATCACCCCACTGAGGGCGCTGAACAGGGACATGCTCAGGAGACTGGAGGAATTCGGAAACGCGCTCGGTATCGGGGTGGCTGTGAGGCATGGGGACACGTCCCAGGCAGAGAGGAACAGACAGTCCAAGACCGCCCCAGACGTGCTCATCACGACGCCCGAGACGCTGCAGATAATGTTCACAGGGAAGAGGCTCAAGGAGCATCTATCCAGAGTAAAATGGGTCGTTGTTGATGAGATCCACGAGCTGGCAAACGATGAGAGGGGCGCTCAGCTCGCGGTCGCATTGGAGCGGCTCGCTCGGATAGCTGGCGAGTTCCAGCGGATAGGCCTGTCCGCGACGGTTGGCACCGTGGAGGAGGTGGCGAACTTCCTCGGTGGCGTGGGCCGGGACGTGCGTGTCGTCCGCACGGATGTGGCCAAGGAAATGGAGGTCACAGTCCAGTGCCCTGAGGTCATGGACCCGGACCGCGATCTAGCAGGCACCCTTCAGTGCGATCCTCAGCTCGTGGCTTGCATGAGGAGGGCGAGGGACGTCATCGAAGCGCACAGGTCGACCCTGCTGTTCGTCAACACGAGGGACACCGCGGAAGCGCTCGCAGCCAGGTATCACGTCTGGGACGAGAGTCTCCGAATAGGCGTGCACCACGGGTCCCTGTCGAAGGAGATAAGGGTCGAGATGGAGGAGGCGTTCAAGAAGGAGAATTTGAAAGGACTGATTTGCACTTCGTCCCTTGAACTCGGCATAGACATAGGGACGGCGGATTTTGCAATCCAGTACAATTCCCCGAGACAGGTGACTCGCCTGATACAGAGGATGGGGAGGGCTGGACACAAGGTGGGAGAGAAGTCGAAGGGTGTTGTCATTGCCAGCACTCCGGACGAGATCGCAGAGAGCCTGGTGATCAGCAGGAGGGCGATGGCGGGGGAGCTCGAGGAGCTGACGGTAAGGGAGAACCCCTTCACTGTATTGGCCAACCAGCTCGTGTCGATGGCCATGAGTGGACAGGTCGCGATAGAGGAGGCCTACGGCACGATCGCACGATCCTATCCGTATCGCAACCTCTCGAGAGAGGATTTCGATTCTGTGCTGGACCAGTTGGGCAATATAGGACTGCTATTCGTCGGGAACGAGTACTTCAGACGCTCCACACAGGGCATGAGGTACTTCTACGACAACGTGTCGATGATTCCCGACGAGAAGACGTTCAAGATAAGGGACATTGGCAGCAGGAGCATCGTCGGCTCCCTCGACGAAAGCTTCGTCGTCTCGTTCGCCGAGCCGTACGCGACGTTCATCACTCGAGGGAGGACCTGGCGGATAATCGAGGTCAGAGAGGACGAACTTCTCGTGGAACAAGTGAAGGAGATCGGGTCCATACCTTCCTGGATCGGCGAAGAGATACCAGTGCCGTTCGAGGTCGCGCAGGAGGTCGGACGGCTCAGGAGACTGGAGGACATCGAGGACTACCCCGGGGAGAATGACGCGGACAGGAAGCTGAGAGACTACCTTAGAAAGCAGAAGGACGGCTTCCCGATGCCTTCCGATTCCCTCCTTACTCTAGAGGTCGGGAAGAAGCTCGCGATATTGAACGCATGCTTCGGGACGCGGGTCAACGAGACGATCTCCAGGATGCTCTCCGTTCTACTTACGGCGAGACTCGGGGAGAGCGTCCTTGTCCACACGGACCCATACAGGATCGTGATCGAACTCCCCAGGGATCTGAATCCCGCCTTGATAATCCAGACCCTGAGGTCGATAAAACCTGACGGCGTGGAGAGCCTCGTACGGCTCATGATGAAGAGTTCGAGCTTCCTGAGGTGGCGCTTCGTCTACGTCGCGAAGAAGTTCGGAGTGGTGGAGAAGGGGGCGGACTACCGGACCGTGAACTTCAACCGCCTGGTCGAGGTGTTCGAGGGAACGCCGCTCTCCGAGGAAGCGATAGGGAAGGTGCTCTGGGAGGATCTGGACCTGGAAAGAACGATCGAGATCATAAGGAGGATCGAGACTGGTGATATCAAGTTCGAGGTAAGCGCCCTCTCACCTATCGGCAAGGCGGGTCTCGAGCATTCGAGAGAACTGATCATGCCGCAACGCGCCGACCACTCGATCCTTGTCGCACTGGGCAACAGGCTGGAGGACGAGGTCCTCCATCTCACATGCATCAATTGCACGAACCAGTGGCGAATGAAGCCGAAGGACGCACCGAAGAAGACGCTCTGTCCCAGGTGCGGCAGTCGTATGGTAGCCGTGCTTCATCCTTACAACAGAGATATCGTGAAGCTGCTCAAGAAACCCAATCCCAACGAGGAAGAGAAGAGGGAGATCCAGAGGATGTACAAGAGCGCGAATCTCGTTATGGAGCACGGCAAGAGAGCTCTCGTCGCACTATCCGGAAGAGGCGTCGGACCGGACACGGCGGCGAGAATCCTCTCGGGATTCTACGACAACGAGGACGAGTTCCTTAGGGACATACTGAGCGCGGAGATGAACTACGCTAGGACGAAGAAATTCTGGGATTAGAGAGACCGTACCGGGTTTGAGAGCCTGCCGACCTCTGATATATCGATCTCGACCATGTCTCCCGGCCGAATTGGGCCTACGCCCTCTGGCGTCCCGGTTGCTATTATGTCCCCTTCATCGAGCCTCATCCATCGTGAGATGTATGCGACGAGCTCAGGAACGCCGAATATCATCTGCGATGTGTCGCCTCGCTGCCTTGTGACACCGTTCACCCTGAGCTCGATATCGAGGTCCTGCAGATCGTCCACTTCTCCTGATGGACGCGGGTCCGACATCGGGGAGAAAGTATCGATCCCTTTGCTGAGGGCCCAAGGCAACCCTTTCGCCTTTGCGGTGGATTGCATGTCCCTGGCGGTCACATCGTTGAAGACCGCCAGTTGACCGATGTGACCGAGAGCGTCCTCCACGCGAATGCCTTTGCCGCCCTTCCCGATGATCAAGGCGAGCTCTGCTTCGTGATCGACCCTCCCGATGTCCTTCGGCAAAAGAATCGGTCCACCGTTCCTAATCAGCGAGCTAGGTGGTTTCAGGAACAACACCGGCTCTGACGGCTCGTCGGCCTTCATCTCGGCCACGTGGCTGCGGTAGTTGCGACCAACGCAGACTATCTTCCTGCAGAGCACGGGATCTCTCCTCATGAGAACAATTCGTAATCAAATCTCGTCGCTGACCGTCTCGAGCTTGAAAAGCACTCCCATCCCCCTCAGGGAGGCGTGCACTTTGTCGGCGAGATAGACCGCATCCTCGACAGTAGCCTTCTGGGGCCAGCGATACAGGCAATCGTAGCTCCCTGTCGTTGTCTCGAAGCCTAGGTTGTGGAGTGCGCTTAGCACTTCGGACGGCCTCTTACCCTCGGTGCTGAAGGTCACTGTCAGATAAGTGATCATCCTCTCTGAATCGACGCTCGTGTCCTAAAAACTGTCGGTGAAGAATATCAAGGAGACTAAACAGAGAAATCTCACTGACGAAACGACAAGGAACCCGGCAAAGGATCTATCCCGAGAAGTCCCTTGCGATTATATATATCTCCGAGCTGCTCGACCTGGACGCTTTTGGGCCGTGCAATCGGACCTCGCTGAAGTGCTTCCCCACCTCGGACATGTACTCCTTCATCAGGTCCCCCTGGAAGATCTTCATAGCCATGCTCCCTCCTTTCTTCAGCACCTTAGTGGCGAACACGAGACCGTGGTTGCAGAGCTCCACCGATCTTGCATGGTCCACGGAGTAGCTGCCGCTGATGCGCGGAGACATGTCGGATAGAACGACGTCCACCTTTCCACCTATGAGAGAAAGGAGCTCTTGGACCGTTTGTTCCTCCCTGATGTCCCCCCTAATCGTCAACACCCCCTCTATGGGTTCGATCGACTGCAGATCCAGGCCGACGACCTTACCCGTCGGGCCAACTGATTCCTTGGCGACCTGCAGCCAGCCTCCGGGAGCGGCCCCGAGGTCCACGACCTTGGCTCCCCGTCTCAGAATGTGGAATCTCTCATCGATCTGCTTCAGCTTGAAGGCGGCCCTGCTCCTGTAGTCCATCTCCTTAGCCTTCTTGTAGTAGTAGTCCCTCCTCCGCTCAGCAAGCCAGCGTTTCGACATCGTCCACCAATCCTTGTTCGCAAAGCATAAATGTTTGCCCCGGACAAAGCTTTTTCAAAACGCCCACCGATTACCAGTACGGGAAGGGCGATGAGACGGAAAGGTTGGACGTATGTGCGCGCGGGGGTCGACATAAGCCGCAAATCCAAAGCGATTGAGTCCCTCGTTGAGCAATTGAAATATCGCAGGAAGGGAAAGGGCAAGATGCTGGAGATCATGGGCCAGTTCACCGGGATGATCGATTTCGGGGAGATGGCCCTGACGCTTTGCACCGATGGAGTTGGCACCAAGCTCCTTGTGGCAGAAGCCCTCGACAAGTGGGACACCGTCGGGATCGATTGCATCGCGATGAACGTCAACGACACTATCTGCGTCGGGGCCGAGCCGATCGCGCTCGTCGATTACATTGCAATTGATCGGCCCGACGACAGGGTCACCGAGCAGATTGGCATAGGGTTAGAGAAAGGCGCCGAGCTGTCCAACATCGATATCGTCGGTGGGGAGATCGCGATCATGCCGGAACTGGTCCGTGGGGTCGACCTCTCCGCAAGCTGCCTGGGTTACGTGAAGAAGGACAGGATAATCGACGGCTCGAATATCGAGGTCGGGGATGCGATAATCGGCCTTGAGAGCTCGGGAATCCATTCCAACGGGCTGACGCTGGCCAGAAAGTTGCTGATGCACAATGATATCGGCTACGACGACAAATTCAACGGGCTGAAGCAAACAATCGGGGAGGAGCTCCTGACCCCGACAGAAATCTACGTGAAGAAGATAATTAGGCTGTTGAAGACCTGCACCGTGAAAGGCATGGTGGACGTCACCGGCGGGGGACTGAGGAATTTCGTCAGGCTGAAGAAAGGGGTGATGTTCGAGATCGACGACCCGATCAGACCTCGGCCAATATTCAAGCTGCTGGCTGAGGTCGGGAACGTCGAACCGAGGGAGATGTATCAGACCTTCAACATGGGCATGGGGTTCGCCGTCATCTGCCCCGCAAGGTCCGCCAACAAGACCCTCAAGACGCTGGGCGAAGGCGCAAAACTTGTCGGAAAGGTGACGAAGGGAGACGGCGTCGGGATTCCGGACATGGACCTCCACTACGGTAGTTACTGATCGCCTCTAGAAATTCTATCAGAGTAAACGGTCATCGTTCTTCTTCGGATACCCGCCTCAATTCATGTGCAAGCACGGCGACGACGGCTCCGAGGGCCGTGCACGTCTCCAGTGAATACCCGCCGAACGTAATATCGAGATGATGCTGGGCGATCTCGAACATCTCCTTCGGGGTGCCCTTCGGTCCCGTTCCGAAAATGAGACACACGCTCCTCCCTTCTAGCAACATAGCACAGATCTCCCCGACGCTCCTCTTCTTCTTCCCCTCTGCATTGCAGGTCGTGAGCACGACCGCCCCCAGCTGCGGGGGGAATCCCCTGTTGATGTACGGAAAGGTCTGAAAGCGACCCTTCGATGTCAGCTCCTTCAGATAACCCCCGTCCTCACCGATTGACGTCGTCGTGGCGACCCAATCCGCAATCTCTTGCGGCGTGGAGAGTTCCTTTGGAAATGGAAAGCCGAACGTCGCGAGATTCGCGTCGAAGGCGAGCGAGAGAGGCCCGGCCCTCGCAAGGATCCTCCTGTGAGCCTCCCTGAAGTTCACCGGATCGTACGAATTGTAGAGCCCTATCGTCATCCTTCCGAGTCTGGGCACGTCTTGGCATTCCGCTCTGCGCATAATAAACTATTCTCTATGATGAACTGCACGATAATTTGGAGACGAAGAAAGACGGGAAGAGGAGAAGGACGAAGGGGTTCGGGATGCGCACTACTTGATGCCTAAGGGGACCTTCTTGATCTCCTTAAGCATGTCGCCTTCCCAGACATACTTCAGACGCTTCCTGTTCTTCCAGACTCCCTTTTGGAGTATGTACCCGACCATGAGGCTCAGGCCGATCGTCGCTTCCACGTAGACGACGGATTTGGTCGCGTTCTTGTTTATCTTGCCCCAGGACTGCGCCTCCTCGAAAGTGCAGCCGGACAGACCTCCCCAGTACGGTACGTCGGTGGTGATTTGAATGGCATAGTAATGACCGCCTTTGTCGTGACCCAAAGTCTCGGCGATAACCTCTGTCTGCTGGATGTAGTTCTTCGGGACCCCGCCCCCGATGTAGATGACGCCTGTCCTGTCCGATTTGATCTTAATCTGGGCGATCTCCCAGTTGTCTCGGATAGGGTCGATCCTCATGAACGGTTTTTTCGCTTTGCGCATCCGAACGTACATCTCGGTAAGGCCTATGCCGATTGAAGAGTCATTCAGCGCCGGTACGAACACCGGCACTCCGTACTTCCTCGCGTTGTATAGGATAGAGTTCTTGTCCTTAGAGTGCGACCCGAGGACCTCCATGAATTCCCTGCTCGAGTAGCCGCGTGGCTCTAGCTTCTCCGCGATGTCCCCGATGTAAGAGTCGGTCTCCCTGAATTTCTCCTCATCGACGAGCGTGTCATATATCCTGTCGAGCCAAAGCTCCCTCAGCTTCACGTCATCGATGGTGGTTGAGCACTTGTAGTGGCTGTAACCCCTTGACTGGTAGAAGTCCTGATAGGGTATCGCGCCGATCGAAACGATGCCGTCGACAATGCCGTACTTTATCATGTCGGCGATGATCTTCCTGAGTCCGGCAGCAATCAGAGGTCCGGCCAGGCCCAGAAGAATTGTCGGTCTGCCAGGGTCCTTCAGTGCGTTCTCGTACGCCATAGCACATGTCGCCAGGGCTCTGCTCTGGACAGAGCTGTCTTTGTATGCGTTGACAAGATCCTCGACCGTAGAGATCTTCTCGAAGTCGATGTGCTTCACTTTCTCCCTCAGCAAATCCTCTCTGCTGACCATTTGTAACCCCTCAGACAATCTGGAATCTGTTGTCCCCTGTCTCATCAAGATGCATCAGAGTTCGCGTCCGGTTTTCCTAGGGCGGCTGCATATCGCGTATTCATCTCCATCAAAGAAAACGTCCAGCTCGGGATGTTCTGCTTGGATCTCCTCGATCTTCTTCAGGACCTCTCGAAGTGTCAAGTCGCTGTCCTTGTCGATCTTGACGTGTATTTGCTTCTCCATCCACGACACCTGGCTGCAGCCGAAGCCGTACTAAGATACTCGTGTCCGTATTTATCTTTTTGTCATCTCACAGAAAAAAAGGAGAATGCGTTTGGCCGAAGCCAGTTCCCCAGAATGCGATGCGTTCGTTCAAGTGGACTTGTCCGAGTGTCATTCAATCTCAGAGAATCTCTTCCCGGTCAACCCGCCTCCAATCGTGAAAATGCAACTACCGCGCGACGAGAGAGACTCCAGGCGAGATCGAAAGGCTTGAAACTCGTAAATGACAGCGCTTCTCAGAGTTGATATCGATAGACGCTAACTTGAACAGAATGTTAAAATATAAATATTAATCTAGACTTGAGTCAAGTTGACATTAGTTTCGGCCAGCAGGTGAAACTGGGTGCAAAAGAAATCAGAGGGTGGCAACCTGGACTATCAGGGAGCACCGAATGATTCCAACGAATCCACTGGCGAGACTGGTCAGAACGGCTCAAATGGGGTGGCCGCAGAGAGAATCGACGATCTGAAGAAATGGTTGAGCGGCGAGGAGAGTCTTCTCTCTTGGTTGAACGAAGGTGCCGAGCCCGAGCTTCCGATAAACTCGGATGTCGAAATCGGAGGGGAATCGGAGGCACAGGAAGACCAACTGACTTTGAAGGAGAAGGTCACGGATTACGAGGACAAGCTAACCCGTCTGAGGAAGGAAATAGGTGAGATGAGGGAGAGGGGAGAGAGCACGGGAGTGACGGATCCAGAGACGACCAAGAAGTTGCGCGGGCTCTCAAACGAGAACACGAGACTTCTGAAAGAACTTGAGAACGCCAGGGAAATGAGGGAGGCGCTCAAGAGCCAGTTCGAAAGTTCCCTTGGCAACTTGCCTGAGGACCGGGCTTCCATCATCCGGAAGGAAGTTGAACTGAAGGAGCTCGAAAAGGAGCTTTCCACCAGAGAGACCGCTGTGTCAGAAAAGGAAGTGACGCTGAAGAACAAGACGATCTCGGCCGCCGACGAGAATGACCTCGAGGAGAGATTCCACGCGGAGCTCAGAGGAAAGGACCTTGAGTTCCAGCGTAGAGAGCAGGAGTTGCTGGCGAAAGTCGACAGGCTTGAACAGGACCTGAAACAGAAGGCAATCGACGACAGACTCCTGGAAAGCGAGTTGAAGATCGCGCGAATGACCGGCCCCGAAGCGGAGAGAGAGATTCAGGAAAGAATCAGAGATTTGCAGCTCAAAGAAAAATCCATCATGTTGAAGGACGCAGAAATCGAGAAGCTCAGAACAGAGAATCGAGAGAAGGATGATGAGCTTTCGAAGATCAAGTCCGTCGTCTCATACAAAGAAGAAGAAATCCTCCGGAGAGAGGAAGATCTGTTCCACAGGGAGAAGGTGCTTTCAGAGGAGCACCGCAGATTCGATGAGATGAAGAAACAGCTCTCTGGTCTGGACGAGCTGGAACTGAAGAAGCGTCTCGAGGATCTCAAGGCGGATATCCAGAGAAAAGAGGAGGAGATCCGGGCAAAGGAGAAGTATCTCAACGCGAAAATGGAGGAGTTGCGCCGTAGAGAGCAAGGCGTAATAGAGGACGAGATATCAGCGAAAGAGCAGGATAGGGCGCTCGAGGTGCAACAGGCGAAGGTGAAGACCGGCAATGATCGTCTCGACGATCTGCTACTCGGAGGCATCCCGTTCGGATCGAACATTCTGATTCACGGTCCACCCTTCGTCGGAAAAGAGGTGATGGTGAACCAATTCATGGCAGAGGGACTCAAGAAAGGGCTGCCGGTGTTGTGGGTACTCACCGACAAGACTCCCCACGACATTAGAGAAGAGATGAACTACGTGCTATCTGGATACGAGGAATATGAGAAGCTGGGCCTCGTGAAATATGTCGATTCCTATTCAAGGAGCATGGGAGAGACGACCGACGACCCTTACACGATTTATATCGACGAGCCGACCGACCATGACACGATTATGGACAACGTCGAGAAAATCGCGAAGGTGTACAAAGATAAGCATGAATCGTACCGCCTCGCATTCAGATCCATCTCGACGCTCATAGCTTATTCTGACCCAAATACCGCGTTCAGGTTCTTGAGTCCGTTCTGCGGCCGGAGGAAAAGAGACAAGGCTGTCGCGCTCTTCACAGTCGAGAAGGGGGTGCACGGTGAGCAGGAAATCCAGATGCTCGGATCCATCATGGACGGAATGATCGACTTCAAGGTTGACCAGCTGAGAACCTTCTTCGCGGTCAGTGGCATATCCGACGTGCAATCAAGGACTTACATAAGGTACACTTCGAGCAAGCACGGCCTGACAATCGGTTCATTCGCCTTGGAACACATTCGCTGAGGGCACACTCTTCAATAACATGACCGTTCAGGCGACTTCTACGCTCTCTCCTGGGCCTCTCGCAGTTTTCTTTTGGATATTGACCCTCGGGAGCGGGAACGGCGGGGGAAGCCTGATGTCGCGGGAAACCAGCAGAGCAGTGGGGATGCAGTTCGAAACTATCATGTTGTGAACAAGGTTCGCCGCTTCGTCAGGCATGGAGTTCTTCTTTGACCATTCGTCCACGAGGCCCTCGACCTCCCCAGAGAGCATTATCTGACCCTCGATCTTGATGTATCCCATCCCGACGTAGTTCGCGGTAAACCTGAACTCGACCGACGCGGTATCCTCTGCGACCCTCGAAATCTGAGTTACGGAGCTGTTCTGGTCAATTCTGACGTTCGAGATCCGTTCGCCGGACTTCGAGAATCTCTTCGCCTCGATCATGTTTGTTTCGAATCCCTTGACCTGCATCATCGCGCCCAATAGACCAATCGCTCATTTAGATAATAGACATTTCGACCATTACTGGAGGCGAGACAGGGCGTTTCATTTGTGCGTTGATGTGCCGCGGGCCGGATTTGAACCAGCGACTTCAAGATATCCGCTCCCATGCAGGAACTTCAGTCTTGCACTCTCCCAACTGAGTTACCGCGGCGTGCGTTCAGAGAACAGAGAGGATTGTAATAAAGCTTACTTATTGACGAATCTGGATGCCGTAGGTCTTTTTCCCCAGATCTGCCATTCCGTGACCTTTCGAATGACGTCGCTGGTGCCGGCGCCTATCTCGATATTCAACTCGTCGATAGGCACCGAGAAAGCATCGGACAACGCGTTCCTGAACGTCGTTCTCAATTCAAGCCAGCAACCACGACATGTTTAAATAGTTATATGTTGCTCATTTTCACCCGAAGGAACTGGGTCACTGGTGGAGGGTATGTTCGGTTCCCGTGAGGGACGTCGAATGACTAGGCTAGACAAGCGTCACTTCTTGAGACGCGACGAGGAAGGTGTCGCGTCGACCGTGGGTACGATCATGGCCCTGCTGGTATTCATGACATTCCTTTCAATGTTCACCAACTCTTACATTCCTGTGTGGATGCAGGACAATGAGAGAGCACATATGAGCCAGGCGATCAATCAGTTCGGTGACCTCAAAGGGAAGATCGACAACCTGATCGTCACTGCTCAAGTGACTGGTTCCACCTCGATCCACATGTACTCGCCGATACCTCTCGGCGCGGCAGGGATACCGGTTTTCGCTTCCCCGACCGCCGGATTGCTGACGTACTCGCCCCAGGGGATGGGTGATTCGGGCGTCAAGGTATGCTTCAACTATTCGCTTGAGGGCTCCAAGACGAGCGTGTCGGAGTCTGGAGGCGGCATGGTGGAGCTGTACGCTCCAAACAGGTATTACGTCCAGCAGTGGGTGGCGTACGAGAACGGTGCGATGATCGTCAAGCAACAGGACGGTCAGATCATTAGGGCATACCCTAGCTTGGAGGTCGAGAAGATTGGATCGGCGATCAACATCAAGTTCACTCAGATTGACTTCATAGGGACCAACGCAAGTGTCGGCGGGACCGGCACTGTTGGCCTGAATCTGAACCTCGTGTACATCGATTCCCAGGACTATGCCGTTGGATACTTGACCGACAAGTACGTCAACATCACCCTTACGACCCGCTATTGGACGGCATGGCAACAATACCTTGGCGACCTGTGCTCGAAGGCCGGACTGATCTTAGGAGATTACTCCCTGAGCTCAGGAGATTACTCCATAAGGGATCTGCCGGTGAACGACAACGTCCACACTGTCACACTTAAGATAGTGAACGCTGGGATGATGACTTATAACCGAGCATTCGTGAACGTCGGGGTTCAGATCTGACATTGAAGCGGTGTAATGATGCAGGAAGCTGAAGCTGGAAAGATGACAGAAGGCGACCAGTCGAGTGAGGCGGAAGTCGTCTCCGGGAAAGAATCGGCGGAGGATTTCCAGGGCGAATCGAAGGTCACGAACAAGATGAGGGATTCCTATTTGAAGTTCCTCCGAAAGGTCGCTCCGAATAGGGCGTCCAGGGTAAGACTCCCCATGGGCGAGATAGCCCAGAGAATCGAATGGTCAAAGGGCAGGGGCTCTGTCATCACAGAAATCCCGAAGATCGACAATCCCAACATCGAGGTCGCTGAGATCTACCCGGTAGTGGATCCTTTCAGCTTCGTCCGGGTGACTTTCAACAAGGAAACGAGCGAGTACGTCCTGGACATGATAGAACCGAAGCTGACGGAAAAGGAGGAGAGACTGCTCGACCTGATAAAAGACACCTTCAAGAGGACACTGGGATATGAGTGGGTCAAGCTTACCGAGCTCGACAAGGAAGAGTACCTCGAGGGGAGCGTCGAGAGTTACATCAAGAGCCGAGGAGTAAGGATTAATCCTCTCGCTCGGAAGAAGATAGGGTACTACATAACCAGGGACTTTGTCGGATATGGGCGGGTCGACGCCATCATGAAGGACGAGAACGTTGAGGATATCTCGTGCGACGGAGTCGGCATTCCACTTTTCGTCTTCCACAGGAAATATGAGAGCATAAAGACCAGTCTGATCTTCAACGATGAGGACGCGCTCAACTCATACGTAGTTGCCCTGGGACAGAGATGCGGCAAGCAGATATCGGTGTCGAACCCGATCCTCGATGGCACCACTCCCGAAGGTCACCGTGTCCAAGCGACCTATTCGAGGGAAGTGACGACAAGAGGGTCTACATTCACGATCAGACGCTTCAAGGAGAAACCGTTCACTCCTGTAGAGCTTGTCAAGTTCGGTACGGCGAGTCCGGAGATGGTCGCATACTTCTGGTTGGGTGTCGAGAACGGAGAGTCCGCAATCATAGCTGGCGGAACCGCCAGCGGCAAGACCGCCACGCTGAATTCGATCGCATTGTTCATTCCTCCAGGGGCCAAAGTGGTCACTATGGAAGACACAAGGGAGATCAACCTACCGCACGATAACTGGATACCTGGTGCGACGAGGACCGGCGTGGGGGAGCGAGACGCGGACGGGAGAATGGCCGGGGAGATCGACATGTACGACCTCGTCAGGGCCTCCCTGAGGCAGCGCCCCAACTACATCATCGTAGGTGAAGTCAGGGGCAAAGAGACATACATCATGTTCCAGGCGATGGCCACCGGCCACACCACTTACTCTACAATGCACGCAGACTCGATCAAGTCGATGGTAAACAGGCTCGAGAACCCACCGATCAACTGCCCGCGAATCCTACTCACAGCACTTAGGAATGTCGTCATCCAGACCCACGCGAGAGTCGGGACTGACTTAGTTAGGAGGATCAAACAGGTCATCGAAATCGTCGGTTTCGAGCCCGAAACCAACGAGCTCATCACGAACACCGTCTACGAGTGGGACCAGGCCACTGACAAGTTCATCTACAAAGGCCACAGCTTCCTGTTCGACAAAATCATGGAGATGAAAAGCCTCACTCACGAGGAGATGATGGACGAGTTCAACAGACGGACTGACATCGTCAAGTACATGGTCCAGAAGGACGTCACTGACCATAGGAAGCTTTGGGGGCTCATCAACAGCTACTACAAGGACCCTGACAAGACAATAAAGAGGGTACGCAGGGAAATGAATGAGGGGGTGACGCAGGTTGGCGCCCGAAGTCTCTGACATATTTGCGAGATTAGAGGCCTCGAAGAAGTCGTATCTGAAGACCAAGAGGGCGGAAGATAAGCCTGAGATCGCCGGCCCCCACGTTGTCAGGCTTCCCCAGGGCGCTATTCCAGATTACATCAAGCTCACGAAGTATCAGGAGTTCTGCTGGAGGACTTTGGGAGCGTTTGTGAAACTGAAAGCTAAACCGAACCCCAAGCTCGAACAGAGCCTGCTCCAGGCCCACATGAAGATGCGAACGGAGGAATATGTGGCTTACGTCTGGATGACGACCATACTCGTCGGCGCCGTGGCCGGGGTCGTCGCTGTTCTCATGGGCGGCATCATCCTGAGCTTCCTGAAGATCGACGCCGCGCTCGTCCTGGTCGGACTCGTGCTTATGGTTGCTATACCCCCGATGCTGGCGTACGTCGTCCTGATCTCGCAGCCGGCGTCGAAGGCGAAGCGCAGGGGCAGGGACATAGACAAGAGAATCGGCCCTGCGATGAGCTTCATTTCCGCGATGGCATCCGCAGATGTCAACGTCGACGTCATTTTCAAGGAACTTTCGAGGCAAGAGATTTACGGCGAGATCAGGGATGAGGCAGAGTGGATCACGAGGGACACAGAACTCCTCGGGATCGACATACTGACTGCGATAAACAATGCGGCCCAGAGAACCCCGTCCTCCAGATTTCAGGAGTTCCTACAGGGTGTCGTCACGACCTCCACTTCCGGCGGTCAGCTGAAACCTTACTTCCTGCAGAAGGCGGAGCAGTTCGAGAAGGAGGGCAAGCTTGAGATGCGCTCGCAGCTCGAGACCCTTGGTCTTATGGCCGAGTCCTTCGTCACTGTCGTCGTCGCATTTCCTTTGTTTCTTGTCGTCATCATGGCGATAATGGCAATCGTTCCTGGCGGAGGGGGCTCATCGGACATGACCATCACCCTCCTCTATGCGGTGGTCGGACTGATGATTCCAATCTCCCAGTTCGGATTCATCTTCTTCATATGGAACATTACCAAGGAGACCAGCCTATGAGGGGTGATCGGGATGGCTAGGAAGGGGAAAGAGAAGAAGAAGGAGGGCAAGAAGGAGCGAATCCTAGACATCGACCAGCTCAAGACGAACAAGAGGGATTATGCCAGGATAATCCTCATAGTGGGTGTCGTCATAGCAGTCGTACTGTTCTTTGTGGGATTCCTGGACGCCATCGGAGGACTAAGCACCGGTCTAGAATGGATAGACTTCCTCGCCTTCGGACTAATGGCGATGAGTGGACCGTATGGCTTCTACATGACCTCCCGTCACAAGAAGATAAAGGAAATAGAGTCTAGACTGCCGGATTTCCTCAGAGATGTGGCCGAAGCTGGGCGATTCGGCATGACATTGGCCGAGGCGATCAAGGTCTCATCTAGAGGCAGGTACGGCAAACTGACGCCAGAGATAAAGAGGATGGCCGCTCAGATAGACTGGGGAGTACCGGCAGCCGATGCGATTCGCCTGTTTGCAGAGAGGGTGAACACGCCCCTCGTCAACAGGATGATGTCAATCATTATCAAGGCGAACGATGCCGGCGGAAGCGTCGCGGATGTCCTCACAATGGTCGCCCACGACGCGAGGGAGACGATGCTTAACGAGAACGAGAGGAAGATAGCCATGTCGACATACATGGTCGTCATCTACATCGCGTTCATGGTGTTCATTGCGACGATATTCATCCTGAACTCGACCTTCCTGCCGAAGATGGCGGAAGCGGGCCAGCAGGTCGCAGAGGGCGCCGAAGCGGCTGGCATAACGAATATGCCAGCAACCATACAGACCAAAGTCATCCCGCAGGTCCAGTTGATCTTCGTGATTGCGGTAGTACTCCATGCTTTCGGTGACGGCATCCTCGCAGGTGTCCTCCAGGATGGCAGAATCACCAATGGACTAAGGCACAGCTTCATCATGTTAGCCATCGGCTTTATCGGAACGAGAGTCATAGGAGGATAGAGAATGACAGATGCCGCTAGAATGGAAGGACCTCTCCCTGAGGAGAGAGCTGAAGAGGAAGCAAAGGAGAGAAGGTCAGGCGGCGGGTTCTCAAGCAGATACCTTTCATTCTTGCTCAAGCTGAAGAGCAAACCGATGAAGATCATGATTCCATCCGAGGTCAACAAAGGACCGCTCGACGTCATAACAGAGATACCGAAGATATCGGACCCCGGAGTCGACGAGGTCGAGATCTCGAAGATCATGGACCCCTACTCGTTCGTACGGATAAGGTACGACAACGTCGGAGGAGAGTACCTCTATGAGGTAATCGAGCCGAACCTGTCTGGAGACGAACGCAACCTTCTGGAGCTGCTCAAGAACGCACTCATAATGACGCTGAACCTGGCGGAGATCGAGTCGGCCGTCGAGAAGGATAATATCCTAAACAAGGCGACAGATACCCTCATGAAAACGTTCGGCGTGACACTCCACCCGGTGTCGAAGGACAGGATCATATACTTTCTCCGGAGGGACTTCATCGGATATGGTGCAATAGATGTCATGATGACCGACCCGAACGTTGAGGACTGCTCTTGCGACGGGGTTGACATTCCACTTTACATCTACCACAGAAAATACGGATCGATCAGATCGAACATCAGATTCGAGAAGGAGATGGAACTCGACGCGTTCGTCGTCTGGTTGGCACAGAAGTGCGGAAAGCACATATCCGTCGCTGACCCGTTACTTGACGCTACCATACCGGACGGCTCGAGGCTCAATGCGACCCTAGGAAAGTACGTCACGAAGAGGGGATCGTCCTTCACGATCAGACGCTTCAAGGAGAACCCGTTCACCCCGATCGATCTGCTCAAATTCAGAACGATGAGCACTGACATGATGGCCTATCTTTGGATCGCTACCGAATACGGTAGCTCGATGCTCGTCTGCGGAGGTACCGCGAGCGGCAAGACGACGACTTTGAACGCAGTATTGCTGTTCATACCGCCACAAATGAAGATTGTCAGCATCGAGGACACCAGGGAGCTCAACCTGCCTCACGAGAACTGGATTCCGTCCCTCACAAGAGAGGGCTTTGGCGGCAGGGGCGGCGGCAAGACCGGCACGATTGACATGTTCGAGCTATTGACGACCGCGCTGAGGCAGAGACCTCAGTACCTAATGGTTGGTGAGGTCAGAGGCAAGGAGGCCTACGTCGTATTCCAGGCGATGGCGACCGGCAAGACCGCCTATTCGACCTTCCACGCAGAGGACGTTCAGGCGATGGTGCACAGGATGGAGAACGACCCAATCAACCTCCCGAGAGCATTGCTGACGGCGCTCGACATCGTGCTCCTACAAGCGCAGGTAAAAGTAGGCACGAAGATGACGAGGAGGGTCAAATCCCTGACCGAGATCGTCGGCATGGACCCGGAGACCGGAGAGCTCATCACGAACGCCGTCCACACTTGGAACCCCGCGGACGATACGTTCAACTTCAGCGGGCACTCCTATGTATACGAGAAGGTCAGGGCGATAAGGAACTGGTCCCCGAGGGAGATGGAGCGCGAGGTGAAGCGCAGGGTTGACATCCTCGAGTACATGAAGAAGATAGGCGTCGACAACTACAAGCAGGTCGCAAACATAATCTCGGCATATTACAAGGACCCCGAGAGGACTGTCAAAGAAATAAGGGAGAAAATGACTTAGTAATCGGACGTTTCCCTTTTTTCATTTTGACCGCGCGGCGGCGCGGCAATTTGAATTGCGCCGCCCCATATCTCCATCATTCTTCACAGTCATGCCGGGCTTTTCGATATGAATTCATGCTCGGAAACCAGACAATGCCAGACGCCGCAAGAAGAATGATAGAATAGACAGTGAAAAGAAGAAAGAGAAAAAAGGTTTGTGTCTATGTGGTCTTCGGTTCCTCATCCTTGGAGCTCTCTTCCTCTGGCGGTGCTCCGGGCTGCTCATAGGATCTCTCTTCCGCCGGTGCCTCTTCAGCCTTCTTCAGGACCTTCTTCTCCACCGGCCTCTTGACGATCCTCCTCAGCCTCGGCTTCCCTTCCTCTTCGCCCTCTTCCTTCGGGGCCTCCTTCGGAGTCTCGAAGACGGTACCGCACTTGTGGCAGACCTTCGCACCTCTTGGGTTCAGCGTGCCGCAGACAGGGCAGGCGAACGCACCTAGCTTCCGGCGCTCCTCCTCCTGGGACAGCCACTTCTCGAAGGTTGTGTGGCTGGGCTGCTTCTTCCACCAGTCAGCGAACTTCGCCTCCGAGAACTTCTTCCCTAATACGCCCTTGGCCTGCTCCCTGTATCCGTCCACGAACTGCTGGTACTGCTCCCTCATCTTCTTCATGTATTCGTCCTCTTCCTCCGGGATCGGGGCCGTGACGAACTTCGCACCGCACTCCGGACACTCGCCCGAGCTCGCAGGTATCCAAGCACCGCACTCGCTGCACTTGGCCGTTCCTGCCTCGAACTCCACGCCGCACTTCGGGCAGCGCTTAGAGGACTCTGGTATGAGGGCGCCGCACTCGCCGCACTCGACCATCTTGCCCAGGCCGTACTTGTATAGGTACACCGAGAAGAAGATGATGATCGCGGCGACTATGGCGATTATGATTGCATAGATCCACCAATCAGTCGGCGTCTCTATGAAGCCCCTATTGACGGTTATGTCCTGGCTGTTGCTGAATGTCTGATCTCCGATCTGGACCGTCACTCGAATCTCGTAGTCTCCCTCCTCTCCTAGGGGGATGTACTTGGATGTCTGGAAGCTGCCTGACGACGTGGTCGTTGAAGTCGCGTTGGAACCTATGACATTACCGGACGCATCCACGAGACTGACCCACACGGGCCTACCGATGAGGGGTTCACCACTGATCTCGTTGGTTATCGTACCGCTGACCACCACGTCGGTGCCGGCCTTGTAGCTGAACACGCCATTCAGGTTGATGACAATAACCGGGTTCGGCACGTTGATCTGGAACTGCGCAGTTATCTCATTGTTGCCATAGTTCCCTTCCTCCTTCAATCCAAGCGGATTCACCACTATCTTCAGGTCGAACTGTCCGAAACTTGTGGTGTTGACCGCCCAAGTCAGGTTTGCGTTGACCGTGGCGTTGTTGGCGATATCCGTCGTGATCATTCCAAGGTACGTCGTCAGACCGTCAGAGTCCATTATGTAGAAGGCAACCACGACGCCCATCGCAGATGTGTATCCATCGTTCTCAACCTGAGTGCCCAGGACCACGGATTCTCCGACGACAGCTTGCTCGGTCACGTGTCCACCAGATGTCACTTCAATGCCGTCTGGGAACACAAAATCGGGGCGTCTATCGACCACAAGGATCGACTGTGTGACAATGTTGTTGGCATACGAGATCTCAGTTATGATCTGGCCTGGATTGAACTCGACCGCTATCGTCCTGGTCTGGAGTTTCTGATCGACATCGACCGAAGCATCCCACTCACCTGTGGCTACAATGGTCTCTCCTGGGTTAATCAGTGGCACTGTGACCTCGTCGATGACCGTCCCGGTCCCCACGGCTCCGAGCCAGAACCTTACGACCACGTTCGACGCCTCGGTCTCACCGATGTTGTCCGCTCTCGCGTCCATCAGGAGATGAGTATTGACGCTGACCGGACTACTAGCCGGCGTGAACACTATGCTCAGAGCCACCAGATCCGCGGGCCCCCTTACAGCGTCCGGTATCGTTAGGGTGGAGATGATGACATCGCGAGTCAACGGCACTGAATACGGCTCAAGGGATGCAGTCGTGTATCCGTCAGTCTCGTAAGCCACATCGTCGAACCAGTACGTCGCGTTCAATCGATAACTGCCGAAGTAAGTCATTGAGGATGCCGTGATCTTGTCACAGAGGGCACGGAACATTATCCGTCCGTTCGAACCGGAGTTGCCAGTACCAGATACCGTTCCATTCAAGTAATGCTCTAGGTTGACAAAGGCTCCAGGCAGTGGGGCGCCCTTGCCGTCGACGACGGTCACCACTATCCATCTGTAGTGGTAGACGACCGCTCCGTCTACTGGTGAGAGCGAGGGTATGCTGACGTTCGTCAGATAGGCCGCAGCGTTCCCTCCGAACGAGGACCAGGTGCGACCGAATGTAGTGTTCGCTGCATTCATGACGACGCTCGATTTTGTAGGTGCGATTATGTCAGCGTGCACAGTGGAAGATTCAATGTCGATGCGGGACTGGTCTTCAGCAATGATGGTGACGACCGGATTCATTATCGAGCCATTTGTCACCACCAGAGAGGCGTGGTCGAATAGATACAGCCTCAAGCTGTAGTCGGATGTGATGAGAGATTGGTTCAAGATCAGGGTACCGTTGTCCTGTATGATTATTAGGAACTGGTCCCCAGATGACTGCACTAGGACAAGGTCCACATCGCTGAGAATCAGTGTGCCGTTATCCTTCACAATAATGTTCGCACCCCACAGGAACACGGTTCCTGCTAGGGTCACAATGTTGTTGTCGTCCACGACGAAGTCGAACTCGTTTGTCGAGAGTTCAACGATAACGTCCGTGGATGCAAGGTTGTTTGTGAAGTCGTACTCTGTGATTGCCCTTAAACGGTTGACATAGACATAAATCGAGTACTCGCCAATCTGAGACGGAACCCACTCGAAGCTGGAGACGTTCGACCCTCCAGCTGGAACATTGACACTCGTCGATCCAAGTAACTGTCCGCCGCTCATCGGGTTGCCTATGTAGAACTCAACGACTGCGTTTATTGCATTGGCTCTTCCGAGTGTGTTGCGAATGGTCGCGTTCGCGAAGACCTGTGCGCCGGTATAGGCAGGTTGAGGATCGATCACGATGTCGCTCGAGACGATCGACAGCTCGGGTAGGTTTGCCAGAACATTGACCTGAATCGATAGCTCGTTGTTCGATTCACTCCGTTCGATGACATTGTCGAAAGGATCTACTCTCGCGGTTATGGTGTGAACGCCCGGTAGAGTGTTTGACCAGCTCACGACCACGTCTGTCGACGAAGCGCCTAACATGAACGGAATAGTTGCATTTGAGATCTCAGTCAGCGTGCCTCCGAAGAAGTCCGTGAAGGTCACCAGGACATCGGTCGCGGCCGTTAGCCCGTTGTTCGCCGCCGTCGCTGTCAATGTTACCGTGTCGTCCTCGTATACTGTCGTTGGCAGAGCAGTCAGGGCTGTGACGACCAAGTCCGGCTTGTCAAGCACCAGACTGGACAGTGTTACCGTAACCGCTTTGGTCTGGTCCGCCTCTGAAAGCGCTGGATATGGTGCGAAGCTCACACCGGTTGTGTAGTAGTACATAACGCTTGTGACATTCCTGTAAGTCACGTTGAGGTCATACCCTCCCAGCACCCCTGAATTCGGCATAGTGGATTCATTGACAATTTCCCAGAACAGAGGTATCATTGCTGAGCCGTATGGATTCGTGCGCTTGTAGCTGGTAACGTCCTTTCCGAGGTAGTCAAGAACCTCGGTGGGCGGTGCGCCTATCACTCCTGACGGAGTGTAGTAGTACGCAGCGGTACCAGAAGCCGACACTGTCGCGTTCACCCACGCACCCTGCACCGGCAAGGACTGCGAATCAACGGCTTTGAAGTTCATCCACCGGTACACATAGATGTTTGGTCTTAGGGTTACCTCGATCCAGACTCTCTCGAAATATACGAATAGACCTCCTCTGTCATCGAAGGCAACATTCAACTGAGCGATATCACTCAGCGTGCGCACTCCTGCATTGTATAGGTTGAATGAGGCCAGGGTCTCCGCACCGATGTTGACTGGTTGAATAGAGGTGTTCTGGAGAGCGCCTCCCTCGAGACTCCAATTGACGTACGTCCTTGTTGTATATCCAGATTCTGTAAGGTATATCACATTGAGTACAGCATTGGAAATCTCACCAACTAGATTGCTGACATTGAATCCATCAATCGCCATTCTCTCTCCACTGTTCACGTTGAAGTATCTATTATCATTGGCAGTGAGGTTGGCAATCGATTCTCCTGCTGCAGTATTTCCAGACCCCAGTGCTGAAGGTGTCGCGCTGAATGCTCTGTCAGATGTCGAGTACGCAGGTCGGCGATCGAATGAGGGTGACGCGGTCTGAGACATGTCTGCGGAGACGCCGTACAGATAGGCGTCGGCGTTGTCAAGAACGGCCAATTGATTGTGCACGAGTGGATCGTTTGAGAAGTCGGTCGAAATGTAGGAATTGACAGCTGTCATTTGCGTCGATCCGGCAAGCGTCAGATTCCGGAAGGTCTGGATCGGCATCTCGACGGTGACCCACAGTCTGTTGAAGTAAACCCTGTTCGCGACGCTGTTTGCGAATGAGATGTTCAGACCGCTCAAATCCGCGGAAGACATCGCTGGCAACTTGGCATATCTGGTTACCTCCAGATTCGGTCCAAACGGCGACGATGTATCTGCAGGCACGATTCCACTAGATCTCAGAGGTCCTTTGTTGTATTGCCATTGGATAGGATTCGAACCCGTATATCCTGCGTCCGTCTTGTACTTCGCATGCAATGTGACAACCACACCGGAAGTCCCTGAGAACGCGAGGCCCGCTGCGTCGATGCCAGAAGTCAATAGCCGCTGGCCTGACCCTACTGCGAAAAGCCTCGAATCGTCCATCGTGAGGTTCGCAAGTAGTTGACCCGACGGGTTTCCTGCACCTATAGCGGCGACAGTCCTTGTGATATTATATGTTACTACCGATCTGTCTCCGTCGTCGGAAGCGAAGCTATATGAATGGTTGTACAAAGAAGCAGGCGGCACCCCGGTGGTGTTCTCGAACAATCCATTGATCTCTGAATCGTAGATATTGACGACACTTGAAACGAACAGCATTACCGGAGAATCGTCGAACGCGTCAGACTGGAACTGCGTCTGGTTGCAGAATTCTACAATGTCGGTCGGGTCCTGCCCAGTGACGGTCGCATTCCACATCATGAGTGTCGAATCATCGACGACCATGTGACCGGGGAACTTAAGTGTTGAATTCCTGGCCTCCAACGCCCCTCCGTTCCTAACAATGACGCCAAGACTTGGGAAATCGTTCCGCTGATCCAGGTGGGTGGTCAGAATCGATTTCTCAAGGACGAGCGTGCCGCCGTCCTCGACGATGAGGGTATAGACATGGTCATCGGAAGTCCCGGCGATCCCGTCTGGACCAGTATCCTGAGTGAAGCTCAGTCCTCCGTTGGTGATCGTTACGACACCTCCGGAGCGGATCGTCAGGTTCCCGTCCATGTATTCGACCCGATTGTTGATAGCCCAATTCGAGATCGTGTAATCGGTACCAATTATCATATCGCCATTCGAATACTCGGACGGCAGCACTGCCTGGCCAACGCCTGGTATTCCCAGCACGATAAGGCCGGCAAATGAGGAGAACATCATGCTCCACACAATCAGAAAGCTAGCTGCTTTGCTCGCCAGAACACTTAATCTCATTATCCCACCTGGTACATTTACTGGCAATAAAGTAGGAGCATGACATTATAAATACATATCTTTGCCCGTAATGTAATCTGATAATATGGTCTGCCATCACCCCCTACTCTAAGCCCTGTTTTCCGAGGGGAAAGAACGAAATATGTAGTGAACTCAATTGAATAGGTCGAATAAAGGAGCCACCAAGGAAGGTGTGAAGAGACGAACTAGATCGAAACACGAACAAGAAGGGGATCTTCCCTTATTTTCTTCGTATGATCCTTCTTATCGACACCGACCGCTTCACTTCCGGGCCCTTCTGTGATTCGTCCGCGAGCTTCTCCTCCGCGGGCACCCCCTCCTCCTTCGCCTCGGCCACTCCCCTCAGGTCCGCTCCGCAGGCATAGCACTTCTCCGCGTTCGCGTCAACGATAGTACGACAGTTGGGGCAGCTCTTCTCAATCGTCACCACTTCCTGGGCGGGCTCCTCTTTCGAAGCTTCTACCTGCTCGGGCTGAGCTTCAACGACCGGTTCTGCAGCCGGTCGCTCGACTACGACCGGTGCTGGCTCCGGCACTAGCACAGACGCCACTTCCGTGGCCGCTTGAACCTGGGTAGCCTCCACCGCCTTCCTGGCTTCTTCCTCGGCGGCCTTCCTTGCCTCCTCTTCTGCAACCCTATTCGCAGCTTCTTCTTCGGCTCTCTTAGCCTCGGCCTCCAAAGCCACGCAGGCCAAACAAATGTCAGACCCCTCTGGAATAACACTACCACACTTGGAACAGATGTTCTCCTTGACCTCGACCGTCTCGGGAACCCGCGTCTCCTTCCTCACCAGTATCCTCTCGCGCTCGCTCAGCGTCGCCTCGCGGTCGTTGAGTATCCTCTCCCACTCCACGAATCTCTTCTGCTCGTCCATGACGACCTGCTTGCTCTCCGCCAGAAGGCCTTCCTGTTCCGCGACGACCTTGATTTTCGCGAGCAACTCCTCCCTCTTCGAAGAGATATCGTCGAGCATCTTCCTGATCTCCCGTTCCTCGCCGAGAAGCTTCTCTTCAGTCGCTGAGATCCTGTCGGTCATCTGCTTTATCTTGCCCTCGTAGGAGCTCGTCTGCTCCGTGAGCCTATGGACTTCCCCTTCCTGCTGGGTGATTTCACGCTCGCGTTTTTCGAGCCCGAGCCTTCCGGCGCGCAGCTCACCGTCCCTTTCCTTCAGCTCGGCCGACATCGTCCGAAGGTCGGCCTCAACCTTTGCGACTTCGGTCTCGCGCGGGACCAGCTCGCCCTCGCGCTTTTCGAGTTCCTTCCCTTTCGACTCGAGCTTCTGCGCGTGCTCGTCGAGGAGCCTCTTCCGCTCCTTCAGCTCCGCGTCGCGGACGTCGAGTTCGTCCCTTCGCTTCTTGAGCTCGACTTCCTGCGTCTTGATCTTGTCCTTAAACTCCTCGATGACCTGCCAAATCGGAACACTATCCTCGGGCAATAACCTTCCTCCTGTTTCCCACATGCCAGTTTTCAACTAATATCAATTGGATGTCTTAAGTATTTTTCTAGACCAGAGTCGGGCCCAGTATCGTCAGACCGCCCTCCCCGACCTCCACCGTATGCTTCTCCATGCTGTGCTCGCAAGCCCTCATCTTGTCGACCCGTATGTATCTGACGAGCTTCCCTCTCGTCCTGTCCAGACCCAACTCTATGATACCATCGACGAGAAAGACCTCGTTCCCGAGCATGTCGTTCGAGCCGCCCTGAGGGCGTTCCATGACGACGAAGGACATCAGGTTGAAGTCGCGCAGCGTCTTGAAGAAGTAGAACATCTTCTTGCGCATGCACTTCACGTCTTCCATAAGTGAGTATAGGGCCCCAATCGAGTCCAGGGCGAAGACCGTGAACTTCTCCTTGTGCTTGTTCCTGAAGTAACCTATCACCTGCTCGATGAAGTGCACGTAGTCGGTCGGATTGTCGACCTCGATCACCTCGTCGAGCTCCCTGAGATCGGTGAAATCCGATATCTCCAGGTTCGGACTGATCTTGACGCCGAGGCTACGCATGTTCTTCAGATGGCTTTCGGCGGTCTCCTCAAGCGTCACGTACAAGCCAAACTCTCCCGCTTTTTCGAGGTACGAGGACATAAGAGAGTAGCTGAAGCTCGTCTTCATCGACCCTGGCGGGCCGGTCACAAGAATGACCTTCGGGGCGTCTATGTCCGTCCGGAATATCTTGTCGAGCCCTTGCATCGAGTTCCTGAACATCGTTATCCACCACTCGGGGCAATTCCATTACCTAATACGATAATAAAACTTTCCAGAAGATTACCAAATTCGCGACTGTGACAATTTGATGAGCCAGATGACCGATTCGAATGCTCTGACCACACCAGATCGGGGGCAGTTCGAGGGAGGAAACGATGGCATCCTGGGGCCCATAGGAAAGCCGCGACACCCTCCGCCATGAGGATTACTCCTCCTGGCCGTTTTCGTCGTCCGGCATCTCCGGCGGCAGTATCTCCAGATCCTCTTTGACCTCGACCTGATCCACCATTCTCTCCTCCTTCTCACCCACCAGCCTGGCGACCGCGGTGACCCGGTCCCCGTTGCGCAAGCGCATGATCGTCACACCCATCGTCGCCCTTCCCATGACCCTAATGTCCGTGACTGGAATCCTTATCACCATCCCGCCTGTGCTCGTGACGATAAGCTCGTCGTCCTCGAGGACATCAAGGGCGGCAATGACTTTCCCGTTCCTGTCGCCGGTCTTGATCGTTATGACCCCTCTGCCGCCCCTCTTGGTCTTGCGATAGCCGCTTACCAGGGACATCTTCCCATAGCCATTCTCCGTGATGCTGAGGAGCTTCGAATCGGATGTGACAGCGGCCATGCTGACGACCTCGTCGCCGGGGTACAGCCTGATGCCTATGACTCCCTTGGCCGGTCTGCCCATCGACCGCACCTCGCTCTCTTCGAAGCGTACAGCCTGTCCGTCCTTTGTCGCGATGACGACCTCCTTCTTGCCGTCGGTCAACCTCGTGTCCACAAGCTCATCGCCAGGCTCCAGTCCGAGAGCTATGATGCCCGAAGACCTCACGTGTGCGTACGCCGAGAGCTTCGTCTTCTTGATTATGCCCTTCTTCGTGGCGAACACCAAGGAGTGCTGGTCGTCGAAATCCTTGACTGGGATCGTGTCGAGGACCTTCTCGCCCTCTTCGAGGCCCGGAAGCATATTGACGATCGGCTTCCCTTTGGCATGTCGTCCTCCAACAGGTATCATGTACGCCTTTAACCAGTACACCCTACCGTGGTTCGTGAAGAACATGATGTAGTTGTGAGTGGAGGTGACGAACAGATCGACGACGTGGTCCTCCTCCTTCGTCTCCATTCCTATGAGGCCGACGCCCCCCCTCCGCTGCTGCTTGTAAGTGTTGATCGGGAGCCTCTTGATGTAGCCGTCGTGGGTGATGATCACGACCATGTCCTCGACCGGGATGAGATCCTCTATGTCAAGGTCTATCGCGTCGTGCACGATCTCCGTCTTCCTTTCGTCGCCGTGCTCCTCCTTGATCTCGAGGACCTCGGCCTTGATTATGTCCATGATCCTCTTCTCGTTGGCCAGGATGTCCTCCAGATCCCTGATCCTCTTCTCGATCTCCTGGAACTCCTGGCGCAGGTTCTCTATCTCGAGGCCCGTCAGCTTCTGCAGCCGCATGTCCAGAATGGCCTTGGCCTGATCGTCCGACAGCTGGAATCTCTGTATCAAGGCATCCCGCGCCTCCTCCCCGCTCTTTGACGCGCGTATCAATGCAATCGTCTCGTCGAGCTCGTCGACGGCCCTGATCAGGCCCTGAAGGATATGGTCCCGCTTCCTCGCTTCCTCGAGCTCGAAATTCGTCCTCCTGATAACGACCGTCTTGCGATAGTCGACAAAGCTTTGGAGCGTCTCCTTCAAAGTGAGTACCCGGGGCTCGTTGTTCACGAGAGCGAGGTTTATGACGCCGAACGTCACCTCCATCTGGGTGTGGGAGAAGAGCTGGTTGAGAACAATCTCCTCCATGACCTCCTTGCGTAGCTCGATGACGACCCTCATGCCTTCGCGGTCCGATTCGTCTCTCAGGTCCGTGATGCCGTCGATCCTTTTATCCTTCACCAGCTCGGCGATCGCTTCGATCAGGTTCGCCTTGTTGACCATATAGGGGATCTCGGTGACGATGATCTTCTTCTTATTCTCGTGCTCTTCGATCTTGGTCCTGGCCCTGACCTTCAAGCGCCCCTTGCCGGTCGAGTAGGCCTCGATGATCCCGTTGACCCCGTATATGATGCCACCCGTCGGAAAGTCTGGACCCTTGATGAACTCCATCAGTTCCATGACCTCCATGTTCGGGTTGTCGATTAGATGAATAATCGCGTCCGCGACCTCCCGCAGGTTGTGAGGCGGGATGTTCGTGGCCATGCCGACAGCGATACCAGATGAGCCGTTGATTAGTAGGTTCGGCAGTTTCGCCGGCAGAACCTCTGGCTCCTTCAGACTGCCATCGAAGTTGTCGACGAAGTTGACGGTGTCCTTGTCGATGTCCTCGAGCATCTCCTCGGCGATCGCGGCCAGACGACATTCTGTGTATCTCATAGCTGCCGCGGAGTCGCCGTCCACGCTTCCGAAGTTGCCCTGACCATCAATCAAGAGATAACGCATCGAGAAGTCTTGACCCATCCTCACGAGCGAATCGTAAACTGCCATGTCGCCATGCGGATGATATTTTCCGAGAACTTCTCCGACCACTCTGGCGCTCTTCTTGTGAGCCTTGCCAGAGGTGAGGCCCATGTCATACATTGAATAAAGTATCCTACGATGAACCGGCTTCAGACCGTCCCTCACGTCCGGGAGCGCCCTGCCGACGATGACGCTCATGGCGTAGTCGATGTAGGACTTCTTCATCTCCACTTCGATGGTGCGCTGAACGACCTTCTGTGTTGCCTCTTCCATCTGATCACCTACACGTCCAGATTCTCAACCTCTTTCGCGTGTGCGCTGATGAACTCCTTCCGCGGCAACACTGCGTCCCCCATCAGCACGCTGAAAAGCTCGTCGGCCCTTAAAGCGTCCTCAACCGTGACTTTCTTCAGCACCCTCGAGGCGGGGTCCATGGTCGTCTCCCACAGCTGATGTGGGTTCATCTCTCCCAGACCCTTGTATCTCTGGACGGCGGCACCTTTGCCCAATAGCCCCAGGGCGCTGACCCTCTCCCTCTCCGAGTAGGCGTAAATCTCCTTATTTCCCTTCGAGACTTTATACAGGGGGGGTTGGGCGATGTAGATGTAGCCGTTGTCAATCAGCGGGCGCATGTATCTGAAGAACAAGGTCAAGAGCAGCGTCCGAATGTGCGCGCCGTCCACATCCGCATCTGTCATGATGATGATACGGTGGTACCTGGCCTTGGCAATGTCGAAGTCGTCCTTGATCCCCGCACCGAATGCGGTGATCAGGTTCCTGACCTCTCCGTTCTTGAGTATCTTGTCCATCCTCGCCTTTTCCACGTTCAATATCTTCCCTCGGAGGGGAAGAATCGCCTGGAAATCCCTGTTTCGGCCCTGTTTTGCGCTTCCACCAGCGGACGGGCCCTCGACTATGAATAGTTCGGATTTCGCCGGGTCCTTCTCGGTGCAGTCAGCGAGCTTGCCTGGAAGGCTAGCTGAATCGAGGAAGCCCTTCCTGCGCGTGAGCTCCCTCGCCTTCCTTGCCGCCTCCCTCGCCTGCGCTGCCAGGATCGCCCTGCTCACGCAGGCCTCGGCGACCTTCGGGTTCTCCTCCAGATACTGGTACAGCTTCTCGTTGATGAATGCCTCGACGATGCCCTTGACCTCGCTGTTCCCAAGCCTCGTCTTCGTCTGCCCTTCGAACTGCGGCTCCGCGATCTTCACGCTCAGGATGGCGGTCAAACCCTCCCTCACATCCTCGCCACTGAGACCTTCTTCGCTCTCTTTCAGATAGTTGTACTTCCTGGCATAATCGTTCATCGTCCTGGTCAAGGCGGACCTGAAGCCTATCAGGTGTGTGCCGCCCTCGATCGTGTTTATGTTGTTGACATATGAATAGACACTCTCAGCGTAGGAATCGGTGTACTGCATCGCGATCTCGATAAGGACGTTGTCCCTCTCGCCGCTGAGATAGATGGGCGTCTCGTGGAGGACGGTCTTCGTCTTGTTTATGTGGGTGACGAACTCGACAATCCCGCCCTCGAAGTGGAACTTCTCCTGCCTGCCCTTGCGTTGGTCCGTGAAAGTAATGACAACGTTCTTGTTCAGGAAGGCCAGGTCCATGAGACGGTGGACGAGTATCTCATCGTCGAAATTCGTGTCGCTGAAAATCTCATTGTCAGGTTTGAAGGTGATCGTCGTTCCGGTGCCGGTCGCCTCCCCAACGAGATGCAAGGGTTCAACTATGACACCTCTCTCGAACCTCACGAGATGCTCCTTGCCCTCCCTTCTTATCCTCGCCTCCAGCCACTCCGAGAGGCTGTTGACGACGGACAGGCCGACGCCGTGCAGGCCTCCGGACACCTTGTAACTCTTCCTATCGAACTTCCCCCCCGCGTGCAGAGTCGTCATGACAATCTCCACGGCGGGTCTGTTGTACTTCGGGAGGATGCCGGTAGGGATCCCCCTTCCATCATCGGCGACGGTGACGCTGCCCTCCGTATTGACCGTGACCTCGATCTTGGTACAGAACCCGACCATCGCCTCGTCGATGCTGTTGTCGACGACCTCGTACACTAGGTGATGAAGACCCCGACCATCTGTGCTCCCGACATACATGCTCGGGCGCTTCCTCACAGCCTGGAGGCCTTCAAGGACTTGTATCTTATCTGCATCGTAGCTCGCATCTTCCATGCAATCCGTCCTCTCATTTGCACTATGTCAATCTCACAATCAATAGGTCAACTCGTTGGGTCATCTGTTAGATAGCTGAACCTGCCTCCCATCCTTCCTTCTGATGGTGTTTTCCTAATGCCATCATACTATAAATAAACTTCGCGGACATCTGGATATTTAAAGTAGACCGACCCTTTAAGTGCTCGAAAAACTGGGGTTCATTACCAGGCAAAGAGAGGAGCCTCGGAACCGTTCGATCATGCCATAACGAGACCGTTCCGCCGGTCTCCTGGTGGGCATAAACCATAATAGGGGGAAGGCGATTAGACCAAGGATACCGATGATGAAACGGGCAAGACTGGGTCTAACGGACGAGATCAAAACGGTGGCCCTGAAGGAAGGAGTCGACCCCGAGGTCGTCAGGCGAAGGGTCGCCGACGGGAGGGTCGTCATCCCTTCGAACCCTGTGCACTCCCCCGCACCTTGCGGGATTGGCGAGGGGCTCGCAACGAAGGTCAATGTGAACATAGGCACGTCGAGGGACATGGCGGACATTGACTTCGAGCTGGCCAAGGCCAGGGTTGCGGTCGAGTACGGTACCGACACCTTGATGGACCTGAGCACCGGGGGCGACATCGATGCCGTCAGGAAAGCGATAGTCAAGGAGGTGCGCGTCCCGATAGGCACCGTCCCGATTTACCAGACCGGGTTGAAGGCAGCTAGAGAGAGTGCGGTCGTCGACATGGACGAGGACGACATTTTCAGAGGAATAGTCCAGCATGCCAAGGACGGCGTGGACTTCATGACGGTCCATTGTGGAATCACCAAAGAGAGCGTCGAGCACCTGAAGAGGTCGAGTAGGGTGACCGATGTCGTGTCAAGGGGCGGATCGTTCTTGGTGGCGTGGATCCTCCACAACGGAAGGGAGAACCCCCTCTACGAGGACTTCGACTACCTTCTCGAGCTTGCCAGCGAGCACGAGTTCACGTTGAGTCTGGGGGACGGCCTCAGACCCGGGTGCATACATGATGCGACGGACGGACCGCAGCTGCAGGAGCTCATAATACTAGGGAACCTGGTGAAGAGGGCGAGGGAGAAAGGTGTCCAGGTCATGGTCGAGGGTCCCGGTCACGTTCCTCTGAATCAAATCGAAGCGAACGTTAGGGTCGAGAAGGCGGTCTGCGACGGAGCACCGTTCTACGTCCTCGGGCCTATCGTGACCGATATCGCCCCTGGTTATGATCACATTGCGGGCGCCATCGGTGGGGCCCTCGCGGCCTACTACGGCGCGGACTTCCTCTGCTACGTCACGCCAGCCGAGCATCTTTCCTTGCCAGACGCAGAAGATGTAAGAGAAGGGCTGATTGCTAGCAAGCTCGCGGCGCACGCCGCGGATGTCGCAAGGGGAAGGGGAAAGGAGAGGGACCTGAAGATGTCCCAGGCCAGGAAGGCCCTGGATTGGGAGGGCATGTACAAGGAAGCCCTCGACCCGGAGAAGGCCAGAAGATACAGGTCGAGGGGCGTCACCAAGGAGTCGGACGGTTGCTCGATGTGCGGCGACGTCTGTGCGATAAGAATCCTCAAGGAATACCTCAAGAAGGACGGGACCTGCTGAGTTCCCGCTCTCCGCATCGTACCCTAGAGAGATTATGGAGCCACTGGAGGGTTTTGAACCCCCGACCTACGGTTTACGAAACCGTCGCTCTTTAGCGATCGCGGATTGCCGCTGAGCTACAGTGGCGTGGTTAAGCACAACAAAACGTCCCTCGACTTAAATTTTCTTATGCCCTTCCCCTCAGCCCCTATGCGGGCCGCATCGAAGAACATGAGCTGAATGACCGAGGGCGACGACCTCCGCCCAGAAGTCGGGGGCTCCATAAAGGATTTAAGATTTCACCGCGATTGTCTGATGATGAGTGTGCTAGCCGAAATGGGAGTACCAGAGGGACAGGTCGTCGAGAAGCAGAACGGAACGGAGAGCACGCTGAAGAGGATTCTCGACGAGGTCCGGAAGTACTCCTTCTCGGGATACATCAAGGTCGCCCTAGTCGACAGCGGGAATAGGTCCGAAGGATTGATCCTTTTCATGGATGGCGATCCAGTCGTTTCTGCCTACGTCTTCAAGCGCTCCGGGGCGGACAAGGACAGACTTTACAAGGGAGGAAAGGCCGTCGAGTACATATGGCAGGACTCCGTCTGCCAGGACGCGATCGTCACTCTCCACGCTAAGATCCAACCGCAGGAAATCGCGAGCATCTTCCAGGGCGCGGAAGTGAATCGCGTCGAACTGATTCCTCCTCCCTGGATCCCCCATCCGGTGATTCGGGTCGATGAGGAGATGCTGAAGGACGTGGATGAGAAGGCCGCGAAGAGAATAATCAAGTGGTCGAAAGCCGGTTACGACGTTCACAGCCTCCTTGACCTTTACGATAGCAATCCTCAGAAGGCGGCCAAGGCGCTGCCCTACTTCGAGACGAACATCGAGAAGATCGAGGAGATGAAGGAGAGCCTCCGGTTCCTGAGGACGAATGGGTACGAGAGAGAGACGGAGTCCCTTCTAAGAAAGATGAGGGATCCAGAGAGGGCGTCGGATACCCAGGCGGAGCTTGAGGCGCTCCGCAAAAGGATAGAGAGGTCCGATTCCGCCGTCCTTGCAGAGAAGCAAATCCAGGACGACATGGATAGGAAGAAGCTTGATGAACGCATAGACGGGGTCTACGACCTCATACTCCAGTATCACAGGATGAGCTCGCAGGGCATCCCGAAAAGGACGCAGTGCCCAAGCTGCGGCGGACCTCTCGACTCGAGCGGGAACTGCCCGAGGTGCATCGGCGCCGGGGAGAAGGCTCCATACGGTCGCCCCCTGAACCCGCGTCTGACTTTCGAGAGCTTCGTGACCGGGCCGAACAGCTCATTCGCAGAGGCGGCGGCCAGAGCTTCGGCGATTACCCCTGGCAAGGTCTACAATCCCCTTTTCATCTACAGCAGGTCGGGGCTCGGGAAGACCCACCTCCTCCAGGCGATAGGGAATTACGTGAGGGAGCACAGCCCCCAGCTCACGGTGACATACTCATCCACTGATGCGATCGAAGAGGACCTGATCGAATCGCTGGCCTCGAAGAGGTTGGAGGAGTTCAGGACAACCTACCGCGAGGCTGACTTCCTGATAATCGACGACCTGCAGTTCCTTGCCGGGAAGGAGCGGATCCAGGAGGAGATCTTCCACATATTCAACGACCTTATGGACAAAGGCGGGCAGATAGTGCTGGCTTGCGACAGGCTTCCGAAGGAGATTCCGTCGTTTGGAGACAGGCTGGCGACGAGGTTCGAGTCCGGCCTGATAGCCGATATCCAGCCCCCGGACCTCCAGACCCGGCTCGCGATACTCGAGAGGAGGGCGAGGGAGGACAAGCTGTCCGTTCCGAAGGATGTCCTCAGGTTCGTCGCCGAGGTGTGCAGGGACAACGTCAGGCAGCTGGAGGGCGGTCTGAACAGAGTCGTTGCGTTCTCCTCGCTGATGCGCTCCGATATCACGATCAAGTTGGCCAAGGAGATACTCACCCGGGAGACGAAGGAAGTGAAGAACGCGCAGGTCAACATTGAGGTCCAGGAAGGGCAGAGTTACCTGGTGGAAGAGGAGAAGCCCGATGTATCCCACAGGTTATTCGCCTCGAAGCTCAAGGAAGGCTACAAAGGCCTGGCGATAGCCAGAGGGCACCCGAGGGTCCTGAGGGAGAAGTTGGGGGACATGGAAGCGATAGTCTTCTGGCTGACGGATCACGAATCGAAGACCGAGCGCACCGTCATGCCATCCCTTGAGAGAATAATGCTAATCATCGAGGAGTTCATCCAGCCAGACAAGAGAAGCATAGTGCTCTTGGACGACATCCAATATCTCATCAGCAACACCACCTTCGAAGGGATCGTGCGATTCATAAGGAACGTTGTGGACGAGGTCTCCGAGCGCCAGGCGATATTCCTGGTGTCGGTGAACAAAGAAAGCCTGAAAACGCAGGAGCGCTCCATCCTCGAAAGAGAGATGGAAGTGATTAAACAGCACGAATGAGAGAATTACAGATGCCTGACCTCTGTCTTGAACTCGATTAGACGCTCGAGCGCTTCTTCCTGATCCCCTTGCTTGAACGCCACTCCGGCATCCTTCAAGATCTTGACCAACGCTGAGACTTCCTTGCCTTCCGCCTTCGCATCCAGCAACGCGCCCTTCGCCTTCTTGAGCTCTCCCTTGAGCACATCCGGCAATGAGGAAGAGAGTTCTTCCCTTCCCTTCCGAGCCAATATCCCCATCATACTCCAATCGCCATGCTGTCCTGCGTCCCTGGCCTCGTTCAGGAGCTTTCTCGCATCGCGCACGTCGATGTAGAATCTCTCGGAGTTCTGCATCAACCTCTCGAGCGCGTCGCAGATCTCGTTGGCCTCGATGTACTTCCCGGTGATCCTCTCCGCCTCGGTCCTTCCCGCCTTCGCCTCCGCAAGCGCTCCGGCGACGTCCGTAGTCTCATTCTTAGCCTTCACGTTCGCCATGGCCTGAAGGATCATGATCGGGTCCGAACCTGTCTTCTTCGCAATCTCCGCGAGCTTATCCAGGTAATCCAAGTCCCGGGTTATCCGTTCGTCAATCGCGGACCTCACGCTCTCGAGGCAGTGCTTCACGAACTTGACGGCCGAGACGACGTCCCTCTGCCTGCCGGCCCTAACCGCCTTGTCTATGTATCGCCTTCCCTCTGCGGCATCGATTCCATACTCCGTCGCCAGGGATAGAAGGGGTTTTACCTCCTCGACCAGCAGAGGGAACTGCTTGCGAAGCTCGATTTCCTCAGGTGTCTCCGCAGGCACTGCTCGACCCGGCTCAGGTATTGCGGCCTCGAGGGCCGGTGCGGCTGCTATCACGGCCTCGGGCACGACAGAAGGTGTCTCCTCGGTTTCTGCAACGGATCCCGGTGCAACCTCCATTTCAAAAACCGCACCGCACTTGGGGCACTTGGTGCTGTCGGCCGGAACGATGGTCCCACATTCCGGGCACTCGAATTCCGAGACCTCCTCTATCACGAACTCGACGCCACACTTCGGGCACTTTGAAATCTCGCCTACAATATGCGTCCCGCATTCCGGGCAGTCGAATTCAAGCTCCCCACCCGAACCTTTGTTTTCATCCGAAGGGCGACCGGCGACCAACAGACCACCCACTGCTGGGCCACTAATTGACTTAGAAATATATAGTTGTCGTTATCCAAGGACTGTGGCATTAGATGTCAGAACGGGGCCAACATCCCCTTCATCCTCACCGCATCCTCCTCAGGCAGCGGGGTCTCGCTGATGATCGTGACGCTCTTCCGCAGCGGACGTAGCGCCTCTGCCAAGAGCGAAAAGTCAGGCTCCTTCGCTTCGAGGGGGAGGTGCCTACTCTCCCCGGCCTCAGTGTATTCGATGCAACTGAAGTGGAAGTGCATACGCCCACCGTAGATCGATTCGAGCTCGTCCATTACCTCCTGGAAGTCGGTGACGGACCTGAAACGCCCGCCGTCCCTCGCGTGAAGATGGCCGAAGTCCAAGACCGGCACTACCCTCTCCACCTCCTCCATCACAACCCCTATTTCCCTCAGCGTTCCCCAGGTCCCCTTCCTCCCCATGGTCTCCAGACCTAGCATCGGCCGAAGGCTTTCTTCCTCCATCGTCTCCCTGCATCTCTTCATACCCCTGATCACGGCTTTGGTCGCGGCGTTCGGGCTCTTCCTGGAGTATGACGCGGCGTGGATGACGATGACCCAGGCCCCCATCAGGTCGGCGATCCTCGCCGTCTTGACGACCCACTCCACGCTCTTCCTCACGGTCGTTCTGTTGGAGGAGTTGAAGTTGACGTAGTACGGAGCGTGGGCGCTAAGTAGAATGCCCAGTTCCTCAGCCTTCAAGCCGATGTTCTTGGCCTTGCTCTCCTCCATTCTCACCTGGCGAACGAACTCCACTTCCAGCGCGTCCAGTCCCAGCTTGCGCACTCTCTCCAGAGCGTCAATCGGGTTCTTGCTCCCCTCGGGGTAGCCTGCGGGTCCGAAGTAGAACACGCTACGAGTGATTGACTCTATGATTATTAACTCTTGACCGGTTCTCCTCTCTTGTGCCCTCCAAGGCCTGGTCAGAGGGACCTGTGAGGTCGGTCTGCAAAGATTATCTATCAGTGAAGATGTTCTACGTGATTGGGGGCAGGGAATGAAGACAGAGCCTGTGCTTATCGATAAACCTTCGGACGTGAACGTCATTGTGGGCCAGTCCAACTTCATAAAGACCGCAGAGGACCTCTATGAGGCGATGGTGAATGCCGTTCCCGGCATCAAGTTCGGAGTCGCTTTCTGCGAGGCCTCTTCTGACAGACTCGTGAGGGTGGAGGGCAACGACGACGAGTTGAAGGCATGCGCCGCGAAGAACGCGACGATGGTAGGAGCCGGCCACACCTTCTTCCTGATGATTAGGAATGCCTACCCAATCAATGTACTCAAGAGCATAAGAGACGTGCCAGAGGTCTGCAGCATATTCTGTGCTACAGCGAATGATGTGGAAGTGCTCGTCGCAGAGACCCAGAGGGGTCGCGGGGTCGTCGGTGTGATCGATGGACAGACCCCACTTGGAGTTGAGAAGGATGAGGATCTCAAGAAAAGAAGGGAACTGCTCCGCAAGTTCGGCTACAAGCGATGAGAATGTGAAGGAGAGCCTGGACGAATACGAGGTGTCGGCGAAATACTATGACATCTGGGCCGAGGAACTCACCGAGGACGTAGGGTTCTACAGGCAGCTCGCAGAGACCACTGGCTCTCCTATACTGGAATGCATGTGCGGGACCGGCAGGATACTGATTCCGTTGGCAAGGAAGGGATATGAGATCACCGGCGTCGACAGAAGCGCCGCGATGCTCGACTGTCTTACCGCCAAGCTCGAGCTCCTAGACGACGAGACACAATGCAAGATAGACGTGATGCACGACGACATCAGGACCTTCAAGACGAAGAGGCGGTTCAAACTGACGATCATCCCTTTCAACTCCTTCCTGCATCTCCTGGAGACCGGGGACCAAGAGGCGGCCCTGAAGAACGTGTGGAAGCATTTGACGGGCGACGGGCTTCTCAGCATGAGCGTCTTCAACCCGAAACTCGACAGACTGGAGGGGGTCGTCCGCCACAACGGGACGAAGTTGACCGCCCAGGGGGAGATCATATCGAAGTTCGAATGCCAGACCTTCGACCAGCCGTCCCAGCGCACGACCGTTCATTACTTCTACGATATCTCGAGACAGGACCGCCAGCTGAGGAGGGTTACGACGACATTCACGCTCCGATATCTGTTCCACAGAGAGGCCATGGACCTCCTGAAGAGATGCGGGTTCGACGTCCTGGAAGTGTACGGCGATTACGACTTCAGCTCGTTCAAGAAGACGAGCGACTTCATGATCTACGTGGCAAGGAAGGCGAGATGAATTTTGGGCGCTTGAACCTGGACCGGACCCTTGGTTGCGGCCAGGTCTTCAGGTGGAGGAAGGAGCATGGCTGGTGGAAGGGAGTCCTCGCCGACCGGGTCGTGAAGCTGAAGCAGAACGGGGCCGGAATCGAGGCCGTCGGAAGGATTCCAGAGAGTCTCCTCCTCTCTTTTTTCAGGGCTGACGACGACCTCGATGGGATCATCCGCGAGATATCGAAGGACGACTACATGTCCGATCTGGTCAAGAGGTTCGAGGGGCTCAGATTGATCAGACAGGACCCTTGGGAGTGCGCCGCTTCCTACACTCTCGCGACGTATGCGAGCATACCCCGGATCGAGGGCATGATCGAAAACCTCTGCAAGAAGTTCGGCCGTGAGTTATCGGACGACCTGTACTCCTTCCCCCGTCCGGAGGAGATATTGGAGAACGAGCAAAGGGCGATGCACTGCAATCTCGGTTTCCGTTGCAACAGGTTCGTGAAATTCGCCAGGAGGGTGCACTGTGCGGACCTGGACTTCGAGGGATTGAAGCATGAGAAATACGAGGACTGCGTGACCACTCTCAAACGGTTCGAAGGGGTCGGGGACAAGGTGGCCGACTGTATCGCGCTCTTCAGCCTCGATCAACTCGAGGCTTTTCCAATCGATGTCAGGATAAAGCGGGCCATGGAGAATGTGTACGGCGCGAGGGGCAGCTACAAGAAAGTCAGCGAGTTCGGGCGGACCTGCTTCGGAAGATACGCAGGTTATGCGCAAGAGTACATCTACATCTCAGAGGCGAGAACGAAGAAAGACGTTTGAACGGGATATCACTCCATCTGAGGGCAGACGCACAGAGGCGCCTTGAGGCCTGTGTGGGTCTCGTAAATGGAGACAAGCATCCCGCTCTTCTTGACCATCTCGCAGATCCTGCATGTCTCCGTCACGATATCGGAGCCATTGGTGATCCTGGAGGCTGCGCGCTCTACCTCTTTCTTGAAGTCCTCGTACTTCCCGCTGGCTTCCATCTCCCTGCTCGTACCCCGCTTTAACTTCAGGTACTGAGATATCGCGGCGTCTGTCACCCCGAAGCGCCTTGCCACCTCTGCCTGGGTAAGGCCGTGCTTCTCCACGAGCTCTCTTGCCAACTCCCGGCGGATAGAGGGAAGGACGTACCACACGATCAGCTCGCATGGAATCTTCATGGAGAGAGAATAAGACTTAACAATATTAAAAGGTTATAATGCCAACAACGTGAACTCCGAACGAGTCGACTATCCAGCGCGCTTCTTTTGATGCCTTCGTAGATCTTGCCATTTCTCTGCTGCTGATGAGGGGGGCAGGAGCAACCAAGACAAACGAGGACAACAGATTCTTAAGTCGGAACAGGTGTTATCGTTCGTCCCCTTGAGGGAAACCCAGAGGCGATATGATGCCAATCGACGAAGTCATGGTCACAAAGAGAATCGTGGAGCGATTCTCGAGGGAGTTCCTTGAGAACCTGGACGTGGACGTTGTGATTGCGGGTGCTGGGCCTTCTTCCTTGACCGCGGCGCGATATCTGGCGAAGGCCGGCAAGAAGGTCGTCATCTTCGAGAGGAAGCTCTCCCCCGGAGGGGGAATGTGGGGAGGCGGAATGACATTCCCGGTGATTGTCGTGCAGGAGGAATCGAGATCCCTCCTGGAGGAGATCGGAGTGAACCTGACAGACGAGGGGGCCGGATACTACACCGCTGACTCTGTCGAGGCCTCGGCGAAGCTCATCGCCTCTGCGATAGATGCAGGTGCCAGATTGTACAACGCCATCACGGTGGAGGACGTCATGATGCGGGATTCGAAGGTGACCGGCGTCGTCATTAATTGGAGCGCTGTCAACGTGGCAGGCATGCATGTCGACCCCGTTACCATCAGGTCGAAATACGTCATCGACGCAACCGGCCACGCCGCAGAGGTCTGCAGGGTTGTGCAGGCCAAAGCAGGCAGGCTCAGGACCCCGTCCGGCAAGATAGAGGGCGAGAGGAGCATGTGGGCGGAGGTCGGGGAGAAGATGACGGTCAAGAACACGGTCGAAGTATTCCCAAACCTCTACGTCACTGGAATGGCCTGCAACGCGGTCATGGGCGCCCCTAGGATGGGGCCTATTTTCGGAGGCATGTTACTCTCTGGAAAGAAGGTGGCGGAACTGATATTGAGAAGGAAGAAGTGAGTCAGGTCTCGCCAGGGTGCGTCTTCTCGTAGAACTCCTGGACCTCCCAGTCCGGGATGGTATGACCCCCGATCTTCCTAAGCGTCAGGCCCATCGTCCTCAAATGCTGGCTCAGCACGGCCCTGGCCTTCCGGTCGCCGACGAACTCGTCTATGTACATGTCCTTGCCTCTCGGCCTGCCCTTGAACGCACCAATCATCTGCCGCCCTTCAAATATCACGGACCTGTTGCCGAACTTCGCCCTTATGAGCGGAAGGAGGTAGGATTGAAGGTTGTCGTCGGTGGTAAGTACGAACTTGTCCTCGAAATCCAAGCCGATCCTGTCCAAATCCTCCTTGAGCATCCAGCGGAGTGTCTCGTCCTCCTCGACGAAGTAGCCTTTGACCAACAGGCCTTCCTTCTCCAGGTCAGCCAGTATCTCTCTGACCTCCTTCATCGGAATCCGGTACTTGATGAAACGGACGATCTCCTCTGCAGCGAACATGCCGTAATTGCGGAACAGCAATCTGAATAGTCCGGTCCGAGCTTCCCTCGTGCTCATGCTGGAGTCCGGAACGAGACGAACATTCCTTGCGCGGTCAAAATACACCGCTGACCCCATGTACAGCTCGCGAAGCGCTTCATGGGTCCTCCCGTGGCCGACCAGGGACAGGGCATACAGCTCGTCTCTCGATATCTGTTTTCGATCCTCGAGTATTCTAATCAGCGATCTCATGTCCTCGCTCATCTGCACGCTCTTTGCCTTGCGGTATAGACTCGCATGCTCGATTGTCGTATACGTCAGGAACTCGGGGATTGCCTGCACGCGCACCAACGTCCCCTGTTCGAACAGCTTCTTCACGGGAACCTTGACCTTGCAACGGAGGTAGGCGGCGGAATCGGACCGGAAGCCGCCGGTCTGTTTGACCCCTTCCAGCACATTCTCGAACTTCCTGTCCTCTGGAATCGCCTGCCGCCAGAGAACGTAGCCGAGCACGTCCTCCTGCGAGAACGATTTCGGGACGAAATCCCCCTTTATGAACGCGGCTCCGATGCGATGGTATCCCGCCTTGGCCAGCACATCAGCGAGAGCGCCTCCGATCTCCTCCACGCTCTTCCCGAGCACCTCCTTCACCCTCAGGATGTCGTAGCCGAGCATCTTGTAGAAACTCATCATTCCATCCAGCGCCTCCAAGGCGTCAGGCAGAAGAGACGGGTCCTCAAGGTCGAGTCCGCGCGCCTCGATGCAGCCGCTCATGTTCCATTTCTCGGCGGCACCGACGAGCACGCCGTCCGACATGATCGGGTAGACCAGCCCGTCCCCATATCTCGAAGCGATTTCGGACCGGAGAGGCTGCACGTCGGGATCGAACATCGATAGCACCCGCATCCTCCTTTCGGATTCTTGTGGCGACTGAAGACTGTCGACCTCGTCCGCCATCATGTACATCTCGACCTGGCCTTCCCCGACCGATATGCTCCTAATATCCAGCAGCCGCATCCTCTCGCGAACCTCGTCTAGAGAGAAACCTGTGTAAGCTGTCACTGCGAATATCGGGACCGGGCCGTTAGTCCTGATGAACCTGCGGACGACATCCTGCCTCGGATCGCCTCCGTACACTGGTGCGTCATAGGGTTCGTAAATGTTCTCCCGCGACCACTCCTCCCTGTGCTCGAACTTCCTGACGACATACATGCTGCGGTCGAGTCGGTCCAGACCCGACTTCAGTTGCTCCTTTGGGATGCCGGTCATCTGCCGAAGTTGCAGCAGGCCGAGCGCGTCGTTCTGTCTGATGAAATCGAGAATCGTCTTGTCCATACCGACCGGGGCGCCCATCCTGTACGCGGACACGTACATCGGGGCATCCTCCGCAAGGACGTAGCGGACGCGCCCCCTCAGGAACCTTCCAAGAAGGACCTTCCCGCCCCTCCTGAGCCTCTCCCAATCCTCAATGTCGAAGCCCCGAACCCGGTGGAAGAGGTCGAGCGGGTCGCCGACGGAACCGAGGAACCTTATGCAATCCTCTATGGAAGAGAATGGGCCCCGGGTCTTCGACCTCCGATAGACCTCTACCGTACGAAGATCATAGGAATCGGAATTCTGGCTCTTGAGCCTCAGGCGGTCCTTCCTCAGCATGTACTGCTTGTGTTCGGACACGAGGAACATGCCCTCGGCGAGCATTCCCTCTCTCACAAGGGAGAAGACGGCGTCCCTCACTTCGGCATCGGGCACGCCGAGCGCGAACGAGATCTCGTCCGCTGTGGACGGAGAGAAACCTTCCAGGCACTTGCATATCGCTCTCTCGAGGGACGCCTGTCTTCCCTTATCCTCGATCGCCCTTTGCCTGAAGAACCATCGGCCGTCCCGGTGTGCGACCCTCCCGACGAGGAACGCGGATTCGAGATTGCGCAGGGATCTAGCGACCCTTTCTGTGCTGACGCCCAGAGCTTCGGCGAGCTCCTGCGATGACCTCTCTCTGTCGAGTAGATCTAAGACCCTGTTGTCCGTCTCTCCAAGCGTACGTTTCTTTCGGAATAAGGTCGCGTATGTCGGTAAGTCCTCCGAAGAGACGAAATAGAGATCGTCGGAGAAGACCGATGCGATCTTGCCCTCGGCGAGGAGCTCCTCCGCCCAACCATCCACGACGCGCTTGTCCCGCGAAGAGTAGGGATAGACGCTCCTGGCCCTTTCCTTGAAGACGCGCATCGGCCCAATCATCTTGAGGATGCGGAGGATGTCCTCCTTCCCCTCGATCCTGCCGATCTTCTTCCTGAAGTAGGCTGTGACCTTCTGCTCCTCGAACTCGAATTCCGACAGATCGCTCGCCATGACCTTCGAGAGTATCTTCCTGTGAAGCTCCCTCAGCAATGAGCTGCGGTCTTCCATCAAGACCACGTCGGAGATGCCAGCGAGGACGACGTTGTGCGCGAACGGGGACGGGATCGAAGAGAAGTCGACGAACTCCACGGCCATCTCGCCGCTCTCGATCATCTTGAGCACGAGCGTGGCGTCCTGCAGATCCATGACATCTTCCAGGATCTCGCGGTAGGTCTCCTCGATGACTGGCACCCTCTCGACGCTCCTGAGAGTGTCGAGGAGGTAGCTCGAGCGGATCTGCTGCCTGTTCACGGAAACCTCCCTGCCCTTGTAGTTGCGGAGTATCATGAAGCTCCGGGCGGCGGTGTGACGGAACCGCTGCTTGAATATCTCGGAATCCTTGAGCGCCCTTCTAAGCAGGCTCTCGAGGTCCGAGCTGGAAATCAGCTTGTCCAGACCTCTCAGCTCGATGCTCCTAGGAACACTTATCATGAAGGTGTCGTCAGTGACAGAGACGCTGACGTTGGAGCCGAGCTGCTGGGTCAGCTGGAAAGCGTATGCCCTGGACAGGGCGTCGTTGACCCTTCTCCCGAACGGGAAGTGGAAGATGACATTATGATTGCCGGTGAGATCGACGTATCCTTCGATGACGAGACTCTTGCTCGTCGGGATCATGCCGCACGTCGACTGTTGTTCCTCGAAGTAGCTGAGTATCGACCTCGCCGAACCATGGTCGATATCGAAGTCGTCGCACAGACACTCCAGCGTCCTATTCTCGTCCTCCTTCAGTCTCGCGGCCATCTCCCCTCTGAACTTGGCTACTTCCATGGAGAGGTCGAAGCTCCGAGGGAGCATCTCTCCTGTCCAGGAAGGGACGGTCGGTTTCTTGCCTGAAGCCGTCTTGACGTAGACGCTCATCCCGCGCGAGCGAACGAACTCATAGGTCCTGCCTCCGAGAACGAAAATGTCTCTGGGGGACAGTCTCTCCACGAACTTCTCGGAGAGATCCCCGATCATCGCCCCCCTCTCGGCGTAAACCTTGTAGTTCGCCTCCTCCGGTATCGTTCCCAGGTTGAGGAAATATATCATTCTGGCCCCGCGCTTCCTGCCGAAGGTCCCCTCCTCCTCGTCATACCATATCTTAGAGTAGACCCCCTCGAAAGCGTCCTTGCTACCAAGATATCTCAAAACGTCCAGATACAGCTCCTTCGGCAGACCCCTGTAGCAATACGACCTCCGCACCAATCGGAACGCGTCGTCGGCCTTCCAACGGCTCTCGATCGACATTCCGACGATGCTCTGGGCGAGAACGTCCAAGCAGTTCTGAGGAATGCCGACCCTGTCGATCTTGTTCTGATGCGCCGCCCTGCAGAGAACGGCACACTCGACCAAATCGTCGTTGTCGAAGACTATCATCCGGCCCTTGGAGGTCTGCAGGTACCCGTGACCGCTCCTGCCTACGCGCTGCAGCCCCTTCGCTACGGACTTCGGTGACCCAATCTGGCACACGAGATCTATGGAACCTATGTCTATTCCCAGCTCGAGCGAGGTCGAGGAAACGACGCACTTCAGCTCGCTCCTCTTCAACCTATCCTCCACATCCAATCGGGTCTCCTTGCTGAGGCTGCCGTGATGCGCCTCGATGCTCTCAAGGCCGCGCTCCTTCAGCTTGTAGACGACGCTCTCCGTCCCGCTTCGTGTGTTCGTGAACACCAAGGTCGTGGTGTGCTCCCGGATCATGTCAGCGAGCATGTCGTACATCTTCGAGTTCACAATCTCGTAAGGCAGAGTTGTCGTGTCCTCAGTCGGGCAGAGAACCTCCAGGTCGAGGTTCTTTGGCGACCGGACATCGACGATCCTCACGTCCCTCTGCTTCCCGTCCTCGAAGCCGACAAGAAAGGCCGCTATCTCCTCGATCGGTGCCAATGTGGCTGACAATCCGATCCGCACGAAGCGACGCGTGCAATAATCCTGCAACCGCTCCAGGGTCAGGGAGAGGAAGACGCCCCGCTTCGAATCGCATATCTCGTGCACCTCATCCACAATCGCCCACTCAACCCTGGTGAACTTCTCCTTGAACCTAGGTGCGGCAAGGACCAGGGCGAGGGACTCGGGGGTCGTGATGAATATGTGAGGAGGTTTCCTCAGCATCTTCTGCCTTTCAGCCTGGGAAGTGTCGCCGGACCTGACGCCGACCCGAATCTCCGGGAACGGAATTCCTTTCTTCTCCGAGAGCGATTTCATCTCGCTCAGGGGCTCCTTCAGGTTCCTGTTGATGTCGTTGGCCAGGGCTTTCAAGGGCGAAACGTACACAGCATACACCCTGTCCTCAAGCTTTCCATCCTTAGCGTACTTAAGCAGCTCATTGATTATCGAGAGGAAAGCGGTCAGAGTCTTGCCCGAGCCGGTCGGGGAAGACACGAGCACGTTCTCCTTCTTGTGGATGAGAGGAATCGCGAACGATTGTGGCTCGGTGAGACCCTCGAACTTGCCGCTGAACCACTCGGCGACGAGCGGCTCCATCAGTGACATGACCTCTTTCTTGCTATACGCTTCTGTTACCCGTTCCATTAGACTTTCTCCGCTTTCAAATCAAGGTCCATTTGCCGTTCATATATTACTACTTTGCGAGCCCGACGCGAGGTTGCTGGCCAATGCGCAAGTAATTTATGCTCACACCGCATAATCTGAGTCCAAGCATGAGGAAGCTCACCCCATTCGCCCTGGCAACAATCATTTTCGTTTCCATTCTATGCGTGATGCACTCCGAGGTCTATGCCCAGGGTCCGAACGAGTGGTGGATAAATGGCAGCGTGACGAACGAGACTGGAGTCGCGTTCCCTGACGTCAATGTCACCGCCGTCAACACGACCTCGGCGGGGTCATATCACACCCTGGTCAATGCAACGGGTGATTACAACATCTCACTCCCCGTCGGGACATACAACATAACCGCTTCCTACACGAATTACACCGCGAACATCAGCTATGGCTATGTCCAGATCGGGCCGGGATCCTTGAATGTCTTCGATTTCAAGATGATCGAGATCCTGGGTTCGCTCTCGGGACACGTCACGAATAGCACTGTCCCGATAAAAGGGGCGAAGATCGTGCTTACCGGCGAACGCAACTATTCCGCGACTACGACGTCGCCGCTGGGGGGGTATACGATCGATGGGGTTGAACCGGGGACCTACGTCGCGCATGCCGAGAAGAACGGATACTGGACGGCGTACCACGACCAAGCCGTAGTAATCATTCGAGGCAAGACAACGGACCTTAACTTCACGCTCTTGGAGCAACCGACGACGCTCTTCGGGAAGGTCACGAGCGGCGGAGTCGAGGTCCGCGACGTCAAGGTGATGATCACATCTTCGGAGTACACCGCTTCGACCTCCACAGACGCGAACGGTAACTACACGTTCTCGAACGTCCCCGTTGGCACTTACACGGTGACATTCCAGAAGGATGAATATGAGGAGAGGACCGTGCAGGTATCACTCAGCCCGTTTGAGACGAAGAAATACGATCTCAACCTCGAGAGGAAGCCTGTCTCTGGGGATACTGGCTTCATACCCGGCTTCGATCTGTCCCATTCCCTGATGATAGTCGGCCTCTGCCTCGCGATCGTCATACTCTCGATCGCCACATACATACGGTACAGGGTGGGCAAGAAGCCGGGGCTGTTGGCTATCGAACGTGAAGAGGAAGAGGCGAAACCGAAGGAAGAGCTGGTAGAAGAGAATAAGTGAACTTCTAGTCCTCAATCAACGCTCCGTATCGCAGGAATCTAGATGCCTTCTACGAGAATCCCAAGCGCTTCCTCGCGGCAGGGAGATTCTTCCTGACCTCTTCATCAACTCTCTTGAAGAGGCTGTTGCCGTGGGCGTCGATACCAACGATGAGTGGGCCGAGGCTATCCACCTCGAATACCCAAAGAGCCTCCGGCATCCCCAGATCGAGCCACTGGACCCCCAGGACCTTCTTCACATCCCTTGCGGCCAGGACGGCCGCTCCCCCTGTTATCACGAGGTAGACGCAGCCACACTTCTTCATAGCCTCGACGGTCGACCGGGACATCCCACCCTTCCCGATGATGGCACGAACGCCGAAGGTCTCGATGAACTTTGGCTCGAGGGAGTCCATCCTAGTGCTTGTGGTGGGGCCCGCTGCCACCACTATCCAGCGGTCATTCACCTTCTTCACGATCGGCCCGCAATGGTAAAGCGCCGCTCCCTTAAGGTCGACCGGCAGCTCCTCTCCCCTTTCGTGCATCTCCAAAGCCCTCAAATGCACCTCGTCCCTGCCGGTGTAGATGACGCCACTCAGGCTCACGACGTCCCCCACCCTCAGGGACCTCACCGTCTCATCCGAAAGCGGCGCCTCCAGTCTCACCAGAATCCCTCCCTCGAATAGACCACCCTGCCGTCCAAGAAGACCCGTGCAGATGCTTTCCTTGCGGCCCAGCACTGTATATTCACCGCGACCGGCAGACTGGCTGTATGACAGTGCGCGAGATCGACCCTGACGCCAAGGGAAGTCGTCCTGCCGCCAAGCCCCATAGGACCGATTCCTGTCAGATTGACAGCCTCGAGCAGATCCTCCTCGAGCGTCTGGAGCTCGGGATAAGGGTTCCGAACATCGAGCGGGCGAAGGAGCGCTCTCTTTGCCAGGTCCATGGCGATATTGGAGGACCCGCCTATCCCCACCCCGACTATCGTCGGAGGACAGGGACGCCCACCCGCGCTGACCACCGTGTCGAGAACGAAAGACTTGATGCCCTTCATCCCTTCAGCGGGAGTGAGCATCTTCAAGGCGCTCATGTTCTCCGAGCCAGCGCCTTTGGGCATTGCAGTGATGTCCACGAATCCGGAAGGCCCTGGCGAGTAGTGTATGTAGGGCATCTCTACGCCTAAGTTGTTGCCCGTGTTCTTCCTCGTGATTGGATGTACGACGTTCGGACGCAAAGGAATCTCCTTTGTGGCCCTCGCCACTCCCCTCCTAATCGCTTCCTCGAGGTCGGGATCGCAACTACCCGAGACGAAGAAGAGCGGAACCCCGGTATCCTGGCACATAGGAGTGGCTGTCCCTTCGGCGCACTTGACATTCTCAAGGATTGTCCTGAGCTGCGTCCCTGCAATATCATCCGTCTCCTGAACTTCTGCCCTCTCCAGCGCGGAGATGACATCGGAGGGGAGAGAGGTTACGGCAGTCCTGAGGATGTTGATCACGACCTCCTCGACAAGATCAGGTGGAATCATGATTTCACCTCGATTGAATGAGACTGGACGCATAAAAAGATTTCAGGCAGGGACCAAAAGGTTAATATCCCGACGTTTATGTAGGCCCTTCCGCAATCCACGCAACAAAAAGTGATCTGATGGACGAGCCTATCGTGATAGAGAACTTGACTAAGGACTTCAACGATTTCAAGGCAGTCGATTCTCTGAACCTCACGGTCAAGAAGAAGTCGTTCGTCGGATTCCTGGGCCCGAACGGCGCAGGCAAGACGACGACGATCAAGATACTCACGAACCTGCTCTTCGCCAGCGGAGGACGGGCTTACATTAACGGCGTCGACGTGACGAAAGAGCCAAAGAAAGCGCTAGCCAGTGTTGGTGCTGTCGTAGAAACGCCCGAGTTCTATCCATATCTCACTCCACTCGAGACTTTGGAATACCTAGGCACCTTGAGGGGCATGTCCCACAAGTACATCGAGAGGCGCAGCAGGGAAGTGTTAGAAACAGTCAAGATGACCGATTGGTCGAAGACGCGGATCGGGAAGTTTTCCAAAGGGATGAAACAACGGCTCGCGATCGCTCAGGCGATAATCCATGAGCCCCACGTTCTCATACTCGATGAGCCTACCTCGGGTCTCGACCCAAGAGGTATGGTTGAGGTCAGGAATATCCTGAAGGACCTGAGAAGAGGAGACTACACCATCTTCATGAGTTCACACCTCCTGAATGAGGTCCAGGAGATATGCGAGAGCGTGGCGCTCATAGACCACGGCAAGCTACTCGCATATGGGCCGGTCGCGACGCTTGTCGAGAGCACTGGTTCGAAGGATATCGAGGTAAGAGTTCTCCAACATTTGGACAGCTACATGATTGACAGGATCTCCCACTTCGACGGGGTGGAAAGGATCGTGCCGGGAGAGGCTAGGCAGTACACGGTGACATTCAAAGGTAAGGAGGAGGACCAGGCAAGACTGCTTTCCGACCTGCAGATGCTCGGAATTAGGATAGTCTCTTTCAGGGAGACAGGGATTGGACTCGAGTCGTTGTACATGTCCCTGATAAAGGAGTCGAGGTGATCTTGTGACAGAAGAGAAGAACATCACTCTCCCTTCAGATGTCGCTCAAAGTATGATAGTCGCGAGATACGAGTTCCTCAAGCATCTACGCAGCAGGCGCCTTCTCGGCATATTCGCCCTAGAATTCGCCATCATCATGCTCATCATGGTGATACCGCCCCTCCAGGGCCACGACTACCCAAGCGACCCGGCAGACTTCGCCCAGATGTTCGTGCGATGGGTCTGGATCCTGATAATCATCGGGACGACTTTATTTGCCGGGGATTCCCTTGTGTCGGAGTTCCAGCACCGGACTGGCTACCTGCTCTTCCCCAACCCGGTCAAGCGAGGGGTTCTCTTCGCAGGAAAGTTCGCCGCGACCCTGGCGACGATATTCCTCGCGCTGGTGGTGTTCTACGCCATCGTTTCGACAATGGCACTTGCCGTAGATGGGTCGATATCCGGCCTGATGGCTGACTCCTTCGGCCTCGCTCTGCTCTTCGCCATTTCGGCCTCGGCAGTGGGATACCTCATCAGCTCAATAATGAAGGGATCAACCGGCGCGCTGGTCCTCACATTCGCACTTCTGTTACTTATCCTTCCAATCGCAGATGGGGTCCTGACGTATTCTCAGGTTAAGCCGGAGTTCTCCCTCACTTTCTCATCAGGTACAATAAACGACATTATGACCTCACCTTACCCTTCGGATTATGCCGAAACGAGAGAGATACCTGGAATGGGGAGCATCCAACTCGTATACTACTATCCAAACGTCACCTTGGCTATAGGAATCGCGTTAGTGTATGCGATCGTGTCAGCAGGGATAGCGTCATGGCTGTTCAACAGGAAGGAGATGACCGCATAATGCGGTCGGAGGAACGGGTGAGATGAAGATCGAGATCGTGCACATAGGGGACGAGCTCCTGACAGCGGAGATTGACCCATACCCCTCCCAAATGATCCGCATGACACGGGAAAGGGGGGCCAATGTCAACATGATCACCGTGATCGGTGACGACTTCCCTGAGATCACGAGAGTGCTCGACTCAGCGCAGAAATCGGGAGTAGACTTCCTGATTATCACAGGAGGCCTTGGACCGACCCTGGATGACATCACTCGAAACGCGGTCGCAGAGTATCTCGGGGTCGAAATCGAAGTGAGACAGGATGCGGTCGAGTGGCTGGTCGAAGCGGTCAGAAGGATGTATGGCAAGAAGCCGGTACTGACCAATGAGACTCTCAGGATGGCCACGATGCCGAAGGGGACGATTGCTTTGAAGAACATCACTGGTGCGGCTTGCGGGATCGAGGCAAAGAAGGGGAAGATGACGATCTTCTGCCTGCCTGGCTTCCCGAAGGAGATGCTCCCGATGTTCCAGGAATACATCCTCCCTAGAATCGAAACCGACAGCGTCTATGAGAAGGAGTTCAGGGCTTGGCTGGGCGAGACCACGATGGAGCCGCTCTTTCAAAGGATCGTCAAAGAATATCACGTGAGGATAGCGTCGCTGCCTGACGAGAACTGGCGCGAAAAGGGCAACAAGGTCATAGTGAAGGGGCAGAAGGAAGAGGTCGAGAAAGCCGCGGAGAAGCTCCAGAAGTTGCTGGCCGAGTCAAAGGACCAGTTCGTCGACGACTGATCTCCTCATTCTTTTGTCTGGCACCGGTTCGGCAGCAGGAGAAGATCGCCATCGTAGGGGAAGACCCTGACGCTCTCTCCCCTCCTCTTGAAATCCTGTGTCTTCTTGATTCCCGCTGGCTTGAAATTCCGAGGGTCCATTACCTCAAGTTCCTTTTCGCTCTCGGTGAGAACGACAGCTTCGAGCGTCTCGTCCATGTTCCCGATAACCTGGACGGATCTCAGGTCCGCATTGTTTATGTTCATCGACTCGTGGGTCCGCAGGTCGATCAACCTAGTGCCCCGTGAACCGATCCCACCGATCAGATACGGTCTGTTCGCCTGGACGATGATGTCTCCTACCTTGTATGAGGGCAACCTGACGAGGTACGTGACCCTGAATATCTCCTTCCCATCCTTCTGGCCGAGCAGGCTCGAGGACTCCTTCACCTCAGCCCCATACTTATCAGCTATCTCCCTTGACAGCGACTTCCCTAGGGAGTTGGAAGAAAGGTAGATATCGAGGCCTCCATGAATATCCTCGACCTTCGAGATGAACATGTCCCGGCTGTTCTTCGATGCGTTGTCAACTCTCGCCTCGATCTCGCTCAGGATCTGTTCCTTCTCATCGTCGGAGAACTTCCTTCCTCTGGTTCGCACCTGGAGTATCGATTCGTAGTAAGAGCCCATTATCTTGCTGCATCTCGGACAGACGCCTCCCTTCAGGCGGACGACCGTTTCCAGATGCTCGTCGACCTGAAGATCCAGGTATTTCACCTTCGCGTCGATAGAGACGAGGAAATTCCTGCTGTCTTGCGGACGGACTTCGGTCTTGATATCCTCAATCCTCGCCCCCTTCCTCAAGATGATCGATTTCGTGGCCGCGTCCTTGACGGCATCCTCCACAAGGCTGAACTCGTTCCACTTGCCACCAATCAGGAACTCGTCGCAGTGCGCGCACTCGACCAGGTCCACGTGATCTGGCACGCTCGTGAACCTGTTGTTCTCAAGGAAGCAAGTAACGCAAAGACTCTCATATGTCGGGCCTTCCCGCCCGCATCGAACGCAGAACATCCTACATCTTCACCATCTGGGCGTGAGGAACGCCGGCTATCATCAGTACACAATCTTCGTTGATATAATTATGCTTGGCAGCGATGCTGATGGTGCTCTCTCCGACAAGATTCGCGATCGTGGCGATGGACAATCGATTCAGCAGCTTCTCCTCGTCCGCGTCCTCACCTTCGTAGAAGCAGGAGGCCACATCGAACCGCAGCTCGCCGTCCCTGAGCACCCTCCCTATCAGGTCCTTGTCGCAGGCCGCGACTACGACCTCCCTCCCGACCCGGTGCACCCTGACCGTAATCAACCTAGCCCTCCGATGCCAGCTTGTAATATCCCGCAGATGGGGAATAGACTTCGCCGGAATCGCCCAGTCGTTTTAAGAGGATCATCACCCTATCCTCCGGAATGCCTTCGGCCTCGGCACTCTGGACCAGCATCTCTTTCGCCACGCCTTTCTTCGGGTCCGCCATGTCGGATATGAGCCTCCTCAGGACCGTTATCTGATCGCGTTGCGACTTGCTAGTCCCAGTGGTTATTATGTCGATGTCGAACTTGCCCGCCTCCCTTGCGATCTTGCTGAGGTAGTACTCCACAATCCTGACGGCACGATCCGCATCCTCGGCCGCGACAAGACCGCTCAGGCGGACCCTCGCGCTCGCTTCGGACAGGCGCACGAATGCCTCGAGCTGCCTGGCCGTTATCGGAACGGACGATCCTTCCGCCTCGCCTTGCTTCCTGATCCGCAGATAGTAGTCATGGATGGTCTTAATCGCCTCGTCCGTCAGGACCGGCGTGAAACGCTTCGAATAGGCGACATACTTCCTGAAGAATTCCCTGGAGAATATCGGAGCCATCACAATGGTGTCCTCGAGAATCTTGTCGACCGGCAGGCCCTTCACGTCGTTCTTGTCCGCGTACCTCCTAATCTGCCCCCTCCTGTGCGCCATCAGGATATGGTCCGTAATCCTCGCGTCGAGCTCCGCGTCCGGCTTGTCGGTCATCGCGAATATAAGATCGAATCTCGAGAGCAGGGCCGGCGGGAGGTCTATCTGGTCCGCTATGAACTGATGCTCCTCGAACCTCCCGTACTTCGGGTTAGCGGCACCGAGTATCGAGCAGCGGCACTGAAGCATCGCCGTTATGCCCGCCTTCGCAATAGTGACCGTCTGGCTTTCCATGGCCTCGTGCATCGCGCTCCGGTCATAGTCCTCCATCTTGTCGAGCTCATCAACAGCTGCGAGCCCCTTGTCGGCGAGGACGAGTGCGCCTGCCTCGAGGGTCCACCTTCCCTCGCCGAAGTCGTCCTTCACCGCGGCGGCGGTGTTGTGTACGAGGAAGCCGTTCGCAACGAAAGCATGGCTATCTTCGACACTGAGATCATAGACATGCGAGGGGAGATCTCCCATTATCCTGGCCTTGCGCCTGACCTCGACCCAGCGTGCATTTCCAGGCGCGTCTTGGCCACTGACTGTCAAGGAACCGAAACAGAGCAGTCGATCTCCAACACTGACGTCAGATGCTCGAACCCAACCACCCGTCCCTCCGTTCGATCTGGTCATCAATCGGGTCTCAGGAGTGAGGGAAATCTCTTGACCCGACTCTCCTTCCAATTCCACAAGAAACGGAGGGGTCTCGATCCGCCATATGGCCTTTAGATTCTTTGGCTCGAGTCTTCCGTCGGAGGAGATTGATTCGATCATCTGGCCGTTGGCCAACTGTCTGTACACGCCTCTCTTGACTTCGACTGGAGAGGTCATCCTCTTCTCGACGAAGTCCCCGATGTGGGCCTCCGCCCCGTCGACACGGATTCTTGTATCCGGAGCGACGCACAGTCCCGCGGCGGAGGACCCCTTCCCCGAAGCATAAATGCCCCTCGGGGCCAGTTCCGCCATATACCTGAGAAGCTGGCTGTTGTGAGAAATGATCGTGTTCGTGACGAAGTTGTGCGTCTCCTCGATCTCCAGATCGTAGACCCATTTCACCCTGGTGGGAACCTCCTCCTTCGAAACCAGCTGGTCCCAATCCAATCCTCTCCCCCTCCCGACCTTGTCGTCGGGACCGCAAGACCCCGGGCCGAGGGCCACGGCGATGTATGTGCCCACCGGTATCTTCGAAATGCTCCTCGGCGTGATCCAGTTGGCATTCTGAACGAACACCGGGTGTGTCGGGGTGACAGTGAGGGTCCGGCCCTCTTTCGTCCTCAGCTTCACCAGACGCTTCGGGGCTTGGCGCTTCCACACTCTGATCGCCCGCCCTTTCTCCATCACGCCTCTGGAGGAGAATGTCAAGACAGCAATATCGGTGTCGGCATAGACGCCATCATCCACCTCCTTGCTCCCGTTGTTCTTGAGAACCTCGTCCACGACCTGACGGATCCAGCGAACGGACCCGTCCGCCATCATCACCTCGGCGTCCCCGGTCACGCACTTTGCGACGCCAGGGTCTCCGACCAGAAGGACGTGTATGTCGCCTCTGATCCGCGTCCCGTCATCCAGCTCCTTCGAGACGCCGCCGAACAGCTGCAGCGCGAGCGCCTCCTTCTCGACGTCGTAGCCGAATATTGTCGGAGAGATCGAGGCAACGATCTTGTTAAAGATGTCCGGACTCTTCGCCTCGGCCAGTATCTTCTGCTTATCCTCCTCTTCTATCGTGATCTCCTCATATTCATGCTCCTGGAACTCGACGGAGACGATGTCGAGATTGATGTCGAACAGAGTGGATTTCGCGATCGGGCCCTTCTGGACAGAGTGCAGGACGCCGTTCATTATGACCCTGTACCCCGGGAAGATCTTCCCGGCGATGTCGTCCTCGAGGTAACCCACCAATCTCTCCGGCTGAGCCCCGCCCCTCAGTCCCTCCGGACTCTCCTGGATCTCTATCTTCTGAGTGTCAACGTAATGCGAATCCTCCGTCAGGAGCTTGAACTTCGTGGTGCCGGTCGACCGCCCGCACCCGTCCTGCTCCTTGTAACATTCGAGAGGCTCCTTGAAGAACATGCCCTCTTGAGGCTCCTTGATTATCGCATGACAGCGCATGCACTGGAAGAACGCTGATGTCATCTTCGGCCGCACTTCGGTCGCTTTCCTCACGAGCCCTTCGACCGATACGAACTTCCCCAGGTGCTTGCTTCTGAGCTTCCTGATCTCGACCCTGCTGTCCCTCGGCAGCTCGATGATCCTGAGGTGGATCTCTGCCCCTTCCCTGCTTGGTGGGATGAGTCTCTTGATCGCCTGCTTTCCGTTCCACAGGACCCTATTGGGATGTTGCAGGAGGAAATCCCCCATGTCGGGGTCGAAATGGTCAAGGTCGGAGTACGAGACGTTGACGCTCCTTTGCTCTGGGTAGTGATCCGATACATCGATGACCTTCGACCTGTAGTCGGCGGTCTCGAAGAACTCTTCCCATCGAGCCAATAGATCCTCGTCGGTGTACTCCGCAGCCAAGAATTGCCTCCTTCATAAATCGTTAGTCGCGGCGAGCAGTCCCCTAAGCGCCGGGGACGTATAGAAGCGTTATCCCTAGTCTTAGACCTAACGCCGCTCACTGGCAGTAATCCAGTTGTATCCTCACAACCTCCTCGCTCGTTTCGGCCGAGGAGTACCTGTCGAGCGGCTCTTGATTCAATTTGATGAACTGCTCTCCCCAGGAGAACTTCGCAAGCACTCTCTCCGCCTCTTCCTTGAATCCCATGATGTACAAGGCCGCGCTGAACGCCTCAGCGCTGCTCAACTTGAGAGGCTTGCCCCAGTTCATGGGGTTGGCGGCAAGAAGATATGGAAGTGCTCTCTGTGCGACGTCTTCCCTCATCTTCGGGTATGTCTCGATGTTCTTCCACGAGAGGTCGAGGACCACGACCCCGTGCTCCGTCGCTCTCTGAGCATCCTCCCTTGAAACGGCCTTCTCGGCCATCGGGTTGAGGACGATGCTGCCATGAGGTATCCTCTTCAACGAAGGAAGTGGCTCGACAAGCTTGAACCGCACCATCTTCTTCGCGGTGCACTTCTTCGGGTCGCATTGCCCCTCATCGTAGACGTACAGCGGGATCATCAACCCTACTACACACGGCATCGGGATAACCATTTCCATCCCATCACTGAATATCCGTCTGATCCTCCAACGATTTTGATTCCTGGGGTTTGATCTTCGCTTCCTTTCTAATCACAAAGAAGAGCGGCAGCGATGCGACCTCCACCATGAGGACAAGTGCGATGATGTACGTCACCGAGAACTCGTACATCAGTCCCATCACGGCGCTCCCGATGAACCACGAAGCGCCGTATGCGGTGTTGAAGATACCGTACGCGATACCGCGGCGTGTCGTGGGCGTCATGTCGGCAATCGCGGCCCGCATGATCGTCTCGTGGATGCCCATCACAGCGCCCCAGAGCATCACACCCGCAATGGCAAGCCCAAAGCTCCTTGTGAAGCCGAGAATCGGGATCGGTATTGTTAGAAGTGGTATCATGACCAATGCTCGGATGCCTATCTTGTCATAGGCCTTGCCGATGACGAGGGCCACCAATCCGTCCACTCCCATCGCAATGGCGTAGAAGATGGGAATATCTACATCCGACACGATCGAATTCACGCTCAGGTGATAGGATATCAACTGGAAGTTCGCGAAGCCGACGACGGTAACGATTATGAAGGATGTATAGAGCCAAAAGATCCTCGGCAACTTCTCCTTGCTTCCGACCGGCTTTCTATCACCCGTGTGCTCGAGCTTTTCCGGCGAGGGGACCTTCTTCCTTGCGACGAGGAGAATGGCGATCATTAGGATGACCGGTATCCACAACAGGACGAAACCTTCCCTATAACCGCCGGAGACGACGTAGACGACGGAGAACATGAGCGGACCGATGATCGCGCCGACCTGGTCCAAGGCCTCGTGGATGGCGAACCCCCAGCCCCTTCCGACCTGCTTCGTCGCGTGGGAGAGGATCGCATCTCTGGACGGTGACCTTATGGCCTTTCCGACGCGCTCCGAGATGAGGAGCACCGCGACAAGCTCCCAATTGCCGGCGAACGCGATGAGAGGGATCGAAATGATGAGCCCGTAGCCGAGGAGGGTCATCGTCCAGTACCGCTCTGTACGATCAGCGACATATCCAGATAGCAATCGCAGGGCATATCCGAAGAATTCCCCTGCACCTGCGACGAATCCGACAACGGCGGCACTGGCGCCGAGAAATGCGAGGTACGGCCCGGTGATACTCCTGGCACCTTCGTACGTCACGTCCCCCAGGAGGCTGACAAGCCCCATGAGGACTATGACCTGCATCGCCAGTCTCTTCCGGCCGTTGGCACCCTTGGCATCGCCATTCTGGGATTCCATTTCGCCCACGAAACCTTGCTCGAATACTTGAAGTATCACGATGGACTGGCGGGGCGTTAAGTTTAACTAATGGATAGGACCTAGGCGAGTTGCCACCATGATGATAAACCCAGCACTGAATTGATGAAGAAAGACGGGCGAGCTGAGTGGCTGACATATCGTCTTGAGCCGATGCAACGTTCTGTGGACAGCAAGGCTTATTATCCAGACCTGACAATATGCAAGGCCGGTGGATGGGATGCCTACAGGATTCGATCTTCTAGAGCACAGCAGCACGCTGAGGAGACACTGGCTGAAGAGGATTGCGGCGGCGGTGGTCGACGTCGTGATTATTTTCATCCCGATGAGACTCCTGATCTTCTTCGTCAATGCGCCGTATCAGGACATCGTCGCAGGGATTCTATCCGGGGTCGTTTGGTTCCTCTACAGCGGCCTGCTCGAAGGAGTTTATGGGAAGACCCTTGGGAAGTGGTTCTTCAATCTGAGGGTCGTGTCGCTGATTGAGAAGAAGAGATTGCACCAGGCCTTCACACGAAGCGTTCCGAAGTTCTTCTGGTACATCTTCTTGCCGTTCGA
>CAZJDY010000019.1:0-20784 GCA_964544915.1 uncultured Methanomassiliicoccaceae archaeon | reverse complement strand
TGCGGGGAACCTTTCGAGGAAGAGGCCGAGCTCATCTGCACATCGTGCGGGGCGAAGGTGAAGGAATCCGACAAGAAGTGCTGGAACTGTGGGAAGGAGTTCGAGAACTGACAATCCCAGTGACCTTTCGACAACCTTTATCTACGATACCGCAAATATCGCCATCGGGATGCACCCAGTCGAATTAAGAAACCATTGAGATGTTGTTATGGCCTCGATAGCGGAGCAGCTGGCAAAAAAGCAGAAGGAGATCTCGGTCTCGGAGTTCTTCGAGAGGAACCGTCAGATACTGGGGTTCGACAGCGTCACGAAATCCCTCATCATGGGGGTCAAGGAGGCCGTGGACAACTCGCTCGACGCGTGCGAGGAAGCGTCGATCTTTCCCGAAATCATAGTCAGGATAGACAAGGTCGATCAGAACGAGTACAAGGTCACGGTCGAGGACAACGGGCCCGGAATCATACCACGCGTGGTCCCGAACGTCTTCGGACGGTTGCTGTATGGCTCAAGATTTCACTCACTCCGGCAGTCCCGAGGGCAACAGGGGATAGGGATATCCGCGACGGTCATGTACGGCCAGATGACTACAGGAAAGCCAGCCACCGTCATCTCGAAGACGGAGAAGAACGGTGCGGCCGTCAAGATGGACATCATGGTCAACACGAAGAAGAACGCACCCGACGTGCTCAAAGAGGACTTCGTAATCTGGGAGGAGAAGGAGCATGGGACGAAGATCGAATTCTACATAAACGGCCGCTACGTGATTGGCAGGCAATCGGTCCTCGAATATCTGAGGGAGACCGCCATAGTTAACCCGCACGCGACCATCGCTTTCACCGATCCGGATGGCAAGAAGTTCATATTCGAGAGGGCGACGGACTACATGCCGCCGCCCACCAAGGAGATCAAGCCTCACCCAGAGGGCACCGAGCTGGGAGTCCTCATGAACATGACGAAGGTAACGACGGCGAACAAGCTGTCGAAGTTCCTGAGGAACGACTTCAACAGGATCAGCGAGAGGGTGGCGAGGGAGATCTGCGAGAAGGCGTGGCTGTCGGAGGACATGAAACCCAAGGACATTACGCTGGAGCAATACAAGCAGCTCCTCGGCGCAATGTCCTCAGTCAAGATAATGGCACCGCAGACCGACTGCCTTTCTCCAATAGGGGAGGCGCTGATCCGGAAGGGGCTCAAGAACGTCCTGGATGACTCGAAGCCTGAGTTCTACGCGCCTCCAGTCACGAGAGAGCCGAGCGTGTATCAGGGGAATCCCTTCCTCGTCGAGGTCGGGATCGTATACGGCGGGAATCTCCCGAAGGACCAGCAGGTGACGATCCTACGGTTCGCCAACCGCGTTCCGCTACTCTACCAGCAGGGCGCCTGCGTCATAACGAAGGCAATCGAGCACATGGACTGGCGGAGGTATGGTCTGGAGCAGCGCGGAGGCGAGGGCATACCCTACGGCCCGGCGATAATCCTTGTTCACGTCGCATCGACAAAAATCCCGTTCACTTCCGAGGCCAAGGAGGCCATTGCGAACATCCCGGAGATTCAGGAGGAAGCGGAACTGGCCCTGAAGGCTTGCGGAAGGAGGCTGAAGACCCACCTCAACAAGAAAGAAACAAAGGGCAAGACGAAGGCGAAGTTCGAGATCGTCCAAGAGATACTGCCGCTCATAGCCCAGAAGTCCGCGAAGATCGTCGGGAAGGAAGTCCCGCTGCTTGGCGGGACGATAACGAAGATAATGAATGTCGTCTGGATAGATGACTCGATTCAATACGAGAACAGGAAGCACAAGGTCCGGATCAGCCTCTACAACTACACGCCGAAGTCCCAGAGCTTCAATCTGCACCTAGTGGTGCCCCAAGGCTCCCTTGACGAGAAGAGCGTTAAGCCTGCACCTGCCGAGATAAAGGACGGCCAGAAGGTGACTTGGGAATTGAGGCGCTTATCCTCGACCGCGAAGGCCGAGATCTCGTTCGATCTTAACGGTCTCGACGCCGAGGGGTATGAGGAGAACGAGCTCTACGCGAGTGGCATCAACCCGGTCTTCGTGATCGGCGCCGACCCTCTACCTGGTGACTGGGATGTGGGCGCTCTTGCAATCACAGAGGTGGAAGCTCCGGAAGCGGTCGAAGAGGCCGAGGAAGAAGAGGTGGATTACGACGAGCAGGCGGAGGTCCTGAATGATGATCAATGACAATGGTACCAAGGACAAGCTCGACAACGATGCGGTCGCGAGGCTGTACGACATAGCGAACTCGATATACGACCAGCTGTCCGCCGGAAAGGTCCCGAAGATGGTGATCCCCCTCAGGACGAAGAGCAACATAAGGTTCGATCCGAAGTTCGGGGTCTGGAAGTACGGGAAGGCCGCGGGCGCCCGCTCGGCCAAGAAGACGAAGGGGGCCCAGATGCTCCTGCGGACGATGTTCGTCCTCGAGTTCATCGAGGACATGATAGCGCAGAACAAATCCTCCACATTGAGAGAAATGTACTACATATCCGAGGGCTGGGGGAAGGGGAAGTTCGGCTCCCAGGACGAATCGAACCTTCTGGCAGAGGATCTCGAGATCGTCACGAAGTGCGTGAGGGAGGATTTCAAACTCAGACCCGAGGAGAACGGGGCCAGCGTCATGGGGGATCTCGTTCTGACCGAGACGGACAGGAAGGGGAAGGTGAAGAAGATAAACTGTCGGGACGACGTCGGGGATTCTGGATACGGCATACCTTACAATGTCGAGAAGGACAAGATCAGGCTCTTGGAATCGAACGCGAAGTTCATTCTAGCGATCGAGACCGGCGGTATGTTTGACAGACTGGTCGAGAACGGGTTCGATGAGGGAACTGGCGCGTTGCTCGTACATCTGAAGGGGCAGCCGGCCAGGAGCACAAGGAGGTTCATCAAGAGACTGAACGAAGAGATGAATCTACCTGTGGTCGCCTTCACCGATGGGGACCCGTGGTCCTTCAGGATATATGCCTCGCTCGCCTATGGAGCGATCAAGACCGCTCACATCTCCGAGTACCTCGCCACGCCAACCGCTGAGTTCGTCGGCATAACGGCCTCTGACATCGTGAACTATAAGCTGCCGACAGACAAGCTGACAGAGATGGACATCCGCGCTTTGAATGCGGAGCTCAAGGACCCGAGGTTCAATGACGAGTTCTGGAGGGGAGAGATCGAGACGATGCTGCAGCTGAACAAGAAGGCGGAGCAGCAGGCGCTGGCAAAGTATGGTCTCGATTACGTGACGGACACCTACTTGCCAGAGAAGCTGACAGAACTCGGGGTAATGAAGTAGCAGGTCGGGGCCCTCAGAAGGCGACGAACAAGATGCGTTCTCACATCTGCGCAGCCTGATCTATGCGCTTCGTGACGAATTCCCTGTCTAAGGTCGACAGGAAGTAACCCAGGCGCGGTCCTGAGCACCTGTTCACGAAGACCTGATATAGGACCTGGAAGCCCTTGCCGGCGCCGAGGCCGCTTGACTTCGCGCACTCGTACACCGCGTCGTGAATCAGATCGCCTTCCCACGCAACTTTGGTCAGGGATAATGAGAGGAATTTCATGAACGCGGTCTCTTGTTCCGTGAGCTTGACGTCTGGCATCTCCATGGCGATGCAGAACTTCACTTCGTCAGGAGCGAAATGATCAAGCCAATACCTGACGCAATCGACCCTCTGTTTGAGCAGCTCCAGATCCTTTGCATCGATGTTCTCCATATGCTCGGTCCTCTTCAGCACCTCGATTACGCCGTCGAAGGAATCGGTGCACTGGACGACGCTGACCAGATGTCTGTAGGGGACCTGGACGGGCATCGTCCGTCTGGGGCCGTTGGGCTGCGCAAGTGCGTAGGCGCGGAGGAGGTCCTCCTCCTTCTCTCCAGCACCACCAGTGTAGTACATATTCTCCACGCGGTCGTACTCGTCCACAGCGTCCAGGATCCCGAGGCCGGGGTCGTAATCGATGTGGCGGTCCGGGTTGTAGCGCAGCACCTCATAGTTGAGCACGGGTGCGGGAGTTATCTTGAGGGCGTCGACGCCTGTCACGACCGACCCGGAGGATTTGTGCATCTGACCCTTACCCTTGAGCTGTATGAATTCGTAAGGGATAGGATATGGGGGCTCGATGCCGAATATCTCCCGAGCGAACCTCACCCCGGTGTCGTACGAACCGCCGGCGGCGGCATGGTCCTTGCCGAATGGTTCGCATGTCACTCCTAGAATCTTCCACTTCGCGGCCCATTCTATGCGCCAGGGGAGCTTGCCGTCGTCCTTCCGGACGTCCGCCTTCCCCTCATGGCCGCAAGCGCACTTGTATGAGACGTAAGGGAACTCATAACCAGTAATCGTAATCTCGGCGAATCGGCCACACACAGGACATAGCGGGTTGTATGGGAAGAAACCCGCTGGGACGTCCCTTCCCGTCACCTCCCTTAGGATGTTGGCGACCTTATCCTTCCCCTTGATCACGTTGTCGATCGCTCCGGCGAGCTTCCCGGTCGAATACAGCTCGTGAGTCCAGAAGATCTCAGGTTTCACCCCTAGCTCGCGGATCGCATCGAGAAAAGGTTGGATGAAGTGATGGGCGTAGTTCATGTGCTCGCCGCAGGGGCAGGGGATGCTGCAGAGCGGCTTTCCCACCTCCTGCTCATAGGACTCCGGCAGGAACGCGTACCTCCTCCGGAGTGGATCGAAAGAATCGACCAGGTAGATCAATTTGGCATCAGCGTCGAGCTCATTGACCGCCTTGTGGACCGCTTCAGCGGTGATCGCCTCGCGCAGGCTCCCGACGTGTATGAACCCCGAGGGGCTGATGCCGGTAGATATGAGATGTTTGCTGCCTCTCGAAACGAGGGTTTTCGCTATCACGTCCGCCCAATGCATAATATCAAACTGGTGCAAACAGGCAGCCGAAATATAAACCTATGTAGTTTCGCGGTCTTTACATCCCATTTGGCGTTCTGGGGGGTCCCTCACGGAATAACCGGAAACGTATTTATATCGCGACACGCGATGAGAGGGGCGGTAGAGACATGCCAAAGAAGAAGAGCGATGGATTTCAGTCCGCGGCTGGCCTTATCAGGTATTTCGATTCCGAGGACGAGAAGGCGCTCAGGATAAACCCCTGGTTCGTCATCGGAATAGCCATTGGACTGATCATCCTGGTGGAAATGATGAGGCAGATCTTCCCGACTTGAGATACTCTCTTCCTTCAATAGCTTCGCTTTCTGGAGTCGCTTTTCACATGAAATCCTCGCGCGGGGGTGCGAAGACGTCGATGGCGATCGCGTCCTCAAGAACCTCGACGCTGTGGTCGACGTCCGGCTCTATCCAATAACCATCTCCTTCGTCGAGCGTATATTCCTTGTCACCGATGATCATCCTGAATCTGCCCTTTTCCAGGAAACCAATCTGCTCGTGGGGATGCCTGTGTCTGGGTATCTTGGCGCCCTTATCGAGCTTGAACTCGATAATCTGGCAGCGCTTGCCGCACGCGAGCGTCCTTCGGAGTATCCCCTCACCCGGCTTTGCAACCTTAGCTTCCTTTCCTCGGAAAATCACATTCACACCACGGGCTAAAGTACTTGGCAGATATAAATCAGATTTGCTCGCGAGGAGGATGCGTTGCACCCTTGAGCCAGTGGGCGCATGGACGCATGCCGCCCAACAGATATATACCGGATGTCACGTAAGTCCTCGCGTAACCGCCCAGTCTCAATCGGAGCTGACCATTATGATGAACGGCAAGCAGTACCTTGAAAGCCTGCGGAAGATGAAGACCGAGGCATATGTTTTCGGAGAAAGAATCGAGAGCGTTGCGGACCATCCATTCACCTGGGAGCATGCGAACGCGGTAGCGATGACCTACGAGCTCGCGCATGACCCGCAATGCGCGGATCTTATGATCGCCACGTCTCACCTTACCGGTAAGAAGGTCAACCGCTTCACTCACATACACCAGAGCTCCGAGGACCTAGTGAAGAAGGTCAAGATGCTGAGGATGATTGGCAGGAAGACCGGGTCCTGCTTCCAGAGATGCGTAGGTTTGGACGCGATGAACGCCGTGTACACAACGACCTTCGAGATGGACCAGAAGCTCGGAACCAAGTACTTCGACCGCGTCAAGAACTTCATGAGGACCGTGCAGGACGACGACCTCATGATCGGCGGGGCCATGACGGACGTTAAGGGAGACAGGAGCCTCAGGCCGAACCAGCAAGCTGATCCCGACATGTTCGTTCACATAGTCGAAAGAACGGACGGCGGAATAGTGGTTAAGGGGGCGAAGGCCCACCAGACAGGCTCGGCGAACTCGCACATGATGCTCGTCATGCCGACCCTCAACATGACCGCGAACGATGCCGACTACTCTGTCTCTTTTGCCGTGCCATCGGATGAGGAGGGAGTGATTCACATCCTGGGGAGGCAAACCAACGACGTCAGGAAGTTCGAGAAGGGCATCGACAGGGGCAACCTGGGATACGGCATTGTCGGAGGAGAGGCCCTGGTAGTGTTCGATGATGTGTTCATTCCAAACGAAAGGATCTTCATGGCGGGGGAGTTCGAGTTCTCCGGGATGCTTGTCGAGCGCTTCGCGTCCTATCACAGGCAGAACTACGGCGGGTGCAAGGCCGGGGTAAGCGACGTGATAATCGGGGCAAGCTACGGCCTCGCCCAGGCGCACGGGGTCCAGGATGCCTCCCACGTCAAGGACAAGCTCACCGAGATGGTGCACCTCAGCGAGACCCTGTACTGCGGATCGATTGCATGCTCGAGCGAGGGGACTCCGACGAAGTCTGGGGCATATATGGTCGACCCCCTCCTGGCGAACGTGACGAAGCAGAACGTGACCAGGTTCATCTATGAGATCTGCAGGATCTCTCAGGACATCGCCGGCGGGATAGTCGCCACGCTGCCTTCCCAGAAGGATTTCAAGAACGAGAGGATCGGGAAGTACGTCGAGAAGTACATGAAGGGTAAGGAAGGCGTATCGACGGAGGAACGGGCGCGGCTCGTGAGGCTCGTTGAGAACCTCTCCGGAGGGACCGCGTTGATCGAGTCGATGCATGGAGCCGGTTCCCCACAGGCACAAAGAGTAATGATAATGAGACAGTGCAATCTGCCGGGAAAGCTGGAATTTGCCAAGGTGCTCGCGGGTATCAAAGAGGATGAGCCGCTAAGGAGGATAAGGGGGTAGTCCTTCTTTGAAATGGCCGACTTGCGCTGGCAGGGGCAGGATCAAGCGTATTTCCGAAACCATTATATCTGATATATCCAATTCGCGCCCTCATGTGCGCTTTCATGTCAATGCATTTGGAGGATGAAGCGGAAAGGAAGACACTAGGCTACGTCCTTAAGGGAGAAGCCAGTGTTGATGTAATCTGCAAGAAATGGGAACGGGTACCTGTGGAGCACAAGGAATGGCTCTGGGGAAAAATCGAAACAAAGATCCAGGGTGACCCGAACGTTAATCCAGAGCAGAAGGCGAGATTCCAAGAGGTCAAGCAGGCCCTCAAGATCTGATCGCCTCACAACCCTTTCACTTCCGAATGATCCTGAAACCTTTTCATTCATTCTGTGGACATTTATTCCAGAGATGCGTCGACTCTGATTGAACGTTGTTTCTTGATGAGAAGGCAAGGATTTCAAATCTAGTAGACTTGTGGCTTGACGAACGAGGGATGGTATGCCCAAATCACAGGTCCGAAAACCCAGGTGAGACACGACTTCACGCGATGAGAGACGCAAAGGACTGGTCACGGATTGTTGAGAGGAAAAATTAGTAAGACGGTGACTCCAGGGAAGTCACCGATTCTAGGGTTTCTGATCTAAGGCCTGACCGCGATCTTGCCTGGCGAGAGTCTCTTCTCTTGCCTGATGATCTGGTTCGGCAGGTCTTCCAGTGGGTGGATCTCAGCGCAGATGTCGCCGAAGGGTATGCCCATCTTCTTGGCCTTCACCATGACGGCGATTGCGGTCTTGTACTCGAACTTGGAGTATCCCCAGTCACCGAAGCAGTTGACTTCCTTGTTGCAAAAGTCCACATGCGGGTTGATGGTTGTGTCTCCAGTGTTCGTGAAGTGACCCATCTCGACGACAGTTCCGCCGCGCCTTACGAGCTTGAAAGACTCGGAGAACGCAGCTGGTACACCGCTCGCCTCGATCACGACGTCTGCTCCGATACCATTCGTTAGCTCCATGACCTTCTCGACACGGTCGTCGGTCGTCGGGTACTCCTTGATGTTGATCAGATCGCTCGCACCCATCTTCTTGGCCTGTTCAAGCCTGCTTGGAACGATGTCGATGCCAATTATGTTGCCCATCCCATAGACGTTGTTGACAAACGTGTGGCACTGACCAATCGGTCCGAGACCTTGGATGACAACTGTCTGTGACGGATCAACTCCCTCCCCAGCGTACGCACAATCCGTCCCCCCAGACTGCGCCCTCTTGAAGGCTCTCGTGGCAACTGCAACCGGCTCAACAAGGACCATTTCCTTCTCGGTCATGCCCTTCGGGAACTTGAACACCGGGAATATCTCTGGGACGTAAACATGCTCTGCGAACGCTCCCCAGAAGTGCGGGGGCTCATCGGCCTTGTGCGGGCTTATGCCAACGACTTCTAGGTTCTGGCAGAGGCTCTCCCTTCCAGGCAAGTTGTGGCAGAACCAGCACTTGCCACACTTGGCGAGGCAGGTGGCAATGAAGTCACCCTCCTCGAGGGGCTTACCAGTATAGTCCACTTTGACGCCTTTTCCTAGTTCCCTGATTGTTCCGAACCATTCATGTCCAAGAAGCTGCGGTATTGGTACCGGCAACCTCCCATAGATGATGTGGGTGTCCGTACCACAGACTCCACAGAGCTTCACATCAGCCACGATTGTGCCAGGCTTGGCCTTCGGTGTGGGATAATTCATCATTTTTAGGTTCTCAGGCCCTCCTGTCTTCATTAGAACAAATGCTTTAGCCATGTAATTCCTCCTGAAAACATAATTCTGTTCGACACTTAAGTATGTTTCGACATTACAATATTCGAGTAGGTAAGCCGTCAAGAAAGAGCACTGGAAACCGTGCATCTGGATGCAAGAAATGAAATTGAAAGGAAAAGGGAGAAAAAGAGGCCGGATTTCCGAGGCCTATTAACCGCCGTTTAGTCAGGCTCTCTTGATCTTAGTAGCGACGTACTCCGCGAAATCGACAACAGGAAGGCACTTCGAAGAATCGGACAAGTTCGTCTTGCAGAACGGGCAAGGCGTCACCACGAGCTTTGCACGCGTTGCATTGGCCTCATCCATCCGCCTAGCACCAACGCCTGTGGCGGTCTCACCATAAGCTGACTTGACTCCTCCTCCAGCTCCGCAGCACATCGAGTTCTCCCTGCTATGCTCCATCTCGACCAGGGTCGCGACCTTCCTCAACACGTTCCTCGGAGCGTCGTAGACGCCCATGTGCTTGCCCAGATGGCATGGGTCGTGGTATGTGATCCTATCTCTGCTCTTCCGGAAATTGAGCTTGCCATCCTGGATGAGCTTGTCAATGTATTGGGTTATGTGCAACACCTCGATGCCCTCGATCCCATACTCATTCTTCATCGCTCTGAAACAGCCAGCGCAAGACGTGACTATCGTCTTCACTCCCGACCTCTTGAACGCCTCTACATTGTGGTCTCTGAGCCTCTCCGCCTCATCCACGAAGCCTGTTCTCCTGAGCACGGACCCGCAGCACCATTCGTCCTCCCCGAGGACCTTGTACTTCACACCCGCGGCGTCAAGTATGTCCATCGTAGCAATGACCGTATCAGGACTTCTGAAAGGAGCGGTGCATCCTATGAAGTATAAGACGTCCGAACCCTCAGTGTCCCGCTTGAACTTGTTCTTTCCGGCGTTTTTCTCGCCGTACGGGTTGTGCTCCTGCTTGATCCTCTCGAGGATCTTCTTGTGCTTCTCGGACGCCAGGCCCCTGTCCGCGAACTCGGCCCTTGCGGCCTCGATTGCCTCCACCGTCTTCACGCCAGGCGGGCACCGAAGCTCGCAGTCCCCGCAGGTCGTGCAGGTGTAGAGCCTCTTGGCGAAAGCTTCGTCTGGTTCGATCTCTCCCTTCAACATCGCCTTGATCGCGGTCATTCTTCCGCGCGCGGATGTCGAATCCCAACCGAACTCCTTGAAGGAAGGACAGTTGGCCTTGCAGAAACCGCATCTGATGCAGTATTCGAGAGGTTCGGAGTATTTCTCGAGTCGCTTGTAGATCGCCATGTTCACACCTCGAATATCTTGTCGGGGTTCATAATGCCGTTTGGATCCAGCGCCTTCTTGATCCTCTGCATGATCTCGACACCGACAGCACCGTGCTCCTCGGGCGTCAGCTTCTTCTTCTCCAGCCCGATGCCGTGCTCTCCCGTGATCGTTCCTCCGAGCTGCATGGCCATCTCGTTGATCTCGTCATGCGCCTTGTGAGCTCTCTCCGACTCTCCTGGGACCCGAAGATCCGCCATGAGAAGCGAATGCAAGTTCCCATCCCCCGCGTGCCCGTAGGTCGATATCTTGATGTCGTTCTTCTTGCCGATCTCCTGGATCGCCTTGAGAGCGGTCGGAATCTTGGAGAGGGGAACGACTATGTCGGTCGCGATCGGAGAGGGCTTCAACCTGGTGAAGGTCGCGAACAGCCGCTTCCTGGCCATCCACATCGTCTCGAACTCTGTCGGACTGGATGCCACATCGATGCCGCTGCAGCCTTCCTCCATCGCTATCTTCGTGAACCGCTTCAGCGCCTTTCTTACCTCGACCTTATCATCGCCGTCGAACTCGAGGAACAGCATCGAGTCTGCAGGTGGCAGATCGACATGTGCCTCTTCCCTCATTACCTGAAGAGCTATTGAGTCCAGCAGTTCGATCGCAGCTGGAACGATTCCAGATGCGATGGTCCTCGCAACGGTCGACCCGGCAGCTTCAGCGCTACTGTACTTTGCTCTTGCACCAAGCGTTACGCGAGGCACCGCCTTCAATTTTAGAGTAATCTCCACTATCACACCAAGAGTCCCTTCGGATCTGTTGAAAAGGTGCACGAGGTCATAACCGGAGGCGGACTTTCTCGCCTTCGTACCGACCTCCAGGATTCGGCCGTCAGGAAGGACGACCTTCAGGCCGAGCAAGTAGTCTCCCGTGACTCCATACTTCACCGCCCTCATCCCGCTTGCGTTCGCGGCGACCATTCCTCCGATGGTGCATATCTCCCCGCTGGCAGGGTCCGGAGGGAAGAACAGGCCGAACTTCCTGAGGTGGGCGTTCAGGTCCGCGAACACGACGCCGCACTCGGTCGTGACCATCAGATCCTCCCTGCTCACCGAGAGGATCCTGTTCATCCTGGTCATGTCAAGAACGATCCCCTTCCTTGTCGGGACACATCCCCCAGTAAGACAGGATCCGCTGGCCCTTGGGACGACGGAGATCAGATTCTTATTTGCAGTCTTCAGAATAATGGAAACTTCTTCGGCGCTTCCAGGTCTCAGCACGACATCCGGCATGACGCCTTTCTTGATGGCATAGCAGTCGACCGAGTAGCAGATAAGGTCTACTGGTTCTGTAGATGCGTTCTCCTTGCCGACGACATTGACGAGTTGATCCAGGACTTCCCTATCCATATGAGCACACTTCCACGCAGGAACGCAGCGCCCTGATTACTTGTGGCGGTATATCTCGTTTGCCCCCTTGTGGGACAATCCCCTCCGGATTGTCTACGTCATCCTGAGGATTTCGCAGTCACTGAGAAGCTGGGAGATTTCGTAAGGCAACCGAGCAGAAAGGCATCAAGAAAAATGAAAAAAACAAAAATTGAAAGAAAAATGGTTTGCTTGTCTACCTGCGCATGAACTTGTCGCGATACGCCCGGCCCATGGCATCGACGGCCTTCAGCGCGTCAACGCATCTGTCCACAGTCATCTCGAACGGTTCGTTGTGGGCATATGGGTGGCCTGGGTTGCAGGTTCCGGCCATGCACATCGGCAGGTCGTCGAATGTGGCACCGATCTCTTCCAGCGTCACGGGCAGTCCGACCGTCAACGCGAAGTTGTATACTTCCTCGATGAGGGCTTTCGGCCTGTTCTCCATGACCAGTTGGGCTAGAGTACCAATGCAGACGAGGTCACCGTGCTCGGGCTTAGGCGCCTTCATTCTTCCCGGGGCTGCGGTCAGACCGTCGTGGATGGCGTGCGCGGCAGCGAGACCGCCGCTCTCGAATCCGAGTCCGCTGAGCAGCGTGTTCGCCAGGGCCACGTTCTCGTAGGCTTCCGTAACGGCTTGCCTCTCATTGGCCAGCTTCGCCATGTAACCGTACTGTGTTATTGTCGAATAGCACAGCTGTGCCAGGCTCGTCGCGGCGAATGTCGGCAATCCGCCGTCAATCAGCGCGTTCGGGGCCCGGGCTTCTGCACATGCCTCTGCCTCAAACCTCGTTGCCAGGGCGTCACCCATACCAGCCACCAGCCACTTCGCGGGCGCCTGAACTGATTTGTCCGTCGGGACGATGACCAGATCGGGGCCCCTGTAGTAGAACAGGACCGCTTCCACCACGTGCTTCGCATCGTACTGAACGGACAACGCGCTGCACGGTGCGTCTGTGGACGGGATCGTGTTGATCAGGGCAATCGGCACGCCTGCACCGTATTCCTTGCTCGCTACAGCCTTGGCGAGGTCCATTACCGAACCTCCACCAACACCCACGACGAAATCGGCTCCCTTCTCTTTGACCTTTGCGGTCAATCGGGTAATCTCAGGCTTCGTACAGTATCGAACACCCTTTTCCATATGGACTATCTCGAGCCCATGCTTCTCGAAGTCCTCCTTCATCTCTTTCTCGACACTGTTGATGGAGCGTTCTCCACCCATTACCAATGCCTTCGACCCCAGCAGTATCTTGCGCCTGCCTAACTCCTTCACTGCACCTGGACCGATAATATAGCGGTTCGGTGCGGCCATTACTTTTATTCGTGTCTTCAACATCGGGCTTTTTTCCCCCCTTGCTCAGAAAGTATGAACTCAACAGTTTAAGAATTTTTCATCGAAGCTGAGTACCTTCTTTGACAAACCTAGCCCCGAGGGAGTATTTAAACCTTCGGCATCACCTGTGTTTCCATTCAACTGATTCGGAAAGCGACTTCTGCCTCTCCAGATGGTATCTATAAGAGAAGAGAAAGGGAGGGAGGAGCCCCCCGAACCCGATCAGTGGCTCTCGAGCCAATACTCGGCGATCTCAATCGGCTTAGCGATCCAGACCTTCCCCTTCTTCTTCATCTTCTTGATGAGCCGACCGAGCATCCGCACCCTCGAGGGGCGGCCCATCACCTGAGGATGCATGACCAAGGTCATGAGGGCGCCGTCGTCATAAAGGCCCTCGAACTCCTCGGACCATATGTCAAGGACGTCCTCCTGGCTCGCGATCCCGCTCTGGTACTCGAGGGGCGGGAAGAAGTTGAAGGCGAAGTAGGTCCAGTCCATCGTCAGCCAGTTGAACGGGATTTCGACAATCTTGCCCTTCTTCTGCTGGTGGATGTAAGGGGTGTCCCAGGCCATCTGGTTGCTCTCGTAGACGAATCCATGCTCGACCAACATGTCGAGGGTCCGCGAGCTTATGTCGAACGCAGGGGCCCTGTATCCCTTCGGTCTTGACCCCAGGACCGCCTCAAGAGCCTCCAAGCCCTTCTCCAGCTCCTTGCGCTCGTCCTCCGTGCTCAGCCGGGATGGATTAAGATGCGCGTACCCGTGGTGGCCGACCTCGTTCCCCCGCTTAGCAATGTCCTTCACGAGCTCGGGGTGCCCCTCTGCCAGCATGCCGGGGACATAAAATGCGCCCTTCAATTCCTCGGAGTCGAGGAACCTCAACATCCTCGGTATCGCAACGTTGTAGTCGTACTGCCCCTGTGAAAGAACAACGGGACTGTAAGGTTCTCCTTCCTTGACCGCTCCCGTGCGCCTCATGATGTTCTTCCAGGAGATATCGCTGTCACAGTCGAAAGTCAAACACACTGCGCATCTGGCTCCGTTCTTCCACATCGTTTCACCGACCCGTCATATCCGATTCGAATCTTAATTCCTTTGAATGTACAACGCCCGAGGGACACGTTATATATCAGGAGATGCCTGAATCAATCAAGCCTAGGACGACGAGCTGGAGGTGCTAAGATGAAGATTGTCTTTACAGAGCTGAAGGACCACGCGGATTTACTAAGGAACGCCTTCCCTGACGACGAATTGACGATGTTCGACCATCCCCTCGAAGAACAGCAGCTGATCGAGGCTTCAAAGGATGCAGAGATCGTTTCTGTGTTCATTTACACACCAGTGACGAAGAAGGTGATCGACTCCCTTCCGGGACTGCGACTGATAGCGACCAGGAGCGTCGGCTTCGATCACATCGCGGCGAAGTACGCCATAGAGAAGGGCATCATCGTTTGCCATGTCCCCGACTACGGAGCGCACGTCGTTGCTGAGCACGTCTTCGCGCTTCTCCTCGCCTGCGCCAGGAGAATACCTTGGGCGGACGCCTTCGTTAAGAACGAGAAGAGATTCTACTTTTCCCCGTTCCTTGGCCTCGAGCTGAGGGACAAGACGCTGGGCGTGGTGGGCACAGGGAAGATCGGTGCGGCGGTCATAGATATCGCCGAGGGTTTCGGGATGAAGGTCATAGCTTACGATGTTTACGAGAACAAGAGCCTGGCGATGAAGTATGGTTTCCCATACCTGCCACTCGACGAGGTATTGGAGAAGAGCGATTTCGTCACGCTCCACACCCCCTTAACACCGGAGACGCATCACTTGATCGATGCGAGGGCGATCTCAAGAATGAGGAAGGGCAGCATCCTCATCAACGCCTCGAGGGGTGGCGTACTAGACAGCAAGGCGCTGAGAGAAGCCCTAGAGTCAGACCACCTTTGGGGGGCCGGGATCGACGTGCTCGAGGATGAGGCACATCCGGAGAACGATCCGCTGCTTGAAGCCCCGAACCTGATAATCACACCGCATTCCGCGTTCTATACGAAAGAGGTCCTCTTGAGGATCACGGAGCTAACGATAGAGACGATACGCTCGTTCAGAGCAGGAAACCCAGCGAACAGGGTGCCCTCAGAGTATCTATAGCACGAAGGATCAGAACCTGGCTGTCCTGCCCATCTTCCATCTGAACGCATGAGTCAGAAGTGGAGGTGCCACCAGCGTCGTGAGCAACGACATGAACACGACAACCGAGAACATATCGCTGGAGATCGACCCCATCGTCAATCCGACCGACGCAATGATCAGACCGACCTCACCCCTCGGTGCCATCCCTACGCCGACAATCGCCGCAGACTTCGCCCCTAGTCTGTAGGCGCCGAGCCCACAACCGATGAACTTCGTTGCGATTGCGACGGACGTTATCAGCAATGTCAGTATTGCCACGCCGCCGAATGTCGACAAATCGACCGATATTCCGATGTACAAGAAGAAAAAGGGGACAAGGAACTCGTTTATGGCCTCGAACTTCTCTCCCACAGGGAAAAGGTCCTTGAACTCCGCGAAAACCATCCCCGCGAGGAACGCACCGACTATGGCCGCCAATCCAACATAAGAGGCCAACGCGGACAGCCCAAAACAGACGATCAGCGCCACGGCGAGCGGGCTTATCTTGCGCCTCAGTCCGACTGGCTGGGGCAGAGTCTTGAACTCGGGGGAACGCTTCCTGATCCTGGGAAGCAGCCCCTCTCCGACGAACACGACAGCCACCACGAACAGCACTGCCAGTGCGGCAACGATCACAGTGTCGAGGATGTCGAGGGCGCCGCCGCTCGCGATGCCGCTGATCACGGCCAAGACCACAAGTCCGAGTATGTCGTCGATAACGGCGGCGCCGATTATCACCTTCGACTCGATGCTGTTCATCAGGTTCATGTCCTTGATGACCCTGGCAGTAATCCCGATGCTTGTCGCGGTCATCGCCGCCCCGATGAATAGCGCTTCGATCTGCGGGAAACCAGAGTAAGCGATAAGAATGTAACCGAAGATGAAGGGGAATATGACGCCCAAGACCGCGACGAGGACCACGGTCCCACCGACCTTCCTCAGCTCGCTGAACGGCGTCTCAAGACCGATGGCGAAGAGCAGGAAGATGATACCCAGCTCCGCAAGAACGCTGAGGACCTCGATGTTCGTCGCGAGCTGGAGGAAATCGAACAGGAACGTGTTGCCGATGATTATTCCGGCAATGATCTCCCCGATGACCGGTGGCAGGTGGATGAACTCGAAAATGATCGCCGCGATCTTGGCGAAGAGGATCAGGATGAAGAGCTGTAACAGTATCAGCTCAATCAAGGTGCCACCTCATCAAGAGATTGAAATACGAAATCTGCATCCCATTCCCGTGGCCATTATGGAGTATTGACACATGAATCTTACCATTCAGGCGGGCAGAGGTGATCGGCATCGAAGATGAACCAACGGAGAATAGAATAATGTACACGTTCCGTACCATATTCGAATAGAGGAGAAACGAAAGAGAGCAAGGTGCATGAAGAATGTCCATGTGGAAGAAAGTGCCTGCTGGCAGGGACCCTCCCAAAATCATAAACGTGATCGTTGAGACCCCCCAAGGGAGCAAGAACAAGTACGAGATATCGAAGGAGTTCGACGGCATCCTCCTTGACAGGGTCCTTCACTCCAGCGTCGTTTTTCCGATTGCGTATGGACTCATACCACGGACCTACTACGACGACAACGATCCGCTTGATGCGATGGTGATCGTCAGCGAGCCGACCTTTCCGGGCTGCATCGTCGAGGCGCGACCGGTGGGGGTCCTGAGGATGCTCGACGAGAAGGGGCAGGACGACAAGATCCTGACGGTGGCCGTGGACGACCCCCGTTACAAAGAGTATCTCGAACTGGAGGACCTTCCATTGCACCAGCTGAACGAGATTGCGGAGTTCTTCCTGACCTACAAGCGGCTCGAAGAGGGCAAGAGCACCCAGGTCATCGGATGGGAACGAAGGGATTCGGCGCTCAAGGCCGTGAGCCGGGGGTTCAAGCTGTTTGAGACGAAGTTCGGGCCGAGGAACAGAAGGCGGAGAGGGCCGGACCGTCAGAGACGTTCCTCCGCGCCTTGATGCCTGCTGTAACGGGATTCGCACCCTTGTGACATGCGAGACTGGTTCTGAATGTTCGATCGATTCTTCTCGGTGGCCGATGTCGGAAAATGTTAAGTAATTCGTATCCGTTATGCTCTGCAGGGCACATCGATTTAGGAGGAACTACTCATGAAAGACAAATCGCCACTTGTTGGCATAATTGTACTCGGGATCGTGATGGTACTACTCCTCGGAACGGTCGCGGTCCATCCGGCCAAGCAGAGACTAATGTTGGCCACCACGACGAGTACGCAGGACTCGGGACTGCTCGATTACATCCTGCCGAATTTCGAAAGCAAGTATGACTGCATAGTTGACGTGATTGCCGTAGGATCCGGGCAGGCATTGCAGCTTGGCAAGGATGGTAATGCCGACGTTCTTCTGGTGCATTCCCCTGCAAGTGAGAAACAATTCGTAAAAGACGGTTATGGTACATCGAGAACGCTAGTCTGCTACAACCAGTTTATCGTCGTTGGACCCGCAGCAGATCCCGCAGGTGTCTCTCAGGCGAAAAACGCGACGGATGCATTCATCAGGATTTACCAGAACGGCACGGAAGGGAAAGCCATATTCGTCTCGAGAGGAGATCTTTCTGGAACAGACACAAAGGAGAAATCAATCTGGGTCAAGGCCAAACTGAACGTGACCACGTTCAGCAACAGTTGGTACCTCAGCGCTGGACAGGGGATGGGCGCTGTGTTGGACATAACGGAGCAACAGACGGACAAAGGATACACGCTCTCGGATCAGGCGACCTATTACACTCGAAAGGCGACGGGTATCATTCCGCACCTCGAGATAGTATATCAGGGAGATACTTTCTTGTTCAATCAATACAGCGTAATTCCAGTCAATCCTGCGAAGTGGCCAAATATTAATGCGACCCTCGCAATGGGCTTTGTCAACTGGATAACGTCTCCGGATATCCAGAGCATGATCGCGAACTACACTGTTGGTGGCTATAAGCTGTTCATCCCGAACACAGGTCCGGGCTCGATTGCAGAAACTCAGATCGTGAGCTCGCAATTTCAGGCTGTCATGGCGATCAGAACCTGTTAGAAGTTCAAACGCCTTCCCTTTCTTTTTATTTGGTCAAGTGATTCGGGGGATGCAAGAGGGAGACATGGATGGTAGACTCAGTCACCTATGATGTGGTCCAAGTAACACTTCTTTCTCTGTACGTCTCGGGAAGTGCTACAATCCTGGGCTCGCTCATAGGAGTCCCGCTAGGGGCCGCCGTCGGCTTGAAGGAGTTCGGCGGAAAGGGACTGCTAAAAACGATAACCTACACGATGTATGGCTTTCCGCCAGTGATCTCCGGATTGTTCATATACTACGTTTTCTCCCGTGCGGGACCGTTGGGTAACTTTGGCATTCTTTTTACCCCAACCGCGATGATCTTCGCTCAGACATTGCTGGTCATTCCATTGGTGGCAGGCATTACGATTACGTCGGTATCGGAGGTTGATAAGAACATTAAGAATACGGTGCTGTCTCTCGGGGCAAGCGATAGGCAGGCAACATTCACAATAATAAAGGAGGCGTGGGTCGGGGTCATCACCGCCGTCATGATCGGGTTCGGAAGGGCGATCGCCGAAGTCGGAGCGGCGTATATGGTCGGAGGGAACATCGAGGGCAAGACAAGAGTTCTCACGACATCGATAATGTTGGAGACGAGGATGGGGAATTTCGGGTACGCTATAGGTCTCGGCGTGGTTCTGCTCATAGTCGCATGCGGTGTGTTCTTGTTCATGAGATGGCTGCAGGAGAGAGAGCTGCTTTGAGCGAGATACTAAGGATTGACGGGCTCACGAGGAAGTACGACAAGAAGACTGCTGTCTCAGAAGTGAGCATGTCTGTGAACGATGGAGACATCGTCGGGATAATGGGCCCGAGCGGGTCTGGTAAGTCCACTCTCTTCAGGCTCATCAATCTACTGGAGCGCCCTACCTCAGGAAGGATACTCTTGGACGGGAACGAAATAAGCTTCGCGAGACCTGATGCGCATTTGATTAGGAGGAAGATGGCGCTCGTGCTTCAGAAGCCAGCGGCCATGAATAGGAGTGTCTTCAACAACGTAGCCTATGGACTGCAACTTAGGCAGCTCGAGAAAGAAGAGACCGAAAAAAGGGTGGCCGATTATCTCGAACGCCTTGGTCTGACGGAACACCGCGAAAGGAACGCCAGGTCTCTCTCAGGTGGGGAGATGCAGAGGATGTGTTTCGCAAGGGCGGTCATAGTCGAGCCGAAACTGTTGCTCCTGGATGAGTTCACAGCGAACCTCGACCCTCAGAACATCTCCATCCTGGAGAGGGCAGTGAGAGACTTCGTCGAGCAGGACGGAAGGGCGGCGGTCGTCATCACCCACAATCCGTTCCAGGCAAAAAGACTGTGCAACAGGACGACCTTGATGATGGATGGAGAGTTTGTTGAGGAAGGTGAGACCTGGAAGGTCTTCAATAATCCGCGTGACGAGAGGACCAGGGCATTCGTCAGCGGGGAAATGGTGTTCTAGGAGTCGCCACCAGAATCCAAGATATGAAGGAATGACAGCCACTGATAGACAGACACATGACTCCAGTTGTCCGCCTCAACGAAGAAGCGCACAGAACATTTCAGAGGGGATCTAGACAGTTGGCTCCCCTATCGTTATCGAGTCATCCATCGGTACATACCATATTGTCACGATCCGTGTCCCCGGTGGAGCATGGCAGCGAGGAAGGTGGATCTTTGTTCGTCAACCGCAAGACTCTACCATTCCGTCTAAACTGCAACGTCGCAAGGGTCGTGAGAGACGAGTACAAGCGAAGAATCCATTTATAATCGACAGTATCATATTAGTTTTGGCATGAGAATCGAGGAAGTCGCCAAGGGGCTCTGCTCACAGACCCGTGTCAATATTATCAAGATTCTAGCTGAAGGTGATGCCTCAGCAGTCTCGGTGTACAAAGAATACAATGCCCGATTCTCTGAAAGGAAGGAAAGAGGGACCATCTATCGTGACCTGGAAGTACTGTACAGGTGCAATTTCCTTTTCAAGAGATATGACGGGGACAACAAGGAGATCATCTACGGACTGGCGGCAAGAAGGCTGCACATCGATCTTATGAAGCAGACAGTAGAAGTGGAGCCTTGAGAATTATGACTGCGCACCACTTGTGCGAAAAACGATTCCTAATGATGTGTTGAATCCGTTGCTTGATCCCTAGCCGTGTTGTAAGTGCGCCATGAATGTTGAACGAGCAGTATACGGTCATCGCCGTCATGCAACCAAGATATAAGGTTCCATCTGACGTCATAGATCATGAGGCGATTAATCGCCCTGAGAACGAGGAGGAGAAATAAATGGTAGAAGTCGAGATAACATTCGGCGTTCCAGAAGGGATTATCCCCGAGGTCAAGAAGAAATTCGCGGCCGAGAGAGACAACAACCTGCGCATTACCAAGGCAAATCCAGCCTTCCCGCCTTACTACGCGTTTGGCGACCCCCGTGCCAGCCATGCGAACATCAAGTTCGAGGGCAAAGAGTATTGGGTTTGGCTCGTGACCCCTGGTCGAAGACCTTGAATTCGAGTTGCCAGCCATCGTCGGCAACCTTCACTTTTTTCTTTTTCAATTTCCCCGCTTCACAT
>CAZJDY010000018.1:0-3525 GCA_964544915.1 uncultured Methanomassiliicoccaceae archaeon | reverse complement strand
GAGACCAAATCGGCTCGGTTTGACACTCGTTGATTTGATAGATGTTCGAGGCAGAATAGTGACGGTTACCGGACTAGACGCATTTGACGGTACACCTGTGTACGATGTGAAGAATTATGATGCAGATTACGATGCATAGATGGGCTTTCGGATATCAAGTAGCCAGAAAAATCTCCAGATAAGCTTGAGTTCAAATCCCAACCCCCGCGAAGACAGGGATGAAAGTCTTTGCTTGTTGACAAGGAGCGTTATTATTCTCTGAAATGATAACAGGGGCACGGAGTTTATTACAGATGGACCCAAAATGACCGAGGAGCCGGCCAGGGAACTATTCCTCCTACCCCTTTGTAGCTATCCCCTGTCCGGTATCAAAGGAGTGAGACGATGGATCATCAGGTGCAGGAGTACAAGGTGAAGCTGACTGACAAGACACTAGCAAGGCATCTTGAGACCCTTCGTCAGGATAGCTGGTTACGCCAAGTCTACGAGAGAGCTCTAGTCACGTACGAACGCGAGCGGGACTCGAAGGTAGCGTATTCGTGAAATGAAAGAAAGACTATCTGGATAAGTCTTGGTGTGTGGTTAGGCAGCCGCATCTTGACACCTCTGACGGTTCTGACGGATGAGGATAGGCGTTTCAAGAAGGAAAAGAAAAGGAAGAGATTTTCGCCCGTCGCCTGTATGCTATTTCATTGATCGTGGCATATATTTGTCTGGACGTATGCATTTTCGTTGCCCCATGGGTGCGATCCTTATGACACGCAATGCTGCTTTAACCGTGCAAGGGAAAAGGACGAAAAGGATCGTAGGCAGGTTCTCCTACACATCGAAGTAGAGGTAGAACTCATATGGATGGGGTCTGAGTCTTATCTGGTCGTTCTCCCTTCTTCTCTTGTAGTCGACCCAGGTCTCTATCAGGTCCTTCGTGAACACCCCTCCCTTCAGCAGGAACTCCTGGTCTGCTTCGAGCTCGTCGAGCACCTTCTCCAATGAACCTGGCACGGTCTTGATCTTCGCCGCTTGTTCCGGGGGTAGCTCAAAGATGTCAACGTCCATCGGCTCGCCCGGGTCCGTCCTCTTCGCCACGCCGTCCAGACCCGCCATGAGTATCGCAGCGAACGCAAGGTACGGGTTGCAGCTAGGATCAGGAGGTCTGTACTCTATGCGCTTCGACTTGGGACTATGCGAGTAGATTGGTATCCTTATCGCTGCGCTCCTGTTCCGTTGAGAGTACACGAGGTTCACTGGAGCCTCGTATCCCGGGACGAGGCGTCGATACGAGTTCGTTGTCGGGGAGGTGAACGCGAGCAGCGCTGGGGAGTGTGCGAGCAAACCCCCGATGAAGTTCATCGCCATCAGGCTCAACTGCGCGTACCCTTCCTGGTTGTAGAACAGATTCACGCCGTCCTTCGCGAGGCTGATATGAACGTGCATTCCTGAGCCGTTGTCTTGGAATATCGGCTTCGGCATGAATGTCACCGTCTTGTTATGGTCCTTCGCCACATTCTTCAGCACGTATTTGTAAAGCATGAGATGGTCAGCAATCTTCGTCATGGGTTGATACTTGATTCCTATTTCGCCTTGCCCCCCTGTCGCAACCTCATGGTGGTGAACCTCGACCTCTATGCCCGCGTCGGCCATCTTCATGATCGCGGTCGACCTGAAATCCATGAGCGTATCGGTGGGAGGAGCGGGGAAGTATCCCTCCTTGTACCGCGGTCTGTAGCCGAGGTTCGGCTCCCCATCCCTGCCGGAGTTCCACGCCCCCTCTTCTGATTCCAGGTAATAGTAGCCGCTGTGCTGGTTCTGGTCGAATCTCACAGAATCGAAGACGAAGAACTCCGCTTCGGGGCCGAAGTACGCGACGTCCGCGATCTTCGTAGACTTCATGTACGTCTCTGCCTTCTGGGCGATGTATCGGGGATCGCGCCAGTACCTCTCTCTTGTCACCGGATCATGGACGTCGCAGATGAAGGAGGCAGTGGGGACCTTGCATACTGGGTCGATGAAGGCGGTGTTCTGGTCCGGCATGAGCAACATGTCGCTTTCCTGTATTTCGGCGAAACCCCTGATGCTGGAACCGTCGAACCCTATGCCGCCCGTGAGCATGTCCGCGCTGAACCTCTGCGCAGGAATCGAGATGTGCTGCAAGGTACCTGGAAGGTCAGTGAACTTGAAATCCACTATCTTGACCTTTCCGGAAGCGCACAGATCCAGGACCTCTGACAACTTGGTCCTGTCCCTCTCCTTCTTCGATTCCCTTAAGGAGTCCCTTCCTCCGAACACGTCTCTTCACTTCCTGTCGCTGGTGTTGTGTCTGTTTCGGTCCTCAGCATTCCGCCTATTCCTGGTATTCTCTTGACGATGTCGCCCAGCTTCACTCCCGTTAGGGATTCGACGACGGTCGGAAGCTGGGCGATGATTTGCGTTATGTCTCCAGTGATCTTGTTCGCACCAGTCGACTTTCCGTCGTTCGAGATTATCACTATCTTCTCCGTCTTTGCGAGCGGCGCGGCGATTGCCTCCGCCATCCTCGGCATGACGTCGACGAACATTGACGTGACCGCGGCCTCGTTATACTCGCTCCACGCCTCCGCTTTTTTATGCATCGTTTCCGCTTCGGAGAATCCCTTGTGCCTTATGACCTCGGCCTCGGCCATTCCTGTGGCCTTTATCGACTCGGCCTTGCCGCCCGCCTCTTCCACGAGTCTGTACTTCTCCGCCTCTGAGAGAATCTCGATCTTCTTCTTCTCCGCCTCGGCTGGCTTGACCACTTCAGCAAAGAGCTCCTTTTCCTTCCTGGAGATTTCCTTATCCGCGAGTTCGGTCGACAGCTCCTTTTCCACGATCCCTACCTTGATCTCCTCTTGTTTCACCAGCTGTTCGGTCTTGAATTTCTGCAAGTCGTAGGACAGATCTGACACGGCCTTCTTCTGAGCGATCTCCGACTCATACTCGGCCCTTCTCATCTCGAAGTCCCTTCTCGATAGCTCGATCTTGGTGTCCGCCTGGAACCTAACCGTCTTTGCTTCCTCGTCTGCTCTGGCTTCTCCGATAAGAGCGTCCCTCTTGACCTGGGCTATCTTGGGACGACCCAGTGCATCGAGATATCCTTGCGAGTCCGTGACGCTCTTGATCGTCAGTGATATGATTTCGAGCCCCATCTTGCCGAGGTCCAAGCTCGATGCGATCTTGACCTTGTCCGCGAGGTCCCTCCTCTTCTGGTATATCTCCTCCGGTGTGAGCGCGCTTATCGTCGCCCTCATGTAACCCTCTATCACCTGGAGGGCGGTCTTCATGATATCGTCCTTCGACCTTGACAGGAAATGCTCGGCAGCGGTCATGATCGACAGGTCGTCGCCCTTAATCTTGACTTGGGTCGTTGCCTCCACCGATATCGGAACGCCGTGAATCGAATAGACTTCCGGCGTCCGCACGTCAAGGTTCATCAGTTCAAGGGACATCCTGCGGATCTGCTCTTTCACAGGCCATACGAATGTCCCTCCTCCCTTGATGACCCTGTAG
>CAZJDY010000017.1:0-87217 GCA_964544915.1 uncultured Methanomassiliicoccaceae archaeon | reverse complement strand
GCCCTGGAGCCATGTTCAATACCCGGTCCGCGTTGAAGCGGCCAGGGTGAACACCGACAACTACCCGGACATCGTCCGTACCAACACCGGGGACAAGTCGATCACGGTCTACTACACCCTGCCATCGGTCTCCGACCAGGTCTTTGCCAACGCCACTGCGGAATGGTCGTACAATTCCAACTGTAGCCGCGCCGGCACGCTAGCCAACCTCTTGACCGGAGGGGACGACTATGAGTCGTTCACCGAGGCCTACAAGGTCTATGGTGCCTCTACGAACGCCACCGCGCAGACGGCCGCCCTCGACGACGACACAGGGGAGGCTTTGGTCAAACTGGCGTATGATGACGGCAATCCATACAGGGTGGACATGTCGGAGAGGATGAACATCACCTCTTGGACTGTGGACGCCGCTTACTTTGGTAGGAAGGTGGCCAGCGCGGAGCTCTGGGTGAAGTATTCAACGGAGTCAGGCTACACCATTAACAGCCAGATTGAGTGGGCGCTGTCTGGCGGCTCGTTCCATACAACTGGAATCCAGCCGAAGAATGGTGACCTAAACGTGGTCGCGAGCTATACCCTCCCCGGCTCGGTCAGTACCTACAGCGACGTAGCCAACCTTGATGTAAGGTTCGATAACATGGACACCAACCATTATGTCGAGATCGAGTACATGATCATCAAGGTAACATTCGTAGAGACGAGGGAGATGGGCTGGGTATGGAAGATACCAAATTCCGACCGCGCCTATCATAACCTGACAATTGAGGCGAAGCAGGGCGGCCCAACCATCGAGAGTTTCGGACTTTCGTATTCGGTCGACAACGCCACTTGGTTCAACCTCGCCAACATCACAGCGACCTCTGACACGATCTACACGTTTGAGTTGACCTACACCCCGTCCGATTACTACTATGTACGTATAATGGACACGGACCGTTCGACGGCCGACGTGACCAATGACACATTCAAGGCCGACCGGCTATACATCCGGCACTGGATGCAGAACGTCGATTGGAGCACGGCCGACCCGAGCTATTACTACCGGTACACCTTCTCCTTGGGAGGTAGTGCCGACCCGAAAACCAGCAACTACTATCAGCTGGCCGGATTGGCGGTCGGGGACGTGGGCAAGACCTGGGACAACTACGAGCCTGATGGATTGCCGGACATCATCGTGAGCACCTCGAAGATCGCCGTGGGAGGGACCTACGAGGCCCTGTACATAATGTGCCAGCAGACTCCGCAGGCCTTCGACACAAGGCCGGTCATTTCCGCCAACCTTAACATACTCTGCCCAATCGCGGGATCCTGGGGCAGCGGCTCATACCAGGACTATGACGGCAAGGACATCGAGCTGGGTGACTACGATGGCGACAACGACCTAGACCTCATACTTGTTGTCGGATACCGCTTTGGAACCGACACAGGCAGCGGACCCACGCTCTGGCTCTACGAGAACGAGCAACGCTACCTGTCCGGTGGTGGTCAGTGGCAGCTGGCCGAGTCTTACCTCAGTCTATTAGTCACCAAAGGCGACTCGGCCATCAATGTGGAGACGGGCAATATCGACCTGACGATCTTGCTGCCCTTCGTGGGAGTCATGGGAGTGATTGTGGCCGAGACCATGATAAGCCGAAAGAGGAAGGGCTAACCTTCCTCACCTCAAACCCTTTATCCACTCTTCTTTTCATATGTGGTAGTTGAGAATGCACGACGTTGCCGTAATTGGCGCAGGACCCTCAGGGTCGATGGCCGCCTATCATTGTGCCAAGGCCGGTCTGCGCACGCTGCTGCTGGACCGGTGTTCACTCCCAAGGAAGAAATGCTGTGCAGGCGGCATTCTCGCCCGGGCGGAAAAGGAACTCGATTTCAAGTTGTCAGATAGTGTTCGGGAGAGCGAGGTTGCTGGATTCACGTTCGTGGCGGAGGGGGCGAGGTACCACATTCCCATGGGGGCAAAGGTCGCCGTCACGGTCAGACGCGAGCGCTTCGATGCTTTCATGGCGAAGAAAGCGGAGGATGCTGGCGCCGAACTTCTTTGCGAGAGCAGGGTAGAAGGGGCCAAGGAGGAACAGGATATGGTTGTGATCCGTTCCTCCTCCGGCGAAGTGGCAGCCAAATATCTCGTGGTCGCCGAGGGGGCTGGCGGTTGTATTGCCAGCTCCCTTGTGGGCCAGAGATCTGAACGTTGGGCAGCCACCGGCGCAGCGGTGGAGGTGGATGTCGGAGCGACGACGAAAGAAGCGGAAATCCATCTGCTTGCAATTCATGGGAATAGCCTGAAGCCTGGGCCCTATTTTCCCCTTTCAGGCGTGGTCCTCCCTTTGAAGGGGACCTTAGTTGTGTCTGCTGTGGCGAACGACTGTTCTGTCCATTTGATAGAGCGCGGTCTCGCGGTCATTATGAAGGACCTAGAATCTAGATATGGACGGGCCGAGCCCCTTGGGAACCGCTGCGTCCATCCCTTGCCCATCGTCCCGCGGACGAGACTTCATACGCGGCGAGTGGTGGTGGTCGGGGATGCCGCCGGTCTGGTGAGCCCGTTCTCTGGAGAAGGCCTGACCTCCGCGCTTCTCAGCGGTCGTTTCGCAGCCGAGGCCATTATCGCCTCACATTGCCGAGGCAGAGCCGGTCTGAGCAGCTACGGGAAGATGTGCCACCGTGAGATACTGCCAAGGTTGAGGGTTGCCTCGCTCGTTGGACCTTGGTTGCATTTCCTAGTGCGGACCATAGGCCATGAGAGACTGGTCGCCAACTTCGAGAAAGATCGGGGACTGGTGAGGGCTTGCGAAGCGTTTGCCTCTGGAGAGGCGGGGTCGCTACATTTGGCCATGCAGGCGTTGCCTCGTGCTCCCTTCCTACTCGCCTGCCCTCGGTGAAACGCAGCTTACATGAGGAACAGTTATGTCCTGGCATGCGGATTGATTGAGACAGTGTACGACGTCATCGTTTCCGGGGCCGGACCCTCAGGGATCTTGGCGGCTTGGGAATGCGCCAAAGCCGGTCTCTGCACCCTGCTCCTGGAGCGCTATCGGATTCCTCGGGGAAAATGTTGCGCTGGGGGGCTGCTGCAACGGGCCATTGATCGCCTCCCATATCCGCTTCCTGAAGAAGTAATCGAGCGTGAGATCTTTGGCTTTACCGTGCAGGTCGGGGAGGAGCGAAAGGAATTCTCCTTCTCTAGGAGGGCCGGGGTGGTGGTCAGGCGGCAGAGACTGGACGGCTTCCTGGCTAGGAATGCGGAGAAAGCCGGGGCCGATGTGCTTGAGAATAATCGGGCGCTCAAGATCGTGGAGGGGCGGGACCATGTTCTAGTGAAGACAATCAGAGGGGACTTCGAGGGGCGTTTCCTCATAGTCGCCGAGGGCGCCACCAGCCGGGCAGGAAGAATGCTCTTCGGCCCTTATCCTCGGGAACACCTGGCCATGGGCATGGCGGTCGATCTGGAATTGTCAAACGACCCAGGCGGGAACATTGAGATCCATCTCCTGGACACACCCACCCACCGCCTTAGCCCCAGGAGCATATTCCCTCTCAACGGCTGGGTGTTTCCTCATGCCTACGGCGCCAATCTGGGGGTGGTGGGCAAGGGCGTGCAACGGTCTAGGATGGAAGACTCGGTCATGATAATCCGGCGGCGTCTGGAAGCTAGATGCGGGCCTTGCGTTGATGAAGGGGATTTATCCGCTCACCCGTTACCTTTCGTGCCGCGTCGTAGGCTCCACACCGGGAGGTCGCTGGCGGTGGGCGATGCTGCCGGGCTGGTAAATCCGATAACCGGGGAAGGGATGTCCTACGCCTTCCTCAGCGGGAGGATTGCCGCTCAAGTCGTCCGGGAACAGATACGATCCTCCAATGGTCGACCGGACCTAAGTCCATACGCCTCCTGGGTCGCAGATGCCATAGCCCAGGATTTGAAGGCAGCGATGGTGCTCTCGCCCATATTGCACCGCCTGATGGGGGTCGTTGACACTAAGCGTTTCTTCGAAGTGGTCCGTGACGATCAGATTCTGATCGAAGCGTGTCTGGCCATCGCCCGGGGTGAGGAGAACTGGCGTTTGCTGCTCCGAAGGATCATTCCCCGCTTCCCCCGCCTTTTTTTCTCGTCCCTCAGCTGAACCCAAACAATCCAAGGTAGCGCAATGCGGCGTATACTAGGCCGATCATCGCCACCATAAGCACTGGCCTTGACCGACCTTCCCGGTGGAAGAGCACGGCGCCGACGGAGCCTAGCATTACGAATACAAGAGCATCTGGCAAGGTGTGGAAGAGGAAGAGTGGGGTAAGCGCAGCCAGCCAGATCAACAAGGCCACCACCGTCTTGCCCCGCTCCACTCCCATGGAAGTGTAGATAGTGCGCACCCTCGCCCTCCCATCCTCTTCATAGCCCTCAATGTCCGTGACCATTGAGCCTACTGCCAGACCAACGAACATGAAGAAGCCGATGAGGAAGCTCTCATGTGTAAGGGTGGGAGATACCACCTCGCCGCTAAGGTAGGGTATGCCGCCATCCGGCGTCGGCATCATGGCAACCACGCTGTATGGCGTCAGGTACCCAAATAAGAAGGCGAGAAACGTTCCTAGCCCTATCAGCGCCGGGCTGAGAATGTGCTCTTTGAAGCGCACAGGTCTGAAGGAATAGATAAACGAGAGCGCGAAGATTACCAGCAAGAGCGCGGCCTGCTGCAACGAAAGCAACGCGGCGCAAGCCAGGGAGACGACAAGTAGAACCGAGGACCCGTCCCTGAGGTCCCTTTCACTCACCAGACCAGACGCGAGCACCCTGTTCCCTCTTGAAGGAGCATCAGTGGCTCGGTCGCTCAGGTCGTTCCACATGGTACTGACCTGCCATGCAAGCATCGCGGAGACGATCGATATCCCAGCGAAGGCGAGATTGACCCAGTACGGATTGTTAAGTATCGAAGTGACCAAAGCCAGCGAGGCGCTGAATCCCCAGCCGATGACGATTCCGGCCGCCACGATTCCCATGAAGAATAATGTCTGGAACGGCCTCAAGCTCGCGACGAGCCGTCTCAGGATCGCCTTCTTCGCGATGTATATGATCGCGAAGACGAGGGCGACGCCGATGACAAGGTACCATGCGAAAAGGAACAGATGCATCTGGAAATAGCTCGTGAGGTCGAAGGCAGGAAAGTCTGGAATTCCCGCGTGGCTTCCGACAGGTATGAAGGCGCCCGGCGTGGCCATCACGAACATCGCGAGGAATGTGAAGAAGATCAGGAACGTTATTCTCAGGAGGACCACGGCCCTGTCCTTTATCGTCTGGAGTCTGTGTCTCTGTGTCCAGATCGCATATGAAAACAATGCGAAGAGGACGAAGATGACTTCCAAAGCCTGCCCCGGATGGAAGGTTTCGCCGCTGAAGCGCAGGAGGGCGTTGGCGAATTCCGTAGGGGAGAAGTAAGCGTAGTTCTCGTTCGACCCGAACACAAAATGGTCTATGTAAGGAGGCAAGAGAATGATCCAATAGAAGCTCGAGATGAAGTTGATCGACCTCCTAACACCCCTGCCGGAGAATGCCGAAAGCAGAAGGACTAGCCCTAGGAACACGACAACGTAGAACGAGACGTGGTGGGCTATGCTATATATCCAGGGATGAGGAGTGTTGACGAACTGCGTATCCAGGAGATAGTACTCGGAGAGGTCCCGTACCAATGCCGCCATGACGACGTAGAGGAACGTCCCGAGCAGTGGAAGGCGGGTCTTCTCGAGGAAGGCGACGAAAGCATCTATCCTGCGGGAGAGTCGCTCCTCCAGATGTTCTACCTCTGGACCGCCCTCCATGGTCTTCTCATTGTTTACTGGCTATATAAATTCTGCCAGAATTCGGGCCGCTCTAGAAGAATCTGGAAATCGAGGTCGGGACAGAAATCGCGAGACTAGAGGTACGCGGATGCGCTCAGACTCTCGCGCCTATATCTTCGATGCTCCGTTGTTTTTCGACGTTATTGGGAGGTCTCCGACAACGCCTTCGACCCTCTCGCATTCCACCACCGCGAGTATCTTTTTGTGGGTTCGGGCGGCGTCGGCCAACGCCTCGGCCATATGTTTCTCCCTCGCACGTTCGAGCTCCCTGAACCCGCTGGCTCTGTTCACCCTCCGGTCCCAGTCGATGACGAAGCTCTCAGGCGACGAGAGGTCGAACTTCTTCTTCCAGGCCTTCCTCGCAAAGAGCGATTCCCTCAGCAGATCGAGGCCACCGACGCTGTCACAGAACATGTCTGAGAACTTCTCCTCGTCCATGTCTATCGCGATGATCGGGACCTTATCCTGGTCGCACAACTCAAGGCTCTTGACGAAACAGGGGGGAGGGATTTCGACCTTGCCGAAGATCGAAAGGTTCTCAGCGTAGGCGATCTCAAGCGAGCTGGGCTCGTACTTGTCGTAATCCTCCTTCCTTCTGAGCCCCTCCAGCTCCTCTTTGGAGATCGAAACGGCGACGGCATCCGGGCCGATTTCTCTGAAGGCGTTCGCAACGGACTCCTCCTCCGAGACCAGGCCTCTCACGACGGGGAGGATGCTGATGACCGACCCGTTCAGATCAACGCTTCTCATCCGACCCACTTCTCGAAATCACCAGATCAAACAGCTTGTCCGACTCGTCCATCTTCTTGAGCTCGTCCTTTCCGATGAGCGGGGTGCCGCCGATGCTGCACTTACTCCTCACGCGCTCTATGAAAATCATCGATCTGCGCTCCGTTATCTTCGATATGTCCCCGACGATGCGTGCCTTCTCAACGAGCTTGCTCTCGTCCTTTCCCAGCCCTGTCAGGATGAGGGCCCGTTCGTCGCTGGTTAGCGCTTCGAAGGGACACTTAACGGTCGGCACTATTGAGTAACCGAGGCGGTCGAGTATCCTGAATATCTCCTGCCCGAAGATGTCCAGCTTGTCCAGATCGACCAGGCGTTGCTCCGTCTCCGGTGTGTAGGTGAAAGGGTCCAAAGGAACGACCAAGAGTTCTTTCAGAAACTCCTCGAGCCTTGTCGCCACATCGATCATGGCACCCATGCCGGACTCGTACATCTGTATTGTCCTCCTCGACACGCCGGCAACCTCCGCCAGTGTGCCGAGACTGATGCTCCTCTCCTCTCTCAGCTTCCTGAGCATCTCGCTGTCGAGCTTCACGTAAAGACCGCCAGGGGCCGCGAAGATGAACGGCGGTACGCCCCTCAGCACATAATCTGAGAGGGTGTCGACCGATATGATCGGGATCCCGAACCTAGAGTACACGATGCCTTCCTCGATTTCTCCCGAACCGGATCTCTCGCCGATGGCCAACGGAGAAGCCTCCAGCGCCTCCGCGAGCACCTTGAGCTCCTCGGCGTTCTCCTTCGAGAAGGCATCCACGTTGCTGTGGATCTTCATTATCAGAAGCGTCCGGTCCCTCCTTGCGACAACGTCAAAACTCACGCTGCGCATGGTGATGGGCCTCGAGACATAGAATCCCGCCTTCGCCAGTATGTCCCTTACGCTCTGTATCAGCTCTTCCCGGTGCACGCCCATTAACAAGTTGAGCTTCTATATAATCCTTGTCAGCGTGCGATTCGTGATGGCTTGCGGACCGGGACGGGCCATTTCGGAACGCCGATGATTCAATATGTTCTAATTACTTGAGATAAGGGATACGCGAAAGACGCGAAAGAAAAAAACGAGATGTAAATGGGGTGTTTCCGTCCCGGTCACTCGATCTTGATCTCTTTCTTCCTCTTCCTTTTCGTCGTCCGATCGAGGAGTATCTGGAGCACGCCGTTCTTGTAATTGGCCTTTGCATTGCCTGCCTTGACCTCGCACGGCAGGTCGAGGTGCTTGCTGAATCCGTGATTCTCGTTGTTGACCTCGATATCCAAGGTCTTCGCCGTCGCGTGGAGGTGTATGTCCTCCTTCTCTACGCCTGGCAGTTCGACGACGACCCTCACCTTTTCTTCTTCCTCGATCACGTCGGTGAGGGGCTCTCTGGTCGACGGCTCCTCGCTCCCCGCTGCGGCACTTCCGAACTGCTGGATGCGAGCCTTCCTATAAGGGCCGAACCTCATCGAGAATCCGTGGATTATCGGTTCGTTGTCGCGCGGGGCGGACCCGTTCGTCAAATGCTCCATGAGCTGGTTCATCTTCGCTCTCATCTCTTCGAACTCCTCGTCGAAGCCACCAAAGACGTCGTCCCACGGTCTCCCTTTCTTGTCGTCGTCATTCTTCCTCATGTTCATCACCTGACGTACTCGAAGTCCTTTATGATCTTGTCGTATCTGGTCAGGTCGGTACGGGATGTGGGCCTCACCTTCTCCATCGCGTCGAGGAAGTTCTTCATGCTCACCTTTTCCCTTTGCAGGGATTCCTGCGATAGGTCCCCGCCTTTCGCAACGATCCCGCGGATCGCGAGCATGACCGCCTCGTTCGCGAGTGCGGACAGGTCAGCGCCGCTGTACCCCTCGGTCCTCTTGGCGATATCCGCGATGTCCACGTCCTCGGCCAGTGGCTTCTTCTTCATGTGGATTTCCAGTATCTTCTTCCTGCCCTCGAGATCGGGCATCGAGATGTGGACCAAGCGATCGAACCTTCCAGGTCTGAGGAGCGCCGGGTCTATCATGTCCGGCCTGTTCGTCGCCGCTATGACGACGACGTTGTGCAGGCTTTCAAGTCCATCCATCTCGGTCAGTAGCTGGCTTATCACCCTTTCGGTCACGTGACTGTCGAAATTCCCGCCCCTTACGGGGGCGATGGAATCGACCTCGTCCATGAACACTATGCACGGGGCAGCCTGCCTAGCCTTTCTGAACGTCTCTCTGACGGCCTTCTCGCTCTCTCCGACCCACTTGCTAAGGAACTCCGGTCCCTTGACGTTGATGAAGTTCGCCTCGCTCTCTGTCGCCACCGCCTTTGCGAGCATGGTCTTCCCCGTCCCGGGCGATCCGTAAAGGAGTATTCCCTTGGGCGGGGTCGCGTTCATATGGTCGAACAGCTGGCCGTACCTTAAGGGCCACTCGACGGCCTCCCGCAGCTCCCTCTTTGCGTCCTCCAGACCACCAATCTCCTCCCACCTCAGATTGGGGGATTCGATCAAGACCTCCCTGAGGCTCGACGGCTGCATCTCTCTGAGAGCCGCGAAGAAGTCGTCCCTCATGACATTTATCTTGTTCAGTATCTCCACCGGGATGCTCTCCATCTCGAGGTCCATCTCCGGGACTATTCTCCGGAGCGAGTGCATCGCGGCTTCCTTGCAGAGCGCCGCCAGGTCCGCCCCAGCGTAGCCGTGTGTGAGGTCGGCCAGCTTCTCCAGATTGACATCCGCGTCCAGGGGCATGCCTCTAGTGTGTATCTGGAGTATCTCGAGCCGTCCGTTACGGTTCGGTATGCTGATCTCTATCTCCCTGTCGAACCTGCCCGGTCTCCTTATGGCCGGGTCGAGGGCGTTCGGCCTGTTGGTGGCGCCTATCACCACGACCTTTCCTCTCGACTCCAATCCGTCCATGAGGGCAAGGAGCTGCGCTACCACCCTTCTCTCAGTCTCTCCTGTCACCTCGTCCCGCTTCGGGGCGATGGAATCTATCTCATCGATGAATATGATGCTGGGAGCGTTCTCCTCGGCCTCTTTGAATATCTCCCTCAGCCGTTCCTCGCTCTCCCCGTAGAACTTGCTCATTATCTCCGGGCCGCCTATGGAGATGAAGTTGGCGGTTGTCTCTCGAGCCACGGCCTTGGCAAGGAGGGTCTTTCCAGTGCCTGGAGGCCCATGGAGCAGGACTCCTTTTGGCGCCTCAACGCCGAGGCGCTCGAACAGCTCGGGATGCCTAAGGGGCAATTCGATCATCTCCCTGACCTTCTTGACCTCGTCGCTCAGGCCGCCGATGTCCTCGTACGTGACCTTCGGTATGTTGCTTGCCCCATCTTTCACCGGCTTCTCACCGATCTTGACCTCCGTGTCGCGCTGCACGATCACAGCGTCCGATGACGGAGCGAAGGATACGACAACGAGGTCGATCCTCCTTCCCATGACATTGATCTCGATGATGTCGCCTCTCGTGACGGCCCTGCCTTCCAAGGCCTGGCTCAAGTACTCCTCCCCTCCCATTATCCTCAATGGTTCCGTCGGAGCGAAAGTTATCTTCTGCGCCTCCTTCACGATGACCTTCTTGATCGCCACCTTCTCGTCTATGCTCGTCTGCGCGTTTCTCCTCATCGTGCCGTCAATCCTGATGGTCCCCCGATTCGCGTCCTCAGGGTATCCTGGCCAGACTATGGCGACCGTTCGCTTCTTTCCCTCAATTTGAATGACGTCGCCTGCGGTCAGCCCGAGAGCGCTGAGCACTTCGGGGTCGACGCGGGCGATGCCTCTGCCCGCATCCTTCGACTTCGCTTCGGCGACCTTCAGAACCTTCTCCGACGAATCCATCTCTCGACTCACTTCCCTGTTCTTGATGCGTGGAGCTCTTACTTGATCTCCACTTTTCTCTTCTTGTCTTCAGGCTTGTCCGTTTTCGGAATCGAGATCCTCAGAATGCCGTCCTCCATCTTAGCTTCGACGAGGTCTCTGTTGGCATCATCGGGGAGTGGGAGTCTCCTGTAGAAGCTCATGGAACCCCTCTCCTTGCGGATGTAGCCTTCGGCCTTCTCTTCCTTTTCTTCTTCCTTCCTCGCCTTGATCTCGAGGCTATCCTCGCCCAGTTCGATCTCGACGTTCTCCTTGTGCATGCCTGGTACTTCTGCCTCTACTAGGTAGTGGTCTCCCTCGTCCATGATATCAACCATCGGGACTCTGGCTCCTTTGACCTCCATCGATGGTGACCAGAAATCCTCGATCCCAAATCTAATGCGGTCGAACATTCTGTCCATCTCGTCCAGCATGGTCAGCGGACTCAAGTAGACTCTAGGTACTACGCTCTTCTCGTCTCGCTTCTTCTTGTCCATACCATCCTACCTCCTTTCTTATCATTACAACCTTAAGTTAACAACTTAAGGCAGGACACAATAATGTAAAGCGCTTCTATATAAATATTTCTCAAATCAAGGCATCCAACACATTCTTGAGTTCCACTCTACTACGCTCCGTCGACTCCTCGACTCTACTCTTCCCTTCCATCGTGCTTGCCCCCTGTTTCATCAAATTCCTCCAATATGTCCAGTACCATCTCGTCACGTATTCCGAGCTCTCTGCCGATTTCCTGAGGACCCAGAGAAGGTTTCTTGATAGATTCGTAAACAATCCTTCTCACCTGGTAGTTTTCAACGTTCTTCTCGACGAATCTCCTGGCCATCTCAAGGGTCTTTTCCTTTAGCCTGATTAACGAGGCCCTCTTGGCGTGAAGGTTCTCCAGCTCTCTGTCGATGCTTAGGACCGAGCCCTTCAACCTAACGGTCACCTCTTTGAAGTCCTTCTCACTTGTCTGCTCCTGTAGCTCGATCGGGGGCTCGGCGCGCTCGTCCAAGCGGTCTGAGTCCTCCGGCGTGACGATTTCGGCATTGAAGAGGCCAGGGCCGAGGTCGACGATTATTGTGAACTCCGATACGGGGACGTAGAGCTTCCTGTTTGGCCCTCCGCAATCGCTCTCCTCGGAATGGCTTCTCACGAGCTCGCTATCTTCCAGGACCTTGAGATGTTTCATTATGGCCTGTTGGCTCATCTGAAGATCCTTCGAGAGCTGGAGGGGGTAGTTGGGCTCCCTGACCAGGGCCTCAAGGATCTTGCGCCTGGTCGGGTTCTCGATGATCGACAGTAGCATGTCGAGGTCGTTCATGTCAACATCGTCTAGTGAACCTGAAGTTGTTAACATCTGATATTAAGCTTTCCCCCATGCTTCTGGAAGCGGGATGGAGCAAAATGGATCGGGATTGGATTGATATCTGACCTGTCGTGGAACGAGGAAATAACTATAACTACGAAGACGGAGTTCCGAGGGATATGCCCGGGGAACTGGTCGATGACTCCGTGATAATCAGGGACGAAAAGGAGGCGAGCCAGATCTACAACAGGGGATTCTACGGCTATCCACTATCCGGAGGGGCACTCGAACTCGACATGTTGGAGGCCTGCTACCTTCTGGAGACAGGGAGGATGGAGATCCTCCGAGCTCATAAGCCTCTGACCTTCTCAGACATGATCAAGCTCAGCGCCTCTTCCTGCGACGGCTTCGAGATCCATTACATCGTCTATCGGGATCTCAGGCAGAGGGGATATGTCGTGAAGCCAGATTCCGGGGAGTTCGATTTCAGGGTGTTCCCGAGGGGCGGCACGCCGACGACATCACAGACTAAGTACTGGGTGTTGGCTGTGGCGGAGAGGTCGCTCTTCGATGTGACGAGCTTCTTGGAGGAGATGGTGAGGTCGGAGAGGACGAGGAAGGAGCTCCTGCTTGCGATCGTTGACGAGGAGGGGGACATAACCTACTACAAGGCGTCAAGGTCGGGGCCGAGCGGGCACCCTACTGACGAAAACGTCATTCCGCGGACCGAGGCGACCCTGTTCGAGGATAGAGTGCTGGTCCTCGACGAGAACCAGGCCGAGGGACTCTACAGACACGGCTTCTACGGGAAGAAGCTGGGAAAAGCGCTTCAGCTTTCCCTGATAGAGACGGCCTACCTCATGGGCGAGGGAAATATCACGGTGAGGGGACCCAGCTCCAGCCGAAAGATCAACCTCAGCGGATTGGTCCGCAAGGCTATGAAGATTCAGCCGGACTTCGAATTGAGACTGAGGGCATACAGCGACATGCGCAAACGCGGCCTCATCGTCAAGACTGGCTTCAAGTACGGAGCGCACTTCAGGGTCTACGATGCGGACCCAGAGAAGCATCACGCGAAGTTACTGGTGCACGCTGTCCCCGAGGACTACAAGGCCATGTGGCCAGAGGTGTCCCGTGCGGTAAGGCTTGCTCACGGAGTGAAGAAGGACATCCTCTTCGGGAGGGTGTCGGATAAGGACGTGCAGTATCTCAGGTTCAGGCGGGTCAGGCCGTAGGGAACGATTAGGACGGCTGCGGGACCTTGCAGGCTTCGGCAGGCTGTGCACCGCCGCCTAGTATCTCGTTCTTCACTTTGGCCGCACCAGCGTAGTCCGCCTGGTCCATTTCAATCGCGTCGTCCAGAAGGGTGAGTGCGTCATCTATCTTCCCAGTATTCCTGAGGATCGTCGCCATCTTCACCATGAAGTGGCAGCGCTTCCGGTCGAATGCCGTGTTCTCAATCGCATTGTCGTACGCGTCCAGCGCCTTCTCGATCTCCCCATTCTTAAGGTATCCCTCCGCCAGTCGCGCATACCTGCTTGATTTCGTCTCTGGAGGGACTTCCTCTTCCGCAGAAGTCTGGAGCGTCTTTATCATCTTCAGTATGGCCGCGGACTTCTCCACCTCTGCCCCGCAGCACGAGCATTTGGCAGCCCCCTTCTCAATCGGTGCCCCGCATTTCGCGCAGAGTTTTGGGAGCGCCATACCGCAGTCAGGGCAGGACTCCCATTCCGTCTCAACGATTGCGTGGCAGTTCGGACACTCCGCCACTGCCTTGACAGATGAAACCTCCATCTTCCCCATGACCGCGGCCCGCTCCTCCTCCGACGGCAGGAATGATCCCTGCCTGAAATAGAGGAACAGAAATATGACGAACTCCCCAATGCCTATGATAGCCCCGGTCCAGAAGAGGTAGAGGTCCTTTGAGTAGTAGACCATCATCACGCGGAACAGGACCGAGAGGCCGAGGGACATCATTATCCCCTTCCAGCCTCCAATCTCTGCACGCCAGACCGATCTCCCAGCGGATACCTCCAATCCTCCGATCAGGAACAGGAACAGGACGAGGAGCGTGCCGATCGTTGTACCGAACACGCCGTCTACGATGAAGATCCAAATGGAGGCCCCGAGTGTCAGGAGGCCTCCTATGACTAGCCAAATGCCGGTAGGCTTCAGAACCAACTTGCCGCGTGACAGATTCTCGACCACGCCGAGTAATAGCTAGGTCCAATAAATAATCTTTCGGAGACTTGCCATGTGTATGGACCTTAGGTCGGTACCCTGTCAGAGCTGGATTTCTATTCCCAACTTCTCCGTGAGCTCCTTGTACCTGTTTCGGATCGTCACTTCAGTGACTCCGGCTATGTCCGCGACCTCTCGTTGCGTTCTTCGCTCATTGCACAGTATGGACGCTATGTAGATCGCAGCCGCGGCCACACCAGTCGGACCGCGCCCGGAGGTCAGCTCCTTCTTCGCGGCATCCTTCAGAATCTCGCCAGCTTTCGACTGCACCTCTCCGCTGAGCTTCAGCTCGCTGCAGAACCTCTGGATGTAGTCCTGAGGTCTCGTTGGCATGAGCTTGAGCTTGAGCTCCCTGGTCATGAAACGGTAGGTCCTGCCGATTTCCTTCCTTCCGACCCGGCTCGAGTTCGCGACCTCATCCAGGGTCCTCGGGACACCGCACTGCCTGCACGCTGCGTACAGCGAGGCGGCGACGACGCCTTCGATGCTCCTTCCTCTGATGAGGTTCTTGTTGACGGCCTTCCTGTAGACCATGGCGGCGGTCTCCCTGACATTCCTCGGGAGTCCCATCGCGGATGCCATTCGGTCGAGCTCGCTCAGGGCGAATGCCAGATTGCGCTCGGTTGCGTTCGAGACCCTTATCCTTCTCTGCCACTTCCTCAATCTGTACAGCTGGGCCCTGTTCCTGGTCGGGATGCTCTTTCCGTAGCTGTCCTTGTTCTTCCAGGATATCTCCGTTGACAGGCCTTTGTCGTGGATGGTGTATGTCATCGGGGCGCCGGTCCTCGCGCGCTTCTCACCCTGTTCCACATCGAACGCTCTCCACTCAGGTCCCTGGTCTATGAACTGGTCGTCGATGACCAGCCCGCAGTCTTCGCAGATCAGTTCGCCACGCTCATAGTCCCTAACAAGGTGTCCGCTATTGCACTCGGGACATCGTTCTATCTCATCGGTCCCTTCTTTTATCCTTGCCATAGTGTTCGACCTCCTCTACATATACTTGCTTGCCCAAGGTAGCAAGCAGATTCAGGTCACCGGCTGGCTCTATCGAGACGTAAGGGGCGGCCACTGGGCCGAATACTCTTCTGACGGACCCCAGGGCCCGCTTCCGGTTGTCAACGATCCTTGCCCTAAGCTGTGGAGCAAAAGCCGCCTTGATGACAAGCTTCCCATCAAAAGCAACCTCTTGGACGGTTCCCAGGAACTTCATTTGCTCACCAAGCATCACCGAATATGACCCGGCGCTGCCAACTACATTCTAGATGTTATATTTAAACATTTCGTAACGTTTTTATTACTTGTGTCGACCCCATTTAAGCGTTGCCGCGAGACATGACCATGCCAGCGATCGAGTCATTGGGATCCCACCTCCCCTGCGGAGAAACCACAACAATTTAAGAATGCGCATGCAATCCGATATTCCGTGGAAATATCCAAGGACCATCCGAGGTACCGCTCGTTGGTCGTCAGGGAGAGGCTCGCCGAGCTATACGGGGCGGGGGTAGTCTCGACGACTGGTCTGATTGCTCACGGGAGGGGGGAGGCGTTCGACTACCTGCTCGGGGAAAGGACGACGTCAGATGCGTTGCTCGCCGAGAAGGTTGCCATTGCCTACCTGCTGGAGGCCAAGAATCCAGTCATATCTGTGAACGGCAATGTCGCGGCCCTCTGTCCCGAGGAGGTGATAGCCCTTTCCAGGGCGGTCCCGGCGAAGATCGAGGTCAATCTCTTTCATCGGACAGGGGGAAGGATGGAGAAGGTCATCCACCATATGGAGGCTGCCGGGGCGAAGAGTGTTCTGGGCAGGAATCCCGATGCGAGGCTGGAGGGGATAGCGTCCGACCGCGCCCTGTGCTCCAAGGAAGGCATTTACTCCGCCGACGTTGTCCTGGTCCCGCTCGAGGACGGTGACAGGGCGGAGGCATTGGCGCGTGCTGGTAAGATTGTGCTGGCCATCGATCTCAATCCTCTTTCGAGGACCTCAGAGACAGCGACAGTCACGATGGTCGATGAGGTGACACGGGCGCTGCCGAATATGATTGGGTTTGTGAAGGTTCTGAGGGAGGATCTGGCTGAAAGGAGACGGCTGATATCGTCTTTCGACAATCGAACAAGCCTCAGGAAGATGGTCCAGACGATGCGCGATCATATCCAGAGCGATTGAGTGAAGGGCAAAGAATAAACTCTAAGGACAGCATTTTGTGCTGGTGGTCTTTTGAGGGACGAGCTCGAGAAGGGGATTCGTAGGCTCGAGTGGGCGAGTACGCACATGAAGGTCTTGGCCGAGATCAGAGGACGGATGGTCAGGGAGCGACCTCTCGACGGCCTGAAGATTGGGATGGCGCTCCACGTCGAGGCGAAGACTGGCATACTGGCCGTCGCCCTTGCCGAGGCTGGGGCAACGGTCCGCCTGGCCAGCTGCAATCCCCTCTCTACCGATGACTCGGTCTCCTTGGCGCTGCGCGAACATTACGGCCTGGAGGTCTACGCCAAGAAGTGGGAGACGACCGAGGAGTACTACGGCAATCTGAATTCAGTCCTGGACCTTGGACCGGATTTCCTTATCGATGACGGCGCCGACCTAATCACAATGGTCCACGCCGACAGGAAGAATCTGCTCTCCTGTGTCAAAGGTGCGAACGAAGAGACGACCACGGGGGTCGTCAGACTAAGGTCCATGGCCGAACATGGCCAGCTCAAGTTTCCCGTAATCTCCGTGAACGACGCGCACATGAAGTTCCTTTTCGATAATCGATATGGCACAGGGCAATCGACCTTCGACGGCTGGATGACGGCCACGAACCTCCTAGTTGCCGGGAAGAAGCTTGTCGTGGCGGGCTACGGATGGTGCGGGCGTGGCATAGCTATGAGAGCGAGGGGCCTGGGGGCGCTCGTGATCGTTACCGAGGTGAATCCTGTCAGAGCGATCGAAGCGATCATGGACGGATTCGAGGTCATGCCGATGACCGAGGCGGTCAAGGTGGCGGACATGATAATTTCCGCGACCGGCTGCAAGGACGCCGTCAGGGGTGAGCACCTGGATGGCCTCAAGGATGGGTGCGTCCTTGGGAACTCTGGGCACTTCGACAATGAGATTTCGAAGCGGTCGTTGGATGAGTATGCCGGGAAACCTCGAAAGGTCAGGGAGTTCATAGACGAGTACAGCTTTCCGGACGGAAGGAAAGCATACCTGCTTTGCGAGGGCAGGCTGATGAACCTCGGGGCCGGTCAGGGGCATCCCGTCGAGATCATGGACATGAGCTTCTCAATACAGGCCCTGTCTATCGAGCACCTGACTCAGCACTATCGGGAGATGAAGCCGGGGGTGTATAATGTTCCCGGGGAGATCGACGATCAAGTCGCTCGCCTGAAGCTGAAGACAATGGGAACGAAAATCGATACGCTGACGCCGGGGCAAAGGAAGTATCTCACCGGATGGCAAGAGGGGACCTGATGGCCCGTCCGTATCTCTGCGTCTACGGCCATACGGCGCTCGATTACGTCATAGCTCTAGAACGTTTGCCGGAACCGAACACATCCGTCGACGTGATAGAGAAGAAGCGTTTCTTCGGCGGGACGGGAGCAAATATGGCCACAATCGCTGCCACGCTCGGAGTCCCGACAGCGCTCTGCTCCTTCGTCGGCAGGGATTTGCCGACGGACTTCCGCGAGTTCATGGAAGGCAAAGGAGTCGACCTGAAAGAACTCGTTTCCGTTGACGGATGCGAGACTCCGACGGTCTGGATAGTCTCGGATTCGACGCATAACCAGATCGCTTACGTCTATCAGGGCCCGATGCGGGAAATGGACAGGTTCGAGCCGAGAATGGAGGCGGCGAGAGAGGCGGAGGTGGTGCACATATGCACTGGCCGGCCGAACTACTACGTCAAGGTCATGAGCCAGTGCAGGAAGCTAAAGAAGCACATTTCTTTCGACCCTTCGCAGGAGATACACCACATATGGAATGAGGAGACGTTCAGGAAGGCGCTTCCTCTTTGCGATACCTTCTTCGCGAACGAGAACGAGTTGCGGATTGCGATGGGATATATGGGAGTAACGAAGTCAGTGCAGTTGCTGAAGACGGTGGGCATGTTGGTCAACACGCGGGGGTCGAAAGGCAGCATCATCTACTGTCCTGGCGGAGTCTACGAGATCCCTGCGGTCACCCCTGCGAGAATAGTCGACACCACTGGGGCCGGGGACGCGTTCAGAGCCGGTTTTTATGCGGGCAAGTTCAGAGGCTACTCCGTACGGGAATGCGCGGTTCTTGGCAGCTCGACCGCATCGTTCGTTGTAGAGTCGGTCGGGTCCCTGACCAACATCCCGACGTGGGACCAAGTGCTGGAGAGGGCGGATCAAGAGTTCCGCCGCCTGTGAATCCTATCGATGCCAGACTTTCCTTATCCGAAGCTATGTCTCGATTCAGCAGCTGACATCCAACGAAAGGTTTAAGACCGAAAAAACCGTAATGGGGCCACAGGGTGTATGTATGGCTGTGGGGTTTGTCCTGATTAGCACTGCGCCCGCCAAGGAGCATGAGGTCTACAACGAACTGCTAAAGGTGAAGGAGGTTGTGGAGCTTCACCCATTGTTCGGAGAGTACGATCTCATCGCGAAGATTGAGGCGGAGGACTTCAATCTCCTCGGGCAGGTGGTGGTGGACAAGATTCGGTCGATCCCCGGAGTCATAGATACGAAGACATTAACTGGTATCAAGTTCTGAGGAGAAAAATGAGACACGGGTGATAAAAAATGGACTGGGAAAGTTTCCTGACGGTGCTCTTGTTGACCTTCGGCCTATTCATGGTTCTGGCTGGAGCCTTTACTGCCTACTTCGGAAGCGGTAAGAGCAGGACGATAGGCGTGGTGCTGCTTATCATCGGTCTCGTGGTTGGAATCCTTTGGGTGTACCTGGCCGGATTCACGGGCACGATTAACGTTGAGGTCGCCGATGTGGTCTGGACAGCATTCATAAACATACTGGCTGCGGTCATTGGGGCTCTCATCGCCGTGGGCGCGTTCCTTCTGGCGATAATGAAATCCTGATCGCAACTCCCTTCCTTTTTCTTCTTCCGCGAAATTCTTTTATCCTGACAGCATTGTCTGTGGCATCATGCCTGACGTCCTCGTCATCCTGGGCAGCAAGAGCGATGCCCCGGTGGGTGAGAAGGCGATCCAATTGTTGCGCCGGTTCGGCGTCACTGCTGAGATGTCGGTCGCTTCCGCGCACAGAACACCGGACCGCGTGAATAACCTCGTCCTGGGGTGCGACGCGAAGATTTTCATCGCGATTGCTGGCCTGTCCGCCGCCCTTCCTGGTTCGATTGCGTCGATTACGATAAAGCCCGTGATCGGCGTACCGGTGAGCGGCAAGGTGAACATCGATTCGATACTCTCTATAGTCCAAATGCCCCCTGGAATACCCGTCGCGGCGGTGGGCCTGGATAGGGGGGACAACGCTGCCCTGCTCGCCCTTGAGATGCTGGCGATTGGGGACGAAAGGATCCGGGGCGAGCTTGTGGAGTATAGAAAGGAGATGGCCGACCAGGTGGAGCGGGACTCCGAGGAGTTGCACAGGTAATGTTCGACGCTGGAGCATTCGTCAAGGAAGCGGGGGATGAGCTGAAGAGATCGATACCTGGAAGGGCAATAATCGCCTGCTCGGGAGGCGTCGACAGCGCCACCGCCGCCGTTCTTGTGAGCCGTGCGATAGGGGACAGGCTGCTCGCGATTTACGTTGACACCGGACTCATGAGAAAGGGCGAGACCGCCGCCGTCTCGGACATGTTGGAGAACCTCGGCGTGAACTTCAAGGTTATAGACGCCTCGGACGAGTTCTTCGAGGCGCTGAAAGGGATTGTTGAACCAGAGAGGAAGAGGAAGATCATCGGGGAGAGATTCATCAGGATCTTCGAAAGGGCCGCGAGGGAATTCAATGCTGAGTATCTCGTTCAGGGGACGATAGCTCCCGACTGGATAGAGAGCGGAGATAAGCTGAGGGACACGATTAAGAGCCATCACAACGTCGGCGGTTTGCCGAGTGACATGAGACTGAAGCTCGTCGAGCCGATGCGGGACTTGTACAAGGACGAGGTCAGGAAGGTCGCGAGGCATCTGGGGGTCGAGGTCTCGGAGCGTCAGCCGTTCCCCGGCCCCGCTTTCGCAATAAGGATAATGGACGAGGTCACCCCGGAAGCCGCGGAGATCGTCAGGAACGCCTGCGCCATCGTGGAAGAGGAGCTGGAGAAGGCGTCCGATCAGGGCAAGATGGAAAGGCCGTGGCAATGCTTCGCCGTTCTGCTGCCCGTCAGGTCTGTCGGGGTGCACGGCGACAGAAGAGCCTACGGACGGACGATAGCGATCAGGGCTGTCGATTCGATCGACGGGATGAGCGCCGAATATTCGAAGATACCGCATGAGGTCCTGGAGACGATTTCGGTCAGGATAACGAACGAGATGAAGGACAAGGTGAACCGCGTGGTATACGACGTAACCAACAAGCCGCCGGCAACGATAGAGTGGGAATAGGCATAATCATTCTCAGTGGCCGTTGAGCACCGAGTCTATCTCCGACCAGTCCACTATTCTCGCGTCCGGGACGATACCGTCGTCGTGCTGGTAGTACTTGGATTTCTTCAGAACGGCCAGCATGCCAACCCTCAACGCTCCCTCGATGTCCGCCTGCAGGGAGTTACCGACGAAGACCGCCTCCCCCGGTTTCACACCGAGGTTCAACAAGGCTATCTTGAATATCTTCGGGTTCGGCTTTCTCAGCCCGACGTCGGTGGAGAAGACCATGTCGTCGAAGAACCCGTCCAAGTGGAAATGCCTCATGTCCATGAGCGGGAATCTCGACGGAAGGCCCCAGGCCACGTCTGATACGAGGCCGATGAGAAGACCGCGGGCCTTAATCCTCTCGAGCATGTCGACCGTACCAGGGATCAACTCCCTCGATTCGAGCAGGGTTTGGTAGAACGCTTCCAAGGAGCCTTCGATCAGATCCTCGCTGGAGTCGCAGCCGAACCTGTGGAGGCAGGTATCGATCGTCTCGGAGAGTGGTACCTCGACCATCTGACTGATCTTCAGATCTCGCGCTTTCTCGAGCAGGCCAGATAGGTAGGCTGTGAATCGCTCCTTATCTGGAACGGTGTCGCAAGAGCCCGCAACCAGGTGATATACTCTGTCAACAGCTTTGGCCCTCGGTCCTCTCCATTCATGGTAGTAGTCAATAAGAGTGTGACCCAGATCGAACAGTACTGCCTTCATCTCAGATTTTGGATGCTCGGGTATGATTTAAGTCTTGCTGTTGGATTCCCGACGGATCAAGATCAAGGGAACTGGCTGAGGTCTCATGGCGAGAATCCTACCCTTCGCAACCCTTTAAATAAGCACCCTCCATTTATCGACGTAAATGAAGGTCTACGTCATCGACAACGGGGGCCAGTGGACTCATCGGGAATGGAGGGTGCTGAAGTACCTCGAGGTCGACACGAAGGTCGTCCCCAATACCACTCCCTTCGACGAACTGGGAGGAGTGGATGCGCTCGTTCTGTCCGGAGGAGCGCCCCGCGTAGCTCTCGATGTCGATAGGATGGGCAGGAACGGGGAGTACCTCGACAGAGCCGACTTCCCGATATTGGGGATATGCGCGGGGATGCAATTCACATGCACCAAATTCGGCGGCAAGACGGAGCCGGCGAAGATTCCCGAATTCGGCAAGGCCCTTCTCTTCGTGGACGAGGAGGACGAACTGTTCCGCGGAGTGCCCAGGCAGTTCTCCGTCTGGGAATCGCACAACGACGAGGTGACGGTCGTGCCAGATTCATTCCAGGTCCTCGCTCATTCCGAGAACTGCCCGTACGAGGCCGTCAAGATGAAGACCAGGCCGATCTACGGACTGCAGTTCCATCCCGAGGTCGAGAACACCGAGTATGGGTACAAGATCTTCAAGAACTTCCTGAGGGTGGTCGAGGAATGGCGCCGTTGAGTCTCGAAGAGAAAGAGGTTATCGAGGAGGCTCTCTCGCAGTCAAGGAAGTCGATGGCCTTCGAGCAGACCTTGGGCAAGACGATGCGCAAGCGCGGCATGGATTTTGACGCCTACATCAGGCTGATGAGCGAGATTCGCACCCTCGCGAGGAAGCGTAAGATTTCGGTCGAGGAGGTGGCGGAGACGCTCGCCAGTGGTCTAGAGCAGGAATAGAAGCACCATGCCGATTAGCAGAATTGCGAGGATTGCCGCCGTGATTGCCATCCTCCAATCCGATCCGAAGATTATGGGAACAGGACCGATGAGCACGACGCCCCCGCCCTTCACCTTTGGTTTGTGCCATTCCTTGACTTCCACCTCGTCAGAAGACCGGGTCTCAGCCTGAGCTCTTGTGGCACCGGCGTTCATTGACACGAAGAACGAGAGGAACAGCGCAATAATTCCGATGAACAGCAGTGCTATACCGACCGCGGGGAGCAGCCCTTCCGCATAGAAGACTGGGAAGATGATGAACAGCATGACCTGCATCTGACCTAGAGCTATCGATGCGACGGAGATGACGATGCCGATTATGATCGTCAGCAATGCAGCCAGTTTCAGGAGTCTTGCTGGCGCCATCACTTCCGTCCTAGCAATACGTGAGTAATCAATCTTTCCTTCGACCACGCGACGCAGGCGCGTTCCAACCATCAAGATGATGAAAAATGAAGAGAACAATATTGGAAAGGGAGCGGGCCGGAACGGCCCGGCTCTTTGTATACGACACCTGTTCGGTCTACTTCTCGGAGTGGAGGTTCCATGCGGCAACGAAGGACAATCCGTTCTTCGTCAGCGCCTTCGCCGTTAGGTTAATCGACTCGTGCTTGTCCATGTAGTTCTGTTCGAGATACCCCATGTCCCCGGCTGTGAGGACCTCCTCCTTGTCCCTGAAGTAGTCCAGGATGTCGGACGGGTGCTTGCGCTTCTCCTCCACCTCGACCTCTCCCCCCTCGTGCTTCGCGGCGATGTTCTTGACATGATCCGAGACCTTCAAGAGGTCGTCGCGGCGGTTGTATGGCTGCCTCACGATGCTCTTCCAGGTCTCGGTGATGTGGTGCTCTATGCGCACGTTGTCCTCCAGACCGAACCGCTTTCGGATGTAAGCCCCCCTCTCGATGGTCTTCACGTCCACCGAGTTGCTGAGGTTGAATCCTATGAGCGGCACCGAGCCGTCCTTCCTCGAGAACAATCTGGCGGCCATCAGCGTCCACAGTATTGAGTACGGGTTGTCGTTGCCCATGAACACCGATATCTTGAATTCCATGTCGATCCCGAGTTTATAGATGATGTATCCGAGCAGGACTGTCCCGGGGTTGATGTTGAGAACCTGCTGGACACCGTACTCGGTGTAGTAGTAGAGGAACTCGTCGATGTACTTCAGAGCATGATCGTTCGGCTGACCGACGCCGCCGAAGTAGCCAGTGATCGTCGCAGGACCGCCGAGGTGAACGTTCGACCCATCCGTCCCCTTGGTGTCCAGGGTCTCGACGTATGTCGCGCCGACAATCTGCATGGCTGCGGCGACCGCGAGGATGTCTCCCTGGTCCTTCTCCTGCTCCTTCATCTTGCGGACACGGATGTATCGGCCCGGCATTATCTCCTTGTTCTTGATCGACTGCTTAGCTTCTGTGATCAGCCAGGGGAAATACTGAAACGCGCTTATCTCAAGAGTGATAGCGTGCTTCTTGTCGAACTTCATTTTGTCTGCTTTCTTTCCCAAGACTTGGCGTCTGAATTCAGGGATTGATACAAAGGACCCCTTGTCCCTCTGAGCTTCGAGCCACTCCAAGTCCTTCAAGTATGGGGAGCGGATCTTGCACAATCGCTTCGTGAGGTTCGGAAGCTGTCTCGCTTCCCGTGCCTTTGCATTGATTTCTTCAGGTGTGCCGTATTTGTCCACTACCCGAAGGATGTCATTGACCACCGGATTCTTTGGATCAAGAAGAAAATCATTGACCTCTTTCAAAGCGGCCGGGCGGATTTTCAGTTGCTCTCTCAACTCGCTTTTCATGGACACTGTCTCCTGAGCTGGAACGGCGTCGCATGCGCACCGTTCACGCGGGTTAACCACGGTGCAGAATATAAAGCACTTTCTTCTTTGTTGCCCGTTTGAGTCGAACGGTTCGGACGGATTCTTCTTGCATGCTGGGATAATCGGCGAGCCGAACAAATGCTTTTTATGAGAAAAGTCCGATTATGTGTCCGGTGCGCTCTTGACCTCTCTGACCAGTGTCATAACCGAGATTCTCAAGGCCAGGGACTTTTCGGTATCAGAGCGGGATGGCTATTTGGTTGGAAAGAAGGGCGAGAATGAGGTCGTCTTCTGCCCGATCTCGCTGGGGGATGACAAATCCCTCATGGGCTTTCTTGAGAAGTTCAAGGACTTCAAGGGCAGGAAGGTCATCGCAACGCTGAAAGACCTTCCGGATTCCGCCACGGAAGCATTGGATGCAGGTACGTGTGTGTGGGACAGAGAAACAATCGAGCGCGAAATAGGCAGGACCAGGATCGAGAAGATAGTCGGCGAGCGGGATCACGGCCTGGTGGACGAGCTCTTGGCCGACGATTATCCGAAGATGGTCTCGCCGGAGGAACTCGAGAAAGTCCAGACCGCTGAGGTCGGGGAGCGCATAATCAAACCGACGATCAACATAAGTGACGTCAGGGAGATCTCCAGGAAGACCGTTGGCGGTTTCAGGTACAGATTGGAGCTCGTTCCGTACTATGTATACAGGTATTCTTGCGACTTGTATCTGGAGGACAGGAAGCTCGGAAATGAGGGCGGCCAACTATCTTTGAACGCCTTGACGAAGAAGGTAGAGAAGTGGAATGAGAATGTTGAGATCGTCTATTCTCTGGACCAGAGCTACAGGCGTCTCGAACCGATGCTGGACGTTGAAGAGGCGAAAGGGTTGGTCAAGGACGAGGTGGTCCGGATGTACTCGTACGAAAGGGAGATTATCACGGATAGCGGACAGGTGACGGTCGTCGAGAAGAAGAAGGTCTCCCCGCGGGCGGAGGACATCAACCTGGAGGGACAGGGCATCTGCTACTCTCCGATCTGGTGCGTCGAAGGCATCCACGGAGTCATGATCGTCAACGCAGGGACTGGGAAGATCATCAGCGAGGACTACTACCGACTGTGAGCGGATGCCTTCACAAGAACGTGATTGTCTCTGACTCGTATCACCTGGATTTGTCAGGACTAAGGGCACCGAGTCTGTTGAGTATGTTGTCCCAGTGGGATCCCTTCCAGTAGATCTTCCCGCACTTCGTGCAACGGTAGAACTCGTCATTGATCTCAAGCGCTCCGACCGGGACCTTGTCTTTGACCTCGCTCGGCTCCACGATCACGAGGTCGCCGTTGCACACGGTGCAACGGGTAAGCGCTTCATCCATTCTGAGGTCGAACGCCTCGAAGACCTGACGCAATTGCTCGGAGAGATCGTCGCTCTCTATGTACAGACCATTTCCTTTTGTTCTCCGGACAAGATCCTTGTCCCTTGTCAAGAGGGTCCTACCCTCCACTTCTGCAAAGCGGAGAATGTCCGCGTCCTCCATGTCCTTCTCATAGGTGGTATCGTAGCCCATTATGCGAAGCCAGCGGGATAGGGATCCGAGCATCTCGTCCGCGGCGAACTTCGGCCTTTCGTCAGTCATCCCTGACGACCTCGTAGCTCAGTAGGACGCCGCTTCCAAGCCTGGTGACCTCGATCAACCTAAGGGGTATCGTCTTATCATCCGGGAAGCCCTCGCCGTCGACCGGTGTTGGAGAGACCCGCCCTCCGATTATCATGTTCCCCACGAAGACGCAATAGCGATCGACAAAGCCGCCGGAGAAGAACGACCAGATGACCTCCCCGCCTCCTTCGACGACGACGCTCTTCACGCCTCGTCTATGAAGTTCACGTAGCAGGATCTGGAGATCGACGCGCCCCCCTCCGCAGCGGAACGTCTCCGCCCCCTCCCAGGTCTTGGAACACTCCTCTGCCGTCACTATCAGGGTCGGCGCTCTGCTGTCAAGTACCCTCGCGCCCTCTGGCGTCCTTCCCTTGGAGTCCAGGACCACCCTAAGCGGGATCTTTTCTGGTCCGATGCCCTTCACGGTGAGGTGCGGGTCGTCGGCGAGTATCGTTCCGATGCCGACAAGGATCGCGTCCGAGGATGCACGGAGCGATTGAACTCTCTCCATGTCCTCCTGGGAGGATATCCTGAACTGTCTTCTGCTCCGACCTGCTATCTTGCCATCTGGTGTCATTGCACAGTTGACGATGACGAAGGGTCTCATCGTGGCCAAGCATATTCATGAAAACGCAATAATACTTCCGGAGGCCGAGTCTGAGGTCCGCCCATTCCGAATCGTTAATTAGCCCGGAGCAGATACGAATCCCGATGGAAGAAATCGAAATAATCGAGAGGAAGAGAAGGGACATCCAGGACGCCTATGTGATCGATGGTTTCCCGAGCGTGGGTTTGGTGGGGTCGATCTCAGCGAACTATCTCGTCAGCTTTCTAGGGCTGGAAGAGATAGCGGTGATGGACTCGGCCAGCTTCCCGTCCGTGTCTCTGGTCCGTGGCGGAAGGCCCTACAGCCCAGCCAGGATATACGCGGGCCAGAAGGGTGAGGACAAGGTGGTGGCCTTTGTCTCGGAGTTCCCTCCACCGCCGAGTGTGGCCAAACCTTTGGCAAAGACGATGATGGATTGGATCGAGGACAACAGGTGCAAGATGCTCATCTCACCCGAAGGATTGGTCACGGAGAGCGGGGATTCGGCTCAGAAGGCAGATCAGGCGCCCCAGGAGAACAGGGTCTATGGCATCGGCTCGACTCCGAACGCAATGGACATATTGAAGAAAAACGAAATACCATTGATTGACAACGGCGTCATCGTCGGTCTGGCCGGGGTACTGCTGAATGAAGGGGTGAACCGGAATTATGACGTGGTGATACTCCTCTCGGAGGCGCACGCCGAGTATCCGGACGCGAGGGCCGCTGCGGCGGTGACAGCTGCTATCGACAAGATACTATTGCACATAGAACTCGATACGAAACCACTTCTTGCCGAGGCAGCGGGAATTGAGGAAAGGCTCAAAGAGATCTACAAGAAGGCCGGCAAGAAGGACGAACTGACGAAGATGCGTTCGATCATGTACGGTTAGGGAGCGACGACAATCTCGTACCCGCCGTCGACGCTCTTCACATCGAACGTCGGGTCGAGGAAATTGCCTATCAACCACATCTGGGTCTTCAAGTGCCTGGTCATCTCCCTTACCCTGAACACCGACCTGCCCTTAGCCAGCGCCATGTAAGGGACAAGCTGGTCCCCGGAGTGGACGTCTAGCGTTCCGACTCCGGTCATCTCCCTCCTGAGCGCCTCGGCGGCATCAGTCCCGACCTTCTCCGCAGGAACGCCCCTTTCACCAAGCGCGTCGGCTCCGAGAACGGTCCTCTCATATTCTGCGAACAAGCATATGCCAGCCCCTGCGGATCTGCCGCTGGACACATCGGTTCTTACACTCACCCCGCCTTTGTCCAGGAATGCCTTCTTACCTGAATGCGAGATCCGTTTGCAGACGTGCTCGGGCAGGTTCTGGGAGAAGCACACGCCCCGTAGCCCCTTCAATAAACCCCTTTCTTGGAGATCGAGCGGGGAGATTCCCGTCGAGGGCTCTATTTCGACAGTGATCTTACCTCCACCTTCCGGGTAGAATCCTCTTGCATCCAGGTGCATGCGGATCCCAATCCCCATTCTCCTCAGGATCGGGAAGAGCAGATCCAGATAGTAATCTATCGGGGGAGACCATCTGACGTTCGTTCCTCCAGTGATCTCGAGCGTCGTGACTCTGTCGGATCTGAGCGCTGGAAGGATGCATGCCTGGAGCACTAGGGAGATGCTCCCTGCGGTGCCGACATCAAGTCTCCTCCTGCCTCCAGACACGGGTCCGGGACGGAAGACAATGTCCGTGCTCCCCAAAACAGCGCCATCCGTCTGCGCATCGCAGAGCGATGCAACGCCCTTGATGGCCGTCAGGTGCTGAGGTGCCAGACCAGGGATTGGGCGACCCGCTCGGATATTGAATACTCTCACATCCTTGCTAGTCAGGGCTGAGAGTGCGACTGCGCATCGTAGCAGCTGTCCCCCGCCCTCTCCTTCGGAGCCGTCTATCTCGATCAAGTGAAGCCTCTTCTTCCCTTGGACTTATCAGTCATGGAGTTGAAGACTCATTCTTCTTTTCCCTGAATCTGATGACCTTCCACAGTTCGTTCAGGACTAGGGCTGACAGTGAGATTGGCAGGATGATGATCCACTCATCGATGCCGATCGGGACGGTCTTGAAGACCGGGTTCAGGAACGGAACATAAACGACCATGAGCTGCAGTGCCAAGGCGATCACGAACGCGTAGAGCATCTTCGAGTTGGATCGGAGGCCCATCTGCGTGATCAGGCGTCTCTCTGATCTCACTGAGAACACGAACAGCAATTGGGACATCACCAGCGTGCAGAACGCCACGGTGCGCGTTCTGACCTCGTCGTGAGTCTGAGAGAATTCAAGGTACGAAGCCAACAGCGTCCCGAGGGCCATGAGCAGGCCGATGGCAATGATCTGATAACCCATTCGCCTAGTAATCGGACGCTCGGTCGGATCCCTCGGCGGTCTCTCCATGACGTCGGGCGGTGTCGGCTCGACTCCGAGGGACAGCGCCGGAAGCCCATCGGTCACCAGGTTCATCCAAAGCAGCTGTATCGGAAGTAGGAGCGGCAGCAGCCCGGGGTCCATGATGAACATCGCAAGGAACATCGTGGTCACCTCGCCGGCGTTGCAGGAAAGCAGGAAGCTGACGAACTTCCTTATGTTGCCATATATTCCCCTGCCCTCTTCAACCGCGTGCACGATGGAGGCGAAGTTGTCGTCTGCCAGGACCATTCCCGCCGCTTCTTTCGAGACATCCGTCCCTGTTATCCCCATAGCGATGCCTATGTCCGCCTTCTTCAGGGCCGGAGCATCGTTCACTCCGTCCCCAGTCATCGCCACGATCTCGCCGTTCTTCTTCAGGGCCTCGACTATCTTCACCTTGTGCTCCGGAGCGACCCTGGCGAAGACCCTCACTTCCTTTACCCTCCTCGCGAGTTCTTCCGTCGAGATCTTCTCCAGTTCCCTTCCGGATATCGACGGGACTTCGTCGGTCTCGACGATCCCCATCTCCTTCGCAATCGCCTTTGCTGTGAGTTCGTGATCGCCAGTGATCATTATCACGCGGATGCCGGCGCCCTTGCACTTCTTGATTGCCTCGATGGCTTCCTTCCTCGGTGCGTCGATCATCCCCACGAGGCCGAGGAATGTGAACCCCTTCTCGACTCCGTCCTCGAAAGGCGTTACATCCGTGACGTCCCTCATCGTGATCGCCAGCACGCGCAAGGCTCTCCTGGCCATCTCCGCATCCTTTTCGAGGACGATCTTCTGATCCTCGTCCGTCATGGCAACTGTTTCGCCATCAATGTACATCTTGTCACAGAGGTGGACGGTCGTCTCGGCGGCGCCCTTCATGAATGCGATTTTCTTCTCGTCGTGCTCATGGACCGTCGTCATCCTCTTCTTATTCGAGTCGAACGGGACCTCGAACACCCGCGGGTATTCCGCCTTCAGCTCATCATGGTCAATGCCAGCTTTCCTGGCAGTGACGATGAGCGTGCCCTCTGTCGTGTCGCCTTTGATCGACCATTTGGTCCTCTCCCTCTGAAGGGACGAGTCGTTGCACAGCGCCCCGGCCTTGAGCAACCAGGAGAGCCCATCTACCTCCGAAGGATCGAGCTTCGTCCCGTCGACCGAGAACTCACCAACTGGCTCGAACCCCTCTCCCGAGACCTGGACGTCCTCGCCGGTGTAGATCTCGCGGATGTTCATCTCGCCTTTGGTCAGTGTCCCCGTCTTGTCGGTGCATATGACGGTGGCGCTCCCGAGGCTCTCGACGGCATGGAGCTTCCTCACGAGGGCATTGCGTTTCGCCATCCGCTGCAGTCCAAGAGCCAGGCTTATGGTGACGACAGCCGGCAGCCCCTCAGGAATCGCCGCGACGGCAAGGCTGACAGAGGTCAGGAACATCTCCTCCAGGGCTATGTTCCTCAGCAGTCCGACGAGGAAGATGAATACAGTGACACCAAGGATGGTGATCCCGATTTGCCTACCGAGAACGAGAAGCTTCTTCTGAAGTGGGGTCTGGTCAGGCTCGGTCTGTATCATGTGGGCGATGTTCCCTAGCTCGGTGTCCATCCCGGTCGAGGTGACAACGGCCTTTCCCCTGCCATACTCTACGACGCAGCCGGAGAACACCATGTTGATCCTTTCTCCGACGAACGCGTCCTTCTCCACGACGATGTCGTTCTGTTTGGAGATCGGCCCGGATTCGCCGGTAAGGGGGGCCTCGTTCACCTTGAGGTTGACCGATTCGATCAGGCGCGCATCTGCTGAGATTTTGTCGCCCGTTGACAGTATCATGACGTCCCCAGGCACGAGCTCACGCGATGAAACGTCTTCATCCTTCCCTCCTCTAATGACCGTTGTGCCAGGGGAGGCGAGCTGCTTCAGGGCCTTAAGCGTCTTCTCCGCCTTGTACTCTTGAACGAACCCCATTATCGAGTTCAGAATGACAATGATCATGATGACGGCGGCATCCAGCCATCCCTCGGTCGTCCCCTGATACGTCGCTATCGCTCCGGAGATCACGGCCGCGATGATGAGTATTATTACCATCAGGTCCTTGAACTGGTCAAGGAAGATCTTCAGAGTGGAGATCCTCTCCTTCTCGACCAGCTCGTTCGGGCCGTATTCCTCCAGACGCCTGGCCGCCTCCTCGTCCGATATCCCGGATTCCTCGGATGTTCCCAGGCGCTGGACGACCTCGTCCTTTGTGAGCGAATACCATTGCTCCGCCATCGCTCAGTACAATTACTATATCAATAAAAAAGCCACGGACCTAAGGACGTGCGGCCCGGGATGATCGAATCCCCTTTGTCGGGTGTCGCGGTAGTGCGCGGTCCCGGCCTGGCGAATCGGGTCAACCAGAAAAGCTTTTTATATGGTCCATTGAATTATGTTCAGCAAGGGATGCACTGGGTCTGTTACTGCTTGGGAAGGGATGGGATATGGGTCTCGTTCGGGGACGATTTGTCGAATACGAGCGCAGCTCTGAATTGGAATACTTGGAGAACGCCTCTGCCGGACTGATGCGGTCCTTATGACCATCCCCCAAACTTGGGTTGCGAACGGGCCTGCGGCGAGGGACCGGGAATAGGGGATGCTAACAACAGAGAGCGTGATGTTCGAGGTAGGGGCGGTCATGCTCATTGCGTTCATAGGGGCAGCCCTCGCTTCGAAAGCGAAGCAAAGCGTCATCCTCGGGTACATCCTCGCCGGGATTCTGATCGGCCCGAACATGCATCTCGCCATCGGATCGTTCTCTTATGATGGGGTCATACAAGATACAAGCTTCACTGAGTATCTCTCACATCTCGGCCTCATCCTTCTGATGTTCTTCGTCGGGCTCGAGTTCTCTGTCAGCAAGCTCAAGAAGACGAAGACCCCGGTAGCGCTACTTGCAATGATGAATCTCGGGATCAACATGTTCACAGGGATCCTCCTGGGGACGGCGCTAGGGTGGTCACTGATCGACACGGTCTTCCTTGCCGGCGTGATCGCCATGAGCAGCGCCGCCGTCACCGCGAAGTCGCTCATCGAGCTGAAGCGTCTGGCGAACCCAGAGACCGAGTTTCTGCTTGGGATAGCCATAGTTGAGAGTTTCCTTTCTATGATCCTCCTAACCGTCATTGGCGGGATGATGGTGAGAGGGGCATCCTCCTCCGTCAGTCTGACCAAGCTCGCCGTGGGCATAGTCGTATTCTATGCCTTCTTCGTGTTCCTTGCGGTATTTGTCATACCGAGGACAGTCTCGCACCTTCGAAAGATAAGGAGCGATGAGATGTTCGTCCTGTTCGCCCTCGGCCTCGTGTTCCTCTCGGCCGCACTGGCTGAGGCGTGTGGAGTGCCAGCGATCATCGGTGCGTTCTTCATCGGCATGGTGTTCGCGGAGACTAAGGTCTCCGAGAGGTTCGGGGAGAAGATCGTCCCGTTCAGGGACGCGTTCGTTGCGATATTCTTCGTCTCCTTCGGCATGCTCATAGACCCGGCGATGTTCACGCAGGTTTGGTGGATAGTCGCGATTGCGGTGCCGTTGGTCATTCTGAACGACCTCATAATAACGACCATACTGGCTTACTTCCTCGGCTTCTCCGCGAAGGCTTCGACGTCGATGAGCTCGGCGCTCTGCGGGCGCGGGGCGGAATCGGTCATGTACGCCACCGTGGGGAGCAGATCCGTCGGGGTGACGAAGGGGGCAGAGCTGTATCCTTTCGCTGGGGCGTTCTGCTTCATAATGAGCGCGATTGCCCCGTTCCTGATGAAAAAGAGCAACGTGGTAGCGGAAAGGGGGAGCAGGGCCCTTCCGAGATCGATCAAGTTCAGTGGGGCAGTGATCTCAAGAACGCTCGGGAAACTCATCATGCCTTCGTGCTTCCACCTCTATAAGCCGACGAGGAAGATCGGCATCGCGCTCATTGTATATTTCATCGCATTGACTTCGGTCATCGTGACATCGGGTCTTGCCCATTTGATTGCATTCGCCATCGCTGTCGCCGTGACCGCAGCCACATGGCGCATTCTTGGGTTCGAACTACACTCAATCGTGAGGAACACGAACTACTCGAACCTAGGCGCCGAGGTTAAACGCCACAATGAGACGGAGAGATTCGTCTCTATGTTCGTCTTCATCAATCTCTTGACGATCGTGCTGGCTTCCTTCCTGTTCTCGTATTACTGGCAAATCGTTCTGATAGTCCTATTGGTCTATTTCGTAGGAGTGCTGATGCTCATGAGAAAGAACTACCGGGACAATTACGGCTCATTCCCGATCGCGGCGGGTTACTTCTCCGACGGTGCCTCAGGTCCCGAGCGGGCCTTCGAGGCCCCCGTCGTATCGGACCGCGTCGTCAAGAAGAACCGATGGAGATGGCTGTGAAGCCAGTACTCGCGATCCGGATTCTCGTCGAGAGCCTCGAAGGCAAACGTTATTGAGCATAACAAGCAATAGAATCATGACGTAAGGGGGGTGAGAGGCGTGATCAAGAAGGTGAATCACATCACGTTCCCTGTCTCGGACCTGGAGTCAGCGATTGCCTTCTATGAGAAAGTCCTCGGGCTTAAGAAAACTGGTGAATGGTCCAACTACGCGGTCTTCGACGTCGGAGGCGTCGAATTCGGTCTGGAGCTTGGTGGAAAGCAAAGCATCTATCTGCTCGTTGACGATGTGGACAAGCAGTATCAGGATCTGGTCAGCAGGAACGTCGAGTTCCTCGCGAAGCCCGAGGACCAGCCTTGGGGTGGTCGGGCAGCTACACTCGCAGACCCGGACGGGAACATGTTCACTCTTGTGCAGTTCAAGTGATAGAGCATGCAGATCCACGACATATCGACGCAAAAGGTATAGCTAAGAAGTGGAGCTTCGATCATCTGATCTCAGAGAGGTGAGGTTGATTGAGAATCATCGAAGAGCATCGCGGATTCCTCAAGCATGCAATACCGCCTGAGTTGGAGAACGTTAGGTCGGATCAACAGAATGGGGTCTCGCCTCCGCCTCTTCAGAAGCTGTGTTCAGATGATTCTATACTGGTCGATCTGGTCCCACCCGATGAGCTGTCCGTGGGCAACATGCCGCTGATCGATGTCGTCAAGAAACGTAGGAGTCGTAGGCAGTATTCCAAGGAATCCCTGACAACGGAGGAACTCTCATTCCTGCTCTGGGCGACTCAGGGAGTAAGGAGCGTGTCCAAAGGAAACGTCCATACGTTACGAACGGTCCCGTCGGCTGGAGCGCGCCACCCCTTTGAGACGTATCTCATCGTCAACCGTGTGGAGGGGATTCGGCCCGGGCTCTACAGATATCTTCCCTTGGATCACAGGTTGTGCCTCCTGTCTGAGGCCGACCCGAGCCTCCCAGGAAGGCTTACTGAGGCGGCATTGGGGCAGAGTTACGTCTGCAAGGGCGCGGCCATATTCATCTGGACAGCAATCCCGTATCGATCGGAGTGGCGTTACCTCACTCGAGCGCACAAGGTCACCGCATTGGATGCGGGACATGTATGTCAAAATCTCTATCTCGCGTGCGAGGCCATCGGCGCCGGCACTTGCGCAATTGCAGCTTATGATCAAGAGAAGATGGACGCCCTCCTGGACGTCGACGGCATGGAGGAGTTCACCATATACTTGGCGCCGGTTGGGAAGATTGCCAGGGGAGAAGAACTGGACGAGTGAGCGTAGTGGAAGACTGGACCACCGAATGCTTAGGTGAGAAGAGGTGCGGCTGCCAGCATGCAACTCAAAGTGGGAAACGAAGGGAAGGTGTTTGCATCACTTCTTCTTTCGCATGAAGAGCAGAACCGCCACCAGCACCACGGCGATTGCGATCACTGCCACCAATATAAGCACAGTCATATCGCTCGTTGTGCTTCCGTCAGGGTTTCCGTCTAGGGTAGCGCCCATCGTCAATCCGTTCCAAACGCCCCCCGGAGCGGGGAAGTTCGAGGCGGTGTATGCGTGGCCCCTGATTCCCGGGTGTGTTGTACCATTAATCCAATTGTCGCCAACAGTGGTCGGCGCAACGAGCCCTAAGAATGATATTGATGACAGGGAGGTGCATTGTTCAAGCGCATAATCCCCGATGGTCGTTACGCCGCTTCCGATGGTCACGGAGGTCAGGGACTGGCAGGAGTAGAACGCAGCTTCTCCGATGGACGTTACGTTGCTGGGGATGGTCACGGCGGTCAGGGAGGTGCAGTAACAGAACGTATAGTTCTCAATGGAGGTGACGCTGTTTGGAATGGTCACGGCGGTCAGGGAGGTACATTCGTAGAACGCATTGAGCCCGATGGAGGTGACGCTACTGGGTATGACCACGGATGTCAGGGCTTTATCCTGAAACGCACCTTCATAGGCGTAGTAATTAGTTGGCCACGTGCCGTGCCACACGTAACTACCAGTGATGGCTACCACTGGATATCCACCTAATGTGGAAGGGATCGTAATCGCTCCGCCAGCGCCTGTGTATCCCGTGATAGTGGCGACGGCGGGGCTGCCGCTCGTTGTGTAGGTATAGTCACCATCCTGGGCTGCGAGCGTTGAACCTGGGGCAACGACTAAGAACGCGCCCAGTAGCAGCACGAAGACCGTAGGTCTCACGTCAATTCTGGCTTTCTTACCCATTGAAGCACTCCTCTCATACTGTTCGCTCAATTCGTGAGAATCGAGTACGAATTAAGCTAGTCCAACTGATAACTTAATGATTTGTCATCTAGAGCATCCAATATGGTCCCCCTCGGTGTGGTACGGGCAGACCCTCTAGCATGGAGCGGTGGCAGAATCTTGAAAGGAAGAAAAGGAAAGGGTTTGCTGGATATGGCGGTGCATTTCCCTTTTGATTGAAATTAAAAAATAATTGTTTGGTTAGATGCGTGAGTGCGGCTGCCGGGATTCGAACCCGAGTTTGAAGCTTGGGAAGCTTCAGTCCTAACCACTAGACTACAGCCGCTTTCGCACTGAATCCGTAATCTGTGTTTTAAACCTTTTCGGCTGGAAATGGAGAACCAGAAAAGCTGAGGGGGTCCACGCGAGAACAAATCCCGATCGCTTCTCGTCGCTTCATCAGACCGTTTCCAGCTGGCTGATGATGTTCCAGATTAGGGTCCTACCGTGCAGGGGAATGTTCGGGTCGTTCGCGAGTTCGTCCAGTATGAAAATGGCGCTCGCGGCCCTTACGTCCAAGGCCTCGCTCTGGAGGAGCAACCGCTCCTTCGCGTCGGTCGCCCCCCTTCTGATGTTCCTAGGCACTGACGTGTCCTCGGCGAGCTGATCGAGCACCACGATGATCTGCTTGAGTTTGACGCTACCTTCCATCTTAACCACCTTCTCTCATGTCATTCATGAAGTGCTGAACGCCCCTTCATCCCTCCTCAGGGGCCTTCTCGGCGACCGGTTCGACCTTCACTTCGCCCCTCTCCTTGAAGGTCATCACAACCATCAACGTCTTGATGTCCTTCACTCCTTGTATGTTCGCGACCTTCTCGACCAGGAATCTCTTCAACTGGTTGTAGTTCTGGAACTTCACCTTGGCTACTACGTCCGTGTCGCCAGTGACCAGAAAGACATCTTCTACGACCCCATACTCCGATATCCTCTCGGCCACCGATTCAGCATCCTTAGTATCTATCTTGAGCGTGATGAGCGCGGTGACCTGGTCATCTCCATAGTAGTGGACCATCACGGTCTCATATTCTGACTTATCTTTTTCTTGCACGCGAAACCCCCCAAATCATGTCATCGAAGTCGGAACGGATCCAATCGTCGGGAGGCCCTGTTTCCTCAAAACTTTGGCAGCAAAGTCGATCCATGTGTGGAAAATGGCTCACGCGGCTGTCTCGAATTCCTCTTGCAGATCGATGATGACCTGTTCAAGGACCTCTTCGAGGCTTGAACTCCTGTATTCCCTCACTCCGCCGAGGTCGCTCTGGACTCTTGCCACGTAGGTCGAGTTGCTCTTCAGGAATTCGACATTGCACAGGGTCTCTTCCATTTTTCACACACCTCGAGCCAACATCCCGCGAGTGTTGACACCACTCGGCGAATACATGGTTTGATATTTAATGATTTTCGTATGTCTGCGGCTTAGATTGCAGGATGCTGACTGGATATTCGTACGATACCCGGTATTTGACCAGTCAGATTCCAGGAGGCGGCGTCAGGGATGCCGGTCCGATTTGGGCCGTCTCGCTTACCTCAGCGCCTCTCTGGATATGACGATCTTCTGTACCTCGCTCGTCCCCTCGTATATCTCCGTGATCTTCGCGTCCCTGAAAAGCCTCTCGACGTTCGAGCCCTTAATGTACCCGTGCCCGCCATGCACCTGGACGGCCTCCCTGGTGACCCTCATCGCCACGTCCGAGGCGAAGAGCTTCGCCATCGAAGCGTCCATCGTGAACCTCTCTCCCTTGTCCTTCTTCCAGGCGGCCCTGTACACAAGGAATCTAGCCGCGTTCGTCAGGGTGACCATCTCGGCGATCTTCCATTGGATGGCCTGGAACTCCCCGATCGGCTTTCCGAACTGTTGCCTCTCCTTCGCATATTTCACCGAATCGTCGAGGGCAGACTGGGCGATGCCTAACGCCTGGGCTGCAATCCCTATTCGGCCGCAATCTATCGCCGACATCGCGATCTTGAACCCTTCCCCTTCCTTCCCGAGCATGTTCTCCGCAGGAACGGCAAGGTTTTCGAAGAATATCTGGGCCTGCTGTGAGCCCCTTATCCCCATCTTATCTTCGATCTTCCCCACCACATAGCCCTTGGATGAGGTATCGACGATGAACGAGGTGATGCCCTTGACGCCCTTCTCCTTGTCGGTCATTGCAAATATGAGGGCGGTCTTGCTCTTGCCCGCGTTCGTAATGAAGATCTTCGTCCCATTCAATATGTAGGAGTCCCCCTCCTTCTTAGCCGTCGTCTGCATCGAAGCGGCATCCGTTCCAGCGGTCGGCTCCGTCACGGCAAAGCTCCCTATCTTGGTGCCGTTGGCGAGCGGCACGAGGAACTTCATCTTCTGCGCCTCGTTCCCGAACTTTTCCAGAGTGTAACACACCAGCGAGTTGTTCACAGACACAGCTGCAGACACCGAGGCGGAAGCCCTGGAAAGCTCCTCTATGACCATCGCATAGGTCACGGTATCGAGCCCCATCCCACCAAGTTCCTTTGAGACGATCATCCCGTTCAGACCCATGCTGCCGATCTTGTGGATCACATCATCGGGAAATATCCCCTTGAGGTCGATCTCAGCGGCTATCGGCTCGATCTCTTCCTTTGAGAACTTCTTCACGTTCTCTAACAGGATCCTCTGTTCATCTGTGATTCCGAAGTCCATCAACCCTCCCCCTTCGGGCCATATATCGTTCCGGGATTTAATAAGAAATACCTTCACTTGAGGGGTCCTCGTTTACTATTGCCATGTGCGCTACTCTCGCCCCCCCTCCTTCAGTACCATCTCCATATAGAACGCGTCCTTCTTCGGCCCGTAGTAATCTGGAAGTTCGCACATGATCACGAATCCACGCTTGAGGTAAAGGTTAGTGGCCGGAACGTTTGCCCGCGCGACCTCGAGGACGAGCCTCTCGGCGGACGCTGCATTCGCAAGTTCCTCGATGCGTGCAAGGAGCTCCTCGGCGATCCCACGCCCTCTGAGGTCCGGCAACACGGCTATGGAAACGATTCTCGCAGAGTGACAACCCTTTCTGCAGAAGACGGTTGCGTATCCGATGACCACATCGTTCTCCTCGGCCACAACCGTCACGAAGTCCTCGCCGGTCAGGAGCAACCTTAACACCTCGGTCTGGTACCTCTCCTTCTCGAAGGACCTCTTCTCGATCCTCTCGATGCTCACCAGGTCCGAGGCGGACGCCGTTCTCAGTTTCACGACCAGCGAATAGCTCAGCTGCGATAAATCACTGTTGCGGCAGACATCAGTTCTGCATCGGCAACGTCCAGCAGTGGTTGGCGATGCGCACCGAAAGAAAATATAGTTGAATGCAGTTCGTTGCACCTGATGAGGTCTCCAGTGCAGATAAAGAGCATATTTACCTCACCTCCGACTGGAGAGGAAGTCACCGTTAGAGGTTGGGTCTACCGAACGCGAAGCAGCGGGTCGATCGTGTTCTCCGTGATGCGCGACTCATCCGGCGTTATCCAGGTGACGGTCAAGAAAGGAAACCTTCCCGACGCGGACTTCGAGAGCGCGGTCGCGGCGTCCATCGAATCCTCTGTCATAGTCACTGGCACGGTGCACGAGGACGAGCGCGCGCCGGGCGGATACGAGATACGCGCCAGCGGTTTCAAGATTGTCGGGATCGCCGCCCCGTTCCCGATCACCGAGTATCAGAGCGAGGAACTCCTTCTCGACAACAGGCACCTCTGGATCAGGTCCCGCGAGCAGAACGCTGTGATGAAGATAAAGGCGACCGCCACGGAGGGGGCGAGAGACTGGCTGAAGAACAACGACTTCATCGAGGTGACACCGCCGATTTTCACCACCAACGCGTGCGAGGGCGGCGTGACGCTTTTCAAGTTGGACTACTTCGGCAGGGAAGCATATCTGAGCCAGAGCGCTCAGATGTACCTCGAGGCGCTAATCTTCGCACTGGCGAGGGTCTATTCCCTGACGCCGTCCTTCAGGGCCGAGAAGTCCAGAACGCAGAGGCACCTGACCGAGTACTGGCATCTGGAGCTTGAGGAGGCCTGGGTGGAGAACGAGGGCAACATGGAGCTCCAGGAACAGCTCGTGACGGCGATGGTGGAGAGGGTCCTCAGCGACAGGAAGGAGGAGCTCGAGCTTCTGAGGAGGAACATCGAGCCCCTGAAGTCCGTGGCCCCTCCGTTCAAGCGGTTGAAGTACTCCCAGGTAATAGACCAGCTCAAGTCCGAGGGTTTCGAGGTCGAGTATGGTTGCGATCTCGGCGCGCCGGAAGAGAGGGCAATGACCGCGAGCGAGACCGCCCCGGTTTTCGTCACGAGCTATCCGAAGGAGTGCAAGGCGTTCTACATGAAGGAGGATCCTGAGGATCCCAAGACATACAAGTGTGCCGATCTCCTTGCCCCGGAAGGCTACGGCGAGATCATCGGGGGTAGCGAGAGGGAGACGGACCTGAACAAGCTCATCGAGAGACTGGAGGCCCAAGGCATCCCGATGGAGCCCTACCAATGGTATCTGGATCTGCGCAGGTACGGATCCGTGCCGCATTCAGGTTTCGGACTCGGTCTCGAAAGAGTCGTGAGATGGATCTGCGGGTTCGAGCACATAAGGGATGTCATTCCTTTCCCCCGCACCGTCGCAAGAACCTATCCCTGAGCCGCCCTTTTGGCAAGGTGGACGAGCATTTCGTATGCCTTCTCTAGTTCCCCTATGTCTACGCATTCATCCACGACGTGGGCCATCTCCGGCTCCCCTGGACCGCATACGTAAATCGAGCTGTTCGCCTTCGCGTATCTCGGAGCTTCGGTCGCGTAGGGGACGCTAATGACCTTGGTGCCCAGGAGGCGCTTGATTTCGTCGACTACCCAGAACTTCGGGTCCGTTTCGAAAGCATCGAGTCCGTAGATGACCTCGATGTCGTATCCCTCTCCTCCGAGCCTCTTGTGCAGGAGATTGGCAATGTCATCGGGGGTCTGGGGCGCAGGGAACCTTACATCGATCTCCGTTTCGCACCTGTCCGGCACGACATTGTTCTTCGTCCCGCCCTTTATCGTGGCAAAGCACATCGTGAGGCCGTCGGTGGGACCTCGCGGTATCTTGGCCAGGTCTGACAGTCTTCCGAGAAGAGAGTGCATCTTCAAAATAGCATTCTCCCCTAGCCAGCTCTGGCTTGAGTGGGCAGCCTTCCCGTGTGTGATCAGTCTGAAGCGATAGACTCCTTTCTCCTTGCAGGCGACGTTCAGTCCCGTTGGCTCGCAGATGATGATCGCGGGCGCCTTCTTCAGCGCATCTATCTTGCTGAGCTCGAGAGCACCCAACATCTTCTCCTCTTCGTCCGTCGTGAGCATGAGCGAACATGGGACGCCGTCTTCGGTCAGGGTCTCTGCCGCGTGGAGCATCGAAGCGACCGCGCCTTTCATGTCCGCCGTGCCTCGACCATACATTCTCCCTTTCGCGATCTCTCCTTGTTTTCTTTTCCACCCGCTCCCGATTGGAACGGTGTCGAGATGACCTGAGAATATGACGCCCCCCGGGCCATTTGTGGCAAATATTGCGGGAGTGTCTTCATTCCCAACGATCTTGACCTCCATTCCGCATTCGCGCAGCTCGCCGACAACGTATCGGACGATATCGGATTTGTCTGCCCGGTTGTCGCTGTCGATCTGTAAGAGTTCCAGGAGAGTCCCGGATGTCTTCTTGATCATTCGGTCTTGAGACGACTGTCGCATCATCTTCATCCTCACTTCCTGAGGAACGGCGGTTTGATTATTCTCGCTGGCACGCTCATGTCCCGTATCTGTATCCGAACATCCGTACCTGTCATGTTGTGCGGAGGGTTGACGTATCCCAGACCTACGCCCTTCTTCAGCGAAGGGGACATCGTTCCGCTGGTGACCTTACCGATTGCTCTTTCGTTCTTCGTAATCGGATAGCCGTGACGGGGTATTCCCCTGTCGAGGACCTCGATGCCCACCAGTCTCTGGTAGTCACTTCCTTGCTTTTGCTCGAGGAGGGCCGATCGCCCGATGAAGTCGTGGTCCCATTTTATCGCCCAGCCTGGACCGGTCTGCAGCGATGTCTGTGTGCCGTCGAAGTCCGTGCCCGATAATAGGTAGCCCATCTCGAGGCGCAGAGTGTCCCGCGCCCCGAGCCCTGCTGGAAGCAGGCCATGCTCCTTCCCTATGTGAAGGAGTATGTTCCAAAGTACCTTCGCGGACGCGTTCTCCAACAGGATCTCGAAACCATCCTCACCTGTGTAGCCAGTACGGGAGATGTAGCACTTCTCTGCGAACTCGACGTGGGTCTTAGCGGGCCTAATCGGTCTCGGCTTCACCTCGAACGAGAAGACCTCGGTAAGGAAGCCCTGCGGCCTGAAGTCGTTAGGTATGACTGGAATCGGGTTGCCTTCGATTGATAGGTCGACGAAATCCCCGGTGAACCTCTTCATCGCGGCGAGGTCGTAGGAGGCCATCTTCTGAATGATCTCCCGCGCTTTCGGCCCCTGGAGAGCGACGCAGGCGAGGCGGTCGCTCGCGTCGACGATTTCTTGCCTAGTGGCATGCTTGCGCACCCATGAGACGATCTTGGGGGTCGTGGATGCATTCGGCACCATGAGGTACTCGCCGTCCCGGACGCGGGTCACTATCGTATCGTCCATTATCATGCCTTTCTCATCGAGAATGTGAGCATACATGGCCTGGCCGAGGGGCATCCCCTTCACGTCGTTGGTCAGAAGCCTCCTGAGCAGGTCCTCGGCCCCTTCTCCTCGGATTATGATGTCGCCCATATGGGATACGTCGAACATCCCTGCAGCATTCCTTACAGCGAGATGCTCTTCGGTTATGCTCGTGTATTGGACCGGCATCTCCCACCCGGCGAATTCGGTCATCCTTGCGCCCATACTGACGTGGGTGTCGTGCAAGGGAGTCACTTTCATTTGCCCAATACCTCCGTTTGATAACCATGCGTCGGACTAAATTACTTTTGTGCTTGAAGGTGAGGAGGGTTTCTCCATGCTGGCCACTCCTCCAAGAAAAATTACCAGACAGCTCAGCGTCCCTTCAGTATCTCTTCCAGCTTCTGTCTCAGGACCTTCGCCGGTATGTCAGGCAACGAGATGTAGGTGGTCCTGCCGCCGGCGGCGTCGCTTGACACCTTCGTCTCGATCAGTCCCTCATTCGAGATGTCCTGTATGTAAGCCCAGAATTGTGTGTGGCCTCTGGGCCTCTCTCCATATTCCTCGGTCGCGACGGCGTAGGTCTTCTCCACCTCCCCTGTCGTCACGTACGCCTGGTCCTTCATCGCCCTCGTTATGGCAAGCAGGACAAGCCTCCTCTGCGTGTCGAGTCCCTCGATTCTCGACTCGGTCACGACGCTATATGTGAGCGCCTTCGCCGCCCTGACGTGCTCCGGCATCAAGCTGTCCATTCTCTCTTCCTCTGCGAGCATGCCGGACCTCTCAAGGAGTTCTATGGCGAACCGCGCATCGCCCCAGTCGTCGGATATGTCGGCCATCAGCTCCACCGAGTCGCTCCTGACGATGTTCGGATAGAATGCGAGCCCGATCCTGCTGTTGATGATGTCTCTCAGTTCTTCGCATGTGTACTTGTCGAAGGGGATCGCGTTCGCCCGCCTGAAGGTCGACAGGGAGGCGGGGTCGAGCATGTCGAGCACATACTTCTGGGATATAAGAATCAAGGAAATCGAAGCGCGTCCTCCGACCTTCTCCTCGTCAAACCTCGAGAGGTGGTAGATTAGGTCGCCGGCGCCTTTCTTCAGAAGGACATCCGCCTCGTCGAGGACGATCACGAGGTGCAGCTTCCTCTTCTCCAGATGCTTGCGCAACGAGCTGAGCATCTCCGCCGATGAGAATCCCCTATCTGGGTACCCCTCGTCGAAGTGGCACACCAGCCTCAGCAGAACGCTCGTCTCGGTGTTCCTCTGGCGGCAGTTCACGACGATGAAGTCGATTGCCCGTTTTCTCTCCTGCGCGGCCTTGACGAGGTCGAGGCAAAAGCGTTTTGACAATGCGGTCTTCCCGGTACCAACGCTGCCGATGAGGAACGCGGTCTGGGACGCGCCGCTCTCAAGTACGGGCCGAAACAGCATCCAAAGCCTTTCCATCTGCTTCTCTCTGTGGACGAGCTTCTCTGGGACGTAGTCGAAAGATAATTTGGATACGTCCTTGAATATCTTCGACTGTACGCCGGGCTGAGGTATCATTCTCAACTTCTCTTCACCCTTATGTACCCCGAGAACGGAGTGATTGTCATTCCTTCCTTCTCGAGTCTGTCCGCCAATATGTTCATGCCGAGGGAGTCGGACGCCATATGGCCCGATATTACCACATTGATGTGGTACTTCTTCGCCTCTTCGATGTGGTTCTCCGGGATGTGCATGCAGATCACCGTTCCGACGCCGACTTGCACCAACTGCTCGTACATCTCTTTCGGCCCGGCGGTGCCCCCGGTCATCTTGACCGCAATCTTGCCGGCCCTCCTGTTCTTATCTCCGACGAATAGCTCCGGTCCTGCGTTGTGCCTGAGAGCGAAGTCGTATTCCGGTATGTCAGAGAGGATGTCCATGGCATCCTTCACCCTCTCCGGCTTCTTCGAATCCATCAGGTCTTGGAGGAACTTCTGGACGAGATTATCGGTCGGAGAGTGGACGCACATGAGAGGTATGTCAAGCAGTCTGCACGCATCCACTGTCTGGTTGAAGTTCTGAGGGTGCACCCCGCGCTGGACCTCTTTGATCCTCGGGGAAAGGATGTCCTCGGCAACTGTTATCGGGACGCCGAACCTCTGCAGCATGTACTCCTGGACATGCATGACGTCGTAGAAGTTCGCCGCCGCCTTTCCCCTCGGATGGTGGCTTATGATCGTGTCGATTGTCGCGCCCTTTTCCTTCAATCGATCTGCGAGAAGGGCCTCGGCGGGCGTGACGTCGATGCCCCAGAGCACGTTTCTTATTTCAGTATCTGGGTCTCCGCAAAGAATCCTGGTGTCTGCGTACGGGTTCCACAGCGTGTCCGGGTCGAACCATTTCTTTTCCCGCTCTTCAAGCTTGTTCATCTTCTCCCCGGCGCGCTTGAGTTCGGCCTCGATCTCTTCAGCCGTTCTAGGGTCCGCCTCGATGCCAGTCTCGACAGCCATCCTGTAGAGGTCCTTCAATTTCATTGTAATCGGGCAAAGTAGTCCGTGTGGTTATTTAATGTTTCTTTGCAAGGAAGGGTTTGGGTCATCCAGTGATACTCACCGAAGGTGAACTGAGATCGATGTGGTGCAAGCATCGAGGAACTGAAAGGACCCGAGTCCTGAAGAATAGTTATATGCGGCACAACATGTTTTCTTTGCTTAACATGCCCGAAGAGAACATCGCATCGCTATTGAGGAGCCAGCTGGGCGTCATTCATTCCGAGGACCTGCTGGTGGAAGCCCTCAGAGACCTTGTCAAGGACGAGATTAAGAGGTACGTCCGCCAGAAACTTGATGAGAATCCGGAACTCAAGCAAGAGATCAAGCAAGCGGTGGGCGAGTTCATCTCCGCGAAGATGAACGAGACCTATGCACTACTGAAGTTGACGAAGTGCGGGGCGGAACTCGGCCTCAGCATGATTCCGAAGGACTTGAGAGAAAAGCTCGGGAAGGACATCGCCTCTCTGCTCGAGAAAGAGGTTTCGCAGGTCATTGAGAAGATGTAGTGCGTGACCTGCTACCACCCCTTCGCCTCTGTTGCTAGAGACAAGGCGAGAGGATTGCGCCTCAGCCTCGGCTTCAGCCGAACAGAGCGCTAAGGCCTGCAGCGGCCTCTTCCTCAGAGACTGCCTCTTCTTTCTTCTTTTCTTCCTTCTTCTCTTCCTTCTTCGGCTCTCCGGCTGGCGCAGCTGCTGCTGCGGCTGGGGCGAAGGCTGCTACTGCCGCGCTCTTGATCGCCTCGTCGATGTTGACTCCCTCGAGGGAGGCGGTCAAAGCCTTTATCCTCGCGACGTCGGGCTCGATGCCCGCGCTCTTAAGGATTCCGGCAATAGAATCCTCCGTTACCTGCTTTCCAGCGGCATGAAGAACCAATGCGCTGTATATGTATTCCATTCTTCTACCTCCTTTTTCATCCGAATAGAGCACTGAGGCCGGCGGCGGCTTCTTCCTCGCTGACCTCCTTCTCTTCCTTCTTCTCCTTGCTGTCCTCTGTCTTATGCGCCACAGCTTGCTGTGGTGCCGGCGCTGCGGTCAATCTCTGCTTGAGCCTGTCGTCCTCGAATCCCGGCATGCGGGAAGCGAGGGCAAACATGCTGGCGTCCGCCTTTGCCAAGAGCGCCTTGATGTTGTCTTTCGTCGGGAATGCTGCCGCAACGCTGAGCACAGATGCTTCGCGATATGCCTTTCCCAGGAGCGGTGCGATCGTCTGCGGCGTCGCGTATACTATCGAGACGCCGAGGCTCATCGCATTCCTCGCCGCCGTTGCCAACATCGATGCAAAGTAATCTGGCGGGATCTGTAGCAATTCCCGCTTGAATACGATGCCGTCCTCGTACGCCGCCTTGAGGTCCAGACCGACGGTCATCGGGAATATCTCGAGCCGCGGCAGGATCTTGGCTATTTCGTCGGGAATCTTGTCGCCCTTCTTCACGAGGACCTTATCCTTCTTGAACACGACCTTGCCGCTCTCGATGCCTGCTGGGATGCCAGCCTTCTGAAGCTCCCCGACGATCGGTCCAGGTTTGAAAGGCGTCTCGCCCTCCCTGATCTCGATGTCCTCGGGAGCGATGTCCCCCGGCTTCGCTGCGGCCTTCGTTTTCGTCTTCTCCATTTCGTTGAAGAGCTTGAACGGGTTCATCGTGGTGGCGATGACCGCGCACTGACCGCCGACGATGCCCTTGAGTGAGTCGAGGCCGGGCTTCTCCTTCGCCGCCTCGTCGATTGCGATGCTCATGAGGGTGTTCCTAGTCATAATCATCACGGCCTTCCCTCTAAGCCTCAGCCTCATCTGCTGCATTTGAGGGGCGGGAATGCCGCGAATGTCAACGACCGCCACGACGGGGCTCTTCCTCATTATCTCGGCGAGCTCGCCGACCTTTTCTTTCTTCCACTGCGCGACGTGTGCCATATCGACCCTCCTACTTCACCCTCTCAGAGGGGCCCATCGTCGTCTTCACGTAGACCGAGGCGATGTTCATCATTCCCCTTTCCATCTTGGAAGCCACCCTCTTGATGATGGAATCCACGTTCTCCGCTATCTGCTCGACAGGCATGTCGGCAGAACCGACCGTCGCATGGAATGTTCTCTTGTCCCTGCTCCTGACCGTGATCGTCTTGCGCATGTTCTCGATCATCGATTTCGGATCCGCTCCTGGCGGTATGGGTTTTGGCATCTTTCCGCGCGGTGCCAGCACGACACCCAGCCTCTTACCGATGGTGGGCATGAGGGGAGCCTCGGCGATGAAGTAGTCGAACTGAGCCGCTACTTTCTTCGCCTCCTTCTTGTCGTCCGCGATGGTCGCAAGTTCCTCAGGGGTCACGACCCTGTCGGCGATAGCCTTCGCCTTCTGGGTGAGTTCGCTGCCCCCGATCACGCAGATCCTGACGTTCCTCCCGCGTCCGTACGGCAAAATGATATCGTCCTGGATTCTGTTCTTAGGGACGGAAAGATCGATATCCTTCAAATTGATTGATAAGTCAACCGTCTCCTTGAAGTTGCGTTTCTTCGCCTTCTCGAGCGCCTTCTTGACGGCTTGTATTGTCGCCTTCTCTGCCAATCTAATTCCTCCTGTAGTGCTGACGAGCTGTGCTCTCCTACAGCGGCGGAGTCCCTTAAACACCCCTTCTATTTATAAGCTTTGTGGGACTCACTTAGTCAACTTATCGTCGAACTTCCCGGCAATTATGTCCTTCTGGACGTCCTTCGGTTCGCGACCCTCGACCGCCACTCCGATCGAGACGCAGGCCCCTATGATCTCCAACACCCTCTTCTTCAGAGTCTTGCCGAGAAGGGAGTCCTCCTTCATGTTCGCGATCTTGATTGCCTGGTCGATAGTGATGTTGCCCGCCTTGGTGGTCTTCGTGGCACCCGATCCCCTCTCAGCGCCGATCTCCTTCAGAACGAGCGCGGATGTCGGAGGCGTGCCTACCCTGATGTCGAACCCCTTCGTCTTGGGATCGATAGTGACCTTCACCGGGACCTTCATCCCCTCGAAGCTCTTCGTCTTCTCGTTTATCGCGTTCACTATCTGGATGACGTTCACTCCCAGAGGACCCAATGCGGGACCCAGGGGAGGGCCTGGTGTGGCCTTTCCACCTTCAACAAGAACTTCAATAGTCTCTGCCATTCAATCACCTTTCTTTCTCGAGGACCCTCACGTGGTCGCCCCTGATCGTAACGGGGATTGGGACCATGGCCTCGAACAGCTCGACAGTGATCTCTTCCTTGCTCTCGTCGATCTTTTGCACCCTGGCCTTCTCTCCCTTGAACGGCCCGGCGATAAGCTCGACGACATCGCCCTCCATGATTCCCGAGACCAATGGCTTCGGCGTGAGGAAGTGGTTTATCTCATCAAAGCTCGTCTCGCCGTCGACGAGCCCCCTCGTCCTCCTTATCCCTCTGACGTTCTCTCGCAGGACGTCCGTGTTCATGCCCTCGATCAGAACGTAACCGCGCAATGATGTCGGCGCAAGGATTGTGAATATTCCTGCCTTACCGGACTTCGCCTTACTGGCGACGCTGTCCGCGACGTTCCTCTCGTGGCCTATCGACGTCTTCAAAGCGAGGATTGACTGCCTCGCCGCGGCCGAGAACTCGATCCGCGCGACCTCAGTCGGAGAATCTCCATAGGATGCTTGCAGAGCGACCTTGACCTGGTCCCCGAAGCGTGCTCCCTTTGGCGCCTCGAGACCGAGCATGAACTCCTTTGCCTTCCCCCCTTCGAGCGTGATCTCCACCTCGGGCGGGAGCTGGGACGCGCTATCCCATAGCACCGAACGAGCATCCCTCAGCGTCACGCCCCACTCCGGGGCTTCTTCGACCTCGCCCTGCACGGCTACCTCGATATTGATCTTGACCTTCTTCTTCCCGCTCTCGTTAGGCGTCAGCTGGATCTTCCAACTCGTCTTCCCGCCGGCCGGGAGCTTCCTTTCGGTGCTCTCACCTTGGAAAGTGAGTCTGCCGCTCACAGTCGTTTGAGGCTGGGCGGGCTCTTTATTGCCTTCATTAGTTCCAGACAGTTCCAAATGCAACCTCTCCTTCAGCTGAAGAAACCCGGCAGATAAACCATGAGCCAGTAGATCAGGAAGCCGAGTCCCCCGATGAGGATTAGACCGAGGCCAGTAATCTCGATCGTCCGGACGTACTCCTCGTTGTTCGGCTTGCGGGCCATCTTCAGCACCCTGCCGTACTTGCCCTTGCCGACGTGCTTGACTCGCTCCTCTATGTCCTTCTGGACTTCCCAGGATTTCTCAACTACGTCCATTTTAATGCACTCTTGTTGCAGCTTAGTGTGAGGGGGTGAAGCACCTCTACCTTATAAAATCGACGTCCATGGTCTTCGCGGTCTGAGTTTCCTTCGGACCAAGGATGTACTTCGACTTTACGCCAGTAATGACGACCATCACCCTGACCTTGTCATTGAGGGTCGGGTCTATGGCCGCACCCCAGATTATCCTTGCGTTCGGGCTGACCCTCGACTGGATGATCTCCGCGACCTTCTCCGCCTCCGTGACGGTCATGTTATCCCCGCCGGTCACGTTGACCAATGCCCCGGATGCCCCGCTGATGTCGACATCTATCAATGGTGAGTTGATCGCTTGATCCACAGCCTGGTCTATGCGGTCGTCGTCCTCGCCTTCACCCAGTCCGATCATCGCGACACCTCCGCCCTTCATGATCGTTCTGAGGTCGTTGAAGTCGAGGTTGACCAGCCCAGGTTTTGTGATCAGTTCTGTGATGCCCTTTATCGCCCGCATCAGGACTTCGTCCGCCACTTTGAACGCGGCATTCAGGGACAATCTCGGAACAAGCTCCAGCAGTTTGTCGTTCGGAATGACTATCACAGTATCAGCAACGTTTCTCAGACGCTCCAGACCCCACTCCGCATTATCCATCCTGATCGCGCCCTCCGCTTTGAACGGCGAAGTGCAAATCGCGACGGTCAGCGCCCCGGCATCCTTGGCCATTTGAGCGATGAACGGTGCAGAGCCTGTCCCGGTCCCGCCTCCGAGCCCGGCAGTTATGAAAACGATGTCCGCTCCAGTCAGCATCTTCCTGATTTCCTCTTCGGCCTCGCGTGCAGCTTCCTCTCCGACCTGCGGTAGCGATCCAGCTCCGAGCCCTCTCGTGCTCCGCCTTCCGAGAAGTATCTTGTGCGGCGCCCTTACCACTAAGAGGTGCTGAGCGTCGGTGTTCGTGGCGTACAGGTCCGCGCCTATGATGCCGGACTCGACAAGGCGGTCGATCGTGTTCGATCCTCCGCCGCCGCAGCCGATGATCTTGATGTTGGTTTTCAGACTGGCGAGTATCTTCTCTAGCTCTTCGTCCTCGGCAGAGTATCCCCTGAACGGTGGTGTCATCGCCGCAGGCGTCATTTCCGCGGCATTTGTTCCCGCACGAGACAATGCGTCACTGATGAACGATTTCACGACAAGGCCTCCCTGGAGCGTCATTCAGCGAGTTAACACTGAATCGATTCACTCTGTTTACAGCCTTACGTGCATTTGTGTTTTAATATGTTTCGGTGAATCAGCATCGATAAATCACGTCTGGAATGGCGAAACGTCGATGTGCTCGGCGTCCGCGTCACAGTCGCGATGGACGCCGGGAGCGTCGGGACAGGATTCTCGGGGGCGGGTCAAGGGGAAGGCTAGTCCGTCCTGTGGAATGCGCTCGCCGCGTTGCATCTCTATCTTATCAGGTCGATGTCCGCGCCTTTCACGCGAGTGTAATCCTCGGCCCTTCCAAGGATCTGCTTCGACTGGACGCCGGTCATTACTAGGAGCACTCTCATCTTGTGCTCGAGTGCCGGATCTATCGCGGCTCCCCACAGGATCCTCGCGTTGGCGCTGACCTTCTTCTGGACCTCCTCGGCCACCTTCTCCGCCTCGGAGATCGTCATGTCCGGTCCGCCAACGACGTTTATCAGCACGCCCGTCGCGTTGCTTATGTCGACCTCGAGCAGCGGCGAGTTCAGCGCTTGTTCCAACGCCTCCTCCGCACGCTCGTCAACGTGACCAGAGGATTCCCCGAGCCCAATCATCGCCACTCCTGCCCCTTTCATGATTGTCTTCACATCGTTGAAGTCCAGGTTGACGAGGCCGGGTTTTGTGATCAGTTCGGTTATCCCCTTGATCGCCCTCATAAGCACTTCGTCCGCCACTTTGAATGCGGAGTTGAGTGAAAGCCTCGGCACGAGCTGCAGGAGCTTGTCGTTCGGGATCACTACTACAGTGTCGGCAACATTTCTCAATCGTTCCAGGCCCCACTCGGCGTTCTCCATTCTCAGACGTCCTTCGCCTCTGAACGGGATCGTAGTGATTGCGACTGTCAGTGCTCCGACCTCCTTTGCGATCTCGGCGACTACGGCAGCTCCTCCGGTACCCGTTCCGCCGCCCATGCCCGTGACGACGAACACCATGTTCGCGCCAGTGAGCGCCTTCCTCAGTTCCTCCTCGGCTTCGTGCGCTGCCTCCTCTCCAACCTGCGGAAGCGCGCCGGCACCGAGACCTCTCGTGCTCCGCCGACCAAGTAGTATCTTGTTCGGTGCTTTGAGCGTGAGAAGGTGCTGCGCATCGGTGTTCGCCGCGTAGAGATTGACGCCTGTGATGCCCTCCTCGCATATTCTGGCGATCGTATTGCATCCGCCGCCGCCGATTCCCACGATTGTGATGTTTGTCCTCAGCTTTTGCAGGATATCGATCAATTCCGCGTCCGATGCGATCTCGTCCGAGGCCTCGATCCCCGATGCCCCAGTCCCCCCACTGATACCTTTAGTGAGGGACTCTGCCAATGAAGATTTCATCCTACTTCACCATCCTTGACCCAATGCCCGCTCCCATCCCAGAAACGTGCATCCCGGAGAGTTATTATGTCGCATTCAAGCATATAAGGTTTACCGATTCCGCGCGGCTGGGAGGCAGGCGCTTCTGCCGCTCGGGAAGGGGGTCTCCGTCCCCCCTCGATAATGCGAAGTCCTTTTCTACAGGAGAACGATGCACGGTCTGATGAGGGCCAGGGCGGAAGCGAGGTTCACTGGGAGGGTTCAGGGCGTGTACTTCAGGGACTACACCAGGCGCTTCGCCGAAGAGGTCGGGCTCTTTGGCTGGGTGATGAACATGGACGATGGCTCGGTACGGGTGGTCTTCGAAGGGGAGAGAGAGGACATCGAGAAGGTCTTGAGAAAGCTGAGGACCGAGCACCCTGCTGCGAGGGTCGATAGCGTCGAGATTAACTGGTTCGAATGCAAGGGCGAGTTCGACTGCTTTGATATACGATATTCCGATTAGACAACAGCAATCCAGCGTTCAATTGATTTCGATTCCGTACACCTTCTGAGGATTGTCTTTGTGAATCCTCAGTATCGTTTCCTCCGAAACCGATTTGGAATTCATCAGGGACTTTGTTCTCTTAGGCACAGTCGTGATCGACATGACGGCGCCGGGTCGCGAGAGATCGTCTAGGTAGTCCGTCTCCATCATGAACCTCGTACCCTTTTGCAGAGCCTCCGTGATCGCAGTCCTGCTTGCGAGCACGGAAGGGAAGAGACCGTGATTCTCCTCTTCCAGAATCAGCGGAGGGCAGTAGTGCTTCACCACCTTTCCTCTCTCCAATCCTGCGACGTCTGCGATTCTAGCTATTTCCTTCATCGCCTCTGGTGTGGCGCTCTCAGTGTGCAACACGACCGCGCATCCGACTTCCGATGCGACCTCCATACCGTAACGCATGATATCGTTAGAGGCTTGGAGTATCTCCGGCGAGACAGGGAAATGGGGCCGTCCGATCTCGCCTATCGCGATGGCTTTCCCCTCTTCAACAAGCTTTCCAGCTGTGTCCATTCCCGCCTTCATAATATCTGTCGCCTTCGACAGCCCGTGCTTCTCTGCTAGGTCTATCAGCAGAACTGGATAGGGACCGACGGATACGAAGACGCCCACATCCGTTTCCTTCCTCGCCCTCTCAGCGATGTCAAGCGTGATCTGATACGATGCCCTGAAGTCCTTCTCTTCCTTGATCTGGATTTCGTCATACGGGAGATGCGAGAGAACGACGTGCGTTCCCCCAGCATTCGAGAATTCTCTCAACGCTTCGATGTTCTTGCCTGAAGGCTGAAGGTGGATGTGGTTGTCCAGTACGGGGAATCTCATGGTTCAGTGCAGCAGCCCGGCCGCCTTGAGCTCCTCGGTTATCTTGGTCACCGCGGCCTCGACGTCCTGGGGTTTTCTCGCGCCTGTGCATACGAGCTTGCCGGAACCGAACAGAAGAACGACCACTTTCGGCTCGTCGATTCTGTAGACTAGACCGGGGAACTGCTCGGGCTCGTACTCGACCTTCTCGAGGCCAAGCGAGATCGCGATGGCGTTGAGGTTGATCTCGGCGCCGAGGTCGGAGGAAGCGACGATGTTCTGGACCTCGATTTTCGGTTCCATCTTGATCTTGATGCCCGCGCGCTCGATCTGCTTCGCGACCTTGTTGATTGCCACCTTGACGTGCTCCAGGCTCTTTGCGCCTGTGCACACGACCTTCCCGCTCCTGAAAAGCAATGTCGCAGTCTTGGGGTCCTTCAATCTGTATATCAGACCCGGGAACTGCTCTGGTTCGTATTCAGCGCCGTCAAGTGCGAGCGCGATGGATTGGAGATCTAGCTCTTCGCCCAGTGATGTAGAAGCCACAACATTCTCGATCTTTATCTTGGCCATTGGGTCACCTGAGCCCGGTTATTTAAATACCCCTTTATATAGGTTCTTATAGTGCCGTTTAGACTGGATAAGAACTGGGTTGATGATCGGAAACAAACGTCCTCAAGGTGATTCCGATTGGAGACATCTTCGACTGGTCATTCATGATCCGTGGACAACGGTCTCCGTCGTCATAAGTGTCTTCGCCGTCGAATCGTTCGCATTGTAGGAGACGATATCTCCATGATGGCCTCCGCTAATCTTTAAATACTCTAATTAGCATAATGACATTTGTCCGACGATATAGCCCAAATTGTCGGACGAATAAGGGCAAAAGAGTCTGTGCCATGAATGGTACCGAGCGGATTACGGTAAGGATTCCTGCTGAGAAAGTCAAGGCGCTGCAGGCACTAGTGGATAACGGGACTTTCCCGACGATATCCGACGCAATACGTACCGCCATAGACACCTTCGTCGAGAAGCATTTCACTCCTGAGTACATAGAAAGGGTGACGATCGAGCTTCCGAAAGGAAACGTCGTGGAGCTGGAAGCGTTGGTCAAGGACGGAGACTCGGTGTCGATCGACGACGCGATTAGGAATGCGGTTCGGGAATATGTTCGGAGAAGGATTTCGAAGGCCATGAATGAGATGCAGTGACCTAATCCGGTTGGGATGGGCCGGGGTGTGAAGGTGGGATCGGAGTACATCGAGGACGACGACCTCGAACAGGAAGCCCAGCAGCTGAAGATCCTTGTAATAGGATGTGGCGGAGGCGGCTGCAACAGCATCAACCGACTGAGCAGTCTCGGCCTCAGAGGCGCCGAGACCGTCGCCATCAACACAGACCGAAGGCACCTGACCAACATAAAAGCGAACAAGAGGCTCCTCATTGGGGCCGGCGTCACCAGAGGATTCGGGGCCGGAGGGGACCCGGACCTGGGCAGGGTGTGCGCCGAGAACGCTTGGGAGCCGTTAAACGCGATAATTCATGGGACAGCCTTGACTTTCGTTTTGGTCGGGATGGGCGGAGGAACCGGCACTGGCACGGCGCCGGTCGTCGCCGAGACGGCGAGACGTTACGGCTCTGTAGTAATATCCATCGCCACGACCCCGTTCGATTTCGAGAAGGCCAGGAAGGAGCATGCCGCGAGAGGGATCCGCCGATTGGAGTCGGTCTCGGACACTCTCATGCTGCTAGACAACAACCGTTTGCTGGACATGGTCCCGAACTTGCCGATAGAGCAAGCCTTCGGAGTGATGGATCAACTGATATCCGAAGTCGTCAAGGGACTGATTGAGGCGATAACCGAGCCTTCGCTCATCAATCTCGATTTCGCGGATTTGAAGACGATCATGAGTCACGGTGGGATATCCACCGTGCTTTACGGTGAGAACTCGGATCCAGAGAGCGTCGTCCGGGACACTCTGGACAACCCGTTGCTGGACGTCGACTACAAGGGCGCCACCGGTGCATTGATCCACGTGACCGGCGGAAGGAACCTCACGCTGAAAAAGGCGACGAAGGTCGTCGAAGGCATGACCGAATCCCTCGATCCAGACGCGAATGTCATATTCGGAGCAAGGATCGACGACGATTGCGAGGGCTTGATCAGGGTCATGGCGGTACTGACCGGCATCAGCACGGTCAATGACGACGTTGAGGAAATCGATGTAGCCGATGACATGCAGGACGAAATCGAGGAAGTAGCGGTGACATACACTCGCTGAGACCGTCGAGTGACTCAGTCCGTATCTTCATGGTTCTTCTGCTTCTCTGAGCGTTCTATCTTCTTGACCGCGTCTCCGATCACGCCCATAATCGTGTAGAACTCCCATTTCGTCGGGACTGCCCTGCCCATCATCCTTCGGAACATGATCTCGGTCTTCTCCCTTCGGAACTCCGGATACCCGATCGCCTCCAGCAGGTCGGAGAAGAACTCGAAGAGCTTCTCCTTCTCGACGTCTGTCGCCTCCGAAGGGGAGAACCCTCTCGCCGCAAGCAGGTGCAGTTCGTACAGGACGACCGCGACGGCGTGGGACAGATTGAGGACTCGGTAGTCGTCACTTGCAGGGATGTGGAGCAAAGCATCGCATCCAGCGAGCTCCTCTTGCGAGAGGCCCATATCCTCCCTCCCGAACACGAGGGCTATCAGCCCATCACTCTTCCTCACCTTCTCTGCGAATTCTCTTGGGGTCAAAGGTATCCTGATGAAGTGCTTCTCGCTGTCCGTTATGATCCCGGTGGTGCCTACGACGAGCGAGCACGATTCTAGGGACCTCTCGAATGAATCGGTTATTGTCGAATTTCTCAGGACGTCCCCGGCGTGCTTCGCCCGCTTGAACGCTTCATCGGTGATCTCGCAGGGGCCGACGAGGAAGAGCTCGTCGAATCCGAAGTTCCCCATCACTCTGGCCACGGCTCCGATATTCCCGTCGTTCTTTGGATTGACCAGGACGACTCTGAACCGGGGCATATGGATTTCTCGGAAGTCTTAATAGGCGTTTTCTACTTAATGCTGTCGTGGTCTGGAGGGCAGCCGTCAAGCTCGCTTACGACGGGGATGATTTCAACGGTTTCCAGCGCCAGCCAAAAGCAAGGACAGTCGAAGGGGAGGTCCTCAGGGCGCTTAGGGAGATAGGCGCGATCCGGTCCGCGAATGATGCGAGGTTCAAGGGAGCGAGTAGGACCGACAGCGGCGTGAGTGCTCTCGGGAACGTGGTCGCCTTCGACACAAGCTTCCGCAAGAACGATATGCTCCGCGCATTGAACGCTGTGTCTGAGGACGTCTTCTTATATGGCATCGCGGAGGTTCCCCAGGAGTTCTCTCCCAGGAGGGCGCGTCAGAGGTGGTACCGCTATTTCCTTCCGGTTCGTGGCCTGGACTTCAACAAGGTCTCGGCCTGCGCCTCGGAGTTTGGGGGCAAGCATGATTTCCGCATGTTCTGCAAAGGCGACGAGAGGGGCACGGTCAGGACCATCGACAAGGTCGAGGTCTTCCGTGTGGGGGATTTCATTATCGCGGACCTCCGGGCGAGGGAGTTCCTCTGGAACATGGTGAGACGGATCGTTGCGGCGATGTCCGAGGTGGGACGGGGGAGAGTCACCGTCCGCGAAGTCAAGGAGGCTCTGTCTGGAAGGGACATCTCATTCGGGCTCGCGCCAGCTGAGAATCTGGTCCTGATGGACGTCGTCTACGATTTTGAATTCGTGACGGAATGCCCCTCCACTCTCGGGAGGAAGGTTCGGCTCGCAAGAGACCTTTCGTTCCTGAAGCTCGCGTTTTTCGACGATCTTGCTGGTCGAGGCGGTGTTGGGTGCCAGTGATCGGAATCCATTGGGCCCTCGGGTCAAACTCTGGAATCCCGGCATCACTGAGTTCACCTTCCGCCGAGAGTCATCGTATTTAAACGTTGTTGTAGCATGCTCAAAGACCTTTTTTATATAGAGCAACCGAATCGTCTTCTCCGCCCTCATGCCTGATGAGGGGGAGAAGGCCTAACGGGGACCTAGTTCGTGTCGGGGGCGCCTTTTCGCCCCTGTATTTCTATTTTTCCACCTCGACCTCGGCAACCTTAAGACAGCGCACTGGTTATTCTGGAACGTGATCGTCGCCGTAAGCGGCACCCCAGGGACGGGAAAGAGTGCTCTGGGTGAAATCCTCCGTCTGAAGGGACTTTGCGTTATCGACGTCGGGGGCTTCGCCAAGGAAAAGGGGATATTCTCCGGTCGGGACGTTGAGAGGAGGAGCCTCGAGGTTGACGCGGAAGAACTGGATCGGGCGCTCAAGAAGGAGATGCCCTCTGGAACGGTCTTTCTCGTCGGCCATCTTTCTCACCTTCTGACCGCCGACCTGATCATAATCCTGAGATGCAGCCCATCAGTTTTGCGTGAGAGGCTCAGGGGGAGGAGGTGGAGCGCTCGAGAGATTCAGGAGAACATGGAGGCCGAGGCCTGCGACGTGATCCTCATCGAGGGGCTCGAGCGGTCCAAGAACGTTTGCGAGATCGACACTACTGATCGGTCCCCTGAGGATGTCGCGGCGGCAGTGGATGACATACTGGCGGGGAAAAGGGAAAAGTACGCGTTCGGCAATATCGACTGGAGCAAGGAGGTGTTGAGCTGGTACTAGATTCGATGAGGGACGAGGCCGGCTCCGTTCTGGACCCGGCAGCGAAAACGCTCATCAAGGTGAACCCGAACAAGCTATCCCTCATCGCCCTGTTCACAGCTATCATATCAGGGATCGTGCTCTACTTCAGCTATTGGTCATGGGAGATTCTGCTTCCAATTGCGTCCGTCTTGGTCATCGTAAGCGGGTTCTTCGACGCGGTCGATGGCAGGGTCGCGCGCCTTGCCGGAAAGACGTCGAGAAGGGGCGACTTCCTCGACCACGTCCTTGATCGGTATGCGGATGTGGTCATGATCGGAGCGGTCGCGGTTAGCTCCTGGTGCAATCCGTACATCGGTATCCTGGCGCTGTTGGGCGTTCTCCTTACGAGCTACATGGGGACGCAAGCCCAGGCGGTCGGGGCCGGCAGGCTGTACCGAGGTCTTCTCGGCAGGGCGGACCGTGTCGTCCTCATGTTCGTCGTCCCGCTGGTCCAGTGGGCGTTCATGTTCTTCAGCAATGGATGGATCGACTTCGGACCGTTCAGCCTGTCAATCTTCGAGCTCATGATGCTGTGGTTCGGAATCGTCGGGAACGTGACGGCGGTCCAGCGTGCGAATGAAATATGGAAGAAGATCAAATAGGTGGTTCTGAGGAGACGCCGGATTGGACAATCCTCAAGAGTCTTCTTCCTTCTTCGTTTGCTCAGCTCCCTTCGGCGGTGCCTGTGCTCGTCTTCTCTTCATGCTTTTGACCCTGTAGTAGGACAAGGGGTGCTTAAGCTTCCCGCTGTTGCATAGCGCATCAGGTTCGAAGCATACGCCGTAGCTCTTCATGGTCGAACATTCAGGAGGTGTGTACTCCGTGCCGGATATCTCCCCTGTTATGTGCTCGATTTGGTATCTCGTCTTCGAAGGGTCGAAGTCCGGTGATGACGAGAACAGGTTCAGGATGTCGTCCTGCGAGAGGCCGATCGCATGGAGGAAGGCGGTCAGTGCAAACCTGCCGCTGTGGGGCATGTTCTCGCCGGCCTGCGCAACCCCGACCAGCCTTCTCATGCAGGGGGGGAATTTCACTATGGTGATCTTACCGAGGTCCTCCGCTTTGTAGTGCTGCTTCCTCGTCTCCACGAGGTTCTTGATCTCGATTATGTTGGGGCGGAGCACCTTCAGGATGTCCTCCGAGACCTCCAGCGGCAGCTCGTCCTCGATTTTCTCCTGAAGCGCCTGCTGGAGCACCCTCGAAAAGCGCTGCTTCCCCAGGAACACGTAGCCCCCTTTCACCTCGGTATTGACGAGCTTCCACTCCTTGCTCCTCATCCTCGAAGTGAACTTGAGAAAGCTCGAGAAATGCGTCCTGATGATACCATCCGTAATCGAGGCCGGGACCCCGAGCTCATCGGCGACCGAGACTATGAACTCCGGGCTCTCCTGCTGGAGCCGTCTGTTCATCGTCATCGCCTCGGCGAGCGCATACCGTCTTATCAGGAACCCGTCCCCGACGCAGGAGACGAGCATCCTGGCGACCGGATAGCTGAGCACCTCGACAAGTCGCTCCTGCTCGCCCGATGTCGGGCAGTTGGTGATCTCCCCATCGTTCAAAGCATCGAGGATCCGCTGCTTGCCCCTCAGCCTCGATTGCGCGTACGCCTCGGACGTCAGGAGCTCCTGGAGATCGACTTCGTTCGACCTCACGTACTCTGTCGCGCCTTTGATGAAGGGGAATCGTGCGAAGTCGAGCGAATCCATCGTTCGAGCTAAGGTCGTTCGTGATATTTATTCTCTTGATTTCATTCGGCCTTCAACTTACTTCAGGTAAAGATATGGGGAGATCGAAGAGACCGCCTGTTCGTCCTCGATTGCGGCAGCCAGTTCTTCAATGCTTCTTATCGGCCTCTTCCTCGCTATCCTCGCCGCGCGCTTCTTTCCGATGTACGGAAGGGATTCGAGGGCAGCAAGGGGGCATGTGTTCACGGGCAGCGGGAACTCGACCGCGGTGACGCTCCGCTGGCCCCATCCGACGACCTTCGCGTCGATGAACTTCCCGATTCCGATCGGGTACTGGAATCCGACGAGTATCGGGTAAGTGCCGATTTGTCTCCCAAACGTCCTGTTCCCCTCTCTCAGCTCGGTGTAGATTCTCCTGAGGACCGTTCCCTGGGGGACCAGTCGCTGGAGCATCGGGTTGTCGATGCTCTTCCGCACCTTATCCTTGAATCTGACGAACTCTGAGTGAGAGACCCCTGGCTTGAACTCTCTCCGTATCGGCATCACTTGGCGAATGTTTATCCTGCGGAGCAGGAGGTCTTCCTCCAGAACTCTTCTCAGGAACGACAGGTTCAGATCGAGGGTCCTCTCGCTCTCGCCATCCAGACCTATCACGAAGTTCAAGCCGGGAAGCAATCTAGGCAGGCCGTTCTCCCCCCTTTCGCCTCCGATCTCGTTCATGATTCTTGTCGCGTCTAGGACCTGGTCCGGGGTGGAGTTGAGATTGTTCATCTCTATGACCTTCGAATCGGCGCTCTCCATGCCAAGCGCGAGAACGTTCCCGCTCGTGCAGTGCTCGACCATGCTGCTAAGGATCCTTCTCGATTCGTCCGGATTGTTAGCTATTACCGAGGGGTCGGCGTTGTCGAGATGCAAGACATCGATGTCGAGGTCCGCGATGCCGGATAGCAGCCTCTCTATCGTATCGGGGTTCGGACGGACGACATCCCCGGACATGCGGGCCTTGTACGAGAAGATGCAGGTCTGAGCGCCAAGGCGCAAGTTCCTCACGCCCAGCTTATTAAGGATCTTCGCTTCCCTTATGATGTCCTCCGGTTCGCGGAAGACCGGCGCCCCTTTCAACGGTTCGATGCAGAATGAGCATCCGCCGGTCCGGTATCTCATGCAACCTCTGTAGGTCTCGATCTCAGCGATTAGGGGCTGAGGGAAATCCTGGTGCGAGCGAACGATGTCGGCTCCCAGTAACATCCACTTATTCCACTCGTCAAGGGTGCGCCATCTGTTCGTGATCTCCCCAGTTCTAATCAGATCGAAGACGGAAGATGCGGCATCCTTTCTGGCCACGACCTCGAACGGCAGAAGGGACCGGTGTTCCGGGTCAAGCGACGCAGGTCCTCCCAGCATCCTGGTACCTGGCAACTTTTCCGCCAACGTCCTAATCTCCTTGAACGAAGCGGGAAGCGATCTCAGGTACCGGCCCGGAACCCCGGCGCCTGCCATTACGATGCTCAGGTCCGAGCTTGGCAGGCTACCGGACTTCCTGAAGGCGTCGATAGTGACGTAGGCGATTTCGGCGCCGGCGTCCTTTGCCGCTCCTGCCACCGCCCTGACTTGCGGAGAGATGTAGGGAGGGACCCCGAGGGAGGCGGGCTCGTCTATGTAGCCATCTATGATCAATGCGCGTGTCATGTCTTCCACTGCCTGGAGAAACTCGATTTTCATAGTGATGTTCGTCAATTATTAATAATGGATTCTGTATGTATGCTAAAAAGTAGCATACCATGACCCCAAAAGGTTATCGGTATCCTGTCCAGATATGTCTATGTGGTGAGGAAGGTGTACGATGAACGACACGAAGAAAACTGACGAGGAGCGGCTGAGGAAGGCGTACGAGCCGGCGCGCTTGGCGATGAAGTACCACCCATTCTACGGTGGCAAGATCGAGACCACACCGAAATGCCCTGTCAGGGACTTCCAGGACTTCGCGATATGGTACACGCCAGGGGTGGCAGAGCCGTGCCGCGACATCCAGAAGAACCCGGAGCAGGTTTACAATCACACCAACAAGTGGAACACTGTCGCTATCGTCACCGATGGCACGAGAGTCCTGGGCCTCGGGGACATAGGTCCTGAGGCAGGCCTGCCCGTCATGGAGGGCAAAGCGCTCCTTTTCAAGTACCTCGGCGGTGTGGACGCCGTGCCCATATGCCTGAACACGAAGGATCCGAACGAAATCATCCAAGCGGTGAAATGGCTTACGCCTTCCTTCGGCGGCATCAACCTCGAGGACATCTCTCACCCCAAGTGCTTCACGATTTTAGACAAGCTCCGGAAAGAGGTGGAGATCCCCGTGTGGCACGATGACCAGCAGGGAACGGCGACGATCGTCACGGCGGGCGCGATCAACGCGCTCAAGGTTGTAGGGAAGAATATGAACGAAGCCTTGGTAGCGATGATCGGGGCGGGAGCCGCGAACATAGCTATCGCGAGGGTGCTCATCGCAGCGGGAGTAGATGTCAGGAACATCGTCATGGTTGACAGCAAGGGCATTCTGCACTCTGGTAGGACCGACCTCAAGGAGAAGTATCCTGAGAAATGGGATATGGCGCTCAGGTCGAACCGGGATGGAAAGACCGGCGGCATAAAGGAAGCGATGAAGGGCGCGGATATCGTGATCGCAGCTTCGAGACCTGGCCCCGACGTCATAACGAAGGATATGGTGAAGGGTATGGCGGACGATTCCATCGTTTTCGCGACCGCGAACCCGATTCCTGAGATATGGCCTTGGGATGCGAAGGAAGCGGGGGCGAGGATCGTCGCAACTGGCAGGTCCGACTTCCCGAACCAGATAAACAATTCGCTCGGTTTCCCTGGCATATTCAGAGGAGCGCTCGACGTGCGGGCGAAGACTATCACCGACGAGATGTGCATCGCCGCCGCGCTCGAGATCGCCAATACCGCAGAAGACAAGGGGCTCACGGAGGACTGCATCGTCCCGACGATGGACGAATGGGAGGTGTTCCCGAGAGAGGCGCTCGCTGTAGGAATGAAGGCGATGCAACAGGGAGTGGCGAGAATCAAGGTTAGCAGGAAGGAGCTCTACGAAACCGCGGAGTCGATGATAAGGCGGGCCAGGGGAATGACCCAGCTGCTGATGAAGAAGGGATGCATCAAGCCCCCGCCGGAGTAGTTCCGCAGATTGTCCATATCGCGAAAAGTCGCGCCGGATCGTTCTCTCGCGTTCTCGGCGCTCACTTCTTCATTTCAACTATCAATAATAGACAGCTCAATCGAGAGTATCGTTTTCGAAGAGCAGGACGGAATACTTCAGATGAGGCTGACCGACACCGGCTCTACTGTCTGGACGCCCTCGATGGTCTGAAGTGAGGCCTCGAGATTGTCGGTTATGCCCGCGACGTCCTCCATCAAGAAAGTGACCTCGAGGATCTTGATGCCGAATGCGAAAGGCTTCGCCTCGACCTTGACTATTCTGACGCCCTGCGGCACGACATCGGGTACGCGCCTTGCCATGCTCTCCATCGATACGTCCGTGTCCTGGGGCATCAGATTGTAGACGGCAGCCACCTTTCCCATCGACAACACCTATGGTCCGCCGAAGCCGCACTTTGGACAAACGTAAGGCACGCTCTGGTCACGGCAGTGGGTGCATCTTCCTATCTGAATCTCCCCGCACATCGGGCAGGAAAAGAACGTGATGCCCTTGCCAGTAAGCCTGACACCGCATGAACTGCAAATTCTCTCGTCTTCCATGCTCCTCGCCGGGAAGCAGGATACCGGTTCGCATATTTATACGTGACCTGCAATCGGCGGTGCGGGAATCTCGCCGTCGCAGCGAATGGACTGGCGCCAACCCTCTTCCGTCACATAATCATCAGGGAGTACGCTCGTCCTAGGCTCCGGCATAGTTTTGGTCACCCATGTGGTCGCGGGAGGCCTATCGTCAGTAAAGTTTAAATAATCATAGTGATTACTCGCAGTTCCGCAACGCCAAGGCTTGTTGCCAAAGGGCCCGTAGCTCAGCTAGGTAGGATTCTTGACAACAAGTATCCCTAGAAAGAGCATCTGGCTTTTAACCAGATGGCCCGGGGTTCGAAAAGGCCTCGGTTACCCGCCGTCGCCTCCGAAAATCCCCGCGGGCCCGCTTGGGTAGGTGAAAAAGACATGCGTGTCGAGGTCTCCGGCAGCGGTTTGCGATGGGTTCTTATAACTCCAATACGTAGTATACCAGAAGGTCCGAGGCGTAGGGGCGAGGTGAAACGTTGGTCGATACTGTAGAGTTTAATGTTCTAGAGCACGAGCTCGTTCCAGAACACTACTTGGTCACGAAGGAAGAGGCTGATAAGATTTTGAGGTCGATGAAGATAACGATGGATCAGCTTCCGAAGATTCGACGGAGCGACGCGTGCATAAGAGTCCTTGAAAACATTTACGGTCCGATTGAAGGAGGCAGAATTGTGAAGATTGTAAGGCGAAGTCCGACCGCAGAAACCTTTGTGGCGTATCGTCTGGTAATCAGAGGGTGATATTTTGCGAGATCTTGTTGAGGTCTATTTCAAAGAGCGAAGCATAGTCAATCATCACATCTCAAGCTTCAACGACTTCCTCTCCACGCTTGACAATCCGAACAGCAGGACGCAGAAGATCGTGGACAACCTGCGTGTGTCCGCGGAGGACATCGATCGGGGAATAATCCGCCTCGACCCGGACAAGACCGAAGGGAGGATCGTGGAGATCAGGGTCGGCCGCAGAAGGGACGAGAAGACAGGCAACATCGACCCCCAGGCCAGACCGACGATCCAAGTCACGCTTCCGGTCGTGAGAGAGGCCAACGGAGCCTCCCACTCGCTCACCCCGATGGAAGCCAGGCTCAGGAACCTGAACTACCTCGCTCCTGTCGCCCTCGAATTCACCATAGTGGAGGACGGAATCGAGAAGGAGCCGGAGAAGGTGCACCTCGGCGACCTGCCAATCATGGTCAAGTCGAAGCGCTGCACGCTCTATAAAGAGAACATGGAGGAAGAGAGGGAGCTGACCGAGGCGGAGTACAATAACAGGCTCATACAGGCCGGGGAAGACCCGAAGGACCCCGGAGGCTACTTCATCATCGGCGGGACCGAGCGGGTCCTGATATCGCTAGAGGACCTAGCGCCCAACAGGGTCATGGTCGAGTTCAACGAGCGGTACGGAACGAAGATAGAGGTAGCGAAGGTGTTCTCACAGAAGGAAGGCTACCGCGCCCTGACGCTCGTTGAGAAGAAGAAGGACGGCATGCTCATGGTCACCGTCCCCGCGGCATCCGGGCAGATCCCACTTATTGCACTAATGAAAGCGCTCGGCATGGAGAGCGACGAGGAGATCTACGATGCGATCGTCAGCGTTCCGGAGATGGCGAACATTGTCTACGCGAACATCGAGGAATGCCAGGACAAGAAGATCTTCCCGCCGAACGGCATATTCACGACCGAGGACGCGGTCCTCTATCTCGAGAGGAAGTTCGCCACCGGTCAGGCGAAGGAATACAGGGTCAAGAAGGTCGAGTCGATCATCGACAGGTCCCTCTTGCCCCATCTGGGAGACACGCCCGAGGATAGGTTGAAGAAGGCGATCTTCCTCGGTAGGATAGCAAGGTCGGTCCTCGAGCTGTCGCTCGGCCTCAGGAAAGAGGACGACAAGGACCACTACGCGAACAAGCGTCTCAAGCTCTCCGGGGATTTGATGGAGGACCTCTTCAGGGTCGCATTCACGAACCTCATGAAGGACCTCAAGTACCAACTCGAGAGGTCCTATGCAAGGAAGAAGGACCTGAGAATATCGAGCGCCATCAGGCCGGATCTGCTGACCCACCGACTGCTACATGCCCTCGCCACCGGCAACTGGGTCGGCGGAAGGGCGGGCGTCAGCCAGCTGCTGGACCGGACGTCCAACATGAGCACTATCAGTCATTTGAGGAGGATCACATCCTCCCTCACCAGGAGCCAGCCTCACTTCGAGGCGAGAGACCTTCACCCGACACAATGGGGAAGGCTCTGCCCGAACGAGACCCCCGAAGGTCAGAACTGCGGTCTCGTGAAGAACGCGGCCCTGATTATTGACGTCTCAGAGGGATTCCGCGAGGAGAACGTCCACTGGCTGCTGAAGGACCTCGGGGTCAAAGAGGTCAAGGGGCAGCAGAAGACCGGGACGAGGGTCTTCGTAAACGGGGACCTCGTCGGCGTTCACGATAGGGCAAAGGAGCTCGTGGCGGAGATAAGGCACCGGCGCAGGTGCGGTCTCCTCTCGCACGAGATCAACATCCGATACGATGAGGAAATGGACGAGGTCATAATCAACTGCGACGAAGGCAGGTTGAGGCGGCCGCTCGTCGTCCTCAAGAACGGCAAGACAGTCCTGACGAAGAAGCACCTCGACGATATTAGGGAGGGCAAGTCAAGGTGGTCCGACCTTCTAAGGGAAGGCGTGATCGAGTGGGTCGACGCGGAGGAGGAAGAGGACTCGTACATCGCGGTCGAGCCATACGAGGTGCCGGAGCGGTGCAACAGCTGCGGGAGAGCTATTTCCCAGACTAATGTGGACTGGATCAACCCCGGAACCGAGGACGACTTCGCTCTGCTGCGCTGCCTGCACTGCGACGGCGAGATGAAGACGCCGCTGCTGATCACGAAGGAGCACACCCACATGGAGGTCGACCCGATCGTCATACTCGGTGTCTGCGCCGGACTGGTCCCATACTCGGAGCATAATTCGTCTCCGCGTGTGACGATGGGCTCTGGAATGGCCAAGCAGTCGCTAGGGCTGAGCGCCACGAACTACAGGAAGAGGCCGGACACGAGGGGCCACCTGCTGCACTATCCGGAGAAGCCGCTAGTGCAGACGAAGCCGATGGACTTCGTGGCATTCAACGAGCGCCCGGCTGGACAGAACTTCGTAGTCGCGATACTCTCATTTCATGGGTATAACATGGAAGACGCCCTGATACTCAACAAGGCGAGCGTGGAGAGGGGATTGGGGCGCTCGACTTTCATGAGGACTTACAGGGCGGAGGAGCGGAGATATCCAGGAGGTCAAGAGGATCATTTCGAGATCCCGAGCCCGGACGTCAGGGGAGCGAGGGCGGACCTCGCCTATAGCAACCTCGGCGAGGACGGGCTGATCAGCCCAGAGACCGCCGTGACCGGAGGCGACGTCCTCATTGGCAAGACGTCTCCCCCGAGATTCCTCGAAGAGGAGACGGACTTCCTGACGCCGCAGAAGCGTCGGGAGACCTCGATCATCATCAGGTCTGGAGAGAACGGCTGGGTTGACAGCGTCATGTTGACCGAATCCGAGAACGGCAGCCGCCTCGTGAAGGTGAAGGTTAGGGATGAGAGGGTGCCAGAGCTCGGAGACAAGTTTGCTTCGAGGCACGGGCAGAAGGGGGTCATCGGTCTCATAGCCCCGCAGGAGGACATGCCATTCACCTCGGACGGAGTCATACCGGACCTGGTAATCAACCCGCACGCCATCCCGTCGAGGATGACCGTCGCCCACGTGCTGGAAATGATCGGCGGCAAGGTCGGGTCGATGGAGGCCCGCACGATCGACGGGACGCCGTTCAGCGGGGAGAGCGAGCGGTCCTTGAGAGAGTCGCTCATCCGCAACGGGTTCAAGCACACCGGGAAGGAGGTCATGTACGACGGCCTTTCCGGCAAGATGATCGGGGCAGACATCTTCGTCGGTGTCATCTACTACCAGAAGCTGCACCACATGGTCTCAGGCAAGTTGCACGTGAGGAGCCGCGGGCCTGTGCAGATACTCACAAGACAGCCGACCGAGGGACGCTCGAGACAAGGCGGCCTGAGGTTCGGTGAGATGGAGAGGGACTGTCTGATAGGACATGGGGCAGCGATGGTCATAAAGGACCGGCTGCTGGACGAATCTGACGGTACATTCCAGTACGTCTGCGGCAACCCCAATTGCGGTCACATAGCGATGATGGACAGACGTGGGGCGCTAAGATGCCCTGTCTGTGGTAACAACACGAACGTCAACCTCGTGCAGACCTCGTACGCTTTCAAGCTATTGCTGGACGAGCTGCTGTCGCTTGGCGTCGCCGTGCGCCTACAACTGGAGGACTTGCGATGATGCGAGGCGTTTCGAAGAGGATAGGGTCTGTGAAGTTCACATGCTTGTCACCTGACGAGGTCAGAAGGATGTCGGCCACGAAGATCATCACCGCCGACACATACGACGACGATGGCTTCCCGATCGACATGGGCCTGATGGACCCGCATCTGGGGGTCATAGAGCCCGGTCTGAGGTGCAAGACCTGCGGGCACAAGGTCGACGAGTGCCCGGGTCACTTCGGCCACATCGATCTGGCGATGCCGGTCATACACGTGGGCTTCGTCAAGGAGATCAAGAAGCTGCTGCAATCGACCTGCCGGTCCTGTGGTCGTCTCCTCCTTACAGAGGAGCAGGCGAAGGAGTACAAGGAAGCGATGGAGATGGTCGAGGAGATGGGCGGGGACACGATGGATGTCCGCCTCGTCTCCAAGGAGACCGCGAAGGATGCCGCATCGAGACCGATCTGCCCGCACTGCGGCGCAGAGCAGATGAAGATCACATTGGACAAGCCCACCACCTTCAGGGAGGACGGGCATAAGCTCACCCCGAAGGAAGTGAGAGAGCGGCTGGAGAGGATCCCGGACGAGGACCTTGTTCCTCTGGGAATAGACCCGAAGGCCTGCAGGCCCGAGTGGATGGTCCTGACGGCCCTTCCGGTCCCGCCGGTGACCGTCCGGCCGTCGATAACGCTCGAATCGGGCGACAGGTCGGAGGACGACCTGACTCACAAGCTCGTGGATGTGCTGAGGATCAACCAGAGACTGAGGGAGAACAGGGACGCCGGCGCCCCGCAACTTATCGTCGAGGATTTATGGGAGTTGCTGCAATATCATGTGACGACATACTTCGACAACCAGACCTCCGGCATACCGCCAGCGAGGCACAGGTCCGGAAGGCCCCTGAAGACGCTCGTCCAGAGGCTGAAGGGCAAGGAAGGCAGGTTCAGGTCGAACCTGTCAGGCAAGAGGGTCAATTTCTCAGCAAGGACCGTCATCTCCCCGGACCCAGGGCTGTCGATCAACGAGGTCGGCGTTCCGTACGAGGCCGCGAGGGAGCTGACCATTCCGGTCTACGTTACCAAGAGCAACATTGAGATCCTGAAGGAGATGGTGAAGCGCGGCCCGAACCCGGCCGGAGAGAAGTACCTGCCAGGAGTCAACTACGTCATACGCCCGGACGGTAGGAGGATCAGGGTCACGGAGAAGAACGCTGAGAGCGTCGCCGAGACCGTGGATATCGGTTTCATAGTCGAGAGGCACCTGATGGACAATGACATAGTCCTGTTCAACAGGCAGCCGTCTCTGCACAGGATGTCTATGATGGCTCACAGCGTCAGGGTCATGCCGTGGAAGACATTCCGGCTGAACCTTTGCGTCTGCCCGCCATACAACGCAGACTTCGACGGTGACGAGATGAACCTGCATGTTCTGCAGAGCGACGAGGCGAGGGCCGAGGCGCTCATCCTGATGAAGGTGCAGGAGCACATCCTCTCCCCAAGGTTCGGGGGCCCGGTCATCGGCGCCATACACGACCACATCACCGGATGCTTTCTCCTGACCCACAGGGACTCCAAGTTCACCAGGGGCGAGACGTTGTTCATGCTGTCGAGGGTCAAGCACCGGGAGGTTCCGGACCCCATCGAAGTCAACGGGGTCAAGTACTGGACTGGCAAGCAGCTCTTCTCCCTCGTGCTGCCGGAAGATTTCAGGATCACGTTCAGGGCATCGATTTGCAGAAAGTGCCCGGAGTGCCAGAAGGAGAAGTGCGATCTCGATGCGTACGTCCGCATAAGGAAGGGCGAGCTCGTCTGCGGCACGATCGACGAGAAGGCCATCGGGGCGTTCAAGGGTAAGATCGTGGACAAGCTGGCGAGGGACTACGGTTCGGAGGTGGGGAAGAACGCCATCGACAACCTCACCCGCCTGGCGATCGGAGCGATCATGGTCAGGGGCTTCACGACCGGCATCGACGACGAGGACATCCCGGACGAGGCGAGGCGCCAGATCGAGGACGTCCTGCAGGACGCGACCAGAAGGGTCGACGATCTCGTGGCTGCATACCGCGAAGGAATACTGGAGCAGCTGCCAGGGAGGTCTCTCGAAGAGACCCTGGAAGTCGAGATCATGAAGGTTCTTGGCAGGGCGAGGGATGAGGCCGGACAGATCGCAGGTCGCCACCTGGGTCTTGAGAACTCGGCCGTCATCATGGCCCGGTCCGGCGCAAGGGGCTCGATGCTCAACCTGAGCCAAATGGCCGGTTGCATCGGGCAGCAAGCCGTTAGAGGCGAGAGGCTGTCCAGAGGTTACTGGAACAGGACTCTGCCGCACTTCCTGAAGGGAGACCTGGGAGCTCAGGCGAGGGGATTCGTCACGAACTCGTACAAGAGCGGACTGACCCCGACAGAGTTCTTCTTCCACAGCATGGGAGGTCGTGAGGGTCTCGTCGACACCGCTGTCAGGACATCCAGGTCCGGTTACATGCAGCGCAGGCTGATCAACGCGCTGGAGGATTTGAAGCTGAAGCAGGACGGCACGGTCAGGAACACCGCCGACATGGTCGTCCAGTTCAAATACGGAGAGGATGGCGTCGACCCGTGCAGGAGCGTCCAGGGGGACGCCGTCGACGTCGACGATCTGCTCATCGAAGTCCTCGGGGATGAGGCGGAGTTGCTAGCGAAGATCGAGGAGAAGAAGCTGGCGGGCTACGCGACGATCGAGAAGGACCTTAATCTGGAGACGGAAGATGAAGAGGAGTTCGAGGAGCCCGAGTTCGAGAGCGGAGGGGAGGAGTAAATGGCACGGAAGGACACGATGAACGCCCTCATGAGAAGGGGTCTTAGCGAGGAGACCGTCACGAAGCTACTGAGCAAGTTCAGCACCATCACCGAGATCTCCGACGCGGACGTGGAGGGAATGAAGTCCCTCGGCTTCTCGAAGAAGGAGACCGAGGAGATCATGAGCAAGCTCGGGGGCAAGTCCAAGAAAGCGTCGAAGAAGACACCTAAGAAGGAAGAAGAAGCGCCTCCGAAGCCGAAGCTGGAACTCTACGTGCCAGTCAAGTCTAAGCCTTTGACAGAGATTCAGACCAAGATGCTCAAGCTCACCCAGGACCTGAAGTTGAACATCCCGATGCGGGTCATATCCGAGATCGCGAGTCGCATCGAGGGGATCGATGTCCCGCAGGCGACTCTGAAGAAGATACTCATGAAGGCGCACGAGCGTTATGAGGCCCACACGATGGACCCGAACGAATCCTCCGGAATCATCGCAGCACAGAGCATCGGCGAGCCGGGCACGCAGATGACGATGCGTACCTTCCACTACGCAGGTGTCGCCGAGATCAACGTTACACTCGGTCTGCCGAGGCTCATCGAAATCGTCGACGCAAGGCGGGTGCCGAGCACCCCGATGATGACGGTGCACATCGACCCGAAGGTCCGCGGGGACGTCGACAGGGTCAGGAAGATTGCTTCGGAGATTGAGGCCACGACCCTCCTCGACATCGCGGACATCGAGACGGACATCGTCAACATGAAGGTGCTTGTGCACCCGGACGACAGGAAGATGGTGCAGAAAGGCATCACGCTCGACGACGTCTACAGAAGGATAACGAAGCTCCGCGGGCTGAAGGGACTGGTCACGATGGGCGACGGGAACCTCGTCATCGCATCCGACGAGCCGTCATTCAAGAAGCTCCAGACGATCGTGGATGCCGTGAGGGACTGCAAGATAAAAGGGATCGACAACATCAAAAGGGCGATCATACGGAGGGATGGTGACGAGCACGTCATCTACACGGAGGGATCGAACCTCCAGAAGGTGCTGGAGATCGACCAGGTCGACAAGACCCGCACCACGACCAACGCCGTATGGGAGATATACGAGGTGCTTGGCGTAGAGGCCGCGAGGAACGCAATCATAAACGAGGCATCCAGGACGCTGGAGGAGCAGGGTCTGACCGTGGACATCAGACACATCATGTTGGTTGCGGACCTAATGACCAACGACGGGGACGTGAAGGCGATCGGAAGGCACGGGATATCCGGGCGGAAGTCGAGCGTACTAGCTCGAGCCGCGTTCGAGATAACCGCGACGCACCTGCTTCATGCGGCGATTACCGGAGAGGTGGACCCTCTCGATGGCGTTGCAGAAAACATTATAGTGGGGCAACCGGTTACACTCGGAACAGGAGCCGTGAATTTGGTCTACACACCCGTTCGAAGGAGGCAAGAGAATGGTTGACTTGGGAAGGGCCTTGAAAGCAGCCGTGACCACCGGCATGGTGGTGTTCGGCGTTCAACAGACCGAGAAGGCCGTTAGGGGTGGAGAGGCAAAGCTGGTGGTACTCTCCCAGAACTGCCCTAGCGATTTCCTCATGTCAACGGCGCACGGAGTGAAGACGCACAGGTACGAGGGAACGAACATGGAGCTGGGGGCGCTATGCGGGAAACCGTTCTCTGTGTCGGCGCTCGCTGTGATCGAGAAGGGCTCCTCCAACATCCTTTCATTGTGATAGTATGCCGGACATTACATTTACAGAGGAAACCCTCCGCTACATCTCCTTGTTCGAGAACGTGACGAGGACGCATGTGAAGGACTGCCTGGAGACAGAGGACAAGCTGGTTTTCGTCGTCGACCCGGGGCAGGCGAACAGGGCGGTCGGTAAGGGCGGCGAGAATGTAATCAGGATGAAGAACACGACCGGGAAGAACATCCAGGTAATCGAGTATTCGGACGAGCCTGAGGAGTTCATCAGGAACGTGTTCTACAGCTACAATGTCCAGAACGTCACGATCGAGAACCGCGGCAACATCGTTCACGCCACCGTCACCGTCGACCCCAAGGTCAAGGGAAGGGCGATTGGCAAGAACGGGAGGAACCTAAAGATCGCTCGGGACATCGTCAACAGGCATCACAACATACAGAGCATCAGCGTCGCTTAGGCCTGCTCCCGAGCTGTTCCCTCTCGACCTCCAATCGGTCGGCTGTCGGGTATTCTTCGACGAGGTAGCTGTCGTAAGGCAGTTCCCCCGCTATATCTTTGAGCACCCACGGCGCCACCTCGACACGTTTCTTCTCCGAATCGATGTATATCAGCTCCTGAGGCACCTGGAACTCGCCCGTCAGTGTGTCGACGATCTTGCGCCTAGTCCTTGTCTCGACGACGCCTTTCAACAGGGTACCGTCGTCGGTGATCAGATCGCTAGGCCTAGCGACGTTCTTAGCGCGCCGCATTATCCGCCTTCTAAGCTGGATTCTATCCTTGAAGCTTGACGAACAATAGTGGATTGGTATCGAGAGATCGAGCTCCAGCATGTCCAAGGCAACTTCTTCGCTTCCCTTGACTGCCGAGGACACGTCGTCCTTGACGTCGAACCCCCTCGATCTCAGTCTCCTCCAGTTCGTCTCAGAGAACTCGAGCTCATTGATGTTCACGAAGTCCAATCCTATGTTGTCCGAGTACTCAATCAGGGCGACGAGGTCCTCTCGATGATTGGAAATCGCCGGAACCTCCATCCCGATCTTCATGCTCGATCTTGCGACGGCCTTCTTCAGGTCCGTCTTCTCGAGCTTGTTCCACAACGGAATCGAGGGATGGATTCTCAGCTCGTCCAGACCTGCCGCTTCGAGTCTTCCGTACGCCTCCTGGCGCATCGATGATGTGTAGAGGTGGATGTGATGCTTTTCGCCTAACGTTGATTTCAGAAGGGTCACGTACCTAAGGGTTCGGTCCAGCACAAGGACGGGGTCGCCGCCGGTTATGCCCGTGCCCTTCGCATCGATCGAACGCGCTTCTCCCAGAACGTCCTCATCGTTTCGGACCCTCTGTTCGTCCGCGTATACGACCTCCCTTCCCTTCTTCTTCCGGGAGAGAGGGCAGTAGAAGCATCCGGTCCCGCATCTTCCAGTGACGAGCAGGACCATCTTCGCCCCCTTTCTGCAGAGCGTGCAGCCTTTCGGGAGGCGGCCTGTGTATTTCGATCCAGCCTCCATCGAACTGACTTTCATTCGGAGAATTGGAGGTGCATCGCCCTTTTAAGCTTATCTCAACTCGGTCCCGGCCCCGACCCTGTTCTCAATCAGGTGATCCCCCTTTTCTGTTGTCTGTGCGGGCGATCTATGACACGACTTTATCAGGGACGGAGTAGATTATGAACGCAGCAGTCGTCCGGAGGAATGAGGAGATGAGGAGCAGAACACGCCTGATTTTGGCACTCGATGAGACAAGAGAGGACAAGGCACTTTCCATTGTGGAGCAGGTGAGGGATTGTGTGGACGCGGTCAAGATAAACTGGCCCCTCGTCCTCTCCACCTCACCGGGGATTATCACAAGGATATCGAAGCAGTCCGATGTCATCTGCGATTTCAAGGTCGCCGACATACCGAACACGAACAGGCTTATCGTCCAGCAAGCAGTCGCGCTAGGCGCTTCGGGCGTCATCGTCCACGGTTTCACCGGACGGGACTCGGTCAAGGCTGCGGTGGAGGCTGCCCGCGGCGCTGAGGTTTTCGTCGTGACCGAGATGAGCCATCCCGGCGGGGAGGAGTTCAGCGCGCCCGTAGCGGAGAGGTTGGCGGCGCTCGCCGTGGACTGCGGCGCTTCGGGCGTTATAGCCCCCGCGACTAGGCCGGAGAGGATCAGGGTGATAAGAGGGATCGTAGGTAAACTCAAGATTCTGTCACCTGGCGTCGGTGCGCAGGGAGGGAGCGCGGCGGATGCGATCTCGAACGGCGCCGACTCGGTGATCGTAGGGCGCTCGATATGCAGCGTGCAGAGTCCCCGTGATGCGGCGAAGAGCGTTTGCGAGCAGATCGCAGCGGTCCTCGACGCTGCGAAAAAGAGGGGAACCTGAAATCGACCCAGATGCGCTCATTTTTGGGTGCTGACGGTGGACAATTATTTATAGTGGCCTCGTTATCGACTTGGCACGATTCTGCTGAGGGGACTCTGAGATGGCAGGGACAGAGGGAGGAGCAGCACAACTTCCCAAGAAGGACCGTTTCCGCAGCGTCGGCAACTTGGGAAGTCGCCTCAAGGATTCATGGATTGGATCCAATTGGAACACGTTGCTCGTTCTCTTAATGATCGTCTTCATAGCCTTCTTCATCAGGAGTTACTTCGTATACTCCGCCTCGGTGGACAACGGATTCCTCGTGTCGGGAGGGTCCGACTCATACTATCACATGCGGGTCATCGACCACGTGACCGATACTGGCCACCATCTTGTGCAAGACCCGTTGCTCAACTATCCGCTCGGGATGAGGAACGCCAGGCCGCCGCTCTATGACTGGTCGGTTGCCGTCTTCGGCATGTTCATGTCTTCCATTACAGGCATGGCCACGTCGACCGCCGTCGGCTACTCGCTGGTGTTCTCCACAGCCGTTTGGGGAGCGCTAACAGTCGTACCCGTCTACCTTATGACCCGGGCGGCATTCGGGAACAAGGCGGGGATAGTCGCATCGTTGCTGTTCGCCATCATGGCCGGCAACATCTCAAGAAGCGTATTCTCTGACGCTGATCACGACGCCATGGTCCTGTTCTTCGCTGTCTGGTCATTCTATTTCCTACTGATGGCGTTGATGTCTGTGAAGGGGGACAAGTGGGTCTCTAGCTGGAAGAACCGCAAAGCCATCAGCAGCGGGATCGCCTCGTACTTTAGAGCTAATCGGCTGTCGGCGATCTACGCAGCCCTATCCGGAGTCTCGCTGGCGGCGGTGGCAATGATTTGGACCGGCTATACCTATCTCCTCGTCATCATTCTTGTATACTTCTTAGTTCAGGTGTTCATCAACAGGTTCCGGAACTCGGATTCGATGGGGATGGTCATCACCGTCGGAGTCATGTTATCGGTCGCGTTCGCGATAACCGCGCCGGTATACTACCAGATGGACTACTGGTATACGTGGTTCGACGTGCCTGTGTACCTGTTCCTCGCAGCGATGGCAATCGGCGTCATCTTCGTTGTCACAAGGGACTACCCCTGGACAATCGTAATGCCGTCGTTCATGATCCTTGCTGCAATAGCCCTACTCGCCCTTTCATCATTCTTCCCGAACATCTTCGAGGCGATAGTATCCGGACAGGGCTATCTAGTGAAGAGCAAGCTGTACTCGACGATATCTGAGGCCCAGGCGCCCGAGTTCTCCACGCTCGCCCTCTCCTTCGGAGTTGTGACTTTTTGGCTTTCCTTCGCAGGCGTCATCTGGGCTGCGATAAAGGTGCCGAAGAACCTCAGCCCCTATCTGATATTCGTCGTCGTCTGGACCGCGGTCTCAATGTTCATGGCCGTATCCGCGGCCAGATTCATGTTCAACGCAGCCCCGGCCTTCGCCATGACAGGTGGCTGGATAATCGCGCTCATCATCGAGAAGCTTCGCTTCGGGGACATCTCGAAATCGATTGCAGGCGTCAAGGGAAGCCCCCTGACCGTGCTGAGGAAGGCCGTGAAACTGAGGCACGTGTTCGGTGCGTTCTTCCTCATTTTCCTAATCCTACTGCCGAATGCCTGGAATGCCGTGGACGCAGCGATACCATCCGAGCTCAAGCGCGGCTACGACAAGCAGGTATATGACATAATGAAGGGGATCGCCAAACCGCCGGGATACGATGAGAAGAACGGGTCGAACTGGTACTTCGGCGCGTTCGCTTACAGCCTCCCGATGCCGAGCGATTATTGGCCTGCGGCATGGAGCTGGTTCAGTCAGCAGGACAGTGATGTCAACCCCGTCGTGTCGAGGCCCGCCTTCCTCTCATGGTGGGACTACGGCTTCGAGGCGATTCAACAAGGTCAACATCCAACGGTCGCTGACAACTTCCAGAATGGATACCAATTCGCAGGGAGCGTCATCACCTGCCAGAGCGAGCAGGAAGCCATCGCCCTGTTCGTCGTCAGGACCCTTGAGGACAGTGGGGTGGCGAACGATTCGATAGCCCAGGTCCTTAAGGATCACGGTGTCGACTATCCGAAGCTCCGCGACATCATCGAGAACCCAGCGAGATATGTCGAGATAGTGAAGAACAACCCAGAGACATACGGGCCTTACGACTCAGATCTGAACGTCAAGAACGCTGAGTATGCCGCGGCAAGGGTCGAGCTCTCGAAGATCGGGACCGATGAACTGGTGGATCTGTACCACGCGCTGCGCGAGATGACGGGAATCGAGATTGGATATTTCGCCATAGACAGTAGACTGTTCCCGTTCTCTGCGACAGGGGGCAACATATTCTACGCTCCGGCAAAGCTCTCGGACCGCAGGGTCGATGAGGTGTCGAAGAACCCAATCGACTTCTTCGTCACGAAGGCGGTGGACGTCAACGGAAACCAGTACGATCTCGTCAATGTCACATCCGACATGCAGATCGTCGACTACGTAATCTACTACAAGGACATGTTCTACGATTCGCTGCTCTACCGAGCCTTCCTTGGATACGGGCCGAGTGACATCGGCTACACCTCTCAGGGATTGCCTGGGTTGTCCGGGTCCCTGGCGAATCTCCCGGCAATGCAGGGCTGGAACATGAGCCACTTCAGGATGGTCTACCGGACGGCATACTACAATCCATTCCCGGAAGACCAGGTCAAGAATCACTCCAGCGGCTGGCGTGCGATCAGCTATGATGAGGCCCTTGAACTCAAGGACCAGATCGACGCCGGAAAGGCGATTGGCACAGTGGACCTTTCTGCCTCCTCGCTTATGAGTGGCGTTGTTTTCATCCAGTACTACGAGGGTGCGATAATCGAAGGCACCGTGAGGACAGAAAGCGGACAACCCTATCCTGATATCTGGGTCACCGCTCTCGACGAGTATGGTATCCCACACAACACCGTGAAGACGGACAAGGACGGCAAGTACAGGGTCATCGCCCCCTTCGGAAAGGTGGAAGTCGTCTATTCATATGGGACGCTTGACCTTCGCAGTCAAATCGCCACCGAGCTGTCGAGGAAGATCCTGAACATCACCTATGACCAGGCGATGAGGCAGGAGATCGATGCTGACGGGAACGGAAAGTGGGATTATTACATCAACGGCGACGCCTTCGTTCAGGGCAGCGACCTGAAGGGCAAGATATTCTGGGACAACGACGGGAGCGGTAAGTACGACTCCGCAGACGAGCTCATTCAGGGCGCATTGGCCGTCCTGGAGAACGAGTCCCGGGGCATCATGCAACAGGCCGTCAGCGGCAACGGAGGTTACAGCTTCGTAGGTTTGCCAGCCATCGATGCGGATCTGTTCGGTTCTTACAAGGGGCATGAGTTCGGTGGGACTCATGAGATACTGCTTCCGATGGGGGACAGGACCGTCGACATAGGTGTGAGGCCGGGCACGGTCAATGGCACCATAATCACATCTTCTGGAGCCCCTGTCGCCGGCTTGGAGCTGGCACTTAGGGACAAGGTTAGCGGGGTCATCAACAGGACCGTGACGAACTCGAGCGGCGGTTACAGCTTCGAGAAGCTGCTGCCAGGCAACTACTCCTTGGAGGTAGTGAACTCCAGCCTCAGCATCGGTTCACAGTTGTTCAACATCATAGAGGGCGCGAAGACGCAGAGGCAGATCACAGTGTACGCGGCCTTTTCATTATCGGGACGCGTGACGATCGACGCGCTCGTCGTCGCGAACGCCACGATAGTCCTGACATCGGACCAGAACAGGGTACTTACGACGACTGACGATCGCGGTCGGTTCATGGTCACGCTTCCAGAGGGAGATTACACCGTCTATTGTTTGGCGATCAGGGACGGTAAAGAGTACGTTGCCGTCTTGAGAGTGGAGGGAACCACTGGCGTCAGTAACGTGGAACTCGCTCTGCAGCCCGGGAGCATAGTCTCCGGGACCGTAGTCGAAGGCACCGTCGGGGCAGCGAACTCCGAAGTGATGTTGAGGTCGAGGACCAGCGGAGCGCTCATAAGCGCTGTCACGAACTCGACCGGTTGGTTCAGGGTCGTGGTCCCCGCCGATACTTACTTCATCTACACAAGAGGCATCGCGAGGGCGTACTGGGGCGATGTCATCGTTTCATCTTCAGAGGCCATCAGCATAGAGCTGTCGAATTCCGTGACCCTCTCGGGACAGGTCTGGTTCGACTCGAACTTCAATGGAGCGAGGGGGCAGGACGAAGGCGTCGCGAACGTCGCTCTCGAGGTCTCGGACCGGGACGGAAGAACGGTGAGGTTCAACGCGGACGCCGAAGGGAACTTCAATATGGTGCTCCCCGCCGGCAAGAGCTATAGCCTCAGCGTGGCCGTGGACGGCTACGCGCCTAGGTCATACAGCTACACGAACGTCGCTTCGCCTATCACGGAATACATCGAGCTCGTTCCGTTGAACAGGACGACGACAGGGAAGGTCATGCTCGGAACCAGCCCTCTTGCAGGGATTACGGTCACCTTCAATGCGAACGGTTATGGGTCGATAACGGCTTCGGCCGTGACGAACTCCTCAGGAATATTCTCGCTTTCGTTGCGCCCCGGGCAGTACAGAATCTCGGTCGACCAGAATGTCACAGTCGGGAGCAATACCACAAGGTATCAGCATTCATCATCCATGACGATCGCGATTGGTCAGGACCCCTCGTCGCTCAATGTCCTCGTGACGGAAAGGGTCAGGGTTTACGGGCACGTCTTGCCCGAGAGGCCTTCTGGGATCCGCATCAGCTTCACGGGGCCAGAGAATCGTGAACTGGCTGTCTCATCTTCTTTCGATCTGTACCTCGTCGCTGGCAATTACACGGTCTATGCGGTCTATGACGATCACTCGTCGAGGTATGCCTTCGTGGGCGAGGTGGGGATTGACACAAGCGCATCTCCGTTGGATTTGACAATGGTTCAGGGCTACTCGGTCGTCGGCACGGTCGAGTACGACGGCCGATCCTTCATATCGGTCGTCCCGGTGGTGATCAGCAAGCAGACAGGCGGGTCGATCGTCGTGAACACGACCGCGGTCGGCTCCTTCGAGACGTTGCTTCCGGTGGGCACCTACAACATCTCGATCGATTATCGCACGACGACCAGAATCGCCACACAGGAGCGCTATGTCAGGTACACCGCGAACGGGACGATGACGGTCCCTTCGACCGCTCGTAACACTTTCGTGCTTGAGCGCAACTACGACAACTCGACCGTCTCCGGGTCGATAGTGGGGGTCGACGGCACGCCGGTCAGCGCGGCGCTCGAGTTCATCTCGGGCAGCAAGACATCGATCAATGCCACGATTTCCTCTGATCTAGGGAGCTACGCGGTATCCTTGGCACCGGGCGAATACAGCCTCTATGTGAGGGAGACTGGCGGAATGGACGTCTACCTGGCCGCCTTGGAAGTAGAGCCGTACTCGAACAAGGCCCTGAACATCACCCTTGTGCCCGGCATCAGGATGATGGGGACGACCCTCAAAGGCGGCGTCCCCGGCACTGCATCGGCGGAATTCTCCAGCGCGGCCAAGAAGACCATCCCGAGCGGACCGGACGGTTCCTATGAGATAGTCCTCCCCGCGGGTCAGTATGAGATCCAATGCATCGCCTCCGGCGTTGAGAAGGGCATGTCCGTCAAGTACAAGACGATCACCAATGTCACTCTAACCTCTGACCTGAACAAGATCATATCTCTGGACAAGGTGGCGGTGCGGGGGGTCGACCTCCAATGGGACACCAAGGAGAAGATGACGCTGAAGCCCGGAGAGACGGCAATCTACAACGTGAGAGTGGTCAACAACGGGAACGTTCCGGAGGTCTTCAAGCTGCAGGCGGACGCCGGGACATGGACCGTAAGCTTCTCGCAGAACGAGGTCGCGGTCGATTTCGGCTATGAGAACTCGCAGCTCGTGACAGTGCGCCTCACCGCCCCGTCGAACGCCAAGGTCGTCCATAACGAGGAGAAGATATCTGTCACTTCGTCATCGGATGCATCTGTGAGGGATAGCGTGATGCTCGATGCGACGATACTCCCTGTCTACTCCGTCGAGCTGGGCTTCAAGGAGTCCATCGAGACCACGGGAGCGAACTACACGTACGTTCTCAAGCTGGATAACACCGGCAACGCGGACGACACTTACGGTGTCTCAATTGCGAACTTGGAATACCTCGCGACGCTCGGCTGGGATGCCCAACTGAAGACCAGCGTCGGCGGGTACGACGACAATCTCACCGTGCATACTTCTTCCGGCAAGTCGCAGGAGGTCGACCTGAGGCTCATGCCGACAAGAGCGAGCCCGAATCCCAACGTCCAGGTGAGCGTTGTTGCGATTTCCCAGAATTCGCCGGACACTTACTCCATCCTCGATCTGAAACCGACGATGCCTGAAATCGGTATCCCCTCGAACGGCGTAATCGTGACTGGCCAGGACGTGTTCACCGAGGCTGAGAAGGTGCCGATCGAGACGATAGTTCTCGCTGGCATGTGCATCGCATCGTTTGCGGTGTTAATCCTGCTCGTACTGCAAAGGGGGTTGTTCAAACGAAGAAAGCGTTGATCTCCATCCTCGCGATTCTCTCGCTGATATCGATCGTCCTGCTCGCTCCTTCTGCTTCCGCGGCTGAAGGGGGGCCGATATACGTATCCATCGAAGGAAAGAGCGTCGTGGCCACGGGAGAGAAGTGGCAGTACGCCATAACGGTCATCGGAGGTCCCGGAGCCCAGGCCGGAGGGAACTTCAGCTACATAGCCACGCTCGTAGGGCCTAAGGTCACGGATTCGCTCGTCACTCCGTCGAGCGGGGTCTCTTCCACCGGATTGTTCAACATAAATGTCACTGCCCCGAGCAAGCCGCAGGACATGACCCTGCAATTGAACATCACCTCATCCAACATTCTCGATTCGGCGAAGACCCTGAGGACTTTCCCTGTCAAGGTCCTGACGCCCGTGGTGATCCTGGCGACGGTCAAGAACACCGGGGAAGTCGGTGTCAAGGGGGTGCCGGTGTCGTTCCACGCGAATGGCGCGAAAGTGTACGAGACCACGGTCGATATCGAGCCGTTGTCCTCCAAGACGATAAGGTACAACTGGACCGATCCAGAGATGAGGTCGGGTCAGCATGTGATCACCGTGATGCTGGATCCGGACAATAAGTTCGTTGAGTTCCAGAGTGGCGGGTCGGTCTACACGATGACGATTTACGTCGGCAAGTCGAGCTTCGGGACGACGGACGCAATGCTCGGGGTACTATTCGTGGTGTCGGTGATACTCATCCTCATCATCTACAGTAGGCCGAAAAAGAGACGGATGCGATGATCACTTGTCCTTGACTGGATCCGGGGCGAGATGGCATTGTTCGTCGGTGGCCGCGGGTTCTGTCGAATTGTTAAATAGAGGATGGTAGATAAGCCCTATCATGGGCGGGAATCTCATCGAGGTCACGAAGGACAACTTCGAGAAGGTCAAGAAGGACAGCGCCAAGATAGTCATCGACTGCTGGGCTGAGTGGTGCGGACCCTGCAGGGTGATCGCCCCCGTGGTCGAGAGGTTGGCGGGCGAGTACGTCGGCAAGGTCGCGTTCGGCAAGATGGACTGCGACACGAACCCCGAGCTCGTGAAGCGGTTCCGGATCATGGCGATACCCACGTTGCTGTTCTTCAAGGACGGGGACGTCGTGGACCAGATCGTCGGCGTTGTCCCGAAGGAAGATATCGAAGAGATGATCAAGAAGCACTATTGAGCCGTTGAGAAGAGCGCTCGTTCTTTGTCTGATTGTTTCACAGCTTACGGGAAAGATCGACGATCTTGTCCTGCAGCTGTTTTGAGTTGACCGCCACAGCGACCTCTCCCCTCGTCTTTTCGAGCACCGATCTGGCGATATCTTGCTTTCGCCTTATCGCCACGAGCGCGTCCGGGTAATCGAAACGCATCAGGACGATGAACATGTCCTCCATCATCTCGAGATACTCCGTCGCGGCGTCTATGTCCCCGCCCCTGAGAGCCTCCAGCGAGAACCGGCGCAGCTCCCCGATCGAGTCCGCGAAACCCATGAGATATGAGGTCATCGGGATGTTCAGCTCGTCCGGGTCCGGAAGGTCTTGGCCGTCGGCGATGGACATCAGGATGGAAGCTTCCGCTATTTCCGCAAGCGCGTCCCCGACGAGGCCCGAGCTCCAGATTTCTGGGTGGTCCTCGAGTAGGCTTCGGAGTCTGTGGACCTCGTCTAGCGCTTCGGAGTAGAGGTCCCCCACCTCTTCCCTTCTGTGAATGACGTGCACGATGCCGCTGGAGAGCCTAATCACTGCTCTTGAGGATTTGATAGCGATCTCCCTGACAGTGTCCTTCTCATCGAGGCGGATCTGCATGCGGTTTGCTATCTCATCCAGGTTCTTCATGAGAGATGAATGGCGTCATCGATTATATATGATTGTTCAGTCGCTTCCCCTGATCCTTTTCATATGCTCTATTCGCTTCTGGATGAGCTCTCTCTTCCCCACGTCATGCCTGACGTAGATCGCGTCTCCGGAGACATGCCTGAGTCCTCTCTCGCACGCCTTCTCGGCCTTCTCAACGGTTGCCTCGAGGCCGACGACCGCTATCGATCTTGATGAGGTGGTGAGTATCCTCCCGTTCTCTTCATTTACATTAGCGTAAAAGAGGTGCGCGCCCTCATTCATCACGCCCTCTTCGTCCACCCTGATCTCATGGCCAGATTTCGACTTCGTTCCATACCCTTCCGGCACGACGTACTTGCAAACAGTAGCCTTGCTCTCGAACTTGACCTTCGAGGGAGAGAGCTTCCCCGCGACTATGTCCTCGCATATCCCCACGAAGTCCGATTCAAGGACTGGCAGGACGTTCATCGCCTCCGGGTCCCCGAACCGGGCGTTGAATTCGATCACCTTGGGCCCGATCCTGGTCAGCATGAACTGGCCGTATAGTATCCCGACGTACGGACAGCCGTCCCTGGCCATTGCGCCCACGACCTTCCTCATGATGTCCATCGCCTGGTCTAACTCCTTTTTCGTCATGAACGGAAGGATATGGTCTTCCATTGAGTAAGACCCCATCCCCCCGGTGTTCGGCCCGTTGTCCCCTTCGAATGCCCTCTTGTGATCCTGGACCAGGGGCATCGGCACGACGGTCCGGCCGTCGCAGAAGGCCTGCAGGGTGAACTCCTCTCCTTCCAGTCTCTCCTCGAGAACGACACCCCCGCCGCCGATCTTGTTGTCGAAGATCTCTTTGACGTACCTGATCACTTCTTCCTTGTCCTTGAGATGCTCGCCCTGCATCTTGACGCCCTTTCCGCCGGTGAGGCCCACCGGCTTGACCGCGACCTCCATTTCGGCGTCCAGAACGTATTCCTTCGCTCCTTCGAAATCGTAGAATGTGCAGAATTCGATATTGCCGGAGACCTTGTACTTGCTCATAAGCCCCCTCATGAAGGCCTTGGAGGTTTCGATCCTGGCGGCATCCTTCGTTGGGCCAACGCATCCGATGCCTTCTTTGACCAACGCGTCCACCAGGCCAATCTCGAGCGGTGCTTCCGGGCCTATCACGGCCATCTCGACCGCCGACTCCGCGGCGAACTTCACCACGTTCTCGACATCTGTGTCCTTCACCAGCTTGAAGCCCCGGCTCGCACGGACGATGCCTGGGTTCTTGTTCCCCATGGCAGCGTAGATCTCCGCGCCGCTCTTGGCCAGGGTCTTCACAATCGCGTGCTCCCCACCGCCCCCTCCTACGGACAGCACCTTCATGACAAAACCCTCGAATGAGAAAGGCTTCCGCGATAATAATAATTGGTTCCGGGGACGCTGGCATGGGTTCGTCAGATCGAGCAGTGTTGATTGTGGTTGGCTGTACCGATAGTTCGGCCTAGATCCCGAGCAATGAAAGCAGCTCCGGGAGCCCTTCTCCCGTTCTTGCGCTGATCAGATGCAAGGACGCTTCGCTCCTGATCTTCCTATAATCCCGTTTCAGACGCTCGACATCCACGTCGAGATGGGGTAGGAGGTCGATCTTGTTCAAAACCGCGATGTCGGCGCCAGTGAAAATCATCGGATGTTTCCTTACCATGTCGTCCCCTTCTGTAACAGATATCACCACGACCCTCTTATCCGTCCCCAGTGGGAAATCCGCGGGACACACGAGGTTTCCGACATTCTCTATGAACAGGAAGTCGATTGAGTCAAGTTCGATATCGTCCAGCGCGTGCCCTATCAGGTGCGCGTCGAGGTGGCACTCCTTCCCAGTGTTGACACTGACCGACGGAAGCCCGACTGACCTGAACCTATCGTAGTCGTCTAGGCCCGTTACGTCCCCGGCTATCGCTGCGGCCCGGATCCCCCTTTCCTTCAGCAGGAAAGACGACTTCTCGATCAGTGCGGTTTTGCCGGAACCTATCGAGCCCATGACGTCGACCGATCTTATCCCGCGCGAGCGGAGGCGTTTCAAGTTCTTTTCCGCGAGCCTGCGGTTTTCCGCGAGGACGTCCGTTCCCATCTCGATGTCCCTTGTCTTGTGCACGGCACCCTATGGTCCGAAGTCTTCCATAACTGTTTGCTCGGCCCTATCACCGTTCCTTGGATTGGGAGAGGGGCTGCAATGCTGGGGCGCCATATTGGGAGGCTTTACAGATGTGGTTTTCTGGTCGGTTCAATTTAGCAGACGTTCCTCGAAAGCGTTCTATGTTGCTCATTTGACATCGCGTTGTCGTTGATTGCCAAAGGATATTAAGCCCGTTAAGTTCTCATGCGAGAAAACCCCGGGGCCAGTATCCAGTCATATGGCAACAATCTTTAAGTAAGATAAATTTCATACTAATGTCTATCCTTATTTGAGGTTCAGGAGGAGGATTAGAACCTTAGGGGGTAAGAGCTATGAATTCAGATTGTACGAACGAACGTGACTCATTGAAGCACGTTCTGGGAAAAAGGACGTTCGTGTACCTCGGTATACTCGCGTTTGCTTTTGTGCTGCTTCTGATTCTCAATAGCAGCAACGCGAGTGCCGAAACCTACGTCTACCAGGACATCAGCGGCTCCAAGACATGGAACGAAGCCGGGAGTCCTTACATAGTGAACGACTCGATAGAGATCCTTCCTGGAGCAACTTTGACCATAGGATCGAACGTCACCGTGATGGTCGACGGAGGTGAAGGAATCACCGTCAGCGGAAAAATCATTGCACAAGGAACTGCTGCCAAGTGGATTGACTTCACCACAAACGCGACATCCCCGTTTGGATACTGGGACGGACTGTATTTCAACTCCGCTAGCACGGGGTCAGTCCTGAGCTATGTCATTGTACAGAATGCATCAACCGGAGTGAACATAGTCAACACCAGTGTATCGATGTCGAACATGAAATTGGTCAACAATTACTTTGCTGGTTTAGAGTGGGTGGTCAACAATGGCATGGATTTGACTGCCACACTAACGAATGTGGAAGCCAGCGGCAATTCATCGATGTATACGGGCCAAGGAATGTTCTTCTTAGTCGATGGCGGGAATGCAACGGTGAACATACTGAATAGCAAGGCGATGGACAATTATGCCGCCGGGATAGCGATCGAAGCGACAGGGAAGGTGAATGTCAAGATAAGCGACACCACTGTGTCGAATAGTGACAATATTGGGATATTGGCGTACTCCACGACAGGAGACGTCGTGGCGGACTTCAAGAATCTCACAGTCGCTGACTGCGCTGGATTTGGCGTTCTAGTGTGGGCGCCGAATGGTGAAGCAACTGTCATGGTCGATCCCTCCGATGTAAGCGATACTGGTGATTCTGGCTTACAGGTCGAAACTATGGGAAGTGCCATGTTGACTGTTGTTGACACTACCTTCACTGACTGTTATGTAGGGATTTCCGTCTACGCGGATAGCGGTCCTGCAACCGTCGATCTGACGAATGTCAGCTTCAGCGGTTGTACCAACGGATTGGTCGTTGATGTGACCAATGGAGACGCGATCATCGATGTGGACAAGACCGTCATGGGCGCCCCGGAAGACGGAGGGTTCGTGAACTACTACCCAGTCGAGATCGAGGCGGAGTATGACATAATCAACCCTGTGGCCTATACTGGATCGTCGATGTATGTTGTGCTGCCGTTCGACTTCCCGTATGCTGGAGGGGTTTACGATGAAGTGTGGGTCTATGCGGCCGGTATCATATCTGTTGGAGCTCCAGGCGGTGGACCATTCCCGGTCAACATATACTCGTCTTCTGCGAATATGATAATACCTTGCCAGGACTATTTCACTGCTGACGCGTGGCCGTACGTGGGCTACAAGGTCTATGATGACAGGATCGTGTTCCAGTGGTACGTCTGGGCAACCTCAGGACCTAGTTATCTGAAGGACGTGTTCGAGGTCGTTCTGTATCCAAGCGGTGATATCCAGTTCAACTACGCCGACATGGAGACGATCATAACCTCCGGTTACAGCTACGACTATGGACTTGTCACAGATGGCTATCTGCCGATTAGGCTGAACGACATAATGGCTCCGAATGTGTACGACATGGATTACACCAGCGTCTACTTCAGCATGGAGCAGTTCAACGGAGGCTGGGGTATCATAGTAGAGGCGATGGGTAACGTAACCGCCACGGTAACCGACAGCTCCATAAGCCACTACTTCTACGGTGGCGCTGCGCTTATATCGCTTGACAGTTGGGTATCCGTTGAGGTCATGAACTCGAGCTTTGAGTACTTCATGAACCTGTATTCCGGTTCGGCTCTATATGCCGCGGCTTACAATGGGACGATGACAACGACCTTCGAGGACAGCATGGTCGGACATGCATTCTTGGTGGGTATCTATCTGGAATCAAGCCCAATGTGGGGCGGCGAAGAGACCGTGACTGTGACCGACTGCACGTTCGAGGAGATCGGCCTATACTCGATAATCGTTGATACCGAAGTCTATGACAACGACGGATTCAACGAGGTCGTCAACTATGCCTCCACGAGAACGATAACCAAGAACACGTTCGAGAATGCTGCGGGAGTCGTCACTTACACCTACATCGAAGCCTACGACTCGGCATGGAACGTTTCGATGAGCGAGACAATGACGAACAATACCTTCATTGGAAGCCCGCCATTTGCCTTCATCCTTGGAG
>CAZJDY010000016.1:0-4477 GCA_964544915.1 uncultured Methanomassiliicoccaceae archaeon | reverse complement strand
TTGGAGAAAGCCCTTCCTCCGCACGAACGGCTCTCACCGCTGGAAGCCCACGAATTTATTCGTGGGAGGATGTCACGATGTTCATTTCCTATCGCGTAAAGGCATTTCCGTTGATCTGAAGTCAGTAAACGCGAAGCTTTCCTACTTCGGCACGGAATTCAGTCGCGAATCGTTCGTTGCTGCGGTCGCCGCCAAAAGGAAGGTATGGAAAAAAGAGCTTGATATCATGCTGCCAGAGATCCCGGAATTCGACGCAGTCGAGGATGAAGTTGCCGGGATGAGGTTCATTTTGCGGGCGTGAGCGGGATCGAGATATGGCACACGGTCTTGTTCGGTTCTCCGAAGCCCTGTCTCATCCGTGATCGATTCCGTCAAGCCGGTACTTGCCTTTCGGCACCGCGGTCCTGGACCTCGCTCCCCCCACCCTTGCCGATCGAGCCGATCATCAGGCCGAAGGCCGAAAGGATTCGTCATGGCCCTAGCGGCTTCAAGAGCCACTTCCAAAGCGGGACGCATTCTACCGAGTCGACTTCGCCTTCAAAATCCCAGGTGATCATCATCAGGTTCTTGCATCTCAGCTGGTCAGACGCCAGAACGAGTGACTTGATCTCCCTATCTTCGATGTCGACCCTTGATGAAGCATCGCTTACCTGGATCAGTCTCCCGACCGAGCCGTTGCTCTTCACCACAAAGTCGACTTCTCTCTGCTGGTGGTCCTTCCAGTAGAATAAGCTCCCACCGCCCACGTACGCATTTCTGCGCATCAATTCTACAGCAACGACATTTTCCATTATTCTCCCCATGTCTTCGGAAAACCTGAATGCCATGGAATTCACTATTCCGGTGTCGATGCAGTAGACCTTCTTCGGCGCCTTCATCTGTTCCTTCAGCTTGAAGGAGAACCTGTTGATCAGGAACACGAGGTAGGAGCTCTCCAGATAGCCGACGTATTTCCTTATTGTATGGATGTTTCCCAGGGATGTGACGTTTGCAGTCTTCCTGAAAGTGATCTCCTTCGAGAAGCTGGAAACAAGGTACCTTGCGAAGTCGAAGAACTGCCGCTCCCCCCTTATTCTGTGTCTCCTCAGGATGTCCTTCTGTATGATGTCCCCGTATATCCTGGAGACCATGCCGGATCCGAGCAGATGCGCTTCGGGAAAACCTCCTGTCTTGAGGTACTGTCTGAGGGCGTTCTTCGCCTCCGCGATGCTCGCTGTCGAATAGACTTCGACCTCTTGTTCTTTCAATTTCAGAAACTCTCTGAAGGAAAATGGGAAAAGCGTGAAGTCCATGTATCTGCCTGTCAGGTGCGTTGCCAGTTCTCCTGCCAACAGCTTCGAGTTGCTCCCCGTGACGATGACCTTCTTGGTCCTCCTGAGCCTATTGGCGAAGAGCTCCCATCCCGCGACGTTCTGTATCTCATCGAGAATGATGTATTCCATCTCCGGTCCGTGCAGCTCATAGAGTGCTTGCAGGACGTCATTCAGTTCTTCCGCCTCGATACCGATCATCCGCTCATCGTCAAAATTCACGTACCCGCATCTTTCCCTTTCGAGCATGAGCGAGAATGTCGTTTTCCCGCATCTTCTGACGCCCAGCACTGCCAGTATGTTCGGCGCCTTCAGATACTCGAGCACCCTTTCTTTCGGCAATTCTCGCTCGACCAGCTTCCATTTGCCGAATCTGTAGTCAATTTCCTCTCGCTGCTCGTTGATTATTCTCTTGAGTTGCTCGACGTTCATAAACTGTAGATATACGACTTTGTTAAAAAGTTTGTCATTGATTGTGACACACTTTTCGATAATCTATGCGATCACCATTAATCATCGCCTCCGACCAGCGGGCTCTTTTGTCGTCGGCCTTCGCAGACACTTGCATCCATTACTGAGAACAAAATGAAGCATCGACTTATCATGGCATCATCGGCGGTCCTTTTGCCAGTTTCCCCTGCCTCATCCCCTACGAAACGGATAGGAAGGTTGCCAGTAACTGATCGACGTCGTCAGCGGTCTTGTCGGTATCCAGTTATCGCAGTTGATATCCATCAGGACAGGTTGAAATAGTAATGTCAACAAGAATAGAGGTTCTGGAGTTCTGATGTCCGTAATCACGGAATCCGCCAAGATACTGATGGTGGGCGGAGACGAGGTCATACTTGGAACCAGCGCTGCTCATATGGGATTCAAGTATGCCCTGGACGTGGAGTCGGCGGATTCAGCGACTGAGGCTCTCAAGAAGCTTGTATCACAGGACTACGAAGCCATAGTCTTGATTCACAGAGAACCGTATTTTGATGGGATAGAGTTCACAAAACGAGTAAGGGAGCTCGGGAATCAGACCCCTATAATCGTGTATTCCAGCGACAGGAAAGAAGAATCGATCCTGCGTGCCCTGGGGAATGGCGCCAATTTCTATTTGAAACGCGATTCCTCGACCGAGGCCGAATATGCGGTTCTGTTCAGTTTGATCAATGAGGCGATGGCGAGACATCAGGCCGAGGAGGCCATCGCCCATAATGCCAAGAGATTCAGCATGCTCATTCAGAACACGAGCGAGCTTGTGCTGGTGTTAGACGACAACCATTCGATTAGATACGTCAGTCCATCTGTGGGCAGGATTCTCGGCTACGAGCTGGAGGAGATGATGGGCAGACAATTCCTTGAGTTTCTTCCGCAGGCGCAGAGATCCAAATGGACGGATACCTCGGCGACGCACAAGAAAGATTCGTCGTCATCCTGGCGAGACGAGATCTGCGTCAGATCTAAGAGCGGAAGTTGGGCAGTGCTTGACTTCATCGCGTCCGTGTTCGCCACCGATGGCGGCCATGAGACCCTCATTAACGCGCGGGACATAACCGAAAAGAAGAACCAGGAGATACTTGTGGTCCGAACAAACTTGCTTCTGAGGACGATCGCCAATATTCACCAGCAATGTCTGAGGAACTCGGATTCGGACGAAATGCTCAGATTGATTTGTCAGGAGTTCGTCGATGGTGGTTGTTTTGAAAACGCATGGATCGCGCTTCTGGACGACGAAGGGCAATTCTCATCGATCACCGAGGGCGGCCTTGGCACGCAGATAGATTCGATCCTAGATCGATTTGAGCATGGAGAACCTCCAGCATGTTGCACCGAAGCATTGGAGAGCTCTGAGCTCTTTCAATTTCGTCATCCGTCGTCATGTGGCGGCTGCCCATTGGCAGCGAATGTTTGCGTGTGTGGAGCCGTATCCTCGAAGCTTACTTACAATGGAGAGGACTTTGGAACATTGACTTTAGGAATCCCAAAGGGCTCCATGGATCGCGAAGAAGAACGAGTTCTTCTGACAAGTGTCATCGAGGACATATCCTTCGCAATGCACGATTTCAAGCTTCAGAGACAACTCCAGTTGTCAGAGCAGAAATACAAGGCGATCTTCGAGAACACCGGGACAGCGATGGTCATAGACGACGATGAGATGAGAACGGTATTGGTCAATACTGAATTCATGAGACTCACTGGATATTCGAGAAGCGAGCTCGAGAACAACATGATGTGGACAGGACTGATTCACAAAGATGACGTTGACAGATTCAAGTCTTTTCGTCGCACCAGCATCATCAATCCAGGAGCGCAGAAATGCTGCGAGTTCCGACTGGTCGCCAAAGATAGGGCGATCAAAGAGGTCTTTGGTTTCGCCCATATTATTCCGGAGACTGGAAACGGTGTGGTGGCTATGGTCGATCTCACCGACCAAAAGAAGATGAAGGAAACGCTCAAGACTCAGATAAATGCACAGAAGGAAATCCTAGAGAGCATGGTGGGGGGAATCCAGGGCCTAGGGCGACCGATAAAGTTCAAGTGAGGCCGATTCCGTTCGTTACAGCGAACAAGGCCCTCGAGCCCGATCTAGCAGAGAAGAATGGCCACGTTCCCACTGTCTTCAAAGAACGTCTCTATGTATTGTGCGAGCTCATCCTGGACCAGTGGATCGCAGGCCCCATACACCAGTCCGATGGCGCAATTGTGGACGTGATGGGACCAAAGCATCCTCTCGATCAAGTTCGCACATTGCATCTTCGTCGCGCATCTTTCCACGACGATGGGAATCATGTCATGTATCATGATGTCCCCGGAATCTTGAACGGAAGCTGGAAGGCAATGGGAACCAAGGAATCTCAGTACCTCCGGGACCGCCTCTGAGGTCGGACAGTCGGAGCTCGAGGGAGACCATCTGCTCAAAAATAGGATCAGATCATCGAACTCGATGTCGATGACCACTGCGCCATCTCTGCATAGGAGGGGAACCTTGAGATCGAATTCGCTATTGTCCGAGATTCTAGGAGTGTCTTCTTGGATGACGATTGGACCTATGTCTGGTAGTTCAAAATGAACAAGATCTAGGAGATGATTCTGAAGTCTCTCTTCAGCCTCGCAGTCCCTTTGGAGGATTCTATGTGCGAATGCCTCTGTCATTATCTTACAATAAGAATCACTTT
>CAZJDY010000015.1:0-65519 GCA_964544915.1 uncultured Methanomassiliicoccaceae archaeon | reverse complement strand
TATTTGCAGTTTCATGTTCGACATTGCATTCCCCCTGATGCGTCTGTTGCTTTGTTCGGGTGGGGGATGATAGCAAAGGGTTCATAAACTTTTCCCAGAATGGATGTATTGTCCATCCAGCCTTGAGGACAAAGCCCAGCTGCGAATCCCGAGCCCCAGAATTGTTCTAGCATCCCTTTCTGAATATCAGTATGTATTCATGATCGTTCTTCGGGTAATATGCTGCAGGGTAGCCGAAAACAAGTCTCCCCCCAGTGCTGTAGTTCAGGATGTAGATGTTGACGTTTATTGTTTCTAGACCCACCCTCTTCGCCAATTGGATGTAGTCTGAATGAATCGGGCACTTGGCGTTCTTCTTGAAGAGATCCTGAGTGTTGACCACGGCGTATCCCCCAGATTTCAACACCGAGAACATCCCAGCAAACGCCGTCTCCATTCCAGAGAGGAAGGCGTCGTAGTCATGGAAGTTACCTAGCTGATCAGGATCATCGTGGTTGTAGTCCACGACATCGAAATATGGAGGAGAGGTAACAACCAGATCGATCGAATCCCGCGGAATCTCCTTCATCAGGTCTCTGCAATCTCCATTCAGTACCATGTGAACGGTGCCAATCTCCGGACCTCCCGACTCAGTGCTCGCCAGTCTTTCCGATGTGAGATCGGTCGAGTAAGGATTTATGTCGATCCCGATACTGTTCCGCCCGAGCTTCATCGCAACGACATTCGTGGTGCCAGATCCGCAGAAGGGGTCAAGTACCGTCTCGCCCTTGTGAGAGAACAACCTGATGTATTTCTCCGGCAGCTCGGGGACGAATCTCGCGGGGTGCGAATCCTTCCATACCTGCCTCCTGCGCACGTTCAGTACCGTGGATCCGAGTTCGTATGTCTCCTTTCGAGTCAGGCAGTTGAGGCGGCCCTCTTTGCAGGTGCATGTCTTTTTCGTCGGAAGCCACTTGAGTTTCTTCTCCCTGAGCACTGGCATCTGATATCTTTCCATCTAACGCCAATCGCAGTATAAACCCTTTCGCGATTGCCCGGGTGATTCTGCTACAGAATCCGCGGCAGAATCTTATCCTCCCCCGGAAAAAGATGCAATCTCCCATCGACGAATTGCGAAGAAGAGTTGACGCATCGCGTAGATTCCTTCACGAATTCAGCGTTTTCACTTCAAAAGATACAAATAGTCGCGTCCTAATGCCCGTTGCTATGCTTTATCATAGCAAGGCAATCTTTGTCAGGGTACGGTGACTCGATGCATATCACGGAGAATGCGAGAACCACTAGTGGCACGCGCACGCGTGTCTCAGATGTGAGCCCGCTCAGCGGGATGTGTCCCTTGTGCATAGAAGAATGCCCCATGTTGTGCGAGGTGGGGAAATCAGCATTCCGCGGGAGGGAGGTACTCTACCCGAGCCCGGAATACTTCGGAGTCAGCACTGCAGCTTCAAATAAGGATTTCATGCTGGATTGGTCGCATTTCCAAATCCTTTCGGATCTTCTCGGCGCTTGGGGTATCGAGCCCAGCCCAGACAAGGCATTCTTTGAGAACGTCGACATCAGCACTTCGGTTGCCAACCATTCGAAGAAGCCGATCAGACTGAAGGTTCCACTCATGATTGCGGGATTGGGCTCAACGGCAGTGGCAAAGAAGAACTGGGATGGATTGGCCAAGGGGGCCGCGCTCGCGGGAACCATTCAGGTGATCGGAGAGAACGTCTGCGGCATGGACCCAGACGCATCCTATTCGAATGGCATGGTCAAGGCATCGCCGGACCTGGCTTGGAGGATTAAGACCTACCGAGAGCTTTGGGATGGAGAAAATGGCAACATCGCCGTCCAGACCAACGTTGAGGATCAGAGGGCGGCGGTCGATGACTACGCGATGTCGAAGCTGGAGGTCGACATCATCGAGAGGAAGTGGGGGCAAGGCGCCAAGTCGATCGGTGGTGAGGTCAGACTGGGCTCCATCGAGAGAGCGCTGGAGCTGAAGAGGAGAGGGTACCTCGTATTGCCTGACCCGGAGGAAAAGATGGTCCAGGAAGAGTTCAGGTCGGGCACCTTCAAGACGTTCGAGAGGCACAGTCGCGTCGGTTTCCCAAACGAGAAGTCATTCGTCGAGGATGTGGAATCCCTTCGGGAAAAGGGAGCGAAGTACGTCTTCCTGAAAACTGGAGCCTACAGGCCAGCCGTCGTGGCGTTCACTCTGAGGGTTGCTTCGGATGCCAAGATCGACCTCTTGACAATCGATGGCGCCGGCGGGGGCACTGGCATGAGCCCCGTGCCAATGATGAATGAATCGAGCACGCCGACGATTCACCTCGAAGCCCAAGTGCTCAAGTGCGTCCAGATCCTGAAAAAGAAGGGAAAGTTCATCCCCGACATAGCCATGGCGGGCGGGTTCGTGAACGAGACCCAGATGTTCAAGTCCATAGCGATGAGCAATCTCGGGGATGGACCTGTCATAAAGGCGATAGCCATGGCTCGAGCGCCTCTCCTCACGGTCATGAAATCCGGCTACTTCACTAGACTGGCCGAATCGAAGAAGCTCCCCAAGGGGTTTGCGGACGAATACGGGGAGGATCCGAGGAAGTTCTTCATAATGGCACAGGAGTTCAAGCGCACACATCCAGATCTCATCATTGGAAAGGATATCCCGTGGGGTGCAATCGGCCTTTACACCTGCTTCGTCGACCGCGTCGGAGAAGGGCTCAAGCAGCTAATGGCGGGATCGAGGAAGTTCAAACTCACGTTCCTGGACAGGGACGACGTCGTCTCGCTGAGCGAGCGGGCTCGCCAGGTCACCGGCATCGAGCTGATGGAAGAGATGGCGGACCGAGTAATCCCATACTTGCTACAATCCGGAAATGCGAATCGGGTCGAAGAATGGAGCTCAGCCCCGGCTGTCACCGCCAATAAGCCTGGGGTGAGGAAGAGCAGAAAGATCGCGAACGGAGCGGTCGCCTCTGCAACAAAGAAGTTGAGCGACCGAATCAACATGTAGCCTCGAGAAAAGACCGTCCCTCTTCGCTCCGGTGTCCCTTCACTTCGGTGGACCGAATGACGAAGGTCGATCGTTCAGTACTAGACACATTCGTGCCGACACATTGACCCCATTCCACGAGCCTGGCAATTCGCTGACGGACGAGTCACTCTCTCCGAAAGGATTAATATCAAAAATCACATTACCAGAAATTACCGTGTCAATGCGCGGATTTGTGCGTGCGGAGCATTGCTTGCTGTACCTCAGGAGGGAAAGCAACGAGGCTCGGAGAAGTGTTCTGCTCTCGGGCGACTTCGACGGGGAGCTGTCACCTCCTAGATCATTTTTGAGGCAAGGAGAATGAACTCAATCGGGTGCATCATGGAGTGATTCTGTGGATTTGTACGAAACAATCAAATCGAGAAAGAGCGTGAGGAAATACAGACGCGACCCTGTCCCGGAGGAGTCGCTGAAGAAGATCTTGAACGCAGCCAGGATGGCCCCCACCGCGGAGAATTTCCAGCCCTGGAAGATCATCGTCGTAACGGATGAGGACATAAAAAGAAAGCTCGTACCGGCCTGCAACAACCAGCGCTTCGTCGCCGAGGCGCCTGTCGTTCTCGTGGCCTGTGGTCTGCCTGACGAGGCGTATCCAATCATGGGCGGATACATGAACAGTTATCCGGTCGACGTCGCCATCGTCCTGGACCACCTGATGCTCGCCGCAGCGTCGGAGGGACTTGGAACCTGCTGGATCGGTTCGTTCAAAGAGGAGAAGGTAGCGGAGACGGTCGGAGTACCGCAGGAAGCGAAGGTCGTCGCCCTAACCCCGCTAGGCTATCCAGCTGAGGAGATGGAGCGGACCGACAGGAAGAACCTCACAGAGCTAGTCTCCTACAACAAGTACTGAACCGAGTGACAGTATTGGAACGGTCAGCCTTTCTTGCCGTAGGAGCCGATGCGGACACCCGATGAGATTTTATCTAAGGAGTTATCATCTGATTTGTCGAGCACTGCAAATGCGCCGCCGAAAGCAGCCTCCGCTCTTAGACTCCTCGGTCAAGCGTAGCCGTGACCTAACAGGTTCGGGGAATCGACTATATCAAATAGTACCATAACCATCGTTAAGGTAGGGAGAACATGGGAAAGAAAAGCGAGACCTCTGGTGAGGTAATCAAGGTCGAAAAGACACTCGACGCAATTGGACTATACTGTCCAGTGCCGATATTGAAGACCAGAGAAGGGATCGAAGAACTCTCGAAAGGACAAGTATTGGAGATACTGGCAGACGACCCTGCAGCCGAGGAGGACATCGAGCGGTGGGCCAAGAGAACGGGAAACGAGGTCCTGCTCATCGAGAAGGAGAACGGGAGACTGAGGATATTAGTGAAGAAAGGTTAGGAGGAATCTGATTGGCTGATAAGAAGAAGATACTTTACATCCAGACATCTGGAACTGACCATCCCGAGAGACTGTACGCGCCATTCATACTCGCAACCACTGCGGCTGCGATGGACATCGACGCGACGATATACTTCCTCATCACGGGAGTGAGCGGAGTCAAGAAGGGCGAGGCGGAGAAGATCAAGATCGGGTCGTTCCCGTCTCTCAAAGAAGTCATGGATCAGGCGAGCAAGGCCGGTGTGAAGATGTACGTCTGCGACCAGAGCACGCAGCTACTGGGCCTGTCCAGAGGAGACTTCGTCAGCTACACCAAGGTGGTCGGGGCTGCTACCCTGAACGATCTGGCGCTTGAGGCCGACTCGATAATCTCATTCTAGCAGGGATCAGATTGAAAACAGTGTATATGGACTACGCAAGCGCTTCCCCTGTTGACCCCAGGGTCTCAGAGGCGATGCTGCCATACGTCTCCGAGAGGTTCGGCAACCCCTCGAGCATACACAACGTCGGTGCGGAGACGCGGGAAGCAATCGAGAATGGTCGACAGCAGGTCACCGATCTGATAAACGCAGAGAGACCGAGAGAGATCGTGTTCACATCAGGCGCGACCGAATCCATCAACATGGCGTTGAAGGGCGTAGCCTACAGGAATGCGGATAAGGGCAAGAATCTGATAACGACGACGATCGAACACATGTCCGTGCTTAACACGGCGAAGTCCCTCACGACCAAGGGTTTCAACGTGACTTTCGTTCCTGTGGACAGCTTCGGATTCGTTGACCCTGCAAGCATAGAGGCGGCCATAACGAAAGATACCACACTCGTTTCGGTCACTTATGCGAATGGCGAGGTCGGCACTGTGCAAGCGATCAGGGAGATCGGCAAGGTAGCCAGGGACCATGGAGCCTACATGCATGTGGACGGGGTTCCGGCCGTCGGGAGGATGGCGGTCGATGTTCGAAGCGAGAACATCGATCTCATGTCGATGTCATCGAACGATATCTGCGGCCCGAAGGGCGTCGGGGCGCTTTACATAAGGAAGGGAGTGAAGATAGAGCCGCTGATTCACGGAGGCGGACAGGAAAGAGGATTGCGTTCCGGCTCCGAGAACGTGCCAGGAATAGTGGGCTTCGGAAAAGCGGCTGAGCTGGCGAGGAAGGAGATGACGGGGGAGAGCGCCAGGCTGAAGGCATTCCGGGACAGGATGATAAGAGGGATCGGATCGAGAACGAAGGGAGCGATCCTTAATGGACATCCAGACAAACGCGCTCCAAACAACGTCAACTTCAGGTTCAATTACATAGAGGGCGAGGCGCTGATACTCAGACTGAACGATCTGGGAATCGCCGCGGCGACAAGCTCTGCCTGCAGCTCAAAGACCCTTGAGCCGTCGCATGTCTTGAGGGGAATGGGCGTTCCGGCGGAGGAAGCGCAGGGAACGCTCCTTCTGACGACGGGAAGATGGACGACCGAGAAGGATGTGGATTACGTTCTAGAGAACGTTCCGGGGGTGGTGGACCTTCTGAGGAAGATGTCCCCGCTGACCCCGGAGACGGAGGTGTGAGTGTGTATACTGACAGATGTATGGACCACTTCAGGAACCCGAGGAACGTCGGGACGATAAAGGACCCTGATGGTGTTGGACGCGTAGGCAACCCCGTGTGCGGGGATATGATGGAGATCCAGATTAAGGTCAAGGACGAAGTGATCAGTGACATCAAGTTCAGGACTTTCGGCTGCGGGGCGGCGATAGCCACCAGCAGCATGATCACTGAACTTGCGAATGGGAAGACAATCGAGGAAGCGTTGAGAATAACCAGGGGCGACGTCGCGAACGCACTGGAAGGACTTCCACCAATCAAGATGCACTGCTCGAACCTTGCGGCCGACGCTCTGCACGCAGCGATCGAGGATTACTATAAGCGAAAGGGAATAAAGATCGAGCCTCGCAAGAAGGAAAGCGTGGAAGAGCACGAGCATGCGGCCGGAAGCTGATCGGCGCCCAAACCGGCTGATCTCCGAGAAGAGCCCCTACCTGCTCCAACACGCGTACAATCCTGTGGACTGGTATCCATGGGGGGAAGAGGCTTTCGAAAAGGCCAGGACCGAGGACAGACCTGTCTTTCTCTCAATAGGATACTCGACCTGCCACTGGTGCCATGTAATGGAAAGGGAGTCCTTCGAGGATCTCGAGATCGCGAATATGATGAACGAGGCCTTCGTGTGCATCAAGGTCGACAGGGAGGAGCGACCGGATATTGACAAGGTCTACATGACAGCCTGCCAGATGATGACTGGTAGCGGCGGATGGCCCTTGTCCATCATAATGACGCCCGACAAGAAGCCGTTCTTCGCGACGACCTACATCCCGAAGGAGAGCATCTTCAGCCGGATAGGGATGAAGGAGCTGATCCCGAACGTCCGGAATATCTGGATGTACCAGAGGGACAAGGTCGGGGATATCTCCGACAGAGTCGGCTCCGCGCTGAAAGAAACCGATCGCACGGAGGCGGAGGAGAACCCGGACATCACAATACTGGACGAAGCCTTCGAGCGACTTTCTGACTCGTTCGATGAAAGATATGGAGGCTTCGGAGACGCTCCGAAGTTCCCGACCCCGGAGAAGCTGGCGTTTCTACTGCATTACTGGAAGAGAACAGGAAAAGAGAGGGCGCTGAGAATTGTGGAGGAAACCCTTACCCAGATGAGGCGGGGAGGCATCCATGATCATATCGGTCAAGGATTCCATCGATACTCAACGGACAGGGCTTGGATCCTGCCCCATTTCGAGAAGATGCTCTACGACCAGGCGCTCATGTCAATAGCATACACCGAAGCGTATCAGGCCACGAAGAAGGACGAGTATGCGCAGACCGTGCGAGAAATCCTGGAGTATGTCACCAGACAGATGACGTCACCCGATGGGGCGTTCTACTCTGCGGAGGATGCTGACAGTGAGGGTGTCGAGGGGAAGCACTATCTGTGGACCCTCGACGAGATCGAACAGGTGCTGTCTCCTCGGGAGGCACGGGCATTCGCAAAGGTTTTCAACATGACTTCGTATGGCAATATCGGGGAGGGGCGCGAGAACGGGGAATCAAAGAGCAACGTCTTGTATCTGACCGGACCATTGAACGAAATGGCTTCGCAAATGGACATGACCACGGAAGAACTGCGAGATGTCCTGGCAATTGCATCAAAGAAGCTCTTCGACCTGAGGGAGAAAAGGATTCGCCCGCAGAGGGATGATAAGGTCCTTGCCGACTGGAATGGATTGATGATCGCCGCTTTCGCCAAGGCAGCCCAGGCATTTGGGTGCAAGGGCTACGAGAAGTCTGCCGTAAGGGCGGCAGAGTTCTTTCTCAACAACATGAGGCATTCGAATGGGCGCCTCTATCATCGCTTCAGGGATGGCGAGGCGGCAGTCGAGGGGTTCCTGGACGATTATGCATTCCTAATCTGGGGATTCATAGAGCTCTACGAATCCTCATTCGACACCAAGTTCCTCCAAGATGCAATGAATATGACGAGGACAATGATAGATCTGTTCTGGGATGACTCGGAAGGCGGGTTCTTCTTCACAACGGCTGACGCGGAGGAGGTCGTTGTCAGGAAGAAGGAGTCGCACGACGGCGACTTGCCTTCCGGCAACTCTGTCGCCATGCTCGACCTGTTGAAGCTGTCCCATTTGACTGACGATCTGGAACTGGAGAGGATGGCATATCGGGTCGCGCGGCGGTTCTCCAGAGAAGTATCGACGATGCCGGAAGCATACACACAGTCACTTATCGCATTGGATTTCGCCTTCGGACCGTCGTTCGATGTGGTGATAGCCGGCGATCCGGAGAACTCGGGGACGAAAGTGATGATACGCACCCTGAGGGAGGGATTCCTACCGAATCTGGTCGTCATCTTGAACCCAACAATGGGAGGGGGATCTGCTCCTGTTCTGGCAAAGACGATCGCCGGCAAGCTCGCGATCGACGGCAAAACGACAGCATACGTGTGCTCGAATCGCTCTTGCAGGGAACCGACCACCGATGCTGACACGATGATGAAGATGCTCAAGAATGGTTAGATGGACATTCCTTCAGAACAGAGTTTCGGTTTTCCCTGTGACGCGATGGGCAAACGTATAAGGAGAAGTTGCTACGTCTGCGCAAAGGTAGTCTGTCAGTGACGGGTTGATTTGGAAACGGACAAGACCGAAGGGGAGCGATGAAGAATGGACAGATGGCAGATCAAGATAGGAGCGATCCTGATCATAGCTTCGGTGATAACCTACTTAATTCATTACGAGGTTTACAGAGATTCGTACAACATATACTACTGGCTGCTGATGAACATCGCCTTCGTTTTCATAAGCGTGCTTATGGTCACATTAATTATCGAAGCACTCCTCTCTCGGAGAGACAAAAGCGCGATGCTAAAGAAGCTCAATATGGTCATTGGAGCCTTCTACAGCGAGGTCGGAACGAGTCTTATCAGGGATATGTCTGGCCTCGACACGGAAGTTGGGAAAGTCAGGAAAGAGCTCGAGGTGAAGAATGAGTGGCCTGACAAGGAGTTCCAGGATGCGGCAGAGCGCATCAAGAGCTATCAGTACAAAATCGTCGCTGAGAGAGGCGACATGAGGCGCCTCGGGGACTTCCTCAAGCAGAAGAGGGAGTTCTTGCTCGGCCTTCTGCAGAACCCGAACCTGCTCGAACATGAGGAATTCACGGAGCTGCTATGGGCGGTGTTCCACCTGACAGAGGAGCTCGGAGCCAGGAAGTACGTGACGGAGATACCTGAGTCGGATCTTGTGCATCTCGCAAATGACGCGAAAAGGGCATACACTCTGCTTGTCAGGGAGTGGTTGAGCTATATGAAGCACCTGAAGGATGACTACCCCTACCTGTTCTCACTTGCTGTTAGGACCAATCCCTTCAACCCCGAGGCAGTCCCTGAGGTGAAGTGAGGAGAATCGACCGCGAGACATACTGTCCAGCGGCTAATGACGCGTTATGAGAAGCCTCAAGTTCTCTCTTGACTGACCAACTCATCGACTCCTCCACCTGCCTGAGTTCTCGGCAAGCCCTCGTCGACATACGCGACGTGGAATCTTCGCTGGAACCTCCTGAACGCAAAGAGCACCGGCTTTCCCAGCGCCAACGCGAAGACCACATTTCCTATCGAATGGGCGATGCCGAATGGAAGTCCGAGAGAGTAGACAGCGAGGAACTTTGTCGGATCGAGACCGTATAGCCACACCCAGCTAGAGAAATCCATGATGGTGTTGTAGACCATGCCGAGAATCGCGCCCAGAACGGCGATCCCGAGCGGTCCGATCTGCTGTCTTCTCTTGCCGATGAACCCGGACAGAAGGCCGACCAAACCCCAGCTGGCCATCTGCCAGACAGTCCAAGGGCCCTGACCGAGGAACATGTTCGACACTGCAGCTGTCATGCTCCCGACCATAACTCCTGCCAGAGGCCCGAACACGATACCGGTCGCGATTATCAGGAACGTACACGGCTGGATGTTCGGCAGGGCTGCGAAGGGGATTCGGGCCGCGGCCGTTATAGCCGCGAGAATCCCGACTAATGCGACCTCCTTCGAGCTGATTGCCGATTCCTCGAACCTCGCGAACAGGAGAATCATAAGGAAGAGCACGAAGAAGAATGCAAGGATTGTCGCATAGGTAGCCAGACTCTCTTTCGCGAAGACCGACACAAGGAGGAACACCAGCAAAGTGAAGACAGCACCGAAGAGGGGTATGATCGTCTTCTTTGAGACAGACATATCAGGTACCTCCGGTCGCCGCACTCTCCGATGCGAGGAAGACCATTTGGTCGACAGGAACTTCAAGCAACCGCCCTCCTTCCAGGCGAAGGATACGCGTCGCATGCTCGGCTATGAATCGATAGTCATGAGTCACTAAGAGGATTGCCATGCCCTGCCTCCTCAGACTCTCGAGCATGGAGCCTAACTTCGTCTTGCTCCAGTAGTCGAGACCCCTAGTCGGTTCATCGAGAATGAGGATCTTCGGCCGCCCGACAAGGATTGTTGCCAACGCGGTGCGTTCTCTCTGCCCACAACTAAGGTCGCGCGGGAACATCCCCCTGAACCTTGCGAGGTCCAGCATCGAAAGGGTCCATTCAATCCGCTCATTCCATTCCTTCGTATCGACTCCGAGATTAGACAGTGTGAATTCAAGCTCCTTCTCAAGCGTCTCCTCGAACAGATAGTCGTTCGGGTTCTGACCCAGATATCCGATTTCCTTGGCGATGCTCGCGGTCGTGACAGAGGACACGTCCCTTCCCAACAGTGTGACGATCCCCGTTTGCGGCTTCAGCAGACCATTCAACTGTTTGATGAGCGTTGACTTGCCACTTCCGTTCGCCCCAGTGATCGCGACGAGCTCACCCCTTGCAAGGACCAAATCAGCCCCATCGAGGACGGGCGTCTGGTCATATGAGAAGTGTATGTCCTTCGCCGACAGCAAAGAATCTCCATTGCCGGCGACATCAGCGATCATCCTGGAAACGGTTCCGAGAAGACCACTTTCCTTCAGGGCCGGGACGACCTCGTCTTTCGGCCCGTCTGCGACTATCCTGCCCTCATTCATCAATATCACGCGGTCGGCATAGGGCAGGCATCGCTCCAATCTGTGCTCAACGAGGATTATTCCGACACCGAAATCCTTATTGAGCTTTGTCAGGAATTCCAGGAACAGGGCCGCGTTCTCGGCGTCGAGTTGGGAGGTCGGTTCGTCCAAAATTAGGTACTTCGGCTTCATGGCGAGGACCGAGCCAAGCGCAACCTTCTGCTTCTCGCCGCCCGATAGCTCGGGGATGAAACGTTGGAAGAACCTTCTGAGATCGAAGTAATCGGCGTACCGGATCACGCGCTCCTTCATCTCCGAGACCGGAACCCCGAGGTTCTCCAGACCGAACGCCATCTCGTTCTCGACGTTCGTCATGACGAGCTGATTCTCGGGATCCTGAAACACCATTCCTATCAGGTCTGCGAATCTGGATGGGGGGGTCTTCCTCGTGTCTCGTCCGTCGACGAGGACTCTTCCGGAGAGAAGCCCTCCGTGGAAGTGGGGAACAAGGCCGTTCAGTGCCCGACACAGCGTTGATTTCCCGCATCCAGACCTCCCTACGACAAGAACGAACTCGCCCTCGCTTATCCGCGTGGAAACGTCCTTGAGGACCGGGCAATCGGACCCCGCATAGGTGAACGTCATGGCCTCGACCGAGATCATTCTCCACCCCCGACCAATATCGGAGAGAGAAGGATGACATACACTGCGAGAACGATCAGGTCGTCGAATCCGTAGACGAAGCCCGCGCCGTTCAGATAGTCAGCATTCCCATATCCGAACACAAACAAGGCGATGCCGACAATAATGGAAAGCACGAAGAAGGCGACCATCCACTTCTGCCCTCGGGACAGTCTCGCCTCAGAGTAGTTCGTTCGCCTTCCTGCCCCGAAACCCCTGGTCTCCATCGCCTCAGCGATGGCGATCGATCGGTCAAGCGAGTTGAAGAGCAGCGGCATGACGACGTTAGCTCTCGCCCTCAGCTTGGTGAAGAATCCGCCACGATCGAACTCGACCCCCCTGGCCCGCATCGAATCCATGATGTTCCTTGAATCTGCGGCGATCGTAGGATACATCCTCGTCGAGAGAGACAATGCAGTCATGGTCTTGTACCCTACCTTCGACATCGTCCTGAGGGCTTCGTCTGGATGGATGGCGAATGTGAGGAGTGAGAATGCGGAGACCGCAAGGAAGAGCCGGAGACACATGCTGATCGAGAAGAGGATCGACTCACTTGTGACGGCGATCGATCCCAGCATGAACACCACGTCCCTTCCGCTAGAAAGCAGCACGTTGAACAGTATGACGAAGATAGCGACGAAGACAGCGTATCTCAGAAGGCTCAAAGTGGATTTGAGGGTGCGAGCGACCGCTGAAACTATCAGAACTAACGCGAGTAGGACCGAGAGATACAGTATGTCGGATAGCAGAATTGAGGAAACGAACACGGCAAAGACGAACACTATCTTCGGCCTCGCATCGAGGCCGTGGATTCTGGACGATGTGTTCTTGTAGGGAAATAGCATGTGACCTACCGCGCAAAATCTGTCAGGTCTGCGAACATCCAGGTGACGACGTCATTGTTGTCCATCGCAAACAGGTCGCAAGCCTTTGTGGCATACTGCCCGTTTACGTAGTACTGCCATCCCCGCCCTGGTTTCTCATTGTGGACCCCGCCGATCGACTCCACGAGGGTCCCCAGGCCGATGTAGTGCTTCGTCACTATCTCGAAACCGCCGATCTTGGAGCATTCCTCAACTAGGTCCAAGACTGTGGAACCGGACGTCACATTATTGAACACCCACACCGTCTTACCGCCGTTCGACAAAGTTGTGGGCATCCAAGTATTCTCGACCTTCGTCCATGTCGTCAGATTGCCTGGGTTTGTCAATCCTCCGTTCCCTTTGAAATCGATGATGAGGGAGGCGGTCCGCTGCTCGCTTCCGCCGTCACCTCCGGAGAGACAGCCCGAGAGCATGACGGCTGCGACGACCGTCACAGTGACGACCAGCCATGCAAGGCTCCCGGACTTCATCTCTCTCGCCTAACCTTCTCTCTTCCTGCCAATCCAGTTACCTATTGCGCCAATCATCAGGATTGTGAAGATCCCGATGAAGACAATGATAAGTAACAGCATATTCCCGCCTCCGACCTGTTCAGGTTCGATCAAAGAGAACGCGTACACATGGCCGTTGTCCGATGTCACGTAGAGGACATCGTCCGATATTGTCGGAGAGCACATGGAGTATTGCTTAGGCTCGAGTGCATAGGACCAAATTATCGCTCCCGAGAGACTGACTGCGACCACGCGGCTCTGCTCCTCGGACGTTACCGCATATATCGCGTCTTTTCCCACCGAGGGCGATCCTGTGATGTGAGCTCCCAGACTCGTCCTCCAAATGACTTGCCCGCCCAGTGATATCATCGTCAGACCATCCGCCGAAGAGACCACGACTCCACTAATGGTCTCAGCCGCAGAGCTCGAGGTTGCATTCACGTCCACTCTCCACAGCTCCTCGCCATCGTATGAGACCGCGACCGCTCCTCCGTCAACGGCGGTGATATCCTCGTAGGTCGAATACGTCACCACAATCTCATTCTCGAGAAGCAATGGAGCCGAGCGCACCTTCCCTCCCACTGTCACGTTCCATATCTCACCGGTTCCATTTGCCGCAACAGCGTGCAACTGTCCCTCCTCCGAGCCGATGTACACCATCCCGTCGCGCGCAGCGGGGGAGGAGAAGTAGATCGAGGATGCGACCTTGGTCGCCCAGAGGAGAGTTCCGTTATCGGCAAACGAGTACAGCTTCCCGTCACCGCCTCCGACGATGACCTGATTCCTGTAGAGTATTGGGGACGACGTCAATCCCGTTCCGGACGATTCGATTCCGGAAATCCAGTAGGGGGCTCCGGTCTTCGAGTCGAATGCGTACACTTTCCCGTTCGAGGACGGCACGACCACGAAGTCCTCGGTTATCATTGGAGAAGCGATCTGGTACTTAGCCCCGTCAATGGTTGCGTTCCATAAGATTTCTCCCGCCCGGTTCAGGCAGGATAGGTGGGGAGGGGAGTCGTATGTCATCTGAGTCCAATCATACACACCGGATGTGAGGACGTAGAGGCGATCGTTTGCGGCAACGACTGACGTTGAAACAGGACCATTGGTCAGGTCCTTGTCCCAATCCAGACTAATCTTCGCCGAAGAACCAGTTTGTGATGACCCAGTGCTCAGAAGGTCATGCCTAAGACTCGTCCAAGGGTACTTGTGGTCGGGAGTCGCGAGAGGAGACTGGGCCGAGAAGTCAGGCCTGTCCATCACATAGCTCCATGCTATTGCGACGATATCCTTCGCTGCCACTGAAGATGGCCCTTGCGTGGCACTTTCCCACGCCTTGCTCGCAGGGTTCCATATCCAGAAATGCCACCATTCATTCGGCCAGTCCCCCATCACTCCCCCGATTCCGTTCACGAAGACCCCGAACGAGGATTCGGAATAGCTGACGTCCAAGCCGAGCTGCCCGGCGGCATCCATTGTGACGTTGAACGCGCTCAAGTTCTCCTGGACTTCGACGCTTGTCCAGAGAACCTTACCATTCCCAAAGTCGATCAGAACCAGGCATCCCTCAGACCCATCGTCCGCAGCGGACACAGCAACCGCAATAGACGCGCTGAGAATCATCAGGAGTGTCAAGAAAGACGCAAATTTCATCGATTGCCCTCCCTTCTCTATCTTTCTGGTATGCAATTAGTTGGATGTATCATCCAACTAATGAGGCTAATGTGCTCGTCATATATAGTCCTTTCTCACCTATACCTAACCAGAATGAGAGCCGCCAAAATGACGGCAACGCGATTTCGGATTCAGACCAGAAGTCTCGGTGTTCACAAGAGTTCGAGAGCAGCCGCGAGTGCTCCTTCTTCTGCAATCTTCCTGGATGTGGCACTGCCGACGATAATGACATCGCCATCCTTCAATTCGAAAAGATCCCTTATCGACGATGCTAGATCCGAATCCTCCTTGTCAAGATCATAGTCTGTCGGTACGATCAGTCTCCCGCCTTTGACCACGATCGTCGTGGCGCCATCCGCCCCAGCCTTGATCGCCGCGTCTCGCTGCTCTATGCCAGAGCCGACCTCCTCCTTTCTCCCGCTGACAAGAACGGCGACATTGCAGCTGCCGACCGAGATATCCGACGACTCCATATTCCTGACATGAACCGGCAACCTGGAAAAGAACTCCAGGCCGGTGTTGGTAATCCTCACGCCGGTCTGCTTTACGCTGGCTAGTCCCTTCTCCCTCATCCAGCCAAGTATCGTTCGCATGCTGCCCTCGCCCACTCCTACAAGTTCGGCAAGCTGCTTCCTTCCCCTGCGTTTCCGATCAGTAAGTATGGAGAGGACGCTGTACACGTGGTAATCTGCGAAACGGTGCACAGGGCCGTATTTCGGAAGGTCGACAAGTCTCATCCGTTAGAATACGGTGATTTCGCCATTTACTACTTTGCTTGTTATCTGTCCGATATTCTCCAACCAGTAGTCGACGATCCGCTCTGCCTCCGACTTGAGCTTGGAGAACTTCGCGTTCTTCGCAATGTTGAGCTGAACGCTCGCGGTCTGGGGATCGTATATCGGTCTGCCAATCTGGGACAGGATCCTGACCCTCGCCTCGTAGATATCTCCACCGCCCATCTCTGCGATCTCATCGGCTATGATCTTCGCGAGGATGTTGTAGAGCTTCCCGACATGCGTCACTGGGTTCTTGCCTGCCGCAGCCTCCATGCTCATCGGCCTAAAGGGCGTGATGAGTCCGTTCACCCTGTTGCCCCTTCCCACAGAGCCGTCGTCCCCGTTCTCCATTGACAACCCCGTGACGGTCAGGTAGTATATCCCATCCTTGTAGTTGTCAGCAGTGTTGATGTAGACCTTGACGTCCAGGCCCGTGAATTTCGCGGCATGGTCAACGATCATGCTCTTCATATCGGCTATGGCGCTCTGGTAGTGGTCAGGGTCGTCGATGTACCTGTCGACCATGGCACAAGCGACTGTGAGTGACAACTCGTCGCCGACGCGGGATGCCATCACCTTGACGTCCTCCCCCGTCTCCTTCAGCTTCCTCTTCATGTCCCCGTTGACGTACTTCTCCGTCTCGAGCGTGACCTTTTCCGTCTCGCTCAGGGGCGCGTACCCGACACCGAAGGAGGTATCGTTCGCCAGAAGCTTCTTCGTCTCGTATACCGCACTGAGATCGACGCTTCCCCTTCCAATCATGCAGTCCAACATGACGTCCGTTCCGACGTCAAGGTTGGGGAAGTGCATCTTGAGATAATCCGAGGCGGCCTTAATCGCAGTGGATCTGAAGGGTAATCTCTCTCCGTTGACATCAGTCGTGGCGCGGCCGACTAGCAAGACGTATATCGGTTCAAGCATGACACCTCCGCCGAACTTGGGAGAAGACTGCCCGCCTACGATCTGCGTCTCGTCGGTATTGTGATGCAGAATCCTTCCGTAACGTTCGATATACATCTGGCTCAGGGCTCTACTGACAGACTCCGACAATCCGTCAGCAATGCTGTCAGGGTGCCCTATGCCCTTTCGCTCGACAAGCTCGACTCTCTGCTTGTTGACAGGAATGTGGTCAACTTGCTCAACGAAGATATTCTTGCCCATAACATGTCACCTTTTTCAATACATTCGTATTCTATGATCTACACGAATTCTTTATCCATCCCAATCCAAACATGCCGCAAGGCACCTTCAAAACCGTTGTATTGATTCCCTCCATAAATAGCTGATTGACACAATTATTCATATAGGAATAAGAAGATGGTAAGACGGTGAAATTCCCGGAGGCTTCCGATATAAAGCGGCTCAGGAAGTCAATCGACCTGACTCAGGCCGAATTGGCGAGTCTGTCGGGGGTCAGTCAGTCGACTATCGCAAAGATAGAGAGAGGCGGAATAAGCGGAAGCTACGATGCAATGGTCAGAATCTTCAAAGTGCTTCATGATGAGGTCAACAAGCGCAGGCGGGGGATGAAGGCCAGGGATGTCACGTCCGGCAAAGTCGTGTCCGTCCAAGTCGATGAGAAGGTGAAGAGGGTCTCGGAGATCATGAGGGAGACTGGCTATTCCCAACTTCCAGTCTTCGAGGGGGCGCGACCGGTCGGGAGCGTGAGCGAGTACGGTGTTCTCATGCTTCTCAAGGACGGCACCAGAATGGAGGATCTGGCGGAGAAGAACGTGGGATCCATAATGGACGAGACCTTTCCTGTGATCAGCGAGGAGACACCGATAGAGACCGTGACCTCGCTTCTCTCGACCTCACATGCTGTACTAACCACGAGAAGAGGCAGAATAACTGGGATAATCACCAGCTCCGACGTGCTCAAATTGATCTAATCATTACAGATTGCTCGCCGTCTCAAAGGCCGTGTCGTACATGGCTATTATGTTCTCCGGCGGGGTGTCGGGTTGTATGTTGTGGGCGGGTGCCACGATCCATCCGCCACCTGGAGCCAGTATATTAACCGTTTTGGCGACCGACTTCTCCACGTCCCTTTTCGACCCGAAAGGCAGCAGCTTCTGCTCGTCGATCCCGCCGTGGAAGCAGATACGCTTTCCGAACTCCGACTTCAGAATCCTGGGATCCATGTTCTTCGCCAGGGGCTGAATCGGGTTCAGGATGTCGATTCCCATTTCGATTATGTCATTCATATAGGAATAAACGGAACCGCAAGTGTGATAGAAGAGTCTCGCACCAGTCATCTTCTTGATCGCCTTGACGTACCTGCCCGTGTACGGCCTCACGAACTGACGAAAATCGTCTGGGGACACAAAACCGCCAGTCTGCATTCCCATGTCGTCGTAGTAGACGGCGACGTCAGTGTAATCCCCCACCTCACCATAGAACGCTTCACAAACATCGATCGCGACATCGGTTATCTTGTCCGCGAACGTCTTGTAGAAATCCGGCTCCATCTTCATGTCGAGCAGCCACTTGTCGAACCCCCTCAACCCGGCGTACATGTGGAAGATCCTGCCCGCGTATCCGGGATGCGAGAATACGGCGAAGTCCGTCTGTTCGTGCAGGCGCTTGGCCTCCTTCCTCTTCTGCTTGACGAAGGCGGGATTCCTCGGGTCCGGCCAGTACTTGTAGCCCTCTATTTCGTCCTGGGTAGAAGCGTCCCTTAGGGGCGCGAGACTGTCCGGGATGCTCTTGTACAACCCGGATTGTTTGAGAATCAGTCCCCAGGCGTCCCTGTACCTCCCGTCCGGAAGCTCCTGCAGCGGTTCGCCGCCAATGTTCACGTGCCTCGTGTCCACCCTGAACCTTCGGAGGATGCGCTCGTCGACGTTCTGAACGCTGCTGAGCCTCGTGTTGATGACCGGGGTCTCAGGGTCGGTGATCCCGAGCTGACGGCAAAGAGCCCCGTAACCATGTGGCGGTCCAATCACTATGCCGGCGACGACCCCTCCGAAATCGATAGGGGCCCGGTCCGGCTCCTTCCTTTCCACTGCCTTAATGACCCTTTCCCTCGATGTCATGTCAACCATTGGCCACCCCCCCGGCGGTCTCTTTATGAGATGATGCTTCGATTACTTCCAGTTTTCCCGAAAAGAGCCGAACCCCTTCCCGGTATCACTCCATCGTCCGCACCGTCACGACCATAAGGTCCTCGACGACTTTCGTCTTCGGGAATATCTGCTGCGCCTCAGATTCGAGAACTGACGGGTCCTCGTAGCGGTTGCTTATATGATTCAAGTAAAGGGCGGCCACTTTCGCCTTGACCGCGACCGTCGCGGCGCCCTTCGCGGTTGAATGACCGAACTCGTTCGCCCTCGCTTCGAGTGATGAGTCCGCCGTGGCCTCATGCACGAGGACATCTGCCCCCATGGCCGCCTCGATCAGCCTTTCGCAGGGTCTGGTATCGCCGGAGAACGCGATCCTTATTCCAGACCTCATCTCTCCCAAGACCATGTCGGGTTTCACCATCCTCTTCCCAACCCGGACGCTCTTCCCCTGCTGTAGGGACCTAAACATCGGTCCCTCGGGCACTCCGAGCTCCCTCGCCATCTCCACATTGAACCGCCCGGGACGGTCCTCCCCTTTTAGGATATAACCGAGCGCCGGGACGTTGTGGTCGACCTCGACCGCCTCTACGTCGTAACCTGGAAACTTGACAGCCTCACCTCCGTGGACCTCATAGACATGGACGTCGAAGCTCGGGGAGAAATACCCCACCCGCAGCAGGTTCCGCATGATGTCAATCATCCCGGGCGGACCGAATATATCCAGAGGCTTGTCCCTGCCACTGAAGTTCATCGATTGGATCATCCCCGGTATCCCGAGGAAGTGGTCAGCGTGGAAGTGCGTAACGAAGATCTTCTGCACCTTCATGAACGACGCCGAGGACATCATGAACTGCCGCTGCGTGCCCTCCCCGCAATCGAAAAGCAATATCTCTGACGCGATCTGAAGCGCGGTGGCGCTGACGTTCCTATTTGGTGCAGGGATGCTCCCGCCTGTCCCCAGGAATACGAGCCGCATGCAAGGACTATGATTTGCTGCGATTAAATCCTTTCCTGATTCTCGCTCTCATCCAGCTGTCGCTCATCGCGAACACGACCAGACCCACGATCGCAAGACCAGTAGCGAAGTACATCGCCCCGTGATATCCGAAAGCGAATGATACGACGCCTCCCAGCAACGCGCCCAAGATTGCCGATACCGAGAGTACCGAATGCAGGATCCCGACTGCGGTTCCCTTCTCGTCATTCCTCTCCATCACGTACTTCATCGACCCGACATAAAGACATGACCAAGCGGCGGCGAGGATGATCTGGGCCGGAATTATTTGCCAATACACTAGCGCGAACGTGTAAGTCGGGAAGGTTATGGCGGAGAAGACGAAACCGAAAGCGACCAGTGAGGAGGAGCTGAAACGATCGAGCAGTTGCATGAAGAAGAACTGTCCGAATGCATTGACCGCGTATATCGCGCCGATGAACAAAGGGTCTGCGCCGAGGTCCTCGAGGAATAGTGGATATGTGACCCAGATCATGTTCGCACCGATGTGCCTCAGCATGATCGAGGAGTAGACCGGAAGGTTCCTCTTCATAAGCGCTCGTGGGAAAAACGCCACTTCGTGCAACGTCTCCTTGCCGAACGGCAGAAAAAGGGAAATGGCGAATGAAACTGCCAGGAGCCCAGCACTGAACAGGAATATCTCATAGTAAATGCCAATGAAGCCCGCGATGAAAGTGCCAGCCCCGAATCCGAAGCTTCCCCAAGAGGCTAACTTACCTATCTTCTTGCTGGATTCATAGACGTACGCGATCAGAGCCGATGGGAACATTCCCGCACAGATGCCGACTATCACCCTGATTATCGCGAGCGTGAAGGTATTGGACGCGAAGATGTGAAGACCGCAGGCAATGGCCGACAGCAATAGTCCGACGACCAGGATGATGCGTCGACCATAGACGTCAGAGGCCCTCCCGAATATGTAGGAAGATGTGAAGACCGCGACGTTGTAGGACGCCACTATCAGGCCTATCTCCACAGTGTTCGACCCGAACCCGTCCCTGGCTAGGTTGGGTATTAGCAAGGAGGCCCCGGCCAGCCCTGCGTTGGAGAGCATTTGGATCGTGGAGGCCTTCATCAAGGGCTAGAAATCCTTGCCATTCTTAACCTTTTCCGGTCCGTCAACGACCAAGAGACTCAAGCTGTCTGAGCTCCTTCGTCTCCTTCTTGAGCTTCCTGTAATGCTCCTTGCAGAGATGCACGCGCCTCAGGGATTCGTCGAGCTTCAGACCAGCTCTCGCTGCCAGTTTCACGGACACCGAGCGCTCTGCTGGCTTTCCGCATCCCGTGACATCACACGTCCCCGCCTCGGAAGCACACTGCGTTCCTTCCATGCTCCCAGTCATCTTCCTTGCAGATTATGAACTTTTTCTGCGATCATCGGAACGATTCGGGTCTGGACATACTGACGCGCGGCCTCGGACCACCCGGCGAAGTATTATTATTCAGGTTACCGATACTGCGGCTGGATGATCAAGATAGCCCCGTCCATCCTGTCCGCGGACTTCTCCAAGCTTGGTGATGAGGTGAGGAAGCTCGAGGAAGCTGGAGCGGATTGGGTCCACGTGGACGTCATGGACGGCAACTTCGTGCCGAACATCACGATCGGCCCCATCGTCGTCCGTCAAGTCAGGCACTTTTGCTCGATACCATTCGACGTCCACCTCATGATAATGAACCCGGATAAATACGTCGAACCTTTCGCGAGCGCCGGTTCCGACATAATCACCGTCCACGTGGAGGCGACCGAGAAGGTCCGATCCACGCTGAACAGGATAAGGTCCCTGGGGAGGAGGTGCGGGCTTTCTCTCAACCCTGAGACGCCGTTCAAGAAGGTCGAACCCTACATGCGGGAGATTGACCTCTTGCTCGTGATGACCGTTCACCCTGGCTTTGCCGGTCAGGAGTTCATCACCGATATGCTCCCGAAGATCCACGAGGCTCGCGAATACATCGACAGAGAAGGGCTTGGGGTCGAGATCGAGGTCGATGGGGGAATAAACGCAAGGACCGGAAAGATGGCAGTGGAGGCGGGCGCATCCGTGCTCGCTGCGGGGAGCGCCCTCTTCGAGTGTCCCGATCTCAAAAAGGAGATGGAGACCTGGCACCGGTTCGGGTAGCGTAGGGATACCGGACCAAGAAACTGACACGCGTCCGATAGGAAAGATTCATAAACGCTTCCCCTCATTCTGCCCCAAGTGGCAAGATGAACGGGTTCACAAGCAAGACGTTTCTGATACTGGTGACAGTGGTTTTCCCACTTCTCCTTCTCGCCGCGGCGGTGTATCTGGGCTCGAACGTCGTGGTCATAATTGCGATCCTGGTCTGGATTGGGATCGGCACCTTCATGCTCTATCTTCCACACAATAAGGAATGAATCTCAGGTCTGATCGACGACGTCTCCGAAGGCCGCTCTTCTGACCACCTTGGTTATCTTGACCTTCACTTCCTGGCCCACCTTCGTGTTTGGAACGAAAACGATCATGCCTTCCACTTTCCCTATGCCGTCCCCCTGCGATCCTATGTCGGTGATCTGTATCGTGTAGACCTGCCCCTCTGCGACTGGTTTCCGACCTTTGAAACCATACTCTCCCGTCATGATCCGAAGATGGCAATGGTACTAGTTAAGCATAACCTCCATTGGCCAGGAAAGTATATTTGACGATGCTCCAATATGTCAGAATGCCATGGGCGTAAATCTCTCAGACATCGTCCCGGTCGATGTCGTGCAGCTCGAGGACCTGGCCGGGAAGAGCGTAGCTGTCGATGCCTACAATGCGATATACCAGTTCCTATCGGTGATAAGGCAGCCCGATGGCACGCCTTTGATGGATTCGAGAGGCAGGATAACCTCCCACCTGGCCGGTCTGCTTTACAGAAATACGAACTTGATCGAGGCGGGGATCCGCCCCTCCTACGTCTTCGACGGCATCCCCCCGGAAATGAAGCGAGAGACGATACTGGAGAGATCCGAGAAGAGGGTGAAGGCGAAGATGGAATGGGAGGAGGCACTGAAGAAGGGCGATTACGGGAAGGCATTCTCGAAGGCGACCCAGGCCTCAAGGATCACGAACGAGATCGTGGAGTCATCCCGGATTCTCCTGACCTACATGGGCATTCCTATCGTGCAGGCCCCGGAGGAGGGCGAGGCACAGGCCGCATACATGGCCCTGAAAGGAGGCGTCTGGGCCGCGTCCTCCCAGGACTTCGATTCCCTTCTTTTCGGAGCCCCCAGATTAGTGCGGAACCTGACCATCACTGGCAAGAGGAAGATGCCGGGAAGGAACGATTACAAGACAGTGAGCATCGAGGTCATCGAACTGAGCAGGGTCCTCCACGAACTGGAACTCTCAAGTGAGCAGCTTATCGATCTGTGCATCCTGATGGGGACCGATTACAACAGCGGCATTTCCGGGATCGGCCCGAAGAAGGCCCTGAAGCTGATACGAGAGCATGGAAGCATTGAAGCGGTGCTCAAGTCCATAGGGGCCGACATCCCCAGGTGCGAAGCGGTGAAACGCATCTTCCTGGCGTACGAAAAGACAGGCGACTATCGACTGGATTGGAGGGCGCCGGACAAGGAGAAGGTGATCGAGTTCCTGTGCGAAGGCCACGACTTCTCGAGGTCTCGAGTGGAGGGCGCGCTGAGCAGGATCGAGGAAAAGCACAAGGCGGAACGCGCTCAGACGCACTCGCAGAGCAGCCTCGACATCTTTTGATGATCCCGCTCCCCGGACGCTTCCGAGGGGTAAGAGAAGCCGGGGATAGCTCGTTATCAGAATGAGTGCCAGAGCCCTATAGTTATAAGAGGGGTAACACACATTAGGCCTCTAGGGACGGCGATGATAAAGCAGGTCCAATCCACATACAATCCGGCGGAACTCGAGAAGAAGGTAAGAGAGAATTGGAACCGCAACAACACATACAAGAAGGTCAAGGAGCTTCGCTCGAGCGGTGCGGATTTTTACTTCGTGGATGGTCCTCCCTACACTACTGGCTCGATCCATCTAGGAACAGCGTGGAACAAGAGCCTGAAGGACACGATCATTAGATATAAGCGAATGCAGCGGTTCAACGTCCGCGATCAGCCTGGCTATGACATGCACGGCCTGCCGATCGAGGTCAAGGTCGAGCGGACGATTGGGGTGAAGAACAAGAAGGAGATCGAGGACTACGGGATAGACAAGTTCGTCAGCACGTGCAAGAACTTCGCCATCGATTTCCAGAAACGCATGACCGAGCAGTTCAAGGAGCTCGGTGTATGGATGGACTGGGACAACCCCTACCTCACTATCTCTCCGGAATACGTCGAGGCGGCTTGGTGGACGCTAAGACGGGCGTATGACAAGGGTCTGCTGATATCCGCCAATCGCGTGCTGTCGTGGTGCCCACGTTGCGAGACTGCACTTGCCGAAGCTGAGATCGAATTCTGGGATGAGAGCGACCCATCGATCTACGTGAAATTACCTCTGCGGGACGAGGAGGGCGTGTCCCTGTTGATCTGGACTACCACACCCTGGACCCTCTTGGCGAACATGGCAGTGGCGGTTCATCCGGATTTCACCTATGCTAAGGTTACATATTCCCGGTCGGAAGGAAAGGAGAAGGAGAGCGTCATCGTGCTGGAGGACCTCGCGGAGGAGATCGGGGCGCTTGCGGATTGGGACGAGTACGAGATCGCCGAGCTGATAGAGGGTGACGATCTGGTCGGGATGGAGTACCTGACCCCGTTCCAAGACGAGATCCCGTACCAGAAGACCGTGACAGGAAAATGGACGCACCGCGTCATACCTTCGTCGACCGTAGCCGCGGAGAACACAGGGTTGGTGCACATCGCTCCTGGCCATGGTCCCGAGGACTTCGAGCTCGGGCAGGAGTTCGGAATCGAAGCGTTCTGCCCGGTTGACGAGAGCGGCAAGTTCAGCTCCGAGGCAGGAGAGAAGTTCTCTGGCATGCACGCGAGGAATGCCAACGTCGAGATCGCTCAGGCGCTGAAGGAAAAGGGATTGATGTTCTACGATCACTCGCTCGAGCACAGGTACGGGCACTGCTGGAGGTGTGATTCTCCTCTCATATACAGAACGACCTCTCAATGGTTCTTGAGAATCACCCAGATAAAGGACCTCATGCTCGAGGAGATTGATAAGGTCAGGTGGACCCCCGATTGGGCGGGGTCGTCACGGGAGTACGACTGGGCCGTCAACGCAAGGGACTGGTGCATATCACGACAGAGGTATTGGGGCATTCCGTTGCCGATCTGGCGGTGCCAGTGCGGGGAGATGAAGGTCATCGGTTCGGTCAACGACCTCAAGGGTGCCGACGGTTACCGCGAAGGGATGGAGCTCCACAGACCGTGGATCGACGCCGTGACTCTGAAGTGCGACAAGTGTGGAGGAAAGATGAAACGAGTGCCAGACGTCCTCGACGTCTGGTTCGACTCTGGTGTGTCGACCTGGGCCCAGCTGGGATTTCCCGGCAGCAGGAAGGAACTGGACAGATGGTGGCCCGCCAAGTGGATCACCGAAGCTCATGATCAGACGCGCGGCTGGTTCTACTCGCAGCTCGCCGCAGGATGCATAGGTTTCGAGAGAGCGCCATATGAGTCGGTGCTCATGCACGGCTGGATACTGGACCCTCAGGGGCAACCGATGTCGAAGAGCAAGGGGAACGCCATCGAACCGGCAGAGGTCATAGGCGAGCACGGCGCGGACGCGCTCAGATTTTACATGATGAAGGCAAACGCCCCGTGGGAGGACATCGCCTTCCAGCGCGAAGGGGTGAAGAACGCTCGACGCACGCTGAACGTCCTCTGGAACGTCTGCAACTTCGCGACCACGTACATGTCAATCGACCACTTCGATCCGAATGCCGTAGACTACGCGAGCCTTACCGCGACGCTTCGGCCCGAGGACAGGTGGTTGGTATCCAGAAGCGAGAGGCTGAAGAACGAGGTCGCGAAGCATCTCGAATCGTTCGAGCTGCACAAGGCCTGCAGGGCCCTCGAGGAGTTCATCCTCGAGGACCTGTCGCGATGGTACGTACGGCTGATCCGGGACAGGATGTGGAGAGAAGAAGGGGACTTGGACAAGATCGCGGCCTATAAGGTCCTTTACGAATCGTTGATGTCGCTCACCAAGCTGCTAGCGCCGTTCTGCCCTCACATAACGGAGGAGATATACCAGAACCTCGACGGTTCGAAAGCCTCCGTCCACATGTCGGATTGGCCCACTCCTGACCTGACAAAGGCGGATGACAGGCTGGAAGGGGCAATGTCCCTGGTCAAGGAGATAGTAGAGATAGTGACCAGGGAGAGGCAATCGAGGGGCGTGAAGCTCCGCTGGCCGCTCAGAAGGCTGACAATCAAGGCCAACACGAATGAAACGCTGGACATGTTGAAAACCCTCGAGGGCGTCCTGGCCTCTCAGGCCAACCTCAAAGGGGTCGAGTTCGTCAACCCTGATGAGGACTGGAAAGATCTGATACTCAACGTGATCCCGAACCCGATGGCAATCGGGAAGGTCTATCGCCAATGGTCCAGCAAGATAGCGATCCTTCTGAAGAGCAGGCCTGCATGTCAGATAAAGGAGAGCATCGAAAAGGGAGAGTACTCTCTCGGCATTGAAGGCCAGATGATCAAGATCGAACCAAACATGGTCTCGTTCACAACCTCACTGCCCCCAGACGTCACGAGCGTTAAGTTCTCCGAGGGCGAAGTCTACGTCGACTTCGAGATGACTCCGGAAATCGAAGCGGAGGGCTATGCCAGGGACCTGATAAGGCGCATACAGCAGATGAGAAAAGACATGGATCTGGACGTGGAGGAGTTCATCACTGCGAAGGTCAAGGCCTCTGCGAAGCTCATCGAGTTCTTCAAGGTCTGGAAGGAACACATGATGAAGGAGACCAGGGCGAAGGACATGAATTTCACTGAAGAACCCGGAGGGGAGAGGGTCGTCAGCTGGGAGGTTGAGGGAGAGGACATCGAGGTCGGCGTGACGTCTCTACATACCAGGGAGTCGATAGGCCAGTTCTCTGCGATACCCGGACTGTCTCGGGAAGGGGCGCTTGGATTGGTGGAGGCGGGGCACAAGTCGCCGACCGACCTGAAGTCTCTTTCAGAGGAGGAGATAGCCGCGATAAGAAACGTCTCGAAGACGGACGCGAGGAAGATCATTCACTACTTGCAGAAGACTGGGGCGGGCGCGGAGCAGACATGCCCCGAATGCGGCACCCCTATAAAAGAAGGGTCCGAGACCTGCTCGTCCTGCGGGAAGAGCCTGGTCGCCAAAGGTGGATCAATGCCCAGGGATAAGCTCATCCCCTACCTGCTCAGGATCCCGAGGATGAACATGGTCAAGGCGGAGATGCTGTACGATGCCGGGTTCGACGGCATAGAGAAGATCGAGGCTGCGTCAAAGGATGAGATCCGTCATGTCAAGGGGATCGGTGCGAAGACGGCAGAGAGTATCATGGCCTATGTCCACGCTGGCGGATTCAAGAACCCTGTGAAGTGCGAGAAGTGCGGGACCAGCATTCCGCCGGATGCGGTGACATGCCCGTCGTGCGGGGCGGAGGCGCCCTCGGAGGTCGCGGAGGAAGAGGAGGTCGAGGAGGAGGGCGAGGCGATCTCGACCGAGGACTACAAGCTCGAGCCGTCATTCGCCTACCTGATTAAAGAGGAGAAGGCCGAGCGGGCCTACGCGTTTTTCGTCAAGGCCCTGTCCGAGGGCCTCAAGGGCTTCTGCGTCACAAGGAACTACCCGCTGAAGATCAAGGCAAAGCACAACATCGGGGACACTCCGATCATCTGGCTATCGAACGTTGGAAAGGAGAACACGCTCAGGCCAAAGGACCTCGAGAAACTGAGCGTGTCCCTGGAGCAGTTCATCACCGCAGCGGACCCTGGCAAGGGCAGCATAGTCTTGCTTGACGGACTCGAGTACCTCATCACGAACAACAACTTCCTCACGGTCTTGAGATTCGTTCAGTCGCTGAGGGACCAAATCGCCATCAGGAACGCCATACTGCTGATGGCGCTAAACCCATCGACGCTGGAACCCCACGAGCTTAACCTGCTGGAGAAAGAAGTCGACGTCACGATGTGATGACCTGGACGGGGCAAGTCACGAGTTCGGCGACAAATCATCGCGTTCCGGTCGAAACGATCTTCCTTGAGAGGAGCATCTCGACCACTCTGTCGAAACCCGGGACAGTGTCGAATCCCGGGAGTTCGTCCGGCACGATCCACCTGTGCCCCGTGTGTTCCCAGTCCGTCGTTATCCCATCCCCCTTGACCTTGAAGAGGAAGGGATGTATCTCCCACACGATTTCACCGGAACGGACGACGATCGGATCGGCCTGCCTGACAAGCTCGGCATCCGTCACCCTCACTTCTTCGCACATCTCCTTGAGTGCTGTCTGAATCGGCTCCTCGCCGACCTCGACGTACCCGCTGACGCCTGCCCATTTGCCCCTGAAGGTCCCGACCTTCTCGCTCCTCTTCAGGATCAGGAACCTGTCCCTCTTCATCAGGATGCACGTGACAACGCTCTTCTTTTCGACTCCCTCGACCTCGACTGTACCCTCGGTCCCGTCCACTATCGCCACATCCCAGCTTCTAAGCACTGAGACGTCGATTGAATCGACCAGGGGGATGCCGCACATGACCGCACCGGTCGTTACGATCGGCTCGGCCTTCTTGTTTAGAATCGCCGCCGGGAGCGTTCCCTGCCTTTTCATCTCCAGCATTGTATAGGAGCCGACGGTGCTCCCCTTTCCGGTCGGGAAAGCGAGGACCTTGCCGGCGATGCTGACATCATTTGAATCGGAGAGAAGACCGGTCGACGGATCGACTCCCCCGAGAAAGCTGAAAGGGCTGTCCAGCGCTACGATCGGACCTCTTGCGATTCCCCTGAATATTCCCCTCCCTCTCAGGATCATGTGACCATCTTCATCAAGTCCGCCGCGCTAGCGCAGACGACCTTCTGCGAGCAGAGCGTCGGCAGGTAGTTGCACGCTTTCGCGGAATTCGTGGCACTGCAAGAATAGTGATCCTCAATCGGAGCGACGACCATGCATGTGTCGCACAGGACCTTGCCAAAGCGTTCCAGTACGTCAATCTCTTTCGGACATCGCTTCCTCGTGGCCTTCGACGTGCAGAACCAGACGTCGATATCGGTCTTCTTGCTCTTGCATTTCAAGATTGAGGCGAGATCTCGGATCTCGGCCTCGGACAGATGTGGACAGCCAACAGCGATGAGATCCGGCTCCCGACCAGTGGACAAGGTTTCTCTCGCATCGATCAGATCTCTCCGTTCGACCCCAATCCTCTCGAGTCCCTTCAGATCGGCATCGTTTGCCTCGGGCTTCATCCCCTCTACATGGAACATCGCAACAGACCCTGAAGCGGCCATGGCCGCTGCAAGGGTCTTAGCCTCGTCGGGATTCGGCCTTATGTTCCTAAAATAAGGGACCGCATTCGCAACCTTTTTGCCCACAACTTGCCCCAGGAGCGTGTGGTCGAAGAGCCCGCCGTCAATCTCCGCATCTATCACCACGGTCGGCTTCCGGTTCTCGTCGAGATGCAGGCCATAGGCTGGTGTCTTGCCGAGAATCGAGGCGGCTAGCGCCCCTGGGCCTCCTTCGCGGTTCGTTCGAGCGCCGACGATCGAGTTAATGTACGAGAGCGCAGAGGATTCGGCCCAGGCGACGGTATCACCCTTTCTTGGGAGGTTTCCTGCCAGGTATGGGGTACAGGTGCAATTGGTCTCGACACCCAGCCTCGAATAGCAATCAATGATCTCAAGTTGCCTCTCGGCGAACCTCTTCGAGATCTTCATCTCTCCCCAGCGAACGAGGTCCATCCCCGCGGGGTTAAGCGTCGTCTTTACGACGACCTTCGAATCCGAGGCTATGTTAGTCAGAAAGTCGACGCCCCCCTCGCCTATCGTCTTATAGGAAACTCCGGAGAGGTGAGCCGAGCTTATTGGGATTAGACGTTCCGCCTCATAGACGGTGCCAATCGCTACAAGCAATTCCATGGCCCGCTGGACGCCCAATCCCTTCTCGCCTTTCAAGACCGCTTCTTCATCCCGGGTGAGGAACATGCATTGCCCGATAGAGACTTGCCCTGTAAAACAGTTTTGGACATTTCTAGCTCAATCTTTGTGCCGCGCTCTGGGGAGTTGGTGGCGGGCCTGTCGGGAATGTCCATTACTGATAGCCAGATATGTCATATTCTTTCTCAATAACGGGTGTATTGTACATTGTTGTCGGGTTTTCCTTCCACACGTCCCGAAGCTGCCGAGTGACGGTGTTCAGTTCGATTCTCGCATAGAAATCCGTCGTTGTCTTTGGGTCCAAGTGCCTCAGTTGCGCCGAGACGGCAGGCAATCGACTGAGATCACCTGCTACCGTAATACTTGCCAGGGTTGGCCTGAAGTCCTTCAACTTGAACTTGACCCCTGACATTCTCTCAATGTCTTCCTTGATGTCCTGGAACCTTTGGCGGGAATAGAATCCAGTTTTGCTACGGATACTGGGGAATAGAGCTATCGCCTTGTCGATGCCGCGCGCTTTCAGATACTCTTCCCTTTCTTCGAGATATTGCCGCAGTAGATGTGCCACGTCGCCCCGAATGAGCGGGATCTTTTCCGGTGAAGCCCATCTGCCCAGTCCTTTAGGGAATCGAACGAAAAAGGTCCCCTCTTCTAGATTCAAATCCTCAACATGGGCCATTCGTAGCTCCCCCGGTCGAACTCCGGTAGCGAAATGGAGCGCGATTATCCCCCGCGCCAACGACCCCTCCCACCGGTCCATTTCCTTAACCGAGGCGAACATCTTGGTCAGCTCCTCGATCGACAAGGCAAAAATCGGCTTCTTAATGGGCTTCGGGAACCTGACCCCCTCGGATTCCATGTCATCGATCACATGGTTCTTGAAGGTCTTCAGGATGGCTTTGAGATACTTCAAGTGGGTATCCTGGGTCGAGACGTCCAGTCCTTTCTTCCTGAAATAACAGAGGAGTTCTTGGATCTCCCGCCGCCCTATGTGCCTGGGGTCGGTCGTGCTTATGAGTCCTTGCGACTTCAAGCCTTCGAACACACTACCCAGATACCTCATCTTCTTTCCTGAGTATCACCGGCATCCGGGGATGTATTTCGCTCAGGACATCATTTGCCTTGGTTGTTATGATGGTGAAGGACTTGATCTCCTCTCCTTTCGGATCCTTCCAATGGTCCCAGAGTCCGGCGAGTGCGAAGTAGTTCTCATACTTCACGCGAATGAAATGAGGGGTCTTGCGACTGCCGACCTTCTTCCATTCGTAGAAGCCGGTCGTAGGAACTAGGCAGCGATGCTTGGCGAGAAGTCGGCGGAACATCGGCTTCTTTGTGACGGTCTCGGCCCTTGCGTTGATGAGGCTGTATCTCGTTTTCTTTTCCTTCGACCAGGAGGGGATAAGACCGAACCTCATCATGAAGACCTTGTTCCTGCCGTCATTGACGATTATCGGAACCTCCTGCGTCGGCGCGATATTGTATCTTGTGGAGATCTCGACGTTCCTTGATTGTAGAGCGAACCTCCTGAAGAACTCCGAGTCGAATATCAACGTGAACCTACCACACACAGATTCGGAGATTGCAGCGCGACAGACTTGAAGGTTTTGGAGCCGGCTTGCAAGAAATCATTAATAGGGATTAGTTGCATTCGCCATGGCCGGGGGATCCTCATCAAGATTGAGCTATATCACGCCTCGAAATTCAGGAACGGAGCGAAGGTCGCCGAGGAGTTACGGCGGGTCATGGAGACCAAAGGCCATCAGGTGAACGTGCATCATATCGATGAGTCGAAGCCTAAGGAGCTGCCCCTCGCCGACCTGTACGTCTTTGGGTCACCCACGCGATTCGGCGGGCCACTAGGGAGCATGCGCCGTTTCATCAAGAAGGTCTCACTGCCGTCGGGAACAAAGTGTGCCATATTCGCGACCCACGGTGACGCGGTGCCTGATAAGAAGACCGGGCTGATGCCGACGGAGGAAGGACTCAACCGCTGGAGGAAGACCATACCTATCCTGGATGAGATCTTGAGGGGGAAGGGGCTGGTGAAAGTTGCCGACAAGATATTCTTAGTTTCAGGGGAGAAGATGAAGGGGCCGCTGGAGGAAGGCTGGCAGGGAAAGGTGGATGAGTTCGCCGCCACCATCCTCAGCTCGCCCTGAAGCTATCATCTGGACATACCAAGGGTATTTCAAAAGGGAAAAATGGAAGAGGTTTGGTCTATCTTTCATACCTTCAAACAGGTGCTTTGTACCGTAAACGGTACAAATCGACCTCTTGCTAGTCAGAATCGCGGGTAAGAATCCCACTCAACCCGCTCCTCCTTGACAGTTCTGACGGCAGAAGGGGAGAGAGACCTCTTTGCTTTTGTCCCTGGGTCACATAAGGGGCTACTGTGCGAAGCTGGACTGCTTTCTCCTTCTCATTTTCGACAGAGCGACAAAACCAAAACACTATCTAACCGTTTGCAGCATGTAATCTGAGAGTTCTGAGTGCTATGATAGGAGGATTCGAAGAGAAAGAGTTGATTCGAGCTATTGAGAGGACCTACTACGAAGCTATCATAGCTCTCTGCACTGGCATTCCAGGTTCATTCTTGCGTAGGGAACCAGACATGATCGTATGTTCGAGCGGTCTTCCCATGGCCTTACTGAACGGCGTTCTCGGCCCGAGATTCGGCTCAAGTGATTTCTCGGAAAGGGCCGAGGTGGCGATGTCACATTTCAAGAACACTGGACTTCCAATGAGATGGGTTCTGGGTCCCTCAAGCACTCTAGCAGAGCTCGACGACTTCTTATTGAATCGGGGGTTTGTCTCAGAAAGGACGACCCCAGGAATGGCCATCGACCTAAGGACTGTGAACCGCGAACCATTGCCTTCTGGACTCGAGATTCAGCAGGTCGAGGATCGGGTGTCCTTGAGAACTTGCAGCGATATAATGGCAGACGTTTTCGAAATCCCTGGAAACATCAGGGACGGCTGGAGAGAACTCATCGATAGCTTTGGCATGAGTTCGACGCGTCGCTGGTTTCTGGGGTTTCTTAACGGAGAGCCCGTTGCAGTATCCCTTCTGGTCCTTCACGAGGACGTCGCCGGCGTATACAATATCGCGACTATCCCTGAGGCAAGAAGGAAGGGCATAGGAACCGCGATCACTCGGGAACCACTTCAAATCGCCAAGAATGCTGGCTACGAAGTTGCCGTTCTCGAGGCGAGCGAAATGGGTCTCCCGATCTACAGAAAACTTGGGTTCAGAGAGCTTTGCGAGTTTAGGACATACACGTGGTCGCCATGAATGCAAATCCATTGGCGGCTACCAGGTAGTGAATCGTGCGCGGCTCGCCCGGAATCACCGATTCCGGCAGCCTTGACGGTTCTGACGGCAGATGGGGTTACAGATCAGGAGAAAAAGGGGGAAGGGGTTTCATGGGCTGGTCATGCGTTAAGGTGCGAGAATTGCATTTTGATTTTGCCCATCTGGATTGTGCAGAGTTCGGTCTCGGGCGAGCCCCACATTCTTCCCAATTCAGATAACAAGCGGATCGAAAGCGTTCGGGCTTCGCCCGATCCATTCCTCTGACACTTTCCAGCGGTCCTGGTGGCAGATGGAGAGGAGGTTGACCGCTGCTAGGTACACTATTTATCCTCCTTTTGCCAATTCTAGGTCGTTTCTGTCAAGAAGTCAACTTTGAGGGGAGGAGTTGAGTAATCGTTGAGGAAGATAAACGGAAGCACCAAGGTCAACATTGCCATCTCGGTTGGACTGATAGCCGCAACGATCGTGATTTCAAATCCTGAGTCTGTCGGAGACGCCCTCGTGGGAGTTGACCTTGTTATCATCGCTTCTGTCGTATTACTCTACTTCATCAATCTCGTGGTGAAGAGCTTTCGCTGGGGGTTGCTGATGCGCAGTACCGGGAATAAGATACGTTTCGCCTCGATATTTGCCACATTCTCATTCTCTCAGGCCCTGAACAACGTCACTCCTGGAAGGGTGGTAGGAGAGGCAAGTCGAGTATACGGGATGAGGGCTAAGGAGAGTGTCGGCATCGGCACCTGTCTTGCGACCGTTGTGTCGGAGAGACTAATGGATTTTATAGTATTGACGATTCTGTGCGTTACAAGCCTGATGCTCCTCCTTACCTTCTTGGTGGAGGACATGAGGAATCAGCTAATCGCCACTGTTGTAGTCATGGTGATTGTGAATTTCCTCATCATCTATATGCTGGCAATACCCAAGTTCCTCGCAAAATCAGGCAATCTTATGGCTAAAACCGTACGGATGATAGCAAAGGGGGAGAGAGGAAGAAAACTTTCGAATAGCATCAAGGGATTCGTTGGCTCATTCAACTCTGCAATCCACTCGACAAAGATAGAGGGTAAACGAAGATTGATTGCATATGCTGGCGCCCTTACAATCGTAATCTGGACGAACGAAATTGTCCGTCTATTCCTTATCATGGAGGCGCTTGGCGTACAGGCGAGTCTCGTTGCGGTCGTCGCAACGGCAAGCATCGCGTCTCTCAGCGCGGTGTTTCTATCGGCGGGAAGCAGCAACGTCGTCGTTTCCTCCGCCATCTTCACTGCCAGTGGAATTAACTATGACATAGCCGCCACTGCAGGAATCCTCAGTGCTCTCACGTCCATCTGGCTTTCAATCCCAGTAGGGGTCCTTGCGATGATCTTCTATGAGGGACGCCACAAACCGTCAATTTCGACTGATTCACAGGAATCTCAGTGAAGACCGAGGGATTCGCCTGAAGTGCAGCACAGTGCTTCTGATAAAGGACGAGGAGAATAACATAGAGCCGCTGACAGAGGCGATACTTCAAGTATACAGATCTGACAAGATTGATGGCGAGGTCGTTCTCGTTGACGATGGCAGCGTTGATCGTTCCCCTGCGATCTGCGATGATCTAGCAAGACGGCACGAGAATGTCAGAGCAATCCATCACAAAGTAAACAAGGGAAGATCTTTCGCTATCAGAACAGGGTTCCAGGAAGCGAGAGGAGATGTCATCATAATTATGGATGGGGATCGCCAGTATGAACCGAAAGAGATAACGCTGTTTCTTGAAAAAGTCGCTGAGGGATATGATGTCGTCACTGGTTGGAGGCATCAAAGAACCGATCCGTTCATAAGGAAGTTCATATCAAGCGTTTACAATCGTCGCATCATACAGAGAAGATTCGGACTGAAGGTCAAAGACCAGAACAGCGGCTTCAAGGCATTCCGAAGGGAGAAAGCTGTCACGATGCAGTTCGATCCTGAGGGCTACAGAGGCTTGCATCGCTTCATTCTCCCGTTGGCCGCGCTCAAGGGTATGAGAATCGTGGAGATACCTATCACACACTACGCAAGGCCCAGCGGCAGATCGTACATAAAATCGTACACAGTTCCGTTCATAACCCTCAGGGATTTCTCCAAGTTCAAGAGACAGCACAGGGTGGAAATGGAAGCGCTCAGGAAGAGGAGGTGAAGGTCTGAAGATCGTTGTGACCGGAGCAGCTGGGTTCATCGGTAGCCATGTGATCGACCTCCTTGTCTGCAAGGGACATGAAGTGAAGGCGGTAGACAACTTCGACGACTACTACTCTGGTAAGATGCAGTTTCTTGCTCAGCACGAGAAAAACCCTGACTTCGAGCTCATCAAGGCGGACATACTCGATCTTGAGCGCATGAGAAGGACGGTCAAAGGTGCCGATGTTGTCGTGCACCTGGCGGCCCAAGCGGGAGTGCGTTTTTCTGTCGCAAATCCTCTGAAATCACACACCGTAAACGCACTGGGAACACTGAATCTTCTTGTCGCTTGCAGAGATTCTGGGGTTCGGAGGCTGGTGAACTCCTCATCATCGTCTGTTTACGGCAATGCGAAACGTTTACCAGTGAAGGAAGATGATCCTCTTGAGCCCGTCTCCCCATATGCCGCAAGCAAGATGATCGCGGAGGTCTACTGCCGCCAGTTCAACGAGCTATATGGATTGGAAACCATCTCACTGAGGTACTTCACAGTGTACGGTCCGCGCCAGCGTCCGGACATGGCAATAAGGATCTTCACTGACAGGGTCCTTAGGAACCAGAAACCGCAGATATTTGGCGATGGGGAGCAGACAAGGGACTTCACTTTCATCTCTGATGTCGTTCCGGCTATCAATGCATCGATTGATTGTGGGAACGCGGAAGGAATCTCGTTGAACATCTGCAGCGGGAGGAGATTGACAGTGAACCGCCTCGTCTCGAACATTCTTCAGATCTGTGACCGAGAGGACATTGAGCCTGAGTACTTGCCAGAACAACCAGGTGATGTCGAACATACCTGGGGAGATAACTCTTTGGCGCGAAGGATTCTTGACTGGGAGCCGAAAGTCGATATCGAAGAAGGACTTCAGCGGTTTGTTGAGTGGTACAGGCAAGTTATAAGACCTATTTGAATTTCACAGGATTTTGGTCTTAACCGTTGCTATGGTTGGTCGTCACACCAATCTTGCCCGATATCATCACTTCGAGAAAGTAGAAACATAGAAGAATCACTCACCTGTTCTGGAGTCTCATACGAAGATGGTACACCATGAATATCGGGGGCAAGATAGGTAAGATTGACAGAAAGCTGAGAGGGTTCGACTTCCGAAAGAAGATCTTGTTCTATCTTGCCCTGACGGCGGTCATATACGGAGCTACTATCCCAGTCAATTTCTTGTGGTTTTCTGGTCTGGTCGAACCAGAAGTTGCCCACGCTGACATCTACAACTACCGGGAGAGAACCCAGACCATACTCAACGGTGATCTATTGTACAGGGATGTTCACACCGAGACTCCGCCTCTTGTGAACTACCTTATGATTCCGGCTCAGCTGCTCGGAGGTTCTCAGTACGATTGGGTTTGGAGCATATACTTCTCGTTTTTCGCATTCCTAACTGCCTGTGTCCTCTATGTTGCCCTGCGTCGATGGGACGACCACAGCGCCTTTCTGACCGGCCTTCTGGTTCTCGTCACTCCTTTCAGCGTCATAGATACTTCGGTGGGTCAGGACGAGTCACTTGTTGCATTTGTCTTCTTGATATCTGTGGTCCTCATGCTACACGAACGCAACAGGCTTGCTGCTGCGGCGATTGCAGCAGGTATATGGACGAAGATGTTCGCCATTCTACTGCTTCCGATTCAATTCCTGAGGCTGCGAAGCTCGAGGGAGAAGATGTTTTTTATTCTGATCATTCTGGCTGTCACCTCTGTCGTAACATTGCCATTTGTAGTTCTCTGTTATGACGATTTTGCCGGATTCATAGACTTCTACTTCTTGGGTGAATCCGGAAGACCGACCGGCGGGTCAAGCATGTGGCATTTCCTGCGCATGGGGGGACTCGGAATCCAGAATGAAATCGAACTTGGGATCGTTCTAGCTTCACTTTTCCTCACTTATCTGTACTGTCACCGCAAAAGAATGGGGGTCTGGGATAGCGTCACACTTGTTCTCATAGTCTTCGTAGTGTTCTATCCGAAAATCCATTCGGGATACTACATAATGCCGGTCGCCATGCTGTCCGTCTGGGCGGCCAAGGATTGGAGAATTGCCAAGAGGCTGTTTCTGGCCTATCCCCCAATCATCATATCCGCCGGTTTAGCAATGAGAGATAACGGCGAGATTCCGTTCCAGTTTGAAGGTAGTTGGCTGGTTGGATTCACGCTGATTCTTATTGGGACCTTGCTATTGGTGGATGCAGCTCGTCTTGCGTTCAAGAAGAAGTCATTCATCCATGAGCCAATACTAGGGAAAGTGGAAGCATCTCAAGAATCTCTGTAGAGGGCATGCCTCGCAAAGAATGAAACACGGAAATTCGTGATTTGGGAACGCCAGTCGGGAGAAGTGGAACCAGGGACTTTTTTTATATTCAACTGCTAGGGAAATGACGAAAACACCAAGAAAACGCCGGTCTGTTCAGTTAAGGATAGCGACTTCGATTTTTTCGAGGCTTCTGACACTTCCGACGGTTCTGACGGCAGATGGGGAAAGACCGGAAGACGAACATACCGGGATCGTCAACGAATAGAATATATATGTTATGCAAAATACCCTGAAGGAGGTCACTTGGATGAAAAAAGAAATCGGGGCGAAGAACTGCCTGTATCCTTTACCCATAGTTCTTGTGGGGGCGCTGGTTGAAGGAAAGCCGAACTACATCACAATGGCCCATGTCGGCATTGCAGATCACAGTTCAATTTCACTAAGCATGAACAAGAAGCACTACACGAACATTGGCATAAGAGAGAACAAGTGCTTCAGCGTCAACATCCCCAAAGAGGATATGGTAAAGGTGACTGATTATTGTGGAATCGTATCTGGGAAAGATGAAGACAAGTCTGTTCTTTTCAAGACTTTTTACGGAAAACTTGGGACCGCTCCTATGATTGAAGAGTGTCCGGTCTCTATGGAATGCGAGCTCATCGATACAATTGACATGCCCAATCATGATCTGTTCATCGGAAAGGTCGTTGCGACCTATTGCGATGAGGAAGTTATGACAGATGCAGCAGTGGACCTCTCGAAACTTCGTCCGATCCTATTCACGATGACTGACAGGAACTACTATTGTCTCGGCGAAAAGCTCGCCAAAGGCTGGACCATTGGTAAAGAATTCAAGAAGTAAACGGACCATTAGCACGAGATGACAATAAACAAAGACACTTCAATTGACAGGCTGACCAACTGTCCGTATTGCGGAAGCGCTCTTGTTGTCTCGGACATTGAGAAATTCCTCAGCTCTATTCTCTAGATCGATAATGGTGACATTTCTGACGGTTCTGACGGCAGATGGGGAAAGAGAACTAGAAAGAAGAAAGGGGTTTCTAAGGACTCGTTTCGTAGAAGTCTCGTCAAAGGATTCATATATGTGATGTTAGTTATAGATAACATAAAGCGATATTAAACAAACAAAAAGTTCGCGTAAAGTAACAAAAGAATATCATGGAGAGGTTTGACATGGACGACAGAGCGAGGTTTCGGGCGTTTGTATGGATGACCGTCACTGTGCTGGTTTTGGGGACAGTTTTCGTCATCGCATATGAGAACGTCAATGTTGACAACTGGGCGACGATGGTGTCGGCAGTGATCGTAATCACAATGGCAGCGATCGCTCTCATTGTCGCTCGAAGGAAGCTGAGGGAGCTGAAAAGTGGAATTCCAAGCGAAGACGAGCGAACACATACGATCAAGATGCGCGCTGGCTATCTTGCCTTCTACATCAGCTTATACTTTGTGTTCGGAATGAGCTTCTTTCATGTGATACTTGAGGATAACCAAATCTCGTCACTCCCCACATCTGAATGGCTCATGATCTACGTTGCAGCGATGGGGTCAATCTTCCTGGTTCTGAACACCTATCTCAAGAGAAAGGGTGTCCCCAAATGAAGACCAGGATCAAGGAGCTCAGGGCGAGGTACGACATGACTCAAGAAGATCTCGCCAAGATGGTGGGCGTGCGTAGGGAGACCATCCTCTTCGTCGAGAAGGGCGACTACAACCCATCCCTCAACCTGGCACACTCGATAGCAAAGGCGTTGAAGACGAGCATCAACGAGCTATTCATCTTCGACGACTGACTCAACTTGGAGCGATGGATGAATATCTGATCTATGAGGAGTAAAATGTTAAGAAGAGAATGGATGAGGTTTGGCCTATCTCTCATATTTCTGACACATCCGACGGTTCTGAAGGACAAAGGAAACAGAACGATGAAGGAGAATCCAAAAGTCTAAGCCTTCAAGAAACTCCTATTGAAAGGTGACAATGGAACTCGAGCCCATTTTGGTGGGTAGGGAAGAAGAGATCGAAAGAATTGTTGGCCATATAGGCGAGGTGCTTTCAGGAAGCGGTTCATTAGTTCTGATTTCCGGGGAGGCAGGAATCGGCAAGACAAGGGTAATGAATGCAGCTGCTGACATTGCAAGACAAATTGGGTTCACAATCCTATTAGGTAGATGCATTCCTGGGAATCCTTGCCCATATCTTCCATTCTATGAAGCCTTCACCTCATACACCCAAAGCCTTTTTGAAGATGAATCGGGGACTGATGGTCGTGCGATGAAGGATTCCAGCATAGTACTCTTCAAAGTCCTTGATTTCTTGTCCAAAGAGTCTGAAAAAACACCAATACTGATTTGTCTGGATGACTTGCAGTGGGCTGACTCGGTGACAGTCCAATTACTGCACTTCCTAGCACGGAACATCAGACCCCTTCGTGTCGCGATTACCGGAACTTACCGTACCGAGGACATCATTGCTGAGTCGGGGCAGCAAGTGCACCCCCTCGGGGACACTATTCATTTGATGGTGAGGGAGGGTATTGTCAATGAAATACATCTTAACAGGCTGGAGGGCCAGGCAATCATCGAAGCTGTTGAGAGCATGCTCGGAGGCCGTGTACATGAAACGGTATCCCATCGAATCGTCAAGGAGAGCGGTGGGAATCCTCTCTTCGCTGTAGAGATCGTTCGTATGCTTGTAACCTCGGGGCTCATAGTCCTGAAGGAAGGCATCTGGGTGTTCTCAGATAAGGATACGATAACTATTCCGTCCACGGTGCGAGAGGTCATCCTCAGGCGATTGGAAAGGCTGCCAAGAGACCAGAGACGGTTGTTGGAGTGCGCGTCTGTGGTCGGTGAGTATTTCGATCCAAAGATCATTGAGCAGGTTCTGAAGCTGGACAGGATGCAGGCTCTCGAATCGCTCGACTCCCTGGAGAATAGATTCCAATTGGTCAAAACGATGGGTGAAGAATATCGCTTCGAACACGACAAGGTTAGGGAAGTTGCTTACAATCAGATCGCACCACCACGTAGGAAAGAACTCCATAAGCAGGTCGGGACCTCTCTCGAATCGAGATTACCGGACGATAGGATGCTCGGCACACTATCATTTCACTTCCATCTGGCCGGCCAAGAGGAAAAGAGTCTCGATTATTCGATTCGAGCGGGAGAATACTTCCTAGGAGAATCAGGGGGTGCTGAGGCGGTCACATTTTTCCAAAGAGCCGTGGATAGCATCCCAATAGGTGCGAATCATAAGAAGGAGAAACTCAGAGCATTAATCGGATTGGGCGACAGCTTTGTAGATGTTCTCAACTTCAACTCTGCACAAAGTGCTTACGACCAGGCCCTATCATTGGAACTGGAGCCATGTAAAGAAGGCCAACTTCTGTGGAGGATGGCAAAATTGTACGGTCCCACTTCGTTAGGGAAGGGTAGCACCGCACTTGCATGGGAATATATCGACCGGGCTTTGTCAATCGCCGGTATGAATGACTTTGACATTGGTTCGATCTTAGCTGAAAAGGCGAACCTTGCTATGTTCGAGGGGAAGCTGGACGTGGCGGAGCGATCATATGATGAAGCCGAGATGATGCTTAGGAAAAGCAAAAGGAAGGATCGATTGATGGACGTCATGAATGATCATGCCGGCTTTCTTTGTTCCCTGGAAAGGATGCAAGAAGCCATTTCAAAGATGGAGAGCCTATTTGCGATTCTCAGCGAGTCAACTAGCTCGTTGAGTTCACTAAAATACGAGTTGGGGTTGGCAGAACTACTCATAACAATCGGGGATGAGGAGAAGGCTGCCGAGCACCTGAGGTCCGCCCATACATTGGCAAGCAAACTGGGCCATAATCTATGCCTTTATGCGGTTCACAATGATTCTTCCAGGATATTGATGATGAGAGGAGACTATCTTCGAGCAAGAGACGAGTGCCTGAAGACCTTAGAAATCGCTCAAGCAATCGAGGAGTCGGTCCTGCATGCCCGGGCATGTGCCGTTCTTGCTCAGGTCGATATTATGACTGGAATGATGGATGATGCGGAGGAGCTGATCGATAGGTCGAAACAACTCACAGAATCGTATGAATGGAGCATAAAAACGCCAGCTAGAGGTCTGATAATATTAGCCCAAGCAATGCTCCAAGGTCTTAAAGGAAGAAATGAGGAATGCATTAGACAATCGGAAAATGCAATGGATGTGCTTAGTGGAGGAGTGAGGGACCCAAATATGGAGGCAATCTCAAGACAATCCCTTGGAATATTCTTATCAAGATTGGGAAATCGGGAAAAGGCATTTGAGCAATTGACAAAGGCCAGAGAAATATTCTTATCACATGGAAATGGAAGACAAGTTACAAGGATCGATGTATTACTCACTGAGCTTGAATCGAATATTGACTGAACCGCCACTTCTGACGGTTCTGACGGCAGATGGGGGGAGGGAAAAAAAAGGAAAGGTAAATGGTTTCAGCTCATCTCTCAGAGCCCGAACCTCACCGCATCGCGATAGGTCCTGGACCTCTGTCACAAACCTTGATGTTTATGCATGTGGATGGATGTAAAATGAACCTGACCAATGAGAGCTATGTTATCAAGATAAGCGGCAAGAACTCTACTGAGTTCTATTATAGAGATAAGAGCGGCTGGTACAAAGTGAGCGCACGTGGCCGAGAGTTACGGGCGACCGCCGAGCAAATCTTGAATCACGTCCTATCTGCAGTAGCTGGCGTCAAGTCAAACGTGATTATCAAGGTGGAACACTACGAGGATCCGGAGAAGCGAATCCTACCAGCCCGCGTGGAGTAAGAACCATTTGAGAACGCTCTTTATCTGTCAAAGCCCGACCTCACGGCACCCTGATAGGTCCTGGACCGCTGCCATAAGTTTTAAGGATGCTCGCCCGAATGGAGAATAGTTGGAGGCAACGGAATGAAAGTGCTTGTGGCATACATGTCGTCGACGGGCAACACCAAGAAGGTAGCCGAAGCCATATATGGAGAGATAACTGGTGAGAAGGAGATCAGACCGATTAAAGATGTGCAGGATATCGGGGCTTATGATATCTCATTCCTGGGCTTTCCCACGCATCAATATGGACCTGACAAGAAGGTAAAGGAATTCCTAGATAAACATTGCACGGGCGGAAGGAAGGTAGCATTGTTCGTGACGCATTGTGCCCCAGAAGATGTACCAGAAGTCCCGGAATGGATGGCAAAGTTCAAACAAGCAGCTGCCGGTGCGAACCTAGTAGGGTTCTTCGATTGCCAAGGGGAGCTAGCCAAGGGTTTGGAGCTAATAATGAGAATCTCAACTAATAAGAAAATTCGGACTTTTGCAAAGAGTCATAACAGTAAAGGTCAACCCGACGAGGCTAGGCTCATGAAAGCTCGGGCATTCGCGAGAGACACCATGAACCGCATGGTCTAGTCCGGACTTGGGTAGGATTATGTCGCTTATTCCAGCTTTTGAGTTGGGCTTATGGAATGCTTGGATTTTCATGCTTTATTTGACATTCTTAAACTTATTGCCCTTTTTATTATCAGGATGGCTAATTGACAAAGAGGTATTGAAGAAAGGTTCTGATGCGCCGCTCAACGAGACTGAGAAAAAAATCTCGAATATCATATCCTTTCTATTCATCGCTCTAATTGCTTACAGCATCTTCTTGCCGCTTGAACTGGGGACAGTCTGGTTCTTTGCTGGATTCCTCATCTATTTGCTGGGAGCGATTATCGAGACTATAGCAGTTCAAAATTTCTTCACTACTCCAGTGGATAAACCTGTCACCAAAGGGGTCTACCGTTTTTCTAGAAACCCTATCTACTTTAGCATGTTCTTGATCTTTGGCGGCACAGGCATCGCATGTGCTTCCTGGGTTTTTCTGCTAATTACCGCAGTTTTCTTAATTCCAGTGCATACTGGTATAGTTTCTGAAGAACGTTCCTGCCTCCAAAAGTATGGAAATGCATACCGAGAATACATGAATAGGACCCCAAGATGGATAGGAATCCCGAAATTCTGATAAGAAGAACGGAAAAGTGTTCAGCTAATCTCTCACAGCCCGAACCTCACGGCATCCCGAAAGGTCACGCATACTTCGTGACTGACGCTTCTGACGGCAGATGGGGGAGAGGTTTCTTCGCATGTGTTGTGTTCCATATGCGGATAGTGCGCGGAACTGGACTTCTTTGCCCACTTCATTTTCGAGAGAACGACAAAACCGAAAATACTATCTAATCATCCACAGAATGCAATTTGGGAGTCCTTCGCGTTATGATGGGAAGGTTTACAGAGGAAGAGTTGATTTGCACAATTGAAACAACACACTATGAAGCCTTGACATCCCTGTGTTCTGGCCTTCAGGGCTCATTCGTGCGTAGAGAGCCTGATATGACCATCGTCTCGACAGGCCTTCGTATGGCTTTGCTCAATTACATTCTTGGTCCAAGGTTCAATGCCAGCAATCTCCCGAAAAGGGCTGAGGAGGCGATGACATACTTTAGAAGCGCTCAACTTCCGATGACATGGGTTCTCGGTCCCTCGAGCACTCCAGTGACACTTGGCAACTTCCTATTGAGCCAGGGTCTAGCCTCGGAACCGAAGACTCCGGGAATGGCTATCGATCTGAGAGACGTAAACAGCGAACCATTGCCTCCCGATTTCGAGATTGAGCAAGTCGAGGACGCGAAGTCCTTGGGGAGTTGCAGCGATATATCAGCAGAAGTGTTTGAAGTCCCAAAAGACATCAGGGGAGGTTGGGAGAGTCTCATCAGGAGCTATGGCGCGAGTCCGACTCGCCGCTGGTTCCTAGGGTTCCTTGATGGGAAGCCTGTCGCAATGTCCCTTCTAGTCCTTCACGAGGAAGTCGCCGGCATTTACAATATCGCGACACTCACCGGGGCGAGAAGGAAGGGCATAGGATCCGCGATGACCCGCGAACCTCTCATTCGTGCAAAAGAAGCCGGCTATGATGTTGCTGTTCTCGAGGCGAGCGAATTGGGCTTCCCGATCTACAAGAGACTTGGGTTCAAAGAGCTGTGCGAGTTTAGGATGTTCACGTGGTCACCATAGAGGTGGCTTCTACGCCAGTTGTTATGATATGAGCTTCGTCCGAATCTCCAGAATCCCTTTCATCGGACTTCTGGCGGTCTTACTGCAAAAAGGAGGAGTCCTACTTCAGGTTCTTCAAAATCGGTTCTGATTATCGAAGCCTACTGGTTCGCTCGAGAGACTAGATTGGGTAAACTCAGTACTAAAGAGTAATTCCTGCCGAATCAAATCGATGGGCGGTAGTCAGCGCATGCACAGGAGCAGAAAGCCCTTAGCATTCACGCGCCACTTTCACAATCCGTCATCATAGGTAGCTATCCTACCGTGAAAGGTGCGCGGGTCTCTTTGTAATATCCGCACTAATGCTCGTGCGGCTGTTTCGGGAGTTAGAAGGATTCCTCGCTCCTTCAACTCTCCGAAGAATCGGTGTAACCCTTTAGCTCCACTGCCTTTTGCTTCCCGACCACCTTTCTGCATCTCAGTCTCGACAGCTCCAGGTCGATACACGAAGCAAGTGATTTCTGGAGCCTCAGCGGCGAGTTGTCTCGCCAAATGCTCTTCCGCGGCCTTGGAGAGGCAGTAGGCTCCAATGCCTTCTACGTTCATCTCTGCGGCCCCAGACCCAAAGAAGACCGCTAAGCCGCTCTTCCTTCGGCGCAGCTCGGGATAGGAGAAGCGCGCGATCTGGTAACCAGCTAACACGTTGGATCGCCAGACATTCTCGAACATGGCTTTAGGTAGTTCGTACAAGAATGGACCTGGATGAGCAGTTCCTGCGTTGTGAATGAAACCAATGAATTCGCCAATGCCAACCGCGGCTTTCACCATCTGCCGGGAGTTGCTGGCTAACGCGGCATCGCCCACTACTGTCAATACGCTCACATCTTTCCCTCGGGCAGCAGTAGCCACTTCCTCGAGGGGTGCTTCGCTTCGGGAGTTCAAGACAAGGTTGACACCATTTTGAGCCAGTTCTAAAGCTAAAGCTCGACCGATTCCCCTCGAAGCTCCTGTTACGATCAGCGTTTTGCCTCTAAGGTCCAATCCGCTTGCCCCCTTCATCACGCGCGTCAGAAACAGTCTGTACGTCAACCAACTATTGACACCAAGAAGACAAGATTAGGTAAGATGAGTATTAAAGACTACATCATGAAGAGAATATCAGATAGAGAAGAAGCTGATGTTCAGGCAATGCCTTTTCCAAACCACCTTTTCGACGTAATTCTCAGGGATTAAACAAGTTGACTGTCTGCTGAAGGGTCTCTGGGTGGGCGCATATGACATGTGTTCTTCTGTTTCTGAGGCATTGGCTCCGGATTCGGCGGGTCAGTCGCACCTTTCTAAGCATTCTCTTACAGTTCGCCATTCTTCCACCTTGGCCTCGATGGTCAATCGGGCATTCGCTGAAGAAGTTGATGGAAGTCTCTTGAGTTTGAGTCTTGAATTGGGATTCAGTCTGACTAGCTTCTCAAACGACTTTTCAGCCATCCTGCCGTTGAAGAACACGAACTTGATTCCCGGATACTCCTCAAACAAGGAGGCAAAGTCGTTGGGCACTCTCCCAGTGATTGTCAAGTCGCCACTTCCTTTTCTATTGCACTCCTTGAGAACATCCCAGAGTGCGACTCCTTTTCCCCTCAGGAATGAAATCCTTTCAACATATGAAGAGTCTAGTTCAGAATCAAAAATAGCGTAGATAGCCCTCCAGAAGTGGTTCCCCTTGTTGGCGTAGTATTCCTGTTTCTCTATGGACATGGCACTCGGTATCGATCCAAGGATTAGAACTCGTGACTGGTCATCAATGATGGGTTTCAGAGATCTCACACGGTCTCGGATCAGCAATCCCCCCAATTCCTCCAGCCAAGCGTGCGGAAGATTCACCTTAATCTTGCTAACCGGCTTATAAGGTTGCTGGATCAAGCGTCTAAACGCTAAAGATACGATTCGGATTCATTCCCTTCTTACCATGCGGCTCATCGTTAAGACATAATCGAGCGCGAGATTTGCCCACCCCTGTTCCTCGAGAAAGAAAAAAGGTGAATAGCCTGCACCGTGTCACATGATGTCACTAACCGTAAGTTGATTGGGGCTCATTCAATTCTTTACATTCGTTAGATTATCGTTCTTTGGCGGCTGCTTCGCTTCATTTTAGTCCGTTATCTAGATGGGTATTGAACGGGTTATTCGGACATTATTTCGACCATTTTTCACATCCAGATAATAACGAATGATAGCGACCGAATAACGCACTTTTTGAAGCGATAGCGGTCATTTTGAAGTATTCCTCGATTCATCGTACGCTTTCACCAGTGCCAAATATCGATGCACGCTTGACGGACTTATCTTGAGTATTCTTGCGATCTCTCGTTCTGAGTGTCCGAGCCGGTACAGTCTGGTTATGCACGGACCTAACCGCATGCGATCAACTTTCTTAGCGCTCCATACATTTCCCCATCCGGGAGGCAATTCCATGTTTTTCACATCCTTAATTCTATTCCGAAATTCGATGTTAGAGATAGCCAGATGTTCAAGTCTAACATGTCTGATATTGGGGTGTTAGACATCTTCTTAGGATAGCCAGCATACTCCCTACTACTCAGCTCCAACAAAATATCCATAATCGAGAGAGTTTGTGTAGATCGTCTTCTCCCCATCCTCTGCTTATTAAAAGAAAAAAGAAAGGGGTTTGTCAGCAGCTTTCGATTTGCACGGAAGGCCGTTATTGACGAAAATCTAGCACTTGCTGGATGGTGACAGTGGCGGGCCTGTCGGGATTTTCGTCCCCCTTGCTGGGGAATTCGAACCCGAGTCTGAGGCTCACTTCGGCTTCGCACAGAAACCACCGGAGGCCTCTGTGATGTCCAAGCTACACCACAGGCCCGCGACCAAGGGATAGTTGAAGTCCACAATAAAGCTTGTCCCGACTGGATTGATCATGATGTGGAATCGATTGACGTCATTTGAAAAACCTTGAGACTTTAACAATTTTCATAATGAAAACCTAAGAGGTATGGAATAAGAATATGAAGTGGCGGCGGGATACTGGTCATGATGGTTCGGTTTCGGAACGTCATCAGGAAAAGGAAGTGGATTTTCATAGCAGGGATTGTCGTCATCCTCATCGTGGCCGACCTTCTAATCGCTTGGTATACGGTCAGTTATACAATCGAGGACAAAGCTGCTGAAATCCAAATCACATCCTTCAACATACTAGAAGTTCAGCAGTCCTACTCCGACACTCTACTGATTCTCTCCGATGACGGCGTCCGACTATCGTCACCTAGCGGATTTATGAAATACGATCTCAGCACCAATGTGACGGGGGCCTGCATAGCAGATATGACTGATGCTGTAGCGATAGTCACCCAAGATGGTGTCATCCACTACTACCAACCAGGACAGACAACACCACACTTCTCAGTCAACTTGAATGGATCGATAAGACTAATTGGTATAACCGAGGGGTACGCAAGTAGAGGCTACGTTCCAGAACAAGTGGTTCTTCTATCAAGTAACTCAACCAGCACGAGTGTGGTTGTCCTCTCCATCTCCACCGACGGAGGAGTAGAATGGACCAAGGACCTTGGATCACTTGTCGTTGCGACCGCCCGATCCGAAAGCACCCATCATTTCGCAATGGCCCTAGAAAATAACTCGTTGTACATGTTTCGCAGATCTGTGAGCACTCCAACAAGGATCTACCATGTTGGAGAGCGGGTGAGGGAGATCGTTCTGACCAATACTGGCCTCCGTCTAGCTGTCCTTTCGGGCCACGACCCGACAAGATTATCCGTCTACAGATCAGATTCTATCCAGACAATTCTCGAGAAGGATCTGCCGGGGAACTGCACCGACCTGAAGCTACAGAAACAAATCGAATCGATCTTCGTGAGATCTGGTAATGATATACTAGAGGTTTCGAACGAGGGTGTTTCGGTGAAGGTGTCCAAAGACGATCTCACATCCTATACAGCTCCGACAGCAGTCAGCAGCATCTTCGTTTCGACGAAAGAGAGTATCCTAGCATATAGGGGTGGCAGGAGCTCTCCGATCTGGGAAGCGAAAGTCGGAGATGTCTGTACGAATGTCATCACTGATTTCGGCGCATCAGTCGTTGTCGGTTACGACTCAAATCATCTACTGGTTATCGATAACACGGACATCATTCTTGGGAGCAAAATAGGATGGTTTATCGTTGGACTCGCGGCAATAGGTGAATCAATCGCACTTATGATAGCGTTCAACTGGAAGAGAATTCAGAATGCAAGGAAGATTACCCTATATGTTCTCGTCGCTGGAGCCTTCGTTGGAATTGCTGTCTCCGCCGTATTTATTAGCGAGGATTCTGCAAGTATTTTCGGAGGGACCACAGGGTATCTTGTTTATGTCGGGATTTTAGGCGCGATCACAGCCCTCATCGCTTGGAGTTCTGAAGCTGGAATAGCTAGTTTTGTTCTTGGCGTGGGCGTGGCTCTTATAATCAGCGTACCAATTGCCCTTGTACTCCAATTTGCTCTCTGGTACTCTGGGTATGTTTTCCCGATGACCGACCCAGTCTTCAAATCAGTAATAATCGGGTTAGTCGAAGGGATAAAAATGGGAATAATCGGAAGCATAACGGGTTATGCTATACGCCGGTTCTACGACTGAAGTAAAGATGATGGTATGGTCCAATCCAATCTGACTTCACTTCTTCTTGAACTCGGTGTAGCCGCATCTTCCGCAGGAAATCCGGTCCCCGTGCTCCGCCAGAAACACTCCCTGGCCGCACTTCGGGCAGTGTCTACGCTTCCTCTCCACCTTGCCGTCCTTGACCTCATAGTAATCCTTCTTTGGCATTGTAACACTCCTCACTTCTTCTCCGCCGCGGTAGGCTTCTTTTCTGCTGGGGCCGGTTTCTTCTCCTCAGTAGCCGGCTTCTTCTCTTCTGTGACGGGCTTCTTCTCTGCCGGCTTCTTCTCTGCCGGGGTCGGCCTCGCCGCCTTGACCTTCTTCTCCTTCTTCGGCTTCTCTATCAGTCCGTGCCGAATCTGCTGGTGTTTGCTCTCCCGAGACTTGACGACCTCGACCGATGCGTAGACCTTCGAGTAGCCCGCGCTCGCACCCTTTCCATACTCGGTGTCGAGATGATCGATCACGACCCTCTCCTTCTGGACGTTCATGAGCTCCGCAATCTTTGATCTCAGTGAATCCCGCGTTGGGGTCGGCTCCCCGTCGTGGTCCACTTGGAATTGCACTTCCGTTCGTTCCTGCAGCACGTTCTCCTTCTTGCTCTGAATCTCAACCTTCAATTCAACTCCTCCATCGCGTATATGAGCGACTTCGCTCTAGTCGACGTTTCTCTATCGATCTTGACCAGTACCATGCCCTCGCCTGGGAGGCCGTACACCAGACATGTCCCGGAAGGGGCGAGCGCTACGCACACGAGGGCCGCGAGGTCCTCTTCGCCCTTTACCAGCATCTTCGTCCTTCTCTTCCTCTTCATCGCCTTCCGCGCCTCATCGACGAGCCCCGGCGTGATGCGTCCTGGTGGGTTGCTGACGACCACCATTTCTCCGTTCATGCCCTCGACCCTTTCCTTGAGAAGGCTAATCTCGTCCCTCTTGGTCCTATAGTCGAATATGAGGACGTCTGGCTGGACCCCATTCTGAAGGAGAGTCAACGACACGACATCACCGACCGCCACTAGTCTACGGCAGTTCGCGATTTCCTTAAGCATATCACTCTCTTCCATCAGCTTCCCGAACGGCATCCTGAGCTGTTCTCTCATTTGATTCGGCAATGCCCAACCTCTCTTGGGGACTATGAGATCATCTGACCCTGAGGGCGAACTTGCCGTTGACATTGATACCCATCCTCTTCGCTATCTCTGACTTCGTGTGATCGATGATGATGACATATCCCTGCCAGTCATCGGATGTCGGGTTCCCGCACAGCGGACAGGTGTCCTCCTCGACTATGTAACTGCAGTGCTTGCATGCCCTCTGGACCTTCATGAGGCACCACCCTTCTTCTTGCGGTCTTCCTCGATCCATTCGAACTTGCCAAGGCCCGACTGCCTCATCGTGAGGCCAATCTTGCTCTCCCTGGGACTCCGCTCGTTCAGGCTCAGAGCGACTATCCTCGCCCTGACCTTGTCCCCGATTCTCAGATCCCTCTTCGTGTCCTTCCCGATCAGCCTCTGGTTGTCGGTGTCCACGTCGATTCTGTCATCCATAATCTGGCTGATGTGAAGCAGTCCGTCCAAAGGACCGAACCTTACAAAAGCTCCGAACTTCATTACCTCACAGATCGTCCCCTCAACGACCTCCTGGAGCTGGGGTCGGAATATCAAGGAATCGAACTTGACCTTCTGATACACAGCGCCGTCCCCGTGGACCACGCGGCCCAGCCCGACGGGCTCGATGTTCCGAATGAGGATGGTCAGCGAGTCGTTGCCTTCAATCTTCCCCTCGTAAGATTCCCAGGTAAGCTCCTTAACCACCTTATCAAGGTCATCGCCAAGACGGTCCGGGGGAATCCTGACCACTCTCTCACGATTCGTAAGTAAATACATTAGAACGCCCTCTTGACTACTTGGGCATGCGTCATCCCTTATTTAAATCTTGAGACCGTTCAGCCTCGGATTGAATAATACTGGATGAAGAAAAGGGAAAAGAGAAAAGGGGAAAGGATTTCCCGGTTACACAACGAACAGCGCCGCGAAGACAAGGGTCATCGTCGAGAGCAGCTTCACCAGGACATGCAGGGACGGCCCCGCCGTGTCCTTGAACGGGTCCCCGACAGTGTCACCGACAACGGCTGCAGCATGGGCAGGCGTTTTCTTCCCGCCATGGTGCCCGGCCTCGATGTACTTCTTCGCATTATCCCAGGCACCTCCTCCATTGTTCATCAAGGTGGCCATCAGCACTCCTGCAATTGTGCCAACCATGAGGAGTGCTCCGACCGCCTGCACCGTCTCGGTATACCCTAGGATTCTCAGGATCAGACCGAAACCGACAGGCACGACGACAGGCAATATGCCAGGCAGGACCATCGCCTTCAGTGCGCCTCTTGTACTTATGTCAACGCACTTCGCGTAATCTGGCTTGGCCGTGCCCTCCAGGATGCCAGGGATCTCCTTGAACTGTCTTCTGACCTCGCCGATCATGTCGTACGCGGCTTTACCGACCGCCCTGATCGCAAGAGAGGCGAACAGGAAGACTAGCATGGCCCCGATGAACGCGCCTACGAACACAGGCGGGCTCGCGATATCTACGTGAAACACGTCCGCGAGGGTAAGCGTTCCCGAACCGGGAACGACCGCGTTCAGCTTGTCGTTCATCAGCTTCGCGACCTCTTCGAAGTACGCCGCGAACAACAGGAATGCCGCCAACGCAGCTGATCCCATCGCGTATCCCTTTGTGAGCGCCTTCGTCGTGTTCCCGACCGCATCAAGCCTATCGGTCCTCCTGCGGACATCCTCAGGCTGGTTCGACATCTCGACGATTCCGCCCGCATTGTCAGTTATCGGTCCGAACGTATCCTCGGCGAGTACGAACGCGCAAGTGGCGAGCATGCCCATCGTCGCTGCAGCAGTCCCATACAGACCGTATACGAAGGACACCGCGCCAGCGGGCGCTGCCGTCAGGCCAATTCCGTACGCTGCAAGCAACGAGACACAGATCGCTATGACTGGCATCGCAGCGGTCTCCAACCCGACCGAGAAGCCGGTGATGATGTTCGTCGCGGGACCGGTCTCCGACGCCTTCGCAATCTCTCTTACCGGTCTCCATTCGCCGGATGTGTAGTACTGGGTGATGTAGACGATGACGATGCTCAGGGCTATCCCGATTAGACCGCAGTAGAAGTAGACTATGTTGCCTAGCATTTGATCAACGGCGATGTAGAAGAGTATCGCCGCGAGTACGCATGTGATGTAATAACCGCGATTCAAAGCGCTCATCGGCTTCTCGTCCTCGTTCCTCATCCGAACGGACATGATGCCGACGATCGCTGCGAATACACCGAACGCACGGACGACCAACGGGAAGAAGACCCAACCGTATTGCGTCTGGCCTGTCGCCAGGAAGATAGAGAGACCGAGTATCATCGCACCGATGTTCTCAGCAGCCGTGGACTCGAAAAGGTCTGCGCCACGACCAGCGCAATCACCGACATTGTCACCGACGAGGTCGGCGATGACGGCAGGGTTGCGTGGATCATCCTCGGGAATGCCAGCCTCGATCTTCCCGACGAGATCGGCGGCCACATCCGCAGCCTTCGTGTAGATACCGCCACCGAGTTGTGCGAACAGAGCGGCGAAGCTTGCGCCGAAGGCGTAACCGACCGCGTAGAAGAGAGCGTCCTTGAGCCCGAAGAAGTAGTCATACAGGAAAACGACTCCCGCGACTCCCAGAAGGCTCAGGGACACGACGGCGAGTCCAGATACCGCCCCTCCCCTGAAGGAGATGACGAGCGCTTCGTTCAGTGTCCTTCTCGCTCCGCTTGCCGTTCTGATGTTCGCGTTGACTGAGACATACATCCCGATGTAACCCGACAAAGCAGAGAAGAAGGCCCCGAGAATGAACGCGATGCCGACCTCAACCCTAATTCCAATCGAGATTACAACGGCAAGTATGACGCTTATCACTGCAATGGTCTTATACTGGCGGGCAAGGTATGCCATCGCGCCTTCCCGTATGGCATCCCCGATCACTCTCATCTCTGGCGTTCCCTTGTCCCTCTTGAATATGTCCCAAGTGAGGTAACCAGCGAACAACAGTCCGACGATGCCCGCGACCGGAATTGCGTAGATCAGTGAATCCATGAGCGGACCTTCTTGCTCCGATTTTTGGGGCGTAATTAAAGTGTCTATATAAATGTTTTACCAACATCCAAGAAGGAAGGGGTCAACTGGGGTCGCCATCGTTTCGATAAACAAAGATTATCTGCGATAAGCTCACTTACCACCACTGATGGCTAGCGAGGTGACCTTCGTCTATGACCTTCTGGTCGCCATCGCAGTAGGAGCACTCGTAGGTCTAGAGCGGGAGCATCATAGAGATGAACACATGGTCCTGGCCGGCATAAGGACCTTTCCGCTCATCTCGGTGAGCGGATTCATCCTTTCGTATCTCGCGGGCCTGCACCCCGATCTCGACGAGTTGGTCATTGTCGGGCTAGTAATCGTGGCGGCCTTCGCCATGGGATTGCTGTACATCCAGTACGAGCTTAAGATACCCGGATTCACCACTCCTCTGGCCTTCATCGTCACGTACATAGCCGGCGTCCTAATCGGATACGATCACATCCTGGAGGCGGTAGTGCTAAGCGTCGCGACGACCTTCCTTCTGATATCGAAGAAGCATCTTCATAGGTTCGCTCAGCTTCTGACGGAGAGCGAGATAGTCGGTGCTCTCGAGTTCATCACGATCGGTTTCGTCCTGTACCCACTCGCCCTTGGACTGCACCTAACCGGGCCCTTTGCCGTCTTCGGAAGGGGTGGCTCCCTCGACCTCAGCACCACGATACTGATCGTCATATTTGTCTCATCCATATCTTTCATCTCATTCCTGATAGTTCGTTGGAAGGGGCCGTCCCGCGGCCTGAGGTTCTCCGGTCTGCTCGGTGGGCTCGTGAACTCCGAGGCAGCGACCGCTTCGATCTGCAGCCTAGCTAACGAGAGGAAAGGAATCGTTAGCGCCGCAGCATCAGGAGTCGTGCTCGCGAACGCGACCATGTTCATCAGAAACCTCGTGGTCTGCTTGTTCGCAGACCAGACTCTCTCAACAGCCGGCATCATCGCCCTACCGCTCCTCATAGTAAGCGCCCTCGGGATGGGCATGGGCCTGATGATGAAAGTAGAACTGGGGAAAAAGGAGCCGATGAAGGTGACCTCCCCATTTGCAATCGCCCCCGCCCTGAAGTTCGGGATCATGTTCGTCGTCGTCTCCACTGCGACGATCCTGGTCCATCAGTATGTCGGGGCCGAAGCAGTCTATTTTGCTGCGATCGGGGGATTCATCTCATCAGCCGCAGTGGTCGCTTCTGTCTCGACGCTCACAGTGACGGGACAGATAGACCCTTGGATAGCTGCGGAGACGATTCTCATCGCCTGCGCGATAAGTTCGCTCAACAAGCTAATCATCTCCAGGACCATGTCGAGGGATGTGTTCTCCAGGTCCCGGACCGCCTTGTTGCTGACGACGGTCGCGACGATTGTGGCGGTCGTCGTGATGTTCGCTGTCAGAATCGCGCTTTGAGTACGACTGTGCCTTCAGACCGCGTGATATCCAATGATTGCTTACCTGTCAGGCGGTTCTTGCCCCGAATCTTGAGCACTTCCAGAGACCCTTCAGTAGAACGAGATTGGCTCTCACGAACTGTGTCTATCTGACATCAAGCAGCACGGCGACTCCCTGAGTGGCATCGCCGAGCACCATCATCGACCGAATCAGTCAGACGTCCTTCTCGTTCATGCCAGTCTTTTCTTCCGATTCATAGGCTCCATTTACATGCATTTCCAGCAGACTATCCGGTTTGAGACGGGCCGACCACCGTAATCGGAAGCTCACGCGTCGAAGAAGACGATTCCCTTAGAATTCCTGCACTGGCCAGATGCGAAATCAATGTATATGTGTAAGGCTTTGACCTACATAAAATGCTGAGCGGTGGGGATCTTACCGGGCTCTTCTCTGTTTACAGCTACGTAGTCCTGGTGGTCTTGATCTCAAGATTGGTCAAGAAGAAGAGTATCGGAGGCATCCATCGGAAGGTCATACACATACTCATCGGCAACATCGTACTTCTCTGGTGGATGTTCGATTCGCCGTACATAATGGCGTTCCTCGCGGCCGCTCCCTTTATCCCCTTGCTACTGCTCGTTTCTCCGCTTTCACCGGTATGCAGACTGCGAACCTCATTCCTCGGAGAGACGACCGGCGAGAGCCACGGTCTCGGCCTAGTGTACTACGCGATATCGTGGACGATCCTCGCATTCTTCCTTTTCGACAAGAGGATGATCGCATCGATCGCCATAGTCGCAATGTCGTACGGCGATGGCTTCGGGGGTCTGATCGGAAAGAGATACGGGAAGAGGAAGATCCTGAGGGAGAAGACTCTGGAAGGGACGGCAGCGGTCTTCACGGCGACCGTCATAGCCACGATCGCCGTGCTCCTATTCTATCAGTTCCTTGCGAGCAGCGGGGCGTTCGGGACGTTCTCGCTTGACCCCTTCGCCGCGTTGGGAGTAGCGATCTTCTCGGGCGCCTTCGTCGCCATGGTGGAGTTGGTGACACCGGGTGAGTACGACAACCTGGTCATCCCGCTCCTGACAGCAGGAGTGTTCGTCCTAGTGGGGTTGTGACCGATGCGTTGGATTGTGGTCGACGGCATAGATGGATCTGGAAAGACAACCCACGCCAACTGGATAAGGGACTACTACGAGAAGCGGGGGGAGAGCACAATCATCTATATGCATCCGTCCTCACGGCTTCTCGGCAGACTGTCAAGGAGGTCGCTGCAGGGCTCGGGAAGAGTTATGCAAGCCCTGGCGGGGATGTTCTTCATGATGGACGTACTCAACTCGCTTCGCATCATGAGGCGCCAAGACGCCGAGTATGATAACATCGTCTTCGTGCGCTACCTCATGGCGACTGCGTACCTTCCGGGGAGATTGGCCAAGACAGGCTATACGTTCTTCGCTAAGTTCCTGCCGGTTCCGGAACGGTTGCTCCTTGTCGACATCGACCCAGCGGTCGCGCTTAGAAGGATCTCTGCCAGGAAGGAGAAGAAGGAGATGTTTGAGGACATCCTCCACTTGACAAGGACAAGGGAGAAGGTGCTGTCCCTAACCAGCGGATCCTGGGAGATGATCGACAACTCGTTCTCGGACGTGGAATCTCATCAGCGGCTGGACGAGATCCTTTTCTATTGGGATTCCGTGAAACGCGGCTCTCGGTGATTCAGCCTTATGAGCAACGTGACCACCATTGCCACTGCTGCCAGGGCGATGCTCGCGTAGTAGATCGAGTGAATCCCCAACGAGATATACACCGGAGCGAAGATCAGAGGAGCAAGGGCGTATCCAAAGAACCGCGCCCCATTGAACAAAGAGGACGTCGTTCCCCTCTGCTTCGGCAGCACCTCGACAGTCAGAGTTAGGAGAGCTGACCACGTAATGGCGGTGCCGACACCGAGGACAGCCAATGAACCTGTATGGTGGCCAACGGTCGAAGAGAAGGTGAGAAGTGAGAAGGCTAAGATAATGATGACAAAACCTATCGTCGCGGTCACGTACCTCCCAAATCGATCGACCATCTTCCCTCCCATCGGCGCCGCGACTATTCCCGCGACACCGGTTGTCGCCATTACGATTCCGATGTCACTTTCTGACAAGGAGAGTGGATCGAGAGACAGGGTGTCGGAGATGAACGACAGGGTGGCGACGTAGCACATGAATGTCATGAAGCCTGCGAGAGAAAGGAGGACAACGCTCCTTTGTCTGGCGGTCCTCCCAAGATTCTTAAGTACCATTGTGAATCCTCCTTCCCCTCTCTCGAAGGTCGCGCCCCTAAAGGCCAGGGAGAAGAACACTCCGATAAGGAGGACTAGCGTGGCGACGACGATGAATACGAATCGCCAGTTGATGATGGCGATGAACCCTGCAACGAACGGTCCGAGGGCGATGCCGGTCGTCGTGGCCGCTCCGAGGTAGCCCATCGCCTTCCCTCTGTCCTTGAACGGGGTAATGTCGCCGAGGATCGCGACGAGCACTGGGTTAACGAATCCGTACCCGAGTCCTTGCACCATCCTCGACAGAAGGAACATGTTCAGGTCCACGCTCGCCGCGCATGTCAGACTCCCAATCGCGTAGATGGTGAAGCCGGCCGCCACGGTCTTCTTCCTGTCGTAGACGTCTGATATCGCGCCGGAGAAGAGTGTGAAGAAGGCGAAGGGGATCATAAAGAAGGAAATGGAGACTAGGACCCCAGGTGCCGTCGTGTTGAACTCAGTTTTGAGGGTCGGGACCAACGCTAGGACAGCGTTTCCGGAGAGTGGACCTATGAACGCACCCAGATAGACCGCCCACCGCTTAGCGTCAGGCAACGAGCCCAAAACGCCTTTTTCAGTATATATTAGAACGCATGAATTCAAGCGGACTTGAACTCGAAGCTCAGTCCAGGATCATCGGGGAGCGACCTGCTAGATCTTTCTCTTATCCTTCGATTTTCCCTTCGATCGGTCTTCGATCTCGATGAACTTGTTGTCGTCCGAAAGTGGGCAGTTGCGCCAGTCGCATGGCTCCACGTGTATCAGAACGCTCGTGTGGGGGAGCCTCTTCTTGATCTCATGCTCGAGATGATCAGCGACCTTGTGTGAGTCCTCGACGCTCGTGTCGGCCTTCATCACCAAATGGAGGTCGATGAACCTCTGGTCCCCTCCCTTCCTCGTCCGGAGACCGTGGAACTCGACAAACTCGGGCATGTGCTCCAACAGGACGTTCTTTATGACCATCTCTTCCTCCGACGGCAGTTTCTCATCGACTAGACCCTTGCTCGATTCCTTCGTGAGTCTGTAGGCCGCCCTGATTATGAGAACCGCGACCGCGATCGCTATGATGGGGTCAAGTATCCTGAGGTTTGTCAGGTTGATCACTATCAGTCCGACGAACACCCCAAGGGATGTCAGCACATCTGTCTTCAGATGCATCGAATCGGCCTCAAGCGCTATCGAGTCCTCGTCCTCGGCGACCTTCGACAGGTACCTGGAAACGAAGAAATTGACTACCGTGGAGATGCCCATGATGATGATGCCGATCTCTAGGAATTCGACCGGGGAGCTGATGAGGATCTTCAGAAAGGATTCATATATTATGATCGCAGCGGCGAAGAATATCAGCAGGGCCTCGATCACACCGGCAACATTCTCGTATTTGCCATGTCCATAGGCGTGCTCCTTGTCTGGGGGCTTCACGGCCTTCCTAATAGAATAGTTGGCGATGATAGCCGCTATCAGATCCATCATCGAGTGTACTGCCTCTGACAGCACGCTGACAGAGAACATCATAAGGCCCGCTACCAGCTTCATCACGACGAGACACGAATTGCTCACAATGGACAACAAGGCAGCATTTACCTTTTTCAAAGAAGTCTCCTTTCAGTAAAGAATGTCCCTACTTAGGTTTTTCTACAAATCTTGGACTGGGGACGGCGAGGAAGAAGGCTCACCGATACCTATGCTTATTCATCCAGAAATGGCAGCTGTGGCTCACAATCCATGTGAATCTGTAGCTGCCTCTCGGGACCTTGATCTCGGATCTCGCGCCATTCTCAGGTTCACCGCACCCCGATACGGTCATTCCAGTTATACCGAGGATCTCCCTCACGAGGATCGATCCGTGACCGCGCTGTCCGATGCGCATCTGGTTGTTCCGTTCAGATCGAAAACGAACACCGTGTCCGGAGGGGCGCTGACCAGCATCCTGTGCATTTCCCTTGATTCATGCAAGGCCTTCTGGACCATTGTCCTCTGCGCCAGCTGACGAATTATGTTGGCGACTCTCCCCTCACACCGATGACGATCAAGATCATGACAATCCATATCCGCAAGATGATGGTTGCCCGTTCCTGATCTCCGATCATCCTAATATTTTTCTATTTGTAACTGTTTGGACTCAGTGGAAACCGCTGGGAAAGAGATGACATTATGGACGAGAAAAGGACAGTCAAAGACATCAAGATTAAGGCGCCGATGACAGTGGACTCGCTCGTGAGACAGATGAAGGAGTCGGGCGGCTTCACTTCGAGGAAACTTGCCGACGCCATCGACATTGTCGAGGGCATGGCCCGGAGGGAGGATTGCACGACCTTCCTTTCATTCCCCGCGTGCATAATGGCCACTGGTACCAGGGGCGTCATCGTCGAGCTGGTCAAGAGGCGTCTAGTAGACGTTATCATAACGACGTGCGGGACCCTCGACCACGATCTCGCCCGCACCTGGAAGGACTATTATCACGGCGACTTCTGTATGGACGACGCGAAGCTCAGGAGGAGGAGGGTCAGCAGGCTTGGGAACGTCCTGGTCCCGGACGACAGCTACGGCTTGATACTGGAGAAACGATTGATCCCGATGTTCGGGGAGATATTGAAGGAAAAGGAATCAATCTCAACGAGGGAACTGATCGATGCCGTCGGATCGAGGATGGAAGACAAAAGCTCGTTGCTCTACTGGTGTCACAGGAATAGGGTACCGATGTTCGTTCCCGGAATCACGGACGGATCTTTTGGCAGTCAACTGTGGATGTACTGGCAGACCCACAGAAATCTGAAGATCGATCTCTTCAAGGACGAACAGGACATTTCGGACATCATATTCGAGGCGAAGGAAACCGGAGCGATCATAGTCGGAGGGGGAATCTCGAAACACCACGTAATATGGTGGAACCAATTCCGCGACGGTCTCGACCATGCGGTTTACCTGACGACCGCAGAGGAATACGACGGAAGTCTTTCGGGAGCGAGGGTGCGTGAGGCCGTCTCGTGGGGGAAAGTGAAGGCCTCTGCCGACCAGATCACCGTCGAGGGAGATGCGACGATCACTCTTCCGATCATAGTCGCGAGCATTCTTGAACGCATCGGGGTATGATCTTGAAGAAAGTCGCTGTCATCGGCGGGGATGGAATCGGCCCGGAGGTGATTTCGTCCGCAGTAAGGCTCCTCGAGAACCTGAACGTGGACCTGGAGCTCATACCGGCGAAAATGGGTCTGGAGTGCTACAATAAGACCGGACGCTTCATCCCTGGGGAGACCATGCAGGCGCTCGAACAGAGCGACGCGTGCTTGTTCGGGGCGGTGACGACGCCCCTGGACCGGAAGCACGGTCCCTCCATTCTGTTTCTGAGGAAGCATTTCGACCTTTACGCGAACGTCCGTCCGGTGAAGCGCCTCCACCCATCCATCGGACTCGTGGACCTGGACATAGCGATCGTCAGAGAGAACACCGAAGGGATGTACACTGGGATCGAGCGCGAGGACAGCGATGGAGTCACGCTAGAAAGACGGGTGACCGAAAAGGCGAGCAGAAGGATCGTGAGATTCGCAGTAGAGCTATGTCTGAACGAGGGGAGGAAGAGGATTACCTGCGTGCACAAGGCGAACGCGATGAGGATCTCGGACGGTCTCTTCCGGAGGGTTTTCTTCGAAGAGACCGAGGGAACGGGACTCGACGCCCAGGAGATGCTTGTTGATGCCGCTGCCGCCGCCCTGGTCCTCAAGCCGAGAGAGCTCGATTGCGTTGTGACCCTGAACCTTTACGGGGACGTACTATCGGACGAGGCTGCCGCGTTGGTGGGCGGCCTTGGTTTCGGTCCCTCTGGCAACATAGGGGACCGGTACGCCATCTTCGAGCCGTCCCATGGCTCTGCGCCGGATATCGCGGGCACGGGGATAGCCAATCCCGTGGCCGCCATGCTATCTACTGCGATGATGTTGAGGTACCTAGGAGAGCGTGTTGAAGCAGGAAGGATCGAGAAAGTGATCCGACTCGGTCTAGAGAGAGGCATCAGGACACAGGACGTCGGTGGGAAGCATGAGACCGCCTCGTACACCGAAGCGCTGATCGGACTGTTGGAGGAAGTCTAAGCTGTGCTACTGGAGGTCTTCGTCTTGCTCAGTGGGTTGACGCTGTTCAGGACCCAAGTGATCCTCTTCATCTCCCATGAAACGAACTTGCCAGTCGACCTCTCATAGTCATGATGCTGCGTGTTGAAAACGCGAAGCTCCGTCCACATCATTGCAAGGAACAGGAGTCCGATCAAGACAATCTCTGCAAACGATGCAATGCCAAGATACTCGATCTGGACTGTGTCCATCAGGATGTGTATGCCCCAGAATGACAGGGGAATGGCGAAACGGAATGCGACCGAGGCTGGAGCGACGACTAGCACGGCGATCGGACTGTGAAGCGTCGACTTCCACTGAATACCCGAGTTGAGAAGCGACTCTGGGTTCGCCAGGTTGCCTGCACCGTTCGCGCTTATGAAATCTGGAATGCCCAGGAGGTGGTCAATGTCGATGAAGACGCCGAAAAGCATGCCGACCATGGCCTCATTCCTGTCGAGGTCGAGCTGCCTGATGAGCAGCATCACAACGAACAGGTGGGCGATCGCTAGCAGTGCCCCACCCTCCTTCGCTTGTGCTTTCTGCCGCTGTTCTCCAAGGTTTATCGGTTTTCGATAGGTGACAAACATAAAACTCCCTAGCAGCAAATTATCAGCTACGATAATACTGCCCTCGGTGCAAAGTCATCCTTGCCAACAAGTTTCGTCCGATCGCTAGGCAAATGATTCCGCTGCGTTGGTGGCAGGACATCCGTGACACCCGTATTCACCTAGGACCTTGTATTTGCCGCAATCCGCGCCAAAGGGAGGCGCATCCAGCTAGAGTTCGGGTATGTTCGGTTCAAGGCCTGCCATGCTTCTCGTGTCTTCGATAGTCTGCACCAAGGCCGTGTCAAACCCCATAGAAGCGGGATTCTTGGCAGGATACTCAAACCACCGCCTTCTGTCGGCCTGCACGACGAAAGTCGAGAAGACTTCTGAGCAGTCCAGGACATGAAGTGACATGGACATGACCTCACTTTCTACGAGAATCCCCTCGCGTCCATATCCGACTCGGCCACGCCCGTGACTACCCCGCAGACGTATTCCCCCAGTGCCCCGTATCTTAGTATAGGATCAGTCGTTTCGACACAATCGAACCTTCTTTCGTGGGGCGAGAAGTTTTCAAGCAGAGGTCCATCCAGACCAGCCCAGGAGCATCATCATAGCCTCGAAAGTAACAAATAGGGTCTAGTCTCTCTTTGCGTTAAGAAGGTCTCCCTGGTGATCCGAATATGATGCCGGCAGGTCCACTAATGGTCGAGCACAGGTTGATCGAACGAATGGTTCTATTGATGCAAGGGGAATTGCGCAATATCGAGGAAACATGCAAGGTGGACGTATTCTTCATCGATACTGCCGTCGACTTCCTCAGGACCTACGCTGACAGATGCCATCACGGGAAGGAGGAGGACATTTTGTTCAGGGACCTGGCGAAGAAGAAGCTCGCCCAAGAACACAGGACAATAATGGACGAGTTGCTCCAGGAACACGTCTATGCGCGGCAGAACGTCGGAGCACTATTCAATTCCAGGCTTAGTTATTCGATGGATGACCAGAGCGCCGCGGACGAAATAGCAAAGAGACTGAAGGCCCTCACCGACCTATACCCCAAGCACATCCAGAAAGAAGACAAGCGCTTCTTCGTCCCATGCATGGCTTACTTCAGCAGGGAAGAGAAGGACGCCATGTTGAAGGAGTTTTCCGAGTTCGACAGGAAGATGATTCACGACAAGTACAAGGCGGTCGTCGAGAAAACCGAGAAGAGCGAGAAGTCAGGATGAGGATGATGGGCGAGCGGCGGGAAGTGCCCAGATGGCAAGAAACAGCAACAGACTCACTGAGCGACAAGAACAGTTCAAGGATTGCAAAGGAGGGGTGAAATGAACAAATGGAAGTGCACGCTTTGCGACTATGTCTACGATCCGGCCATCGGGGATGAGGACGCAGGAATCGCGCCGGGGACGGCTTTCGAAGACCTTCCAGATGGCTGGGTATGCCCGACATGCGGCGCCGAGAAGGACATGTTCGAGAAGATTGTAGCCTGACCTCATCGATGCCATTCCGTAAACACGGAATAGGGAACTCGCCTCCTAGAAGCTGTCTTGGAGGCCAGTGAGATCAGGAACTGGATGGATATTGCGCTCCGATTCGTTGTCCGGAGGACCAGAAGGATTGATTACGGCCTACTCCCAAGAAACAACACGATCAATATGATTCCGAGCGCAAACTTGGAAGATGTGAGAGTGTCAAGAATAGAATGCAAGCGATGCGGTCACTCGTGGTTCAAACAAGAGGGAGCAGAATCTCACGTGTGCCCGATGTGCAGTACGCCATACTTGGAGAAAGAGGAGACGAACGTCATCAGGAAGAACTGAATCGTCTTTCTGCAGAGCGAGCTTCGTGATCGCATCCCACCTCAGCAAGCGATTCTAGGGAGAAGTTCAAGCAATCAAATGCAAGAATGAATGTGCGGGGGAAGGCCCTCGAATCACTGCTTACCCAGACAATTATTTTTTGACTTCAATTAAAAGGGTAATTGCACAAACCCTTTTCTCTTATTTTTTCGTCTGTGAAAGAGAATGTGATGAGCGGGTAGAACTCGACGATCTTGATGGTGACGGTCTTGGGGGCAAGTGAAGTGCCCAGGACCGTTGCGGATCTGTTATTGGCCCGGAAGGGCAAACGCAAGGGTTCTCGTATAGACCTGTCACCAAGAGACGCAAAGCGTCTCGCGGGGTACGGGAGCGAGGCGAAATGGGTCTATGACAGTCCGGATGTCTTGGGCTTGTTGCACGATGGTCTTGTCCGACTTGACGAGAGAGATATGGTCGAGACATTCCTGGGGTGGATTGAGGAGGAATGTTACGTCAATCTGGTCAATAATGAGACTGGTGAGTTCACAGAGGTGCTATCGCCGAAGCGAGGTAATCCTGCCTATGCTAAGAACAAGCGCAAGAAGGCCTCAGAAATCCATCATGGCTTGAAGAAGCTTGATTGGGACTATCCGGTCCCTCATGCTCGCAATTTGGTCAGGGACACCCATTTACTGCTCATTACATTGACTTTCGATCAGAAGGCAACAACGAAGGAAGAAGCTTGGCGATTGTTGACAGCTAGGGGCAAAGCGCTCAATCGTTTCTCGGCCAATATCTCAAAGATACTTGGAACGAAAGCGACTTGGAAGGTCAAGGAGGCTACGAAATCAGGCTATCCTGCTCCTCATATCCTCGTTATGTTGGACAACCCTGTTCGTGCCTTTCGTTACAAAATGAAATGGAGAATGCAATCAGATAGGGTTCTTGACAGGCTAAGAAGGGCATGGCCGTACGGTTTCATCGATGTCAGGGCGGTCATTTCCAGCAAGGTAGGCAAGTATGGGGTGGTCTACTACATGATGAAATACCTTACAAAGACAGTCGGTGTCAAATGCAGGAACAGCGATTCTTCTGATTCTATACAATGGCAGGAGGAAAGGGCGGCAATCCTGACGCATGTGTGGAATAAGGTATTCAGATGCAGAGATGTCCTTTCAAAGGCGTTCAAGCAAAGGCTGAACGCGGTCCGTCCATCAAGGTCGAGAACGGGTCCCGACGAGAGGGTGTGGTTCTTTTTTTCGATTGATCGTATAATAAGCCCCTTACGCATTGTTTCTCAAAGGATGATTGGGCTTCCACCAATGAAATTTGGAACCATCTTATCTACTGGGCAGTTCGATTTGTAACGAGATTGGTACAAAGCACATGTTCGAATATATGAAGGATAGACCAAACCTCTTCCGTTTTTTTTCACTAGTAAGTTTTATTCCATACGACAAGAATAAAGACAGGGGGAGTTCGACACGGATATCAAAAGATTATTGCGCTGGGTGCTTGGCTTAGCCCTAGTATGCGCCATAGCTTCTCTCCTCCTACCCATTTGGAGTTATAGTTCTCGATTCTACCTGTTTTCTTTTGGAGCGCTAGTCGATAGCCCCGCGCCAATACTATCTGTTTGGTATGGACTTACGTGGTTGACGGATCTTCCCAAATATTTTATTTACGTTCTCGTAGCATTTATAATAACAACTCTCGCAATCATCATCCCACTAACGATAGAGCTGACGATGCTCAGACACAAGAATCTAGAAGCAATCCAATTAAGAATTGGCACTCCTCTCCTAATCGCAGGGTTAATGTCCCTGGTTTCCCCGTTAGTATTCTCTTATCTACTGCCAAATGCAATGAACAGTACGAATAGAACGTCTTACACATTTCAATTTTGGGAGTCTTATTATGGTCCGAATGTCGGATGGTATCTTCAGTTTCTGTCGTTCTTCCTGATAGTGTTTTCAATTATCGTGATATTCCTGTCAAGACCATCCCCCACTATTCCTATCGATGCTCAGAAGGCGGCAGTTTCCTCAGTAGATACCCAGCCCC
>CAZJDY010000014.1:0-9724 GCA_964544915.1 uncultured Methanomassiliicoccaceae archaeon | reverse complement strand
GGGTACGGGACAGCGACGTTGAACTGAGCGCTCGTCGGCAAGGTCTCCTTGACGAAGCGTATCGTCTCCTGGACAGTCCCCCAGTCCTCTCCCGGTAAGCCGAGGATGAAGCTGCAGAATGTCTTGATGCCCGCCTCTTTAGCCCATGCTATCGCGTTCCTCGCCTGTTCTATCGTGATGTGCTTCGAGGCCGAGTCCAGGATCTTCTGACTGCCCGACTCAATCCCATAGGAGATGCCCCGGCATCCCGCCTTCCGCATGATTGTGAGGAGCTCTCTGTCGACGAGGTGAGCCCTCGTGTTGCAGTACCAGTCGATGTCGAGCCTTTCTTCGATCAATGCTTGGGAGAGCTTAACGGCCCTCTTCTTGTCCAGCGTGAACGTTTCGTCGAAGAACGACGCCGTTCTCAGCTTGTACCTCTCCTTCAGGAAACGCAGCTCTTCGAGGATCTTCTCGGCCGATCTGGGTTTCCATTCGGTCCCGGCCACGGTGCAGAACGAGCACTTGAAGGGGCAACCCTTGCTGGTATACAAGATGGTGAACGGCTTGCCAGCGGGGGCTGTGACGAAATAAGGCTCCAGAGATGGAAGCAGGTCGAATGCGGGGATCGGAAGGGAATCGTAGTCTTTCACGGGGGACGCGTCCCTCGTTACTCTGATCCTCTCCCCGTCCCTGTACGCTATGCCCTCGATGTCTTCGAACGATGAGCTGGACTCCAACGCGGAGATTATGTCGGGGGTGACCGCCTCATACTCGTGTCTCAGGTAGACGTCCAACGACGGCGACTGCTCCATCACGCTCTTGCCCATCGTCCTGAGCGTCCAGCAGATGCCGATCGTCGTCGACTCCTTGTCGGACTTCTTCGTCACCTCCGCAGTCCTCATGTCCCAGTCGAAGGTCGTCGGCGTGAATCTGAAAATTACCGCATCCGGTTCCTCCCTCTCAAGGACAGATCCCAGATGTCCATAGTCGAACTTGAATCCGTTCATGTCGAGGAGCGATACTTCGCATCCCTGGTTCCTCAGGAGAGCGCCGATTTGGAGCAGGCTGTAGGGTTCCAGTACCGAGTACCGTTCCGTGATCTCGCATCTTTCCTCCCTTATCACGGGAATGTCCTCGAAGCGGGGTGGGTTGACCAGCAGGATCTTCATGCGCACCCCTTGGTGACTTCTTTGTAGGCTTCGGAGGTCATCGCAGCCATCCTCACGGCGCTGAACTCGTCGAGCGCCCTGTTCCTTGCGTTCTGACCGATCCTCTCGGCGAACGCGCGGTCGGACAGAAGCGTCATCACCCCGTCCGCCAGTGCCAGGGGGTTCCCGGGTTCGAACAAGCATCCGTCCTGCTTGTCCCTTATCATCTCCGGAATGCCTCCGACCCTCGAGGCCACAACTGGTAGGCCCGAGGACATCGCCTCCAGGACTGTCATCGGAAAGCTTTCGGAGTAGCTCGGGAGTATGAACGTGGACGCGAGCGGATAGAGATAGGGCATCTCCTGATATGGCACCTGGCTCAGGAATAGGTACCTCGATTCTGGTACCCTGTTGTCCTGGAGCATCCTCCTCCAGGGATCGAAGTTGCCGACGCCCGCCAGTACCAGGTGCGCGTCGGATTCATGGATGATGCGCGAGAACGCTGCGATAGCGGTGTCCAACCCCTTGAGCGCGATCATCCTTCCGGAGAAGAGCACTACGTTCTCCATCCCTTCGAGAGCGGGGAAATGTTCCAGGCATTCCACCCTGTCTCTAGGCCTGAACATAGACGTGTCCACGCCATTGTGAATGACCCTCGATCTCTCCGGGGAGCCGAAAGTCGCCTCGAATAGGTCGCGAATGTACTCGGATACGAAGATGATGTTGCGGCAGCGCCTAAGGTAAGCTCGCTCCGCCATCGATAGCGCGGGGAAAAGCAGATAGGTCATCTTCTCCGACCTCTCGATGTGCCTTAATCTGATGTCGGCCCGCTTCGTCCCGGCGCGCTGCGAGATGATGGTCGTGTGGACAGTCGTTATCGAAGGCACCTCTTGCCCGAGGAGCTTGAGGAAGATGTCCGGCATCTGAGCGTGATTTGCGTGCAGGATGTCGAACCTGTGTTTCGCCTGCAGCGACTTGAAGTTCCTCCACAGATTGATCTGGAACTGGCTGTTGTACATGAAGGTATCCTTCGCGTTCCCGATCGTGTGGAGGGTTATGCGATCGGGGATTGCGGGTTGTTCGTCCTTGCGTTCGTCGTTGTCGCTCCGGCTGAGCGAGATGACATGGACGTCATATTCGCTCGGGAGGTGTCTGGCAAGCTGGGCGGTGTACGTCCCGATACCCCCCCAGTTTGGCAAGAACTCGGGTGTCACGATCGCAACTTTCATTCATACCCCTCGGCTCACTGCTGGGCAAGGGTTGTTGCATAACTTGATTCTTTCTCCAAAATATGCCCGTTCTCGATCCTCCTCGCAGAAACGAATCGTCTCTGAACGAGCTTCCTCAGAATCATGAATCCTGCTTCCATCGGGATGAGCTTCGATTCGCCCTCCCTGTTCAGGTAGGCGATCGGCACTTCTCCGATCCTCAGGCAGTTCTTCGCGGATTCGGCGAACATCTCCGCCTCGATGTCGAAGTGGGTAGAATCCAGTTGCATGTTCTTGAGGGTCTCGGTATTGAAACCCCACATGCCCGTGCAGAGGTCGGTAACGCGCTGCACATACAACAAGGACGCGATGTTGCTCAAGATGAAGTTGCCGACGTAATTCAGGCGCGACATCGATCCGTCTTCTATGCTCCCCTTGAATCGTGACCCCATGATGACGTCGTATCCCTCGTCGAGCGCAGCGACGACGTTGGCGATGTACTTGGATGGATAAGTCCCGTCCCCGTCCAGCATGACGACGTACTTTGAATCGAGCAGCACGGAGAGAGCGCCGAGATCGCAATCGATGGCGGATTTCAAAGAGAGGGTCCTGAGAACCACCTCCTGGGGATTCCGCAGGGAGAATAGCTGTCTCATACCGGAGCCTTTCCCGTTCCCGTTCTGAGTGTAAATCTCCGCGCCCTTCGCTCTCGCTATTTCCACAGTGCGGTCTGATGAGTGTCCATCGATAACGACAACATCGACCTCGTACCCCTTTGTCCTGAGGCGCTCGATCGGTATGCCGTCGATGACTTCCCCGATGCAGCGCTCTTCGTTGAGAGTAGGTATCATCACGACCACCTTCGCGCCCGGGTTCAAGGCCACTCCTCCCCGATGGTTATGACTGGTCGGGTCGAAAAGGACCAGTCTGCACCATGTCTGTCGCTTCGAAACATCGGATCCCTCCCCCTATGAAGTCGGCCGAGTACCGTTCGGTCCCGAACCGAGAATCCTACTGCTTCTTTTTTCCTATGCTCTCTCGCCTCGAGATGTTGCTTCGCTTCCCTAGGATTGTGCCGTTATTGGTCATCTTCGGTACTTAAACCTTTCTTAGCGGAACGAGTGTCTTGTTGGCTTTTCTTGCACTATCCAGCGTAATTCAATATTATCTATCTCGATAACACTCTTGTGCGAGTAATGTCCATTCTTCCGACGGTTTCTCCGCTTGTTCTGCGGAGGCGCGGTCATCGCTCGAGGAGGCCTTTGATTGCGATGAGAGTCCCGCCGACAGGGACCACGAAGAGCGATAGGAGGATCAGTCTTGTGAAGGTGACGCCTACGGTCATCATGTTCTGGACGAAGTATATCGTCTCAAGGAGGGCAATGGCAAGGAATGGAAGTAGCAGGACCAGGAAGCTCCATATGTCTCTCTTGCCTGCAAGAACAGGTCTCTGAGTTGCGCGTCTTGGTATCATGAGGGCAACAAAGACGACGATCGCGATGGCGGAGAACGCTATCTCGACACGGACGTCCATGTAGGTATTGAAGGTGTTCAGCGATTCATATTCCTGTGATAGAGGGAACAGTGGAAAGAAGTGTCCGAACATCCAGTCAGCGAACAGATGCGCGCCTGCCGCGACCGAGGCGATCAGGACCTGGGATTTGCGGACCTCGAAAAAGAGGGAGAGCACGACCAGCGCCATCGAGACCAGCGCGATGAGTCCGAACAGGCTGTGGCTGACGATGCGAAGGTCGTCGATGTGGAGGAAGTCCGGGAGGACGGCGAAGAATGCGACGTATGAGAGGGCGAGCGTCCAATCCTCACCTTGCTTGCGTGAATACAGCAGGACTGGTGTGCAGGCCAAGAAAGAAACGGCGAGATGACCGGGTAGCCACATTGAGACGGAATACGCTCGATCACGTATTTTATTCCACGCGACGGGCGATCAGATAGGCTGTGCACGGATGATGGAAGTCTTAATATGGTGACCTCCTCAATTATCAGGGAGAGTTCAGACACGGGAGGGAAGGCTTGAAGGATGTCGCGGGGTTCCTGAGGGTTCGGCCATCACTTTTGGCGATCCTAGCGTTGACGGGATTCACGGTCGTGCTGGGCTCATCCGTGGGATATGACATCGAATGGGTCCCACCACAGACCCAATTCGGTCTGTTCGGAATGGTGCCTCCAACATATTGGTTTGGCATTGCCTTGATCATGCTTTCGATGTTGATGGGAATCAAGAACAAGAGCGAGAATCTCTTCCTCCTTCAAGCGCTGCTGCTGTTCGTTTCCATCTGGGGGGCCCCGGCGTTGTTCGAGCGCTTTCCTTCCATCTGGGACTCATACGGCCACTATCAGAACGTCGAGAACATCATGAGATACGGCATCTCGAGCGCGGGCAAGTACTCGTACCAGTACAATTATCCTGGTTTCTTCATCCTGACGGCATCGTACAGCCTACTCGGTGATCCCCCCGTTCTGCTTTTCCTAAGGTTCTATCCGATCCTGGCCTCGGTGCTGACGTTGTTGGCAATTTATCTGTTCATCCGAACGTACGTCCCCGGGGTCGACTATCGCTATGGGCTCTTGGTCGCCATACTCGCTGACGTCTGGATCCAGGTTCACTTCTCCCCTCAATCATTTGGATTTGCCGTAGGGCTGCTAATCTTCGTGTTTCTTGAGAAGGACGGATTGGAGTGGTTGTTAGCGGCGATTGCCGCTTTCGTTTACGTCGTGGTTTCACACCCCACTACAGTCCTGTTCGTTCTGGGAGTGATTGCAATAAGGGAGGTCATAGTGCGCACGACCGGAGTCAGGGCGAAGTCCCTTTTCCTTCGGCTGGAAAAACCCAGGCCGCTATCGGTCTTCCTGTTGATATGGGTCTTTTGGTTGTTCACAGGGGCGATCACGCTCTTCGAGGTGCAGGTCAATCAGATATATAGTCAGCTGAACTTCCTTTTCGACATACCCGAGGCCATCGGGGGGACAGTCGAACTGAGGGCTGCCGAGAACATATTCACCGTAGCCCCCCAGATAAGGTTGCTTTTGCTTGGTTCGCTGGTGTTACTCGCAACGCTCTCTCTCGCGCTGTATTTGTTCACAAAGAAACGGAAGTGTCATACATTGCCAGCATGCGTGCTCGCGCTGTTCATACTCCCCTTCATCGTCGTGCCTCTTGACCTTGTGCTCCTCGGAGGGCAGATCTACGACCGAGGGATTCTTTACCTGGTTCTCGCCACTTCAATCATAATCACATTGGTCATCATCTCCTGGTCCAGGGGCATATTGCGCAACATAGTTGCTGTGGGAGTGGTGGCACTGGTCATTCTTGGCATGACCACGACTTTCTATCAAGAGACCTTGTACGTGACAAGTGAGGAATCAGTGAAGGCGACAGAGTTCCTTCGGTTCAAGGCAGCGAACGATTCGATGGTTGGAGGAGGGTTGATCCCGCCCTACGTCTGGGGAGAGCAGCCGTCGGAGGAGTTCTCCAGAGTGAGACTGATGGCTGCATATCCTGGGACCCTGGCAAATCTCACCGGCGGGATCGTGCCTGGCATGTTGGTGTTCGACCGCACTTCCGAACTATGGCATGCTCAGTATGGTTACAGATATGTGTATGATTTCTATGAAAACGACGCACTCAATTACAGCAAGGTGTACGACAGCGGTGCGTACTGGATGTCTTACAAAGGGGCGACGGCCTAATGAAAATAGGCCTTGTCAACCTCATTGTGAAGACATCGGATGTTCTTTCGAACACCTCCTCAGTCATGAGAGTCTCATTTTCCCCTTCCGAAAGCGATTCTGATCTGAACATCGTCAACATGGGAAGAAGGCTTGCCTCGAGAGGCCATGAAGTCACCATCTATGTCGCGGATGTATTCATGCCCAAAAGGTCCTTCGGGAGCAGCGGCGGGTTGCGGATAGAGTACCTGCCAACACGCCTGTCCAGCGTATTTCCGCCGTCGGTCGCTCCGTTTACGCCGTTGCTGCTATCGAGACTGAAGAAGGGGAATCTCGACGTCGTCCAGTCAGGCGAGCTTTTCCAGCCCGGCACTTTTCTAAGCTGGCTCGGTTCTGAAGGTTTGACAACCAAGATGTTCGTATGGCAAGAGCTCGACGTTCTGATGAGGCCGCCAATCGGATACCTGCAGAAGGGATTCTATCGGACCCTCGGGAAGGCCGTGGTCAGTGATTGTTCGAGAATAATACCAAGATCCTTATCCGCGCGGAATCACCTCCTCGAGCAGGGCGTCCCAGAGGGAAAGATCGGCCAGGTCGTCCACTCAGGCGTCGATACGCGTGTGTTCAAACCCATGGATAAAGAGAAATGTCGGAAGATGTTCGGTGTTGAGGACGCGGAGAACGTTGTGCTGGCAGTCTCACGCCTTGACCCGATCAAAGGGTTGGACACGCTGATCCGAGCGATGGCCGGAGTCGTTTCCGAGATTCCAGGCTCGTTACTCATCATCCAGGGGAATGGTCCAGCCTACCCTGATCTTGCATCCCTCGTCAAATCCCTGGGTTTGGAGAGGAACGTGAAGTTCATCACGGACTCCTTTTCGCACTCCGACATGCCCCCGCTGTATAGCATCGCGGACGTTTTGGCAGTAACGAGTCGCATCGACCTCTTCCCATTCGTCGCAATAGAAGCCATATCGTGTGGAATCCCATTGGCGACATCATTTGCAAGAGGGCTGAAGACAGATATTGTCAACAAAGGTGCCGGGGTGATGCTTTCTCAGGATTTCCAGATGATGAAGGAGGAGCTGGCATCGCTGCTTCAGGACCAAGACAGACTCAACTCGTTGGCGCGGGGAGGCAGGCAATTGGCAGCTGAGGAGTTCGACTTCGAGATATGCGCGGACAGGTTTCTGGCCGAGTATGGGGGGGCCCGCTCTGAAGAGCGACATATCTGATCGAAAACGGAGGATAGCATTTCTCCCGGCGGTGCAGCTGCCGATATTGACTAACGAGCGCATACCGAAGATGTTCCTGACACTCTCAAAGCATTTCGACATAGTACCGGTTCCTCTCAGTCGTTTCAATCGCCTCGTCTACGACCAGCAGATTGACAAGTTACCCAGATACTTGATGTTCTTGCTCGACGAGTTCCTGATTTTCCTGAAGACCCTCGTTTTGTCCAAGCGGAATAACGTCTCCTTGGTATTCTCCGAGAATTCATATCTCTCCCTTGCAGGAGGATTTGCCGCGAGGATTCGACAGATTCCTCTCGTCTGGGACAACCACGGAAACGTGAAGCTGTACGCCGAATCGTTGGGGAAATCCGGCGTCTTCATCGTCGGAAACGTCCTCTTGGAGAGAGTGCTCGAGAATCTCGCGGCGAAGGTCTTCGTCGTCTCTTCCAAGGACATGGACGCATATCAGAAGATGGGGTTCGATCCGACCAAGTTCGTCGTGATCCCGATAAGCGCGGACATGACTGCGGTCGAGAGGAACAAGTCGAGTAGAGAGGAGGCTCGAGCAAAGCTCAATGCTCGGGCCAGTGAACGAATCGTGCTGTTCTTCGGGACCCTGAAGTACGACCCGAACCTTGAGGCGGTCGAGTATCTGGTCGATGAAGTGTATCCAAAGGTGAGGGAGCGATATCCGGACGTTCGATTCTACATAGCAGGTGGCGGGAAATATCCCGGAGAGTTGCCGGATGGGGTCATTCATCTCGGTTTCGTCCCCTTCGACCCGGACCTCTGCACTTGGCTTTACGCAGCCGATGTGGGGGTCGCCCCGCTTTGGAGAGGGGTCGGCGTGCTCACAAAGGTCGTTGACATGCTCTCCTCGGGCATGGCTGTCGTGTTGACACCCCTGGCCAAGGAGGGCATGCCGGAGCTCGAGCACGGGAGGAACTGTCTCATTGGAGCCAGCAGATCGAGCTTCGCCGACGAGCTGGTCAGGCTCCTGGGTGACAAGGATCTACAGAGAAGGATCGGCGAAGAGGGCAGGATCCTTATCGCTAAGGGGTACTCTTGGGAGATCATGGGTTCCAAGGTATGCGACATCCTGGATTCACTGGTTGATGCGAGCGAAGGGAGATAGGCTTATTAGTTGCCAGTAGAATCTCTCCCACCCTGTTCTGAAGGAGCGTACATGAGAAGAATCTCTCTAGCAGGGCCGAAAAAGCCATATGATCTTGTACTGGTCAGCGCGATCGTTGTGCTGACCATCGTCCTGTCTCAGTTGAGAGTCGATTCGCCAGCACTTTGGATACTCGCCCTCTTCTCCGTCTACTTCGCCCCAGGTTATGCACTGGTCTCCATTCTCTTCCCGGGCAAGAGGGTGATGCTGATCGGGTCCCTCCTGATGAAGCAGGAACCGAAGTCATCGTATGTGTCGGCGCTGGAGAGAATCGTACTCAGCTTCGTCCTCAGTATCGCCGTCCTCGCGATCGCGGGAATAGTGCTGTCCAGAGGCTTGTCGGACGTTACCACGACAACCGTTGGGCTCGAAGTGCTCATAATCACGGTCGGCGCCTCGATCGTTGCTCTCTATATCCGCACCAGGCTCGCGCCTGAGGATCAATTCTCATTGACCCTGACGATCGGGGAGGAAAGGGCTGGTTTCACGGCGGTCGAGAAGGTCACTGCCGTGCTCATTGTCGGATCGCTGTTGATCGTTGCGGTCGTCGTGGCGAATGGTCTGTCCGGCCAGGGGACAAAGGAGTCCTACACGGAGTTCTACCTCACCGGTCCGGACGGGAAGTTGTCGAGCCTTCCAGCTTCGATTCTCGTCGGGGAGAATGCCTCGGTCATGATCAAGATCACGAACAGGATGAATCATCTGAATACTTGCAATCTCACGATAGGCATCGAGAACGGGACTTCATTCGACGAACTCATTCCGCTTGTTTGGGAAGGACCGAAGGAAGTAAGGAATGGCACCGGATACTACACGAGCATTGGTCTGGAGGACGGCGAGGCATTCATGCACGAGTTCACATTTCAGGTAGCATCATCTGGGGAATACAAGCTGTCATTTTTTCTGAACGATGGTAGTCAGGAGAAGGAGTTATGGTTGAGGTTAGAGGTAGGCGTCGCCATCTGATCAGAACAGAGCATCCTTGGCTCTTCATCCCGCCCCTGGGAGTCGCAGGGACTTACCTCGATGAGGTACTCGTGGTGATGTTCGTCGCGCTTCTCGGGACCTTGCTGCTGAGTGAAGCGCTTCGGGCCCTGGCGGGGGGACTCAGGAGGGAAATGCTCATCGCGTTCTTCTTCTGCCTCGGCATCACCACGCTCATGCTGCTGGTCGTCAAGACTCTGTCCTTCTTGGGGTGAGAAATTGACAAAAGGAAGGACCATTCGGTACATGACCGTGAAAGAGAGGCGGGTCATGACGAGACCAAGGACACTCTCCCTCGTGTTCTTC